>JAEEQN010000062.1 GCA_016285345.1 Victivallales bacterium | reverse complement strand
CATCCCCGCGGGCACGAAATTCGAGGACCTGCCCGCCGACTGGAAATGCCCGCGCTGCCGTCAGCCCAAAGACAAGTTCAATCCCGCCTGATCGGCATGGCACATAAAAGCTACAAAGTGTCCGAAGATACCCGGCGCCGCCTTCTGGATGCCGCCGGGGAGCTCTTCGCCTGCCACGGCACGGAGGCCGTGACCGTACGGGACATCACCGCGCGGGCAGGGACCATGCCGAACGCCGTGTCGTATCACTTCGGCGGCAAGGAGGGCCTGATCGATGCCGTGTGGGAGTTCTGCCTTCGCGAGTGGACAGCGGACCGGATGGGACGCTACTGCGCGGAAAACGAACACCTGTTCGAAACGCGCGACGGGAAGCGGCAACTGGTCACCGACCTCATCGATATCTTTTACGAGACGCTTTGCGCCGACGATCAGCCGTTGTGGGCGAATCTCTTCCTTCTGCGCACCCTTATCACAGCTCAGGACACGAAACGGACACAAGTCTTCAACAAGCTGCTCTTCAACCCTCTGAGCAAAGTCTATCGCCGGATTACCGGCAACAACGACCGAATGACCGCGCGCTGCTGGGTGATGACGATCATCAGTCCCGGTTCCTACCTCGCGGCAAGCGCAACGGATTTCCTGCGGTTCGAGCAGGTCAGCAAAATCGATCATACTTTCTGCCGGCGTCTGCAGGGCATGGTGACGCAAAGCGCACTCTGCCTGGCCGGACTGGCGGACACCCCAAAAGGGTAACGAACAGTCCGCTCGGCTTCGCTTGCGGACAATCAACTTTCAACCGAACATTGAGACACAAACAGAAAGGCAAAAGCATGAAAATCCTGTTCGTTAATGGCAGTCCCCGCAAGAACTGGAACACCGACATTTTGATGAAAAAGGCACTCGAAGGTGCAGTTTCGGCCGGAGCCGAAGCGGAAATGGTCTACTTGTACGACCTCAAATTCCGCGGATGCGTCAGCTGCATGGCATGCAAACTGAAGAAGGAACCGCGTCCGAACCGCTGCATGCTGAAGGACGACCTGACCTCCGTGCTGGACAAGATCCATGGGGCGGATGCCGTCGTGCTGGGCAGCCCGATCTACTTTAGCGAGGTCACCGGCGAAATGCGCTCCTTCTTCGAGCGGTTCCTCTTCCAGTATCTGAACTACGACGACTACAGCAAGCCGTTGAGCCCGGCGAAGAAAACGGCATTCATTTTCACGATGAACATACCGGAGTCCCTGTTTGACGATTTCGGATATCGCCAGCTCTTCCAGCGCTACGAAAACTGGATGAAACTCTATTTCGGCCATTGCGAAACGCTCCTCGCCACAGACACCATGCAGGTGAAGGACTACAGCCGCTACCACCTTGCCGGGTTCGACGCCGAAGCAAAGCAGCTTCGTCACGAAACCGTATTTCCGCAGGATTGCCAAAGAGCTTTCGAACTCGGTCGGAGACTTGTCCGGGAAACGGACGATAAACCGACGGTTTACGATTTCAAGGTCACAACCGGAGAGGGAACGAGTCTGAACCTGGCGGAATACAGAGGAAAAGTCGTCCTGATCGTGAACACGGCGACGGGATGCGGATTCACGTCTCAGTATTCGGAACTTGTTCAGATGTACAAGGATTACCACGAAAAAGGACTGGAGATCGTGGATATCCCGTGCAATCAGTTCGGAGCTCAGGCTCCGGGGACGGATGCGGAGATTCACAATTTCTGCACGCTTCACTACAATACGCCGTTCCCGCAGATGAGGAAATCCGATGTCAACGGAGAGAATCAGCTGCCGCTTTATGCCTACCTGAAATCCCAAAAGGGCTTCGAGGGATTCGGCGAGCATCCGTTCAAGGAGCTGCTCGAAAAGAAGTTTGCCGAACAGGACCCGGATTGGGCAAAAACTCCCGACATCAAATGGAATTTCACCAAGTTCGTGATCGACCGCGAAGGCAATGTCGTGGCGAGATTCGAACCGACCGCCGATATGGGAGAAGTCGAAGACTGCGTTAAAACTCTGCTGTAACCTCAGACAGGATTGAAATCCAGGAGAATCGCCTATGAAAAAAATCCACCTTGCCTACTTCAGCCCGAGCGGAACAACCGAAAAAATCGTCCGTGGTATCGCGGACGGTATCAAGGACGTATTCCCGAATTCCCCCGTCGAGATGATTGATCTCCTCAATCCAAAAACTCGCAAAGATCGTCATATCTTCGGATCGGACGAGCTTGTTGTCTTCGGGTGCATGACCGCACAGAAACTCTTTACTCTCTCCGATGAAATGTTCGCGAGCCTCGAAGGGCATGATACGCCAATGATCGGCATTGTCTCCTATGGAAACGGCTTCTATGGCATTGCGCTCAAAGAACTCCTCAAACGTGCAACGGAACGAGGTTTCCTTGTTGCTGCGGCGGGGGCATTCCCCGCCCAACACTCAATTTCCTCGACCATCGGCCCCGGTCGTCCCGATGCCTCAGATATGGAAACGATCCGGGCTTTCGGACGCAAGGCCGCCGAAAAAATCGGCTCCGGCGATTTGAATTTGCATACACAGCTGCAGACGAACTGGTCACATGTTGATGAGTTCAACAAGATCATTGCTATGCGGGAATCGCAACCGGATGCGCCTTATGTGCTTCCTGAATCCTATAAGACGAAAGAAATATCGGACGCCTGTATCCAGTGTGGCATCTGCGCCAACTATTGCCCGACCGAAGCCATTGACGTTTCTCGCAAGAGTTTTGATCTCAACAAGTGTATTGGATGCTGGGGCTGCATCAACCGTTGTCCCAGACACGCCATACGTTCCACAAGCAGGGAAATGGCCGACATCATGACCTCATTTGGCTCGGCATTCGCAGAACCTCTTAAGCCGGAGACTTTTTTCTGATCTGACCAAATCTCCCCGCCCATCACTCGGATGGGCGGGTCTCATCTTTCCTCCACGCGAATATTCCCCAGATGGCGAACGCCTGCCGTAAGTACGGCCTTGACGTCGGGTTTTATGTCTCTCCGTGGGACCGCAACAACGCCAAGTACGGTACGCCCGATTATCTGCCCATCTTCCAGGAGCAGCTCCGCGAAGTCTTGAGCAACTACGGTCCGGCATTCGAGGTCTTCCTCGACGGCGCGAACGGCGGGGACGGCTACTACGGCGGCGCACGCGAACGCCGCAACATCGACCATCGGACGTACTACGACTGGGTTCATACCTGGCAGATTATCCGCGAACTCCAGCCCGGTGCGGCCATCTTCAGCGACGTCGGCCCCGATGTCCGCTAGATCGGCAATGAAGCCGGAACAGCAAACGCGGAAGCATTTGGATCGTTCACGCCTCATGCACCTCGTGGACAGCAGGGCGAGGCGATGCCCGGTTTCTGCAACACTGGGGAAGCAAACAGCGGTCATAAGGACGGCGTGTTCTTCATCCCCGGCGACTGCGATGTGCCGTTCCGTCCTGGCTGGTTTTACCACACACGCGAAGACAATGCGCAGAAGAGCGTCCAGCACCTCATCAATATCTACCTGCGTTCGGCTGGCTCCGGGGCCTACATGAATCTTGGCATGACGCCGGATAAACGCGGATTGATCCACGAAAATGACGTGAAACGCCTGAAAGAATTCAAGGCGGCCCTTGATTCGCTGTTCGCGAACAAGGTCTTCGGCGATGAAGTCAAGATCGAAAACAACGTTGGAACAGTCGAGTTCGGCGGCACAAAGCGACTCAACTTTATCAAGATGGCTGAATTCCTCTCGTCCACACAGGGCGAACTTGTCTCCGGCTACGAAGTCGACGTCCGCAAGGGCGGCAAATGGGAAACCGTGCTGAAAGGTCAGGCGATCGGCCTCAAACGGCTGAAACCGATCCCGACGCAGGACTGCGACGCGGTCCGCATCCGCATCACCGAATCTTCCGGCACGGTCAAGTCGCTGAAATTCTCCGGCTACCTCGCGCCGGAACACCTCATCGGCGTCGGCACGGCAATCCAGGAGAACGATATCCGCTCGCTCCCCAACTACCGCAAACTCGAGGTCAACCCCGCCAGCCAGTTCACTCCGATGCACCCGCTCCGCTACCTCGAATTCCCCGTCTCGCGCGACAAAGCCATCTCCGGCTTCGTCTTCACGCCCGCCGCGGGCGCTCCGCTCGGCACGCCCGACCGCTGCACCGTCGAGATCCAGCAGGACGGCAAGTGGGTCAAGGCCGCCGACCGCGAGTTCTCCAATGTAAAATCCAACCCCGTGCCGCAGCTGATCCCGCTCGACAACGTGAAGACCGACCGCATCCGCATCCGCGCTGACCGGTTCCTCGACGGCGCGGAGGAAATGGTCTTCGGCGAAATGGGCATCCTCCTCGCTGATTAATTGAAAACACCCCATCCAACAGAAAGAATGGAGATCAATATGAAACACCTTTTCCTCAAATCCCTGCCTGCGGCGATGCTCCTGGCCCTCATGTCCTATGTCGGTGCCCAGGAACCGTCCATCACCATCGACACGAGTAAGACCACAATCAAGACCAGCCCTCTGCTCTATGGAATCTTCTTCGAGGAAATCAATCGCGCGGGCGAAGGCGGAATCTATGCCGAGATGATCCAAAACCGTTCCTTTGAGGATAAATCCCGCGTGGATGAAGTCCGCAATACTCCGTTGGCATGGGGCGTCGGAAATGCAGAAGCATCGCTTGATCGATCCCAGCCGCTGAACAGGAACAATTCGACCTCGCTGAAAGTGAAGACGCAGGCTGGCGGCTTTATCTGCAACGGCGGTTTCATCCGCGACTTCAACGGCCGCGACCCCGGCAGCATCGCGGTCACGTCCGGCGATGCCTACGACCTCACGTTCTTCGCGAAGACGGGCTCGAAAACCGATCTGAAGATATCCTTTGAAGAAGGTTCCTCAACCCTTGCTTCCGCTTCCGTTTCCATTGACGGTGACACTTGGAAAAAGTATTCCGTCACGCTCACTCCGAACAAGACCGCCCGCGAGTCCATCCTGAAAATCGGCACGGATGCTCCGGCTGAATTCAGCCTCGACATGGTTTCGCTCTTCCCACAGAAGACCTGGAAAGGCCGCAAGAACGGTCTCCGTCCGGATTTGATGGAACGTCTTGTCGCGATGAAACCCGCGTTTGTGCGCTTCCCCGGCGGATGCTTCGTGGAAGGCGTCGGCCTTGAGAACCGCGCAATCTGAAAGAATTCGATCGGACCCGTGGACGAACGCATCAACCAGTAC
>JAEEQN010000042.1 GCA_016285345.1 Victivallales bacterium | reverse complement strand
CCGAAGCCGCCGAAGCCGCCGAAGCCACCGAAGCCGCCCATGCCACCGGCAGGAGCGCCACCGGCAGCACCAGCGCCGGGAGCACCGGCCGGACGATTACCGCCCGCACCGGGTCCGCCAGCGCCCTGACCGCCCGCCGGACGGTTGGGACGATTACCGCCGCCGAAGCCGCCGCCGAAGCCGCCGCCGAAACCAGCGTAGATGTTGTAGTAAAGGCCTTTGCGCTTATAGAGCCACGGACCTTCGATATAGCTCTGAAGGCCGAGGTTGATGATCTCGCCGTCGATCTCGCACATATTGTCTTTCAGTTTCGCGAGGTAGGAGGTCTGCCCCCAGGCGAGCCAGGCGGTGCCGTCGTCGTCGATCAGCACGGTCGGGTCGATGTCGTTGCCGGAGGTCATGTCGTCGGTGATGACCGGTTTTTCAACGGGCTTGAACGGGCCGACCGGGGAGTCCGCGATGGCAACGCCGATGGAGTTGCCCTGGCCGTTCTTGTTGCCGTAGGTCACGTACCAGTAGAATTTGTCGCCCTTCTGCACGACCTGGGCCGCCCATGCGACGCCCGCGCGGCCGTTCGGGAACTGTTCCGGCTTCAGCAGAACGCCGTGGCTGGTCCAGTGGACCATGTCGGTCGTGGAGTAGCAGCGCCACGCGGCGATATTGTAGTTGCCGGGGAGGCCGTTCTGTTCGCCGTCCTTGTAAATGTCTTCGCCCGTGTAGACGAAGAGGCGGTCGCCGACCACCAGCGGAGCCGGGTCGCACGTCCAGGCGTCCGTGAAGATCGGGTTGCCGTTCGGTTCCAGGGCCGTGCCGGGATACTCTTTGGCATCGGCGGCCTGAGCCGCAACGCCCGCGAAGAGAGCAAAAGCCGCGATGGCTCCTGCGAGAAGGAAAGTTTTTCTGTTCATGTTCAACCTTCTGTTAAAAGATTTATGGGGTGAAAACGGTTGTATCTGAGTTCAAATTGCCTGAGGACAGGCAAATCTTTCCATAATGTACCCCCGTGCGCATGCAATGTCAAGACTCATTTTCAGAGAAATAACAAAAAGATGATTCAATTCCGAAAGTAATATTTTGCAAAAAGAAAGGAGCTCCAGCCATTAAAAACCGGAGCCCCGTATTGTTCAGACCGCGATTGCTCGCTTTTACTTCAACTCAACATCGAACTGCGCCGCAGGGAATCCTTCCTCGTTGTAGAGGTTGCCCATCGGGAATCCGCGGTAGGCATAACGGACGCCGGTCGGTTTCGGAACGGCCTTGCAGGAGACGACGACCGTATCCTTGCCGACGATATGCGCATCGTCCGCCCAATGCCAGTTTCCGTCGGCATCGCGCAGCGCGAAATCCTCCAGCTGGCTGTCCGGACTGCAGCGCGTGTACTTCTCGTTCGCGCGGCGTCCCTGCGTGACGTATTCGGTCTTCACGGGATGCGCGACCAGGCCGCCTCCGACGCGGTCGAACGTGACCGTGACCTCGGAACCGTTGCGCGACGCGCTCTTGAAGACCGGGCTGTCCGCCACGATGTCGCGCCCGAACTCGTATTTCAGCACGAGCTTCGCGAGACGTTCGCCGATGGGGCGTTTGTCGCGGGCGTGAACATCCAGCGCCTCGCCGGTGTCCGCGCCGACCGCCATGTGGGACAGAGGATCGGCGAGTTCAGCACGCTGCTGGGACGCGCGGATGCGCGGCTGAACAGCGACGGCGTTCGGATCAGGATCCGGCGGCTTGTAGCCGTTGAGCGTGACGAAATAGAATTTGAGGTCGTCGCGCCGGAAGAGCTTCCGCCAGGAATCCGTCATGAGCGCGTACAGCTTGTCGTATTTCTCCGCGTCGTCCATATTCTGTTCGCCCTGGAACCACAGGACGCCGCGGAACGACGCGTTGCGGAGCGGATACACCATGCCGTTGTACAGGTATGTGCTGGTCTTGCCGCGGAACGTCTCGTTCGGGTCCTCGCCGCCTGCGACGAGCGCTTCGCGGCTGGTCCAGACCTGCACCTTGCTGCCGCCGAGCGAAGAATGGATGATGCCGATGGGCATGCCGAGTTCTTTGTGCAATACTTCGGCAGCGAAATACGCCACGGCGGAATACCTCGGCGTGGTGGTCTCGCCGGGGAGTTCCCACGGTCCGGTGAACGAGTCGACCGGCGACGGGACCTGTTTTTCCTTGATCGTCGCCATGCGGACAGCGTTCGGCTGAAGCGCGGACGCCTTCGCGATCTCCATGTAGTCGGGGATCGGATGCTGATTGGTGCGCGGTCCGAGCGGCTTCTCCATGTTGGACTGGCCGGACGCGAGGAAGACTTCGCCGATCAGGATGTCGTAACGCGTGAGCGTCTCGTTTCCGCTGGTCACGGTCATGGTGTACGGGCCGTCGCCGAGTTTCCGCACATCCACACACGCCAGCCATGTGCCGTCCTCCGCCGCGGTCGTCTCCGCGGTCGCCGATTTCGCGAACCAGCCATCCTCGCCGATACGGACTTTCACCTTCGCAAAGGGCGTTGCTTTCCCCCAGACATGCGTGGCGGCTGAACGCTGAAGCACGGCATGGTCGCTGAGCAGATCGCACATCTCAAGACGTTTCGGCTGATTGGCGGAGGCGTGCGAATCATCGCTGACGCAGGACGGGAACGAAACGAGCGCAAGCATACTCAATGCCAGCACGGGAAGCAGTCGGGACATTTTCATGGGAACTTACCTCATATCGGAATTGGAGGACAAATTTTGAGGAAGAAAAGGGCGGCGTTCCGTTTCCCTGAAGGAAAAACAAAACCGCCGCCCGGAAAAACAGTTCAAAACGCAATCAATCAGGGCCGGACTTCGACTGCCTGCACCGTTTCCGGCACGGACAGGAATTCGGCCTTCACGAACGTCTTGTAGATGGTCTTTTCCTTTTCGCGGACGTCGGAATAGTTGATCGTGTTCTTCATGGACGACAACGAGGTATCGCTGTTGTCGGAGACGTTCCACTGCGGCGCGCCGGTGTTGTTGAGCTGGTCCTTCCTCGCCTCGCCGTCCGGGATCTTCGCCATGGATATGACGCGGATGCCGTTCGCGCCCTCGCGCCGCGCGGCAACCTGGAGCTTCTCGCGGATGTCCTTGCTCGTGAGCGACGGACGCGCAGTGTACTCCGCAGTCCCGAGCACGATTACGCCCGGCATCTTGTCAAGTTCGGAGGCCAGATAGAATTTCACCGGGGTGTCCGAGGAAAGCGGGGCCAGGGATTCGCCCCGATACTCGACACTGGCGCAGGCGGCCAGGATGAAACCGAGGATTGCGGCAGTCAGCGGAAGGAAACATTTCTTCATGCGGGTAACTCCTTTCGAGAGGGAAAAGCGTGATGATTCCGTGCATTTGGCATTAATATACATGGGCAAACGCGAAAATCAAGCCTCTTTTTCGTTTTGATTTATTATCTTTTCCGAAACAGTGCAAAAAACAAGTGGAGTCAGTTGCGGAAGATGTCAAGGTTCAGCTTATCGATGAACTCATCGAGGCGGTCCTCCGTCCCGATCACCATCTTCGGGCACTTCATCCGCAGCATCCGCACGAACAGCCCGTCGGCGGTCTTCATGATGCACCGCCCCTGCGAATCGAAAATGGAGGTATTGCCATGTCCGCAGCTCGGCGACCGCGCCTTGAAGAGAAACGCGCCGATGCCGCGCCGCAGGAGCTGTTCGATCTTCACGCCCGCCCATTCCTCCATCCGGCGCGTCTCGTCCTCGCCTGTGGCAATCACCTTGAGGCGCGTGCCGCCCTGCCCCCGCTCCAGGCGCATCGCCGGACGCGGAATCTCGAGGCCGCACTCGACCTCCGGGCATACCGGCACGAACTCGACTTTGTTCAGCAGGCGTTCCACGATGCGCGCGTCGAGCTTGTCCGTACCGTCATAACGGTATTTCATGCCCAACAGGCATGCGCTGACGCCGATCTTGAGTTTTTTCAACGGCATATTCTGTGGTTTCCTTTCCCGCTCACTGCTCCGATGCGAACGAATGATACAGTCTGCACGCGCCGCAGTCGGACGCCTGCGCTTCGCAGTGCGTTTTGTACAGGTGAATCAGTCCCTGCTGGGCCGCCGCGGTTTTTACGGCGTTTTTCCGGCCCGGCAGACACAGAGACTGCATCCGCCGCACCACCAGATTGCTCTGGAGCGGCGGCATCGCGCGGAAAAGCTCGAAGACGCGCGTTTCCAGCGCATCGTCGTGTACGAGCTTCGCGTACGCCGCCAGCACGGGCAGGATCACGTCCGCGAACAGCGATTCCACGCGCGGACGCCCGAAGAGCGCCGCATGGTGTTTGAGCTCGGCGGACCGGAACGACGTATGCGCATCCCAGAACGCCTCGCCGCCGCTCAGACGCTCCTGGATCGTCTCCAGGATCAAATCCACGCTGCCGCATTTCAATATCCCGGCGAGCTGGCCGCACGGATCGGGCAGGAACGTCCGGCCGACCGCCCCGAGCATCGCCAGACGGCGTTCCGGGCTGTTCAGTGGACGGCATGTGCGCTTGAAAAAGAGTCCTTCGCCGCCGTTTTTACGCAGAGGCCACCATTCGTCCCACCAGGCGGAGGCGAGCGCGCGACCGTCTCCGGTCAGACGTTTGTCCGCCGCGGGATCGGGCAAAAGCCCGGATTCGCCCCACACGAGCGCCTCGAAATGCGCCGTCAGCTCGTCCTCCTGATACTCGCGAAGACGTTCCGCGAGCGTGCGGAAGACCTCGCGGTTGTCGGGTACGCCGAGCTGTTCGGCGACGGCGGAGAGAAACGCTTTCGTCGTCCCCGCCGAGATCATCACGCGGAGGCGTTCGTCGGCGCGGAGTCTGAGGCGGTCCGCGCCCGCGTCGCACAGAAACTTTTCGAGTTCGGACGCCGTCATCTTCGCGAAATACGCGGCGCACGCGGCCTGCGGCTTCGTTTCAGACTCGTCATCCCCCTCCCCCGTTTCGGGCAGGACCAGCACTGCTGATTCGGGCAGGAACGCCACGTTGCCGGGCGACGTATCGTCCCGGCGCACCACGTGCAGGATCACGTTGTCGTAGGCCGGATCGGCTCCGTGTCCGTGCGAAATCCAGTCGCTCGTCTTCCCGTGGACCTCAATATCGCCGTAGAGCATTTTTCCGTTCACTTCAAGCTTCGCGTTGCGGAAGTCCGGCCCGGGCATCCGGTTCCAGCGCCCCGGCGAAAGCACCCGCAGCGAGGCGCCGTTCAGGAGTGTGAAGACCGCCCCGCGCCGGATCTCCGACCACTGTTTCTGGATCGAAAGCTCCGCCTCGGTTTGAGAAATCTGTTTCTGTTCCGGCCTGCTCATTTCCTGTCCGTCGCGCTGAACACCGGATACGGCTTCGTGAACGGCGCGCCGAGGTTGCTCTTCCGGACCAGTTCCGGGTAGAACACGAGGCGTTCGACCGCGACGAGCGGATCGACCATCACGACTTTGAACCTGTGGAGGCCGGCTTCCTTCACTTCATGCGTCACGCGCACCTTGCGGACGTTTTCAAATATCTCGTTGTTCAGGCGTTTGAACTCGCGGGCGAGCGTGTCGGTGACTTTCACAGGTTCATCGTCAAACGCCGTGCCGATGCGGAGGTCGCGGTAAGTCGCGCCCTGCAATCCGGTATCGTCCTTGTCCGGGAAGATCGGCATGATCTCCACGTCGACCGTCACTTTTCCGGGTTCGGGGATGTAGACGGAGTATTCCATGGTCGGGGCGGTTTCGGGAGGCAGGACGGACGGCGTCGGCAGGGGGAACACGGCCATCGCGTTGTTCCAGCGCCCCAGGCCGGGGACCTTCTGCCAGCTCGCGCCGTTCGCGCCGCGTTTCGCCACGAAAGAGGACGCCGGAATCACGATCGGCTCGGGAACGGCGCTTCCGTAGAACTCAAGCACATTCTTGACAGGATTATTGACGGAGACGGCTTTCACGGCGATCTTCACGGACTTCTGCCCCTCAGCGGACACGATGATCGTCGCATTTGACGTCCCGGCGGGCACGGCCTTCCAGTCGATGGAAACATCGACGGTCTTGTCGTTCGCGCCGTTCACGGTTACTCTTTCGGGCACTTTCACCCACGGCTTGTCCGCCTTGAGCGCGCATTCGATCCGGCCCTTGTCGGAGCGGTTGAACAGCGTCACGGGATATTCCTGATCGGTCATGGAATTGAACGTCGGCAGAGTCAGGCTCTCGACCTGATGCGGCGCGGCTTTCTCGTTGCCCTCCACGACGACGCCGAGCATGGGCTCGGCCGCGGGCGCCGGCATCTGAGAGATGCGCGGCAGGGAGTTGTCACGCGGCATGCTCCACTGCGTGTAGCCGATGTGCTTGTCGGACATCATGTTCTTCCACTTGCCGCCCGCCATTTCCGCGCTGTTGTAGTAATCCGAGAGCTGTTTGTCCTTCTCGAAAAGGTCCTGCGCCTTCTTGAGCGCGACCGCCGCGCTGGCGCGGCCCTGTTTCGCGAACTGGTCGGCCTTGGCGAGCTCCGTATAGATCTGCGCCGTGCCCGCGCCCGCCACGACAGGGTAGTACACCAGCTGATAGAACGCGTCGGCATATTCGGCGGGCATCTTTTTCTTCAGTTCTTCGGCGCGGTCGGCGATCTTCCGCCAGTCCGCGGCGAAACGGTCCGCCTCGTTGTAGTTCACGGCGCTCCAGATGCGCGTCTGCTGGATTTCCGGCTTGCGGATGTGGTTCAGGCGGATGTACTCCGAGATCAGCATGGCGCATTCCTTCGCGTATTCGGACGGGAAGATGGTCCCGCACCAGTCGATCATCCAGGAGCCGACTTTGTCGTACGGGATTTTGTCGGGGTCCCAGGCGTAATCCATGATGAAGTCGATCTCGGCTTCCTTCGGTTTCAGGTCGCCCACGTTGATGACCCACAGTCCGCGCATGCCGTACTGGTACGCGATGTACAGCTGATGCCAGATCTGCGGGATCGGACGCGTGCTGATCCAGCGGTCGTTCCACGGGCCGCCGTTCATGTCGATGTGGTAATACAGACCAAGCCGTTCGGGGGTTTTCCGGTCCTCTTCGGCGGGCAGCTGGAGCAGATAACCGAAATTGCTGTCGCAGATCGCCATGATGACGTCGTCCGGCGGACGCACGCCCCGGTTGTAGAAGATCACGATCTCGTTGAACACCACCCAGATCTGCGGCACTGTGGCAGGATCGCGTCCGTACGCCTCGCGGATAAGCTCGCGCTGGTCGTGGAAGAGCAACTGGTGCAGCAGCTCCTTGTTGCTTTCGAAATTCGCGCCGGGGTCAAGCGGAAGGTCGCCGTCGCCGCGCAGCCCCACGGTCGGCATGTTGTCGTACTTCGCGTTGCGCTTCAGCCCCTCCAGCCAGAACTTCCGCATATTCTCGCCGTTCTGACGGTAATTCCACTCTCCGAGTTCACGGCTCCGCTTCGTCCATTCCTCCTGGTTGCGCATCAGCGGCTCGTGGTGGCTGGTCCCCATCACGACGCCGTACTGGTCCGCCACGACCGGGTTCAGCGGGTCGTCCTCGTTGAACGCCTTGCCCCACATCGCGGGCCACAGATAATTGCCTTTGAGGCGGAGAATCAGTTCGAACATGTGCGCGTACATCTTGGAATTAATGCCGCCGAAATTGGCGCGGGACCAGTTGCCGAACGACGGTTCCTCGTCATTGATGAAGATGCCGCGGTATTTCACCTTCGGCGGCCCCTGCACGTAAGTCCCCGGAACAGCATAGACGGCGTCCCGATGCACTACCGGCACGTCGGCCCACCAGTACCACGGGGAAACGCCCATGCGTTTCGACAGCTCGTAAATGCCGTAGATCGTGCCGCGTTTGTCGCTGCCCGCGATCACCAGCGTATTGTTCTTGACCTGAATCAGGTACGATTCCCATTTCCCCTTGATCGCGTCGACGTTGAGCTTGTTTTCCGCGACGAGTCCGTCGATGAGCGGGCTTTTCCCGATCGTACCGACCAAGATCGAGCCCGGACGCGCCCCGCCGTCCGTCTCGACCGACGACGCCGTACCCGTAACGCGTTTCACGTCCTCGCTCAGGTCCTTCGCCGCGCGGATCACGGGGGCGTAATCCTCCTCGCTCAAAACGATCGTCGCGGTCTGTCCGCCGGAAGCGATGCTGAACAGATCTCCGGCAGAATTCTGCCTATTGGCGATCATGTTTTCGAAGGAAGCGGCGGAAACCGCAGGTCCCGCGGCGAGCAGCGCTCCGGCGAGGAATCCGGTCACGCGGTTCGGGAATCTCATTTTCTTCATGCGCAGTTCTCCTGCATGGTAGGCTATTCGACTTTTGTGAAAACGAATCAAAAAGGGTGTTTGAAACAAACATAATGATAATATACCTCAATTCCGGCATTTTTGCAAGCAAAAAATATCGAAAACGATTTCGCAAGTCTTTTCGCGGGATATACCGGAAATTACGCACATTTCCGCGATTAAGCTTAGAGAATCGACAGGCCGCGACCGGTATCACGCATATAGCATCCTCGATTTGGGGGAAAGCAACCTCAGAAAAGAGCTATCCTGACAAGTTTGTTGTAAACCTATTTTCCCATCCTGGAGAAAGAATGCAAAGCCACGCCTCACCGCCCGTGAAAGGGAGATGAGGCACAGATTACCCACTCTACCCATTGAGACCTCGGCAATCCTGCTTTCGGATGCTGAAATCATTTCAATTCACTATTGCATTCCGGACAGTGGAGCGCCTGCTTCTCGTGACATCAGCCAGACGTTTACACGAGCCGAGTATTTTTGCTTTCTAGAGATGCAAGTAACTATTTATTCCCCTGCGGGTTCATACCCCGCTGCTTGCGGCGAATCCGCATAGAAAATGTTTTTGCGTCCGGCTCGTTCAGAGCTGTGTACGGTCGGGCGTAATACCGTGAGGCTTGCCTCGTGGATAGCCTGACCGGAAAGCAAAACTTTATTTAAAAAAACACGTCCGGGGTTGAAAAAAAAATAAAAAAGATGTATATTAGATGTTAGTCAAGTAGACTTTTTGCGCATAGTTGATAGGGAAAAGAGACAGAGTCTGCGCAGGATAGCCGAAACAAAGACATGCTCCCGACTTGTTCCGGGGACATTCCGGACCGGATTCAGACAAAACACTTCAACATAAGGTGAAATGAGGTAATCTCAATGAAGAATGTCATTCCGCTGATCGTAGCCGTCCTCCTGGGACTTGCAGCCGTTTACATGGTGAGCAACGTCCTTGTCAAAAACCAGGACACCGAACAGGAGCCACAGATATCCGTTGTGGTCGCGGCCCGCGATCTGGAAGCGGGAGAAGAGCTTATGCCGGGCGCGTGCTCATTCAAAAACCTGCCGGAATCGGCGGTCCCGCAATCCGCGATCCTCTGGGACAGCGTCAGCCTGACCTACGGCCAGAAGATCCCGCGTGCGATCAAACGCGGCAGTTACGTCATGTTCGATGACATTCAGCTGAACATCTCCCTGGCGGACTGCGTCACCACCGGTCAATGGCTGGTTCCGGTGACGTTTTCCGATCCGACCCTCGTAAAAATGCTGCGTCCCCAGGACGAAATCGCAATTGCGGCGCTTTATGCAAACACCAGGGTCGAACACCCGAACGCAACTTCTGAAGAACTTCTCGAAAACCCGGAAGCGGCCATGAAAGCGGACGTGAAGGAGGAACGCGAAACCGTTATCCTGTTCCCCTGCATTGAGGTGATCGGTCTTGACAACAGCAACGGCCTTTTCCGCGAGCCGGGCAGTGCGACCGCCACGATCTATGTATCCCTTCCTCCCCGGCAGGCAACGATCCTGCTGGCGGCACAGCATGAAGCGGAACTTTTCCCGATCCTCCGCAGAAGAAACGATCCGTCCGCGCGGAATCGTTCGGAAATCGGTGCCGTGAACTCGAAAACGTTCGAAGCCGTGCGTTCCGACCTGGATACGGCGCTGCTCACGAACGAAACTGCAAACTCCACGAAATAAACGGCGGTAAAACATGAAAAGAATTACGACTGCATTCCTTCTGCTGGCAGGCATCCTCCTGGCCCTTCCCGGCATGGGCCAGACGGCTCAGCAACCGTCCGGCGCCCCGGGTCAGTCCCAGGCAAACGAAGTTCAGGTTTCTCAGGAAGATATCGTGAAGGCGATCACCCAGGCGCTCGGTTCGCAGAACGAAAACGGGAACGATCCGATGCAGGAACAGATCTCCATCACCGTCGGGGAAAAACGTGCACTGAGCATGCCGTTTGCCATCGAATCCTGCAAATCGGATTCTTCCAACGTCAAGATCGAGCATGTCAGCGGCAACACGTTCGAGGTATCCGGAGTTTCGCCCGGCCGTGCCGTGGTCACGGTCCATGCCGGAGGCATCGAGAAGAGTTTTCATATCACGGTGTACAACTCGACGCTTCAGACGTATCAGGAGATGAGCCGTCTTCTGGAAGAGCTTCCGGAAGTCACTCTGCAGATGTACGACGGGGGGCTTGTTCTCCGCGGCATCATTACGCAGCCCGTCCACTGGGATTATTTCCGCCGCATCCTGCAGTCCTATGAAGACAGATGCAACAGTTACGTCGCTTTTGTTCCGGACACGAAACTGATCGCCGATTTGAAAAAACAGCTGACGGACGCCGGATTCCCCGTGGAGGAACAATCCGGTCCGGATGCCCCCGGCAAGCTGTCCATGAACCTCACCGGGACCGTCCTGACCGTGCGCGGATATTTGTACTCCGATGACGGCATCAAAACGGTCGAATCCATTCTCTCGGCGCAGCGCTGGCTGGATTCGGAGTGGAACGGCAACAATGCCAGCCTCAAAACCGACTTGAGAATCGTGCCCTCCCAGGTCGACCTCGGAGTCGTATTCGTCGGCGTGACCAGAAAACAGCTGGAACGTCTCGGAAACGCCAATGCGGACGGCACGGTCCTGACGTGGGACGTCGTTGGCTGGTTCAAGGCGCTGTACGGCGGCGCAAAGGACGCGATCGACAGCCATGGCAGCCAGCATGCAGGCGGTTCGATTACGCTCGAAACGAATCTGAAGGGGGCTCTGGTGTTCTTCGGACAGAACGGGATCGCCGATTTCCGCGACGCGGGACACATCACGCTCACGAACAACGGCGACGAATCCACGTATGAAAACGGCGGTACGCGCCAGGTCAAGGTGTACGGACGGGATACCGCCGACATGAAGGAGATCGAGTACGGACTGAAATACAAGGCCCAGGCATTCCTTCAGGAAGGCAATACGGTCAAGCTGAATCTGGATCTGGAACGGAGTCTGCCTCCGGTCCGGGACGGCGACGACTATGTCCAGAGCAAGAGCAAAACCAAGACGACGCTGATCTGTCCGCTCGGAAAAACAGCCGTCATCGCGGGACAGAAGGAGCTGACCTTTTCTCATGAAGGACCGTCCGGCTATGCGTTCCTCCGGCATATTCCGGTCATCAACTGGTTCGCGTCGTCCGAAGAAGATCAGGGCGAAGAACTCCAGATGCTGATCCTGGTGTCGCCTGAACTGATGGATCAGAACATCACGATGGCGACGCGTCCGTCCGAAGAAAACGCCACGCTGGAGCAGGAGGTTTCCGAACGGGTCAGTGCGGAAAATCTCAAAGTCCAGGAAAACGAACAGAAAACGTGGTTTGAAAGAATGTTCACGTGGTAATCCGTCCATGAAGCTTATATTCACAAACGAAAAGCGCTCCATCGAACTTCCTGCCGGCTGCTGTCTGATCATCGGCCGGCACGAGGACGCCGACATCCGAATCCCGGACAAGCACGTGTCGCGCCGCCATGCCGAGATCACGGAGCAGGACGGCAAAGTGTTCGTCCGCGACCTGGAAAGCCACGCGGGGACGCGGATAAACGGCGTTCCCGTCAAGGAGAAGACGGAGCTGATCGCAGGCGATGTCCTGAGCATTTCCGACTTCGAGTTCAGGGTCCAGTCGAGTTCGGTTCCCACTTCGACCAACGTGGCGGTTTCACTGCGGAACAATGCTTCCTCTCCTGCCTCGATACCGTCAGGTCCGCTTCCGGATTCCGTTCCCGGATCGGAACACACCCTTCCCATCTATTCGGCGCAGAAGGAACAGCAGAGCCTCTTCACCGAAAAAATGATGCAGCTGTCGAAGCGTGTCCAGACACGTGTTCTGGAACTGCTCAATGTGAACAACGAAACGCAGAACAACCTTTCGAACGCTTCCATGCGTCCGCAGGTGGAAAGCGCGGTGGATCAGGTCCTCCGTGAAATCCGTCACGAAATCCCCCCGGAAGTAAACATCGACCTGCTCAGACAAACGCTGATGGACAATCTGATCGGCCTCGGTCCTCTTTCCCCGCTTCTGCGTGACGCGTCCATTTCCGAGATTATGATCAACGGTCCGAACAACATCTTTATCGAAAGCAAGGGGCTGCAGTACCGCACGGCGTCCAAATTCCATAGCGAGGCGCATCTGCAGTCGATCATCCAGCGAATCGTGGAGCCGCTGGGACGTCATATCGACGCGGCGTCCCCGATGGTCGACGCCCGACTTAAGGACGGTTCCCGCGTGAACGCGGTCATTCCCCCGCTCGCGCTCGACGGTTCCCTGGTCACGATCCGCAAATTCCCGTCGAAGAAGCTGACCTCGGACGACCTGGAGAAGTTCGGAAGCCTGACGCACGCCATGACGCTTTTTCTGAAGGAGGCGGTCCGCGCCCGCAGAAATATCCTGGTCTCCGGCGGCACGGGATCCGGCAAGACGACGCTCCTGAACATCCTTTCGCTGTTCATCCCCGAAAAGGAACGCATCATCACGGTCGAAGACTCGGCAGAACTGAAGCTTACGCATGAGAACCTCTGCCGCCTTGAGGCTCGTCCCGCCAACGTGGAAGGACAGGGCCGGATCACGATCCGCGACCTCGTCATCAACACGCTGCGCATGCGTCCCGACCGGATCATCGTCGGGGAATGCCGCGGACCCGAAGCGCTGGACATGCTTCAGGCGATGAACACGGGCCACGACGGCTCCATGACAACCTGCCACGCCAATACGCCGCGCGACGCGCTGTCCCGCCTGGAAAACATGGTCATGATGGCAGGATTCGAACTGCCGTCCGCCGCGATCCGGGAACAGATCGCATCGGCGATCCACCTGATCGTTCAGCAGACGCGCCTGCCGGACGGCTCCCGCAAGATCGTAAAGATCAGCGAGGTCACGGGCCGCGAAAACGGCATCATCCTGATGCAGGACATCTTCACGTTCGAGCAGGAGGGTTTCGATGAAAAATTCCATGTCCTCGGACATCATACGGCGACCGGCAATATCCCGCGTTTCATCGATGAACTCCGGCAGTCCGGCGACCTTCAGCTGGACATGTCCGTATTCGTACCGGAGAACTGAGTCACCATGAATTCGTCATTCCTGAGCAAATACGGGATTTACCTGCTGGTCTTCGCCGCGGTGTTTCTCCTGATCTTTCTGTCCGTCGGCCTGGTCCAGCAGGTCGGCATGGAGCATTTCGACCATAAAGTCAAAGACAGGAACCTCGGCGGACATCGCAACGACATCGGGTATTTCGTTTCTCCCCAGGTCCTGCTGCAGATCCAGTTCTCCATCGGGATTCTCCTGATGGCGGTCATCGTTTCGATCCTGCTTTTCTGCAAGGTTTACATGTTTTATGTGCTGGTTCCCGTCAGTCTGATCGCGCTCGGCATCGGGTACGCGGCTCCGCTCCTGTATTACTCCCGGAAAGTGAAGAAACGCGCCCTCGACTTCGAAGGCAGCATCCTTGATCTCTCCATGGGATTGACCAGCGGCCTGCGCGCAGGACAGGCCTTGCCCCAGGCGCTGGAAGTCTTCGCCCGCCGGAGCGAGGGTACCCTGAAAGAAGAACTCGACGTCGTGCTGAAGGAATACCGTCTCGGCGTGGAGCTGCCGGATGCGCTTCAGCGCATGTACGACCGCCTGCCGTGCGAAGACCTTCAGCTCCTGATCATTTCGATCCGTCTGACGTTGCAGTCCGGCGGAAGCCTGGCTGATGTCCTCCAGCGCATTACGCAGACGATCCGCGGCCGAATCGAGTTTCAGCAGAAGTTGAAGGCTCTGACGGCGCAGGGGCGGTTCGAAGCGCTTGCCATGTCCCTTGCGCCGCTTCTGGCGTTCGTGCTCCTGTTCGTCATCAACAACGATCTGATGCTGCCGATGGTGAAGACGCTGATCGGATGGTGCGCCATCGGGGTCATGCTGACGCTGGAAACGATCGGATACTTCGTGATCCGTGCAATCGTGGATGTGAAGGTGTAATATGAATCGTACGGTCATTTATCTGATAACGTTCCTGGTGGTGCTGCTGCCGGTCATGGGATATGTCCTCTTCACGGACAACACTCCCGCCTCGCGCAAAAAGAAGGAAGAGGAAAAGGAAATGCCATCGGTCTTCCGGCTCTGCGCCACACCCGTCGCCATCATGGACGCGCTCGGGTTCGGCAGTCTGATCTATAAGCTCTTCCCCGCGCAATGCCGCGCAATGCGGAAAAAGCTTCAGTATGCGGGCCTTGACCTCGCTCCCGCGTTCGTCTATGAAGCCCGGATTTTTCTGGTGCTGGCGATGGGCGCGGCGTTTGCCATGGGGACATGGATGGTGGTCCCACAGGATCAACGGGGAGCCATCCCGGTCGCGGCGCTGATCGGCGTGTTCATCGGCTGGTTCCTTCCCGGCATCGCGGTTGGCAATCTGGTCCAGGAACGCAAGACGAAAATCCTTCAGGCGATCCCTTTTTCCATCGACCTGATTTCATCCGCGATGCGCGGCGGTCTGGATTTCACCGCGGCGATCCGGTTCTATGTGAATCTGGGGGTCAAAGGCCCGCTGACGGATGAATACCGGACCATGCTCAGGGAAATGGAACTCGGCATCATCCGCACGGTCGCGCTCCAGAACATGGCGGACCGGATTCAGATCAAGGAGTTCACATCGTTCGCATCGGCCGTGGTGATGGGCACGGAACTCGGCGCGTCCCTGGCGGATACGATGGATATCCAGAGCGAGGAAATGCGCAAACTGCGGTTCTCGATCGCCGAATGCAAAGCTCAGCGTGCGCCGTCCCTGATGTTGCTTCCGATGGCGCTTTTCATCCTTCCGGCAGTGTTCATTATCATCCTTACGCCGGTCTTTCTGAAAATGAAAGAATCGGGCGTTCCTTTGTTTTAAGGTGAGGTGACGAAATGGAATCAAAATATTATAAGATCCTCTTCACAGGCGGCGAGCTCTCCGGCAGATCCTTCGTCGTGCCGGCCGAAGGGGTCATGATCGGAAAATCGCAATCGGCGGGAATCCGTCCGGGCGGCGAGGACATCGCGATTCAGCATGCATTCCTGTTTGTCCGGGAATCCGATTCCGCGCTTGCCCTCAAATCCTATGCCGAATCTGTGTTCGTCGACGACAAACAGCTGGAACCCGGCATGGAGACGGAACTGAAGCCCGGAATGGCCGTGCGTCTCGGGAAGAAGCTGTTTTTCAGCATCGAGGAAGAAGACGGTACGATCCCGGTGGTGATGTCTTCGCCTTTCTCACCCGATGACGACGAGACGACGGAAGACGGCACGGTCGACGGCGGAGCGGAAAGCGGAGAAAAAAAAGAAGATAAGACCCGTTACGCCTCCGAGGAGGAACTTGACGATCTGAGGCGTTTTTCTCAGAAGCAGACCAGCCGCAGGAAGTTTACGTTTGCCTTTGCGGTCATTCTGCTGCTTGCGGTGATCGGAGGCGGTTTCCTCTATTCCGAATTGGAGCTGGAGAATCCCGTGACCTGGCCGGGTGAAGTGACCGGAGTTTTCAACGACGGGGAATTCCGCATCGAGCTGCCGCCCAAGGGAAATTTCCTGATCTATTATCCGGAGTGTTCCCAGACAAAGGTCGAGAAAACGGAAACGAACTGCGAGGTGATGACTTTGCTTGGCAAGCATCTGGATGTCGTGTTCCATCTGAAACTTGTGGTGAACGATGTTCCCGATGGTTTTGTCGTTTCCCGCAAGGATAGTTTCAGCGACTGGAAGAAGGATGCGGAAGAGAATCACGGATACACATTCCTCAAGCTTCCGGAAGACAAGTTCTATTCCATCTCGACTTGCGGCATCCCTTATCAGACCATGGGATACAAACGAAATGACAACGATTTCCAGTGGCAGGGGTTTGTCAGCTATTTGCGTTACCACGACAAGGAGATCATTTTTACGCGTGAAGTCCCGGTCCAGCACTACTGGCGCGCGGAAAAAGTCCTGACCAATTATGCCTGTTTCGTTGCTTCCCCGGATGCCGCGAACAGTTACTGGGAAATCCCGGAGACCATTCCGGAAGGCGTTTCCAAAACGGAACTGTACCGCACCCTGCTGTCCAAAATGATGGTCAATGTCGCGATCACCGACTGGACGGAGATCAAGCAGAAGTTCGCTCTCCTGCTTTCCCTCGCAGGAAAGGCAAACGATGAGGAAATGATGGAAGACGCCCTGGGGCTTCTGCAGGATTTCCGGGAACGGCAGGCACTTTGGTACGCGCAGGCGTGTCTGGCTTACCAGCATTATGAACAAAGTGAAAACTGGCTCATGATGAGGGATGTGGTCAATATATGTCTTTCAAAATTTCCGTCGCCCGATGACTATCGGCATCTCAGAATCATGCAAAACATCTGGACGCTTGACGAATAATGGCTTTTTCAAAATCAAAAACTAGTTCGAATACTTCGGAAGATAACGCCCGTACGAGGCGGAGGCGGACGGTCGGTTATTCTCTTGAATTCCGTTGCCGCGGCAAACTGTTTCAGACGGTCCTGATCGACGATCCGGACAAAACGCTGACCATCGGACGGGCGCAGGATAACGATCTGGTCATACCGGAGACGGACCAATCGTGCGGAGAACACCATGCGAAACTGCATGTCGTTCAGAACGGCGTGAAACTGACCGCGTGCGAGAACAACCGTATTCACGTCCATGGAGAAAGCGTTTCCTCCGCCGTCCTGAAAAAGAACGACCGGGCCTCCATCGGGGATTCCGAAGTCTTTGTCAGGATCACGTCCAAATCCGAACGCATCCCCTGCGATGTGCATCGTCTGGAAGTACACGGCGGCGACAAGGACGGAGAAATAATCCGGCTGGAGAAGAGTCCGTTCCGGATCGGTTCCGCCTCCGACAACGACCTGGTCCTGAAATCCGACGTGGTCTCCAGACACCATGCGGAGATTCGCATCGCCGAAAACGGAGAAACCTGGCTGAAGGATTTGAGCAGTTCCAACGGCACGTTCGTCAACGGGGAAAGACTGAAGCGGCAGGAGCGCATGCTGATGGATTTGGACGATATTTCCATCGCCTGTTTCGATTATGCGTTCCTCGACCGGAACGTCGTTCATACACGGACTCACTTCGGAAAAAAGATTTTGATTCTCGTGCTGACCCTGTTCGTTGCCGCGGGCTGCTTCGGGCTTTACTACATGTCGCTTCCGGCAACCGAAACGGTGATCGACGTCATTGATTTTTATCTCAGGAAGAACGATTACGGCGCGGCTGAGCGCGTTCTGACCAAAATGCCGGACTCCAAAGGGTTCCAGCGCTATGAAAAACAATACCGCGATTATTCCACCAATATCCCGAACTATGAGAATTCCTACAAGGCGCTTCTTGAGTTCCGGAACGATCTGAAAGACAGCAAATGGAAACATGCGGCGGAAAGTTACGGAAAACTTGGACTTGAAGATCCGGACGCATGGAATCAGGCGGATCCTGAGACGATCGTCATCCAGAATCAGGTCGCACATGAAAAGTATCTGCTGGATGTCCTGGTGTCTATGCACAATATGGTGACGACTTTGGACACGACAGTTGCCAATCTGAAGGAAAAATGGAAAGAAATGAAGCCTGTGAAGGAAAAACTGATAGATGAACTGAAAAACGGCTTGTCGGAAGATTTCGATCATGACGGGGAAATCGAAACAAGCGCGGTTCCGGACTATCTGAAACCGCTTTATCAAGAAATTCTCCATTTGCTGACGGAACTGGAGCATGACAATACCATGCTGAAGGAGATCGAATCGAGTTTGGACAACGTGTCCGTTATCAGGGATTTGAAGCAGATGGACGCTTTTATCGACTATCTGAAGCGTGAAAATCAGAACATTTCCGGTATTCTCAGGATCTATATGCGGGAACTGTCCGTCAGGATAGGGACAATCCGGGACAACATCGAAGCGCTGGATGAAAACGATCAAATGCTGTTCGACCTGCGCATGGACGACATTCGCACCATACGCCTGATTTCTTTGGACGAATGCATCAAGATTCCGCAGCTTTTCAAACTTCGGGAACACATGGAGGATCGTCTTCAGGCTCAGATGCGCGTCCGGACCCAATGGCAGGGTCTGCAGGAGACGCTTGCGCCATACAATCTGGTTTTGGGCAGGCTCCCGGAAGAGATCGTGCTGTTCTCCAATGAGGCTTTGATCGAACAGGTGATCTCGCTTCCAAGTGTTTTCCCCGTCGGATCAAGAGTTATATCGGAGGAGTACGAAAAACTCTTCGGAGAACGTTATTTCTACGAGGTCCTTCAACAGACGGTCCATTCCACAAACAACATTTACGCGACCGACCTGATCCCTGATATCCAGTATGTCCCGCTGTGCATTCGGCTCAAGGATATGTATCGCATGGTTGCCGAAGCGCTTGTCTGGCTCAATCTCCCGCAAAACGAATGGATCCTCCATGGTAAAATCGAAGAAACAAGGGATTATTATCAGGCGATCCTGAAAACGAGGGAAGTCGTTCTCCAGGCATGTCTGAATATCGCTGCCCGCCACAAGAACAACCGGCAGTATTTCCTCGCGAAGACCGCGTACTTCTTCTTCGCGCCGCCCGGACCGGAAATCCCGGCGCAGATGCGGACATTCGGCGAGGAATGGCGTAGTTTCCGCCTGGAACAGCAGACCTTCGTCTACTCGTACGATCCGATGGATGAAAAGAAGGCGGTGGAGATTAAGGATTATGTGATCAAAAACGGCATCCCGGGCGATCCGCTCTTCAACTGGGTCAGGAGTCTGAATTTATGAGAATTCGGAAAAAACACGGCGTCCTGCTGGAATACGTGCTCCTTGTCTGCTCGATCCTTCCGCTCGTCTTCGGAGCGTCCGCGGCCGTCTATTCCAATAATCTGTTCTCCGGCGGGTTCGGCACGGTCGGCAAGGCTGTGGTATCCATGTACCAGCGCATCGTAACCGTCATTTCCCTGCCGATCCCGTGAAACTCGACTTGCCGGACATCCAAGCACTGAATGCGGCCTTAAACGGCCCGGAAGGCGGCTTTCCCGCGATTGCGGACCTGTTGTGCGGTCTGGATGAGCAAGGTCTGCTGATCGCTCCGCAGGAATCGCCGGAAGAATTTCAGAAGCGTCTGACGGCCATGCATGCGGAATGGGATTATGAGCCGCCTGCCGATGCGCGTCCGCTGCCCGGCGGCATCCGCGAAGAGGCGGAGCAGATGGTTTTCGGCCTGTACGGCGCGAGTCCCCGCTGGATTCCCGTTTACTGTTCCAGCGTGGAGGCCGGACGTTTTTCCGCCGGGGTGACGCTCATCCTGGAGAAGATTGTCTCTATCGTCTTCCTGTCCGGTGCATTCCTGAATAATAGCCGTTACCGCGGCTACGATGCCGCCGAAACGCTCGCCCACGAAATGGTCCACGCCCTGCGGATCGCGTATCCCGTCTCGGCATACGAGGAGTATTTCCCCTGCCAGGTTCACAAATCGCGCTTCCGCCGTCTGGCGGGGAATCTGTTCCGCAGATGGGAGATACCGGTTCTGTTCTTCTGCGGCCTGATGTTCGCGCCCCTGCATCCGGTGTTTCTGCTGATTCCGTTAGCGGTACTTCTGCGGGAAATCCAGCTGCATCTGCGGATTCGGTCCGCCGCGAAGAAACTGCGCGAACTCCATCTGCGCCCGGAACCCGTTCTGCTCCGCTTGTCCGACAACGAGATCAAAACGCTGGCGAAAGGAAAAACACCCGCGTTTCTGGAGGATTCAGGCTCGTTCCGGCGGGCTCTGCTGTTCCGGCGTTTCCCGCTCTCCTGACAACGGCTCGCAGGGCAACCGAAGGTTGTCAAACTCTTCCAGAATGATTCCGGCTGTCAGGGGGCGCTTCACCGGATCCGGTTCCGCCATCCAGCCGAGCAGATGACACAGGTCCGTCGTTGCAAATGGCTGCAAATCCCGCACCAGGTCCTCCGGACGGCTTTTCCGGACGAGTTTACCTGTTTTCATCAGGTTGCCGTGCGGAAATCGCGGATGCCCGGTCAGAAGCTCGTAGATCACGGATGCCAGACTGAAGAAATCCGTGCGGCAATCGGCTTTCGTTGTGTCGAGCGTCTGTTCGGGCGACATGGCGGACGGCGTGCCGAAGACGTCGGGGCCTTTCTCCGGAAACCGCACCAGACGCGCGATCCCGAAATCCCCCACCTTGATTCCGCTGGCCGATGCGATCAGGATGTTGCCGGGTTTGATGTCGCGGTGAATGATTCCGTTTGTATGGAGCTCCTGTAATGCAAGAAGCACCTCCTGCATTACATAGACGGTCTGCGCAAGGGTAAGCCTGCCCGAGCGTTTCAAACTCAATGACAGCGAACCTCCAGCGGCATACTCCTGTTTTTCGACAATGAACCCGGCAACTTTTTGCGGTGCTTCCAGAACACGGATCAGCGACGGACATTTCGTCCGCATGAGGAAATCCGCAAGTTCGGAAAGATGCTCCGCGCCTCGATCATCCTCACGGATGAATTTGAGGATGACATGGGTCTTGAGGCCGGTATCGTACGCCAGCCAGACCTCCCGGCTGTTTTCCCTCAGACGTAGAAGTTGCTGAAGAACGCTGCCGCAGACGATCTCGCCGGAGAAAAATGCGCTGCCGGACCCGTTTCCCGTCATGGATAGTCCGGAAGCTCGATGCCCATGATCTTCGCGTCGGCGGCGAACGAGGGCTTTTCGCCGAGGATGAAGCGTCCGGAGACGGTCCCGTCCGGCGCGAGCGAATCCGTGTGCCACTTCATCAGCGTGCGCGTACGGTATTCGCCTTGTTCCAGCGGCAGGATCTCGGCGATCTCCACGATCTTGCGGGAACCGTCGGGCAGGCGCATGGTGTGGACCACGCAGTTGATGGCGGAGGCCACCTGCATGCGGATGGCGGTCAGCGGCATTTCGATGCCGCTCATGATGGAACATGTTTCCATGCGGCTCAGCGCGTCGATCGGGGTGTTCGCGTGGATGGTCGACATGGAGCCGGAGTGGCCGGTGTTCATTGCCTGCAGCAGGTCGAGCGCCTCGCCGCCGCGGATTTCGCCGATGACCAGGCGGTCGGGACGCAGACGCAGGGACGCGATCACGAGGTCGCGGATGGAGAACTCGCCCTGTCCGTTCTTGTCCGGCTTGCGCGTCTCGAAGTAGACGCAGTGCCGCTGCTGAAGCTGAAGCTCGCTGGCGTCCTCCAGCACGAGGATACGGTCCTTGTCCGGGATCAGCCCGCTCAGCGCGTTCAGGACGGACGTCTTGCCGGAGGATGTTCCGCCGGAGACGATGGTGTTCTTTCTCAGCTTCACGATGGCGTTCAGGAGCAGCACACCCTCATGGGGCACGCTGCCGAATCCCTCGAGTTTTTCCAGCGTAAGCATATCTTTTTTGAACTTGCGGATGGAGATGATCGTGCCGCAGCGGCTGATGGGCGGGATCGTGGCGTGGACGCGGGAACCGTCGGGCAGACGGGCGTCCAGGTCGGGGTGCATCTCGTCCAGCTGACGGTCCACCGATTTCGCGATGTTCACGGCGGCGGCCTTCAGCTGCGCCTCGCTGGCGAATTTCGCCTCGGTCTCCTCAAGTTTTCCGCCGCGCTCGATATAGATCTGGTTCGGGCCGTTGATCAGGATTTCCGAGACCTTGTCGTCCGCCAGGTAATCCTTGACGGGCGCCAGAAACAGGACAAGAAACGATGCGTCTTTTTCGTTCATTGAAGTTCCACTCCGGGGTTGATGATTCGATCCCTACGATACGTAAAGCCGGTCGTACCGGTATCAATTTTCCACAACATCAAGGTCAGCTCCAGGTCGCCCTTCTGAAACGTCAGCAGGACGCGCGGAGACAGCTTGTCGTCCAGCGTGATCTGCCGCTCCGGCTTCCATCCGTCATGCAGCAGCGCCGCGCTGAACTTCGTTCTGGTCGAAATGTAATTCGAGTTGACCTGGCCCTCGAATTCCCAGCTGTCCGTCCCCGGCGCGGTCTTCGATTCGTCCGGCAGATTCAGCGCGGGAAGGACGCCCTTGACGGGCTCCGTTATTCGCTGTTGCGGACGGGGCGGCTCCGGCTTCGCGGTCACGCTTTTCAGCATCAGAAATCCGGTGCCGCAAAGGAAGACCAGCAGGAAGACCAGAAAGAACGGCATCAGACGCTTCATTTCTCCGGCTCGCTCCAGTCTTCATATGTGTCATAGCGTTCGTAGAAGTCGATCTTCTTCGGCTCCTTTTCTTCTTCCTTCTTGTCGTCCTTGTATTTGGCGTTGTCCATCAGCTTCAGTTCCCACTTGGAGGGATACTTGTCCTCGTTTCCCTCGAATTTCCAGATACCCCTGTCGGCGATCAGGCTCGAATGCCAGTGGCGTTTCGCGGTTTTGGAAGCCTTCGTGCGCATGACAATGCACTGCGTGTACTTGTTGCCGAAGCGGGACGAGGACATCGAGAGCTCCGGGATGATTTGCCAGGGCGACTTCGATTGGCCGCTCATCGTGTACGGCATGTCCATCCAGTTCGAGATATAGTCCGGACGAGTCTCCATGATCGTGGTCTTCGACGCGATGAACTGCAGATAGCTGTGTTCCGCCTCCAGACGCCGCGCCGCGTTCGTCGTGGCCAGCGTGGAACGCGGGAACATGTCCCGCAGCGCGACCATGGCGGGCGTACGCATTTGGAACCGGTTGCCCTCGCTCCAGACCGACCAGTGGTCTGCCGAACGCAGGTTGATCGCGTCCAGCGACTTCATCCCGATCCACAGGGTGCCGCCCATAACCGCGATATAAACCGGCAGGACCAGCACGAATTCCATCAGGACCGATCCCCGCCCGGATTTCAATAACGTCTTAATGTCCAAGGTAGTCACGGAGTTTGTCCCAGTCCAGTTTCTGTTCGGCGTTCTTGCCGCCGCTGTTCTTGTTATCCTCGGTGATCAGGCCCCCCGGCGGCTTCAGCTTATCCCATTCGGGCAGCTTTTTTTCGTCGGCGGCTTTCCCCTTCGAATCGACCCAGCCCTTCCGGTCGGTGAAGATGTCTTTCAGGATGCTGCCGCTTCCGGGAAGCGGGACAAATGTCTGCGCCATCCCGACGCCGGCGCACTGGTCCCAGGCGTGCTTCACAGGCAGCATCACGCCGTCCCAGTCGGTCTCCGCCAGGTTCCATTCCTTTTCGCGGCTTTCCTTCACATATCCGACGTTGTAGTCGGAGCTCTTCATCTTTGCTTCCTTGTCCTTGTTGTATGTCTTGTAGCCCGCGCGGGCGGTCGCGATCGCACACATGAACTCGGGACGGCTGCCGTTCCCCACGCTCGGATTGAACGCGGAAAGTATCCCGGACGCGGTCATCGACTGCGGATTCGAAAGGATGCCGTCGAACTTCGCCAGAGGATTGGCCGTTTTCCGCACGATCGCGACCGTGATGGTCCCGCTCTTGCCGAAGAAGGTCGGCAGAAGCGTGATCGGAATCGCGGGCGTAACGACCAGGCCGATTGGCATATTCTCTTTGATGAGCGGAAAGTCGGTTCCCTTGATCTTGGGGTGGCCGCGCTTCCAGCCGCCGGAGCCGCGCGCGACAGGCGGCAGATGGAGAGAGACCGTCCAAATCTGAATGTGACGCCATTTGGTCCAGAACCAGTCCCATTCCGCATACAGGACTTTCTTCTGCTGCTGGTACACGCGCCAGAAGCCGACGGGCGATTTCTGTTTCATCCAGACGTCCGTCCCCCGGCCGAACACGTCCTTCGGCTTGAAACTCTTCAGCGTCGGGTCGGCAAACGCGATGAAAGACTGCTCGTTGTCTTCGGTTCCCGGCATGGTGAGGAAGCTCAGATTGATGTCGCCCATGTGAACTTTCACATAATAATCGTCCTTGCATTCCATCATGTTCGCGATGGCGATCTGCTGGGCGGTCTCCTTGACCTTTTTCTGGTATTCGTCCCTCAGATTGACGAGCTTCTTTGTCATCTTGATGATGTTGTAGCTGTATGTCATCACCTTCGGCAGGTTTGTGACAGTGCCTTTCCCCTTGATGTTCGCCACGGCGATATGATAGGTCTGATTGAGCAGGAATCTCGACAGCATTCCCTGTCCGTTGAACTCCTTTGCCACAAGCGGGAGGCCGACGCCCGTTCCGGCGAATTTGAGAGTGCTGTCATAGACGAGTTCGTCCGTTCCGCAGTTGAAATTCAAACCCGGCGTATGCATGTGACACGGGCTGTTCTCCGAGATGCACGTCGCGAGATCTTTGGAGAATTTGGCGAAGACCGTGGCGCAGAAGGTATCCATCGCCAGATCGAGCGATCGTTTCTGCAGGTCCACGTAGGTCCAGGCCATCGCCTTGTTCACCGTCGCCATGCGGCTGAGGTAGTCCGCCTGCACGACCGCCGCGGAATATGCCGCCGCGTCCGCCGCGTTCTGGATCTCGATCTTGTTTCGCACGACCTCGCCGATGCCGTAGATCCCGATCACCATCAGGTAAATCGGCATGACGAACGCGAGCGTAATCGCGAGCGCCGCGCCGGAGTTTCCCTTCGCCAGCTCGGTGCTGCGGGCTTTGAATACGCCCCATACGCTTGTCGGAAGTGTGTTCGTCATGTTCAGAAAACGTCCAGCGGGTATTTTTTTGTTCCGTACGGGATGTTGACCACGCTCGTGGAACTGAGTTCGATATACGGGATCTTCAAGTCTTTATCCGGCTCGATCGTCTGCGGATCGTCCGCGAGCAGCGCGGGGTTCAGGGCGTACGCCTGATTGTCGAGCTTCTTCTGCCAGTCCTTTTCCTTCTTGTTCGGGTTCGCGAAGAACGCGATCAGAGGGCCCGCGACCGGGACGTTCAGAAACATCTTGAACTTGACCGTGCAGCGCACGCCGGAGGGGTCGATGTCCACCAGCGGGATGTCGACGGACACCTGTTTCTCCAGATATTTCGTGTCGGGCAGATAGCCCCAGCCGTCGAGCTTGCAGTATTCGTCTTTCGTCCGGTCGTCCTTGCCGCCTTTTCCGTTTGCGACGGGCGAGGCGGAAACGACCGCGAGGATGCGCTTCACGACCTTCTCCGCCTGGGATTGACGCTGGATATTGTTGGTGACCATGGACGACCGCGCGCCCATGAAGGCGGCGTAATGCACCACCTGCCACGTGATCATGATCTGCGCCAGCTGGATCGCGAAAAAGAACAGTACGAGCAGGATCGGAAAACAGAGCACGAATTCCAGCAGGACGGCGCCTTTGCGTTCTCTCAGAAATGATTTTCGCTTGACCACTGCCGCACCTCGTTCAAATCGTATGGATGAACTGCATCAGCAGATAGCTCCACAGCCCGATCGCGATCGCCACGCCGAACGGCACCCGGCAGGCCTCCGTGTCCGGCGGCGGCATCGCCTTCCGTCCCGCCTCACGGTCGTACCGGAAATCGAACAGGCAGCGCAGATAATGCTTCAGACGCGCCGTGTTCACCCGCCTCAACAGCAGCATCACCACGGCCAGGAGCAGACCGGCCAGCGAAACCATGAAGATCAGAACCAGCAAGTTGACCATTTCGGGGCCCGGAGGACCGGCGGTCAGCCCTGCCGCGAACAGCATCTTCACATCGCCCGCCCCGGCCGCACGAAGAAAGAACGGCAGCAGCAGGAAGAGCGTGGACAGAAACGCCGTGATGAGGGACCCGAGCAGATAATCGATGCCCGCGGCGAGAGCGACCGCGGCCATGACTGCCGCTCCGCCGAATGTCAGGCGGTTCGGGAGTTCATGCCGTTTGCAGTCGCACACCGAAAGCCAGATCAGCCAGGGCGTCGCCAGGACCAGCTTGATGAGAATCAGGTTCGACGCGTTCATGTCAAGAGAGAAAAGGACAGGAACAAGGCATTTGCGTCATTCCTGTCCGAATCGAGTTAAAAAGCGAACGCTCACTTGTAATTGTGCATGGCCTTTTCGTGTTCGTTCGCCTTCTTGATGTCGCTTTCGGAGTTCGTCTGAATATTCTTCTGGTAATTCTCAGCGCCCTTCGCATCGGACATGGAACGCGTCGCCACGTTCATTTCGCTGGAAACGTTCTTGCCGAACATGATCACGGCCACGACGACCGCGGCGGCGATCAGGACTGCGATGATGACGTATTCCATCATCACGGCATGTTTTTTTCGAACAGTCAGCATGATAAACCTCGCTCAATTATTTGTAGTTGTGCATGGCCTTTTCGTGTTCGTTCGCCTTCTTGTTGTCGCTTTCGGTTTTCGAC
>JAEEQN010000041.1 GCA_016285345.1 Victivallales bacterium | reverse complement strand
CCACGTTCCTGCTGGGCATCTTCTGGTCCCGCATCAACGCCAAGGGCGCCGTCTGGGGCCTCACCGTCGGCTTCATCCTCGGTATGGGCAAGCTCACCATCCAGACCTTCTTCGGGCCCGGAAAACTCGAAAATCCCGCGATCCTCTATAAGATCGGCGAATTCAACGCCTACTACGCTTGCGGCGTGCTCTTCCTCGCCACCGCGATCGTCCTGATCGTCGTCTCCCTGGCGACCAAGGCGCAGGATCCCGAACAGATCAAGGGCCTCACCTTCTCCTCCATCAACAAGGAAGAAGTCCGCGCCTCCATCCATCCGGTCGACATCGTCACCACGCTCATCGTGGTCGCCGCGATCCTGACCATCTACCTCTACTTCTCGTTCTGGACCGTCGGCCACGAACCCGCGGCCGTCCAGGCTGCCAAGGACCTCGCCGACCAGGCGGGCCAGTTCCTGCAGTAATCTGGCCGAACCGAAAGTATTTGGTTTATCCCGCCGCCGTCCGAGCAATCGGGCGGCGGCTTTTCTATGAGTTTTTTTGATAAGGCCAATAAGGCTGATGAGGCATAAGCCATATTCGCCTTATATGCCCTATAAAAAAAGCTTCCCCGTAAAACTGGGGAAGCATAAGAAAAAACAGGAGAGGAGAAGGGGCAGGGAATATTAGAGCGTCACGCCGTCCTTGAAGATGGCGATCTCCCGCGCATCGTTCTTTTCATTCTTCGTGGTCACTTCGCCGGAAGCGGTCTTCAGGACGAATTCGACGAAAGCATCGGTGTCGGGCTGCCCCTGGGCGTCCCAGTCGATCCAGTGCGGCTTGGACTGCGCCAGACGGGTGTTCGTGGCGACCTTCACGGTCGGGACCACGGTGCCGAACGGTGTGCCGCGTCCGGTGGTGAACAGCACGAGCTGGCACCCGGCGGCGGCGAGCACGGACGACGCGACGAGGTCGTTGCCGGGCCCCGCGAGGAGATTGAGGCCGGGCGTCTTCAGGCGCTGACCGTATTCGAGGACATCGACGACGGGCGACGAGCCGCCCTTCTGGACGCATCCGAGGGACTTGTCCTCGAGCGTGGAGATGCCGCCCGCCTTGTTGCCCGGGGACGGGTTTTCGTCGATGGGCTGGCCGTGGCGTTCGTAGTAGCTCTTGAACCCGTTGATCATGGAGACGCATTTGTCGAAGACTTCGCGTGAGACGCAGCGGTTCATCAGGAGCGTTTCCGCGCCGAACATCTCCGGCACTTCGGTCAGGACGGTCGTGCCGCCCTGCGCCGCCAGCCAGTCGGAGAAACGCCCGACGAGCGGGTTCGCTGTGAGGCCGGAGAGGCCGTCAGAGCCGCCGCATTTGAGGCCGACGCGGAGCGCCGAGACGGGGATGTCGGTGCGTTCCCGGACACGCGCCATGTCGAGCTCGGCGAGGAGTTCCAGCCCGCGGGCGTATTCGTCGCCGTCGTCCTGCGCGCGCAGGAACCGGATGTTGAGTTTGGAAATGTCGCCGAGGCGTTCCCTGAAGCTGTCGAGCGTGTTGTTTTCGCAGCCGAGGCCGACGATCAGCACGCCGCCCGCGTTCGGGTGGTGCGCGAACGCCGCCAGCAGGTTCGCCGTACATTCGTGGTCGCCGCCGAGCTGGGAGCAGCCGTAGGGGTGCGTTAGCGCGATGCCGCCGACCGCGTCCGCGAGACGACGCGCGAGGTCGTTCACGCAGCCGACGGTCGGGATCACCCACAGGTCGTTGCGGACGCCCGCCTGTCCGTCGGGACGGAGGTATCCTTTGAAGGTGCGCGTGGTTCTGATTTCAAGCGGCTTGAAATCGGGATTGTAGGCGTATTCGAGGAGTCCGGCGAGGTTGGACGCCAGATTGTGCGTGTGGACGTGTTCGCCGGGATTGATCTGCACCTTGGCATGTCCGATCGGCATGCCGTATTTGATCACGTTTTCGCCCGGCGCAATGGGGCGGATGGCGTACTTGTGGCCGTCGTCGCGGACCTCCACGTTGTCGAGCGGATGGATGATCATGGCTGTTTGGTGACTCCCTGTTCCACGGCGGCGGTGAAGCCGGGGACGGTGTTCAGGTCCATGCCCCAGAAATCCGCCTTGCCGAGGATGGTCTTCACGTCGGGTTTCGAGGCGAAGAACGCCTTGACCTCGGGCGCGTCGTTGATCTCGCAGGAACGGTAGAAGTCGATGAGGTAAGCCATGGACTGCGTGAGGCAGACGGGGAGTTTGCCGGTGAGCTTGAGGTAGTCGAGTAGCGTCGGGAGGACGCGGACTTTCCACTTGGAGACGGAGTTCAGCGCGATGGAGAGCAGTCTATGCTGGGCGTACGGGTTCGCGAAGCGTTCCAGCACGGATTCCGCGTAGGCTTTCTTTTCCGCCTCGGGCAGGTTCACGGTCGGCATGACCTCCTCGAAGAGGACGGTCCGCAGGAACTTGCCGAATTTTTCGTCGCGGACCATCTCGTCCACGAACGTGAATCCCGCCATATGCGCGCCGAGCACGCTGGCGGTGTGCGCGCCGTTCAGGAAACGGACCTTGCGCGTGCGGTACGGCGTCTGGTCGTCGGTGAAGAGGACGTTAAGTCCGGCCTTTTTCGCCGGGAGTTCCTTTTCGACCTCGGCGGGGCCTTCGATCACGAAGAAGAAGAACGGCTCGCCGCAGTCGAGGAGCTTGTCCTCGACGCCGAGCTTTTCGCAGTATTTCGCGGCGTCGGTGCGCGGATAGCCCGCCACGATGCGGTCGACGAGCGTGCTGCAGAAGATGCACTTGTCCTCGACGTAGCGGATGACCTCCGGATCGGCGAGGTACTTCAGGACGCATTCGCGGAGTTTCCGCCCGTTGTGCTCGATGAGCTCGCACGGGATGAAGATCAGGCCGCCGAGACCGGCTTTCGCGCGGGCGGTGACGAGCTTCGCGACCTTCGAGGGGAACGTGTCGGCGTCGGGACGGTATTCGATGCCCGCCTCGGTCGTGTTCGAGAAGACGAAACGCAGGTCGGGGTTCAGCGCCGCTTCGACGACCTGGTCCCACTGCGTGGCGGGATTGAGGCAGCCCTTCACGCAGTCGATCCGTTCGATCTGCTCGACCACCTGACCGTCCTTTACGCCGCGCAGGATCACGTGGTAAAGACCGCCCTGGGCGTTGATCACGTCGCACATGCCCTGCGGGAGCGGCTGGACGATCTGCACGGCGGAATCGAACACGCCGACTTTGTTCATGCGGTCGACCATCCAGTCGACGAACGCGCGCAGGAAATTGCCCTCGCCGAACTGGAGGACGCGGACGGGGCGGGTCAGAGGTGTTTCACGGGTCAGCTGTTTCATATCATGTGCTCCTTTCAATCCAGCGAAACGAGGTAACGGCAGACTTTCGCGGGGGCGTCGTGCCAGTCCTGAAGCGCCTGTCCGGCCTGATCGAAACCGTAGACGCGGGAGATCATCTTGCTGATCAGGAAGAGTCCGCGGGCGGCGAAGTCGATCACGCGGCGGAAGTTGCAGGGCATGGCGTTGCGGGAGCCGCGGATGTCGAGTTCCTTCTGCACGAAGAGTTTGGTCTCGTATTCGACGGGCGCTTTCGCGTAGCCGATGTAGGTGACGCATCCGGCGAACGCGACTTCGTCGACGGCGGCGCGGAAGGTCTGCGGAAGCCCGACTGCCTCGATTACGACGTTCGGACCGCGGCCGCCGGTGAGGTCGGCGAGCGCCTGGTGGAGGTCGGTCTTCGAGGAGTCGACGGTGTCGGTCGCGCCGAACTCGCGGGCAAGTGCGAGCTTTTCGGGGTCGACGTCGATCGCGATCATCTTCCGGACGCCCTTGCGGGCGAGGCCGAGCACCGCGCCGAGTCCGACGGCTCCGCAGCCGATCACGGCGGCGATGCTGTCCTCGGTCGCGCCGGAACGGTCGGACGCGTGTCCGCCGACGGTCAGCGGCTCAATGAGGGCGATCTCTTCCTGTTTCATGGCGTCGGCGTCGAAGAGCTTGGTCCACGGCACGACGATGTGTTTCGTGAGCGCGCCGTCGCGCTGCACGCCGAGGGTCTGGTTGAACTGGCAGCAGTTGGGGCGTTCCGCGAGGCAGCTGGGGCAGACGCCGCAGTTTGTGTACGGGGAGACGGTCACCTTCTGTCCGACGCGCCAGCAGTCCGGGACGCCGGGCCCCTTCGCCTCGATGACGGCGCTGATCTCGTGGCCGGGGATGCGGGGCAGGGTGATGAGCGGGTTTTTGCCGCGGAAGGTGTTGAGGTCGCTGCCGCAGAGGCCGACGAACTTGACGGCGAGCAGGACGCTGCCGGGCGTGAGTTCGGGGTCGGGGATTTCCTGATAGCCGGTTTCGAACGGCGCGGTGATGGAAAATGCACGCATGATGAGTTAACCTCCAAAATATGCTTTCAGGGCGGTTCCGCCCATGATCTGAGCTTGTTCGTTTTCGCTGAGGCGCGAGATGAACTCCCCGACGAGGCCGCGCCAGGCGGAGTAGTTCGTGGCGCAGGTGCAGACGGGCCAGTCGGAGCCGAACATCACGCGCTCGGGGCCGAAAGCGTCCAGCACGGTCTCGACGTACGGGCGGAGCTGGTCGGGCGTCCAGTTGCGGATATCGGCTTCGGTCACGAGGCCGGAGAGCTTGCAGTAGACGTTCGGGAAAGCCGCGAGCTTGCGGAGATTGTCCGCCCAGGGCTGCATTTCTCCGGCGGCGATCTTCGGTTTGGCGATATGGTCGAGCACGAAGACCTGCTCCGGCGAGTGGTTCTTCACGAATTCGATCGCGTAGGGCAGGTGGCGTTCGAAGATGAGGATGTCGTACACGAGATGCGCGGCGAGCAGACGGTCGATGCCGCGGTTGAACGCCTCGCCGAGGATGAACCGGTCGTCCGGCTCATCCTGCACCACATGGCGGATCGCGCGGAGTTTCGGGTTCGCGGCAAACTTTTCGAGCAGGGAAGGGAAGTCCGGCGAGGCGATCGGGAGCCAGCCGACGACGCCCGCGATGAAATCGTTTTCCTCCGCGAGCTTCAGGAGCCATTCGGTCTCCTCGACGCACTGGCGCGCCTGCACGGAGACCACGCGGTCGATCCCGGCGCGGTCGAGTTCGGGTTTGAGATCGGCGGGGAGGAAATCGCGGCGGAGCACGGCCATCTCGTCGGAGATCCAGCCGTAGTCCTGCGTATTGTAGTGCCAGAAATGATGATGCGCGTCAATTTTCATCGTCGATGACCTTTCTGCGGATGAGCTCGGCCCAGAACTCCGCGGGCGCATGGTGTTGAGCATAAGATGCGTTCACGGGGATGCGGGCGGGATCGGAGGTGTTCAGCGAGACCGCGACCACGCCGGGCTGACGGAATCCGTATTCGACGGCCGCAGCGGCCGGATCGAGGGAGAAATCCTTGCAGACGGCGAGGTAGTCGGCGCGTTTCCGGAACAGCGCGGCGTCGCGGACGGGATCCGCCTTGCGGTAGTCGAGCATGGAGCCGCCGGTGAGGAATCCGCCGTTGAACAGTGCGGAGTCGATGACGCCGACCCGGTCGGCCTTGAGTTTTTCCATGAACGCGCGGAGCTCGCGCGGATGGCGCAGGATAGTCGGGGCGCAGGCGAGCATCACCCAGTCGAATTTAATGTCATTATAGAGGCTGCGGATCACGTGCCAGTCCTTGGCGCCGATGCCGACCCCGCGGACGCGTCCGGCCTGCTTCAGCTCGAATAACGCACGGTAAGCCCCGAGGATGTCCTCGACCGTGCCGCCGCCAGCCAGAAATTCGTCGGGGTCGTGAACGGAAACGAGGTCGATGCCGCAGGCTCCGCCGAGCAGTTCCTCCGCCTCTTCGTAGCAGCGCATGATGCCATGGTAGGAGATGTCCTGTTCCGCGTCGTATTCGAGGCCGGCCCACACCCCCGGCTCGAACGTCGGTTCCGGAGTCGTGAGCGGTTTCCTGCGCCAGCCGAGCTTCACGCTGACCGTGATGCCGTCCGAGGGGACCGCGAGGTCGCGGAGCGCGCGTCCGATGGATTCGAGCGCGAGTCCCGCGCCGTATTTCCCGGCGGAGTCGATCGCGGGTTTCGCGGCGGTGCGGAACCAGGCGCGGGCGAGCTCGAGTTTCGTTTCGTATGGCAGGACGCGGTAGAGATTGCCGAGGCAGCTGGTCCCGAAAATGACCGGCGTGATCTCGAGTCCGTCTCTTGTCAGATTGGTTGTCATGGGTTGTCGTTTCCGCTTGTTGGGGGCAGATGAAAAAGGCGTTGATAGAAAATATTATATATGCGGAACGCGAAAAAAACAAACCAGAGTTAAAAATTAACGTGAACTTAACGTGAAACGGGAGAAAAAAGAACACCTGACAGGCTGATGATCCCGGCAGGTGTTTCAGGCGTAGCTTGTGTGCAGCAGTGTTTTATTTTGTCTCAGGAAAGTCGGGGAATTCGCCTTCGCAGGCGGATTCGTAGTCGGCGATCAGGGCGCGGATTTCGTCGCCGAGCGGGATCTTCGTCTTCGCCTCGAAATCGTAGCGCACCACGACGTCCTCGGCGAACGCGCACATCGTGCCCTTGTCATCGAACAGGGCGTGTTCCAGGACGATGCTCGTGCCGCCCGCCTTTTTGATGCGCGTGAGGATGCGGACATTGCCTGGGAAGAAGAGCTGGGCTGTGAACTGCACGCGCGACGCCGCCAGGATAGGGCCGGTCTTCATGCCCTGATAGACCTTCATCCCGATGTGGCCGCAGTATTCGACCCGCGCCGCCTGAAAGAACCTCGAAAACGCGATGTTGTTCACGTGTCCGAGCAGGTCGAGGTCGCTCCAGTCGATGCGTGCGGTAAAAACTTGTGCGCGACTCATGTATCCAGTCCTTTCAAAATCCCCCTGCGGAGGCTGTCAACCGTTCCGCAGGGGGGATAAAACTCTTTCTTGTGCCCGAGCGTAGCCGGGCACAACCGCAGTGGAGGCTTTGCCTCCCCTTACTTGGCTTTCTTCGCGGCCTTCTTCGCCGGGGCTTTCTTCGAGGCGGTCTTCTTCGCGCCGTCCGCCTTCGCGGCGGCCTTGGAATCGGCCTTCCTGGAAGACTTCTTCGCGGCCTTCTTCGAGGCTTTCTTTTCCTCGTCGTGGCAGCAACAGTCGTCCTCGCAGCCGCATTCGTCGTCCTCCACGATGCCGAGCATCTCGATCACGTCGTTGTCGTTGTTGAGCGGGATCTGCTCGACTTCGGCGGCGGTCCAGTATTCGGAGTGCGTGACCTCGTCGCCGGGTTCGAGGATGGCGAGCGGGCCGAGCGTTTCGAGTTCGAGGTAGCCGCCCTCGGTGTAGACTTCGATGGAGCTGCCGAGATCCGGATATTCGTTCTCGTCGAAATACTCGAACTGCTTGATGAACGCGGTGTTGTTGTTGATGTAGGCGCACCAGCCTTCGCCGGAGTTGAGGCCGATCTTGGTGGGCGCGCCCTTGGCGGTCTGCTTCACGAGCACGAAGCGGTCGCCGTACACGAAACGGGAATCGTCCGGCTTGGCATAGGGCCAGAAGTTGACGGAGCGGTTCGGGACGAGCCCTTCGGGGCCGCGGTTCTGCGGCAGGATGGCGGTCCCGCCGGGCATGAGCTGGGTGATGCCCCATGCGGCGGCTTCGATGTCCCAGAGGCCCTCGTTGCGGATCTGGTGCTCGATGCGGAAGGAATTGTTGCCTTCGGGATAGACGTTGATGGTCTTCACGATGCCGGTGAGCTCCTCGCGGGGAGCCATGAACGCGACGCCGCCGTCGCGGAGTTCCGCCATGACGACTTTGCGGCTGTCCGGGCAGTAGGAACGCACGCTGTCTTCCGGGGCGTGCCAGATGCGGTGTCCGCCGTAGTTGGTCCAGACTTTCTGGTTGGACGTGCCGAGGAGCTTCTTGTCGAGGTAAAGGAGGTTGGCGCCCTTCGGACCGAGGAACGCGCCGACGATGCGCGGCCCGATCTCCGTGGTGACGACGATGCGGAAATCGCCGTTGGTCAGTTCGATGCAGTTTTTCCATCCCTGGAACGTGATCTTTTTCATCTTCATACGGTTGAAACTCCTTTACGTGTTTTGGGGGTTGTTATACGGAACGGATTAACAGTTGTTCGACGAGGGTGGCGAGCATGCCGCGCCACGGGTTGTCCGGGAGCGGCAGCAGCGATTTCTTCGCGCAGTCGGAGAGCGCGGCGATGCTGTCGCGGACGGCCCCGGCGGCTCCGCATTCGGTGAGGAGGGCGCGGATGGCCGCGATGTCGGATTCGGTATAGCGCGGCAGACGGAGGAATCCGTCGAGCTCGGGACGGCGTTCGGCGGGGAGCCGGTGGAGCGCCTCGAGATAGAGCATCGTGGGCTTGGCCTCCTGGAAATCGGAGCAGATCGGCTTGCCGAGGACCTTTTCGTCGCCGAAGACGCCGAGCATGTCGTCCTGAAGCTGGAACGCGGCGGCGAGGTTCACGGCGTAACGGGAAAGCGCCACGAAATCGGGCGATTTCGGCTCGTACGCGCCCTTCGCAATCGCCGCGCCGCAATGGAGCGCAAACTCCATGATCGCGCCGGTCTTGCCGTTGATCATGCTCATCACGTCCGGGATGGAGACCGCCGACGGGTCGAGCAGTTCGAACTCCACGTCCCGCGCCTCGCCGGAGATCAGTTCGCGGTTCAGCTTCGTCTGCATGGCGCGGACCAGCGTCAGCGCGAGCGCCGGATCGACGCCGCGGTCGGCGACGGACGCGAGGCGTTCCACCGCCCATCCCTGCTGGACGTCGCCCGCGAGGATCGCGAATGATTCGCCGAAGAACGCCGCCTGTTCGGGCGAGGCGTTGTGCCTTGACGCGGCGTAGTCGCGGACCGTGACGTGCGTGGACGGTTTGCCTCGGCGGAGTTCGTCGCGGTCGATGATGTCGTCATGCACGAGCGTCCAGTTGTGGTAGATCTCGACCGCGGCCGCCGCCGGGATCGCCTGTTCGCGGTCGCCGCCGAAGAGTTCGCACGCCCACAGCACGAGCGCCGGACGAATGCGTTTGCCGCCGCGTCCGGGGTAATCGCGCACGGCGTCGCCGAGGGCGGGGGGGCGGACGGTCTCCGGGAACGGGTCGTTTTGGATGAATTCCCCGATTTGTTCGCCCACGCGGCGCAGTTCGTCTTTGAATGCTGTCATGCTGTCTCCGGGACCGGCGGCGCGCCGGCTGTGAAAATGAGGTGAATCGGGCGCGTGAGAGCACATTTGACGCGTCCGCGTTTAAAATATCTCTATATTTTACCCCGGATTGTGCGTAAAATCAAGCGAAAAAACAAGGTTTTTCAAGGAAAAAATCGTTTTTTTCGAAAATAACGGAACCGCACGGAATCGCCGCAGGCGGAGTCATTCGCCCTTTTCGAGCTCATCCAACGCTTTTTGCGCCTCGGCGTTACCTTGTTCCGCCGCCAGACGGAACCATTTCACCGCCTCGCGGTTGCTTTGGTCCACTCCGACGCCTTCCTGATAGAAGCGGGCGACAAGGTGCTGGGCAATATCGTCGCCTTGCTTTGCTGCTTTGAGCGCCCATTCGAACGACGCTTCATCGTCCCGTTCGACGCCGTTGCCTGTGCCGTAAGCCCATGCGAGCATTAGTTGTGCGTCCGCGACGTTCTGTTCGGCGGCGAGGCGATACCATTTGACTGCTTCGGCATCGTCTTTTTCGACGCCCCGGCCTTCGTGGTAACAATGTCCCAGATACAATTGTCCCGCGCCGAATCCCTGGTCCGCCGCCATGCGAAACCATTTTTCCGCCTCGGCATCGTCCTGTTCGACGCCATTTCCCTCCCGGTAGCAGAACCCCAGCAGGACTTGCGCAGTTGCATTGCCCTGTTCCGCGGCGGGTCTGAAATGTGCGACCGCCGAAGCGTAATCCTTCGCCCGGAAATCAGCCTTGCCCGCCTGCAGCTCCGCATAGCCCGGTTCGTCGGGAGTCCGGCATCCGGTGAATAAGACGGATACGGCTGTTCCCTCGACCGCCAGGACGACCGCGGTTGCGAGGACAATCCAGCGGAGTTTCCTGTTTGCTTTTGCCATGATTACAAATCCTTATCCCTGCTGCGGCATGCCGTCTTGTTCCGCGTCCGCGAGGGCCGCTTTGGTGAAATACTTGATGCCGCCGACGGAAAACACGGCGCAGACGACAAGGATGACAATGGATTGGATGACAACATGAATGATGTAACTGCTCGACATTGCGATCGTAAACAGGCCGGTTGCCACGCCCAGGAAATCCAATGTCAGGACGATCTGTCCCAGAAGGATGACCAGCATCATGACGGTCGTGCCGCCCCGCCGGCTGAATACCCGTGCGATCGGATAATGTCCCAGCGCGTATTCCCCCAGCAGAAGGACGAGGATTTGCGGGATGTACAACAAGATGAGTCCAAAGAATTCGGCATGAAAAACACGGTAGGAGAATGCAAAAAGAACACCGAAGAAAATCAGGAGACCGGGAAGCAGATACAGAATATACCGGCCCCACATGAACCGCAGGCATTGCATGGCGCCGCGAACGATGTCCTCGCCGGAACAGGTGCGCCTGCATTCCGGGATCACCTCGTCGACGAAACCGCCGCGAAGGATGCCGGCAGGGACGAACGAAAACGCGATCAGGACCGGAAGCGGCACGACCGAAGTGAACGGGATAAACAGCGATCCGGCGAGAAAGATGATATTCATGATGATCGCCGCCCGCATCAGCTTCCTGACCGGAATGTCGCCCAGCCGGAGCTGGAAAAGGAGGAACACCTGATCCGCGCCGCGCGTGCCGCCTGCCGGCGATCCCATCCGGGGGGCCTTCGCATCAATTTCTTCGTTCATTTTTCAGACCCTTTCCTGTATTGCTGGTGGAGGGATTGAGGAATCACAACTTTATTATATCACATCTTTTGAGAAAAACAAGGGCAGCATAGATGAAAAGCGAGGGAAACCATTGACCGAAGGCTGTGCTGGATGTCGTCTACCTCGCGTTTGCCATCCGGGGGATATTTGCGTGGGGAGGAAGGATACCCTCCTCTCGAAATGAGGGGCAGGTGTCGGTCTGCTCACGAGTTCAGCGCATTGTCGTCCAGCAGGAAATCGTACAGTCCCATGTGCTTGATTCCGTTTTCATCGAACCACGGTCTCGCAAGGGTTTTGGTTACGATAATCCGCCGGAATGAATCCTTTATGGCGAGCAGAGGCCGGGTCTCCTGACGAAGCTTGTCGGGATCGGAGACGGTCAATGCGGACTGAATATAATAGCGCTGATCCGCCAGGTTCACCACGAAATCAATTTCACATCTGTTCTGATGCCGGTTGCCGTCGGCATCCTTTTCCGTGATCGGGATGACTCCGACATCGACGGAATACCCGCGCAGAACAAGTTCGTTGTACAGGATATTCTCCATGATGTGGGTTTCTTCCTTCTGACGATAATTGAGGTGGGCGTTCCGAAGGCCGACGTCCGCGCAGTAGTATTTCATCGGGAAGTCGAAATAATGCTTCCCTTTCACGTCGTACCGTTTTGCACAACGGAACAGGAATGCCTCGGTCAGGCATTTCAGGTAGCTCTCGATCGTGGCATGGTTTACCTTGCGTTTTTTTACGCTGTACAGCGTGTTCACGAGTTTGGAGACATTCGTCAGAGACCCGATGGAAGAACAGAGCACATTGGTGAGCTCATCAAGCACGTCGAGATGTTCAATCTGGTACCGCTCCCGGATATCCTTGAAGAACACCTCCTGGAAAAGTCCCTGCAGATACTTGACCTTTGCTTCGTGTGAGGATTTCGCCCAGACCAGCGGCATCCCGCCGTAATTCATGTAATCTTCGTAGGCGGCGGCTTTGTCCCCTCCTTTCCAGCTGTAGAACTCGGCAAAGGAGAGAGGATAGACATCAACAACGTCTCCGCGTCCCCGGAATTCTGTCATGACATCGCTTGACAGCATTTTGGAATTGCTGCCTGTTACATAGATATCCACATTCGGAAAGCGCATAAGACCGTTCAGGACACTGTAGAGCTTTACCGGTTTGTCCGGGTTGCGAAGCTCTTCGCGGGAAATCGCAAACTGCACTTCATCCAGCAGCAGATAATAATTGCCGTCCGGGGTGATGCGGGAACGAAGATATTGCGAAAGCTCCCGCGGGTTTCGCAGGGATTCGTTCTCGTCATCATCCAGTGCAAGTTCAATGATATGGTTGCCGTCGACGCCGTTCCGCCTTAAATAGTCGGAAAAAAGCCGGAAGAGCAGATAGCTTTTCCCGCAACGGCGTATTCCGGTAATGACCTTGATTTGGCCGTTGTTCATGCGCTCAATCAATCTGCTGAGGTATCTGTCCCGCTGGATATTCATTGACAGCTCCATTCTTTGTTTCACCGGAAATTAGATTGCTTTTGCAACTTGGTTTACAATAAATATAGCAGACCAAAGCAAAAAGTCAAGCGAAACTGCTGAAAAAGTTACGTTTTTGATAGAAGTTAGATTGCTTTTACGACTTAGTTTATAGTCGCAACAGTGCGTCAAGCACCAGAAAACGTTGCTTTTGGCAGAAATCAAGTTGCTTCTGCAACTTACTTTCTGTTTGGCGGGCAGCAGATGATTAGCACAACGAGGTCCCTTTGCCCCTGCGGTTCCTTGTTTTTGTGATTTCCGCGTTGATTTCAGCCAGGGACATGCCCTGAAGACCGTTCGACTTCGCCTGACGGCGCAGGCTTTGAAATGCCCTCAGCCCCGTGTCGGACGGAGCGGCGGTGATTTCAAACGGGATCCGGCGTTCGCGGACCACTGCGCGGGCGAAAAGGTTGATCGCGGTGGACGTATTCATCCCGAACTGGGCGCAAAGGTCATCGAGTTTGGAAAAATAGCCGAAAAAGCGTTAAAAGTGAAAGAACCGTCTTGTATTTTCCCGCGTGTCGATATATATTGACAGAAACACAACGGCGCGATGAGGCTAATCCACCTCAGGACGCCCGGAAAACGTTCCCAAAACCATCCATCATAACCAATCAAACCAACCAAACAGGAAGAACTCTTATGAAAAAGATGACTCTTCTCCTCACGGCAGCGGTCGCCGCTCTGCTCGCGCTCCCGAGCGCGTATGCGGAAAAGCTCTCCTGCCACAACATCTTCCAGAACAACATGTGTCTCCAGCGGCGCGCCCCGATCAAGATCTCCGGCAAGGCCGATCCCGGCAAGACCGTGACGGTCACGATCGAAGGCTCGCAGGCGAAGCCCGCCACCGCCAAGGCCGACGACAAGGGCGAATGGGAAGCCAAGCTCGACGCGCTCGAAGCGGGCGGCCCGTACAAGGTGAAAGTGACCGACGGCGCCGACACCATCACGTTCGACAACGTGCTCGTCGGCGAAGTCTGGATCTGCGCCGGCCAGTCCAACATGGAACTGCCCGTCTCCACCGGCAACGCCATGATCCAGATCAAGAACCACCAGCAGGAAGCCGCGGCGGCCAACTATCCGCGCATCCGCCTGTTCGAAGTGCCGAAGACCAAAGCCCCGGGCGACGAGTTCGAGGAAATCGTCGGCGCGGGAAGAAACACCGGCATCTGGATGGAATGCAGTCCGCAGACCGTCCCGAACTTCTCCGCCGCGGGCTATTTCTTCGCCCGTCAGCTCCAGAAGGACCTCGACATCCCGGTCGGCCTCATCATGACCGCCTGGGGCGGCGTCAAGATCGAGCCGTTCATCCCCGACAGCGAATTCGTGAAGCACAACCGCAATGAAGCCAAGCAGATCGAAGACGCTCTGCTCGCGGGCGCGGCGAATCCGACGACCGGACAAGCCCGCGGCGGCCAGTTCTCCAGCGAGAGCTTCCCAGGCACGATGTGGGGCGCCATGGTCGCTCCCTGGACCAGATACACAGTCGGCGGCGTCCTCTTCTATCAGGGCGAATCCAACACCGGAAACAAGGATTACTACGCGCTCCACAAAATGCTCATCGAAGGCTGGCGCGAGAAGTTCAAAGATCCGAAGCAGCCGTGGGTGATCTGCCAGCTCGCCGGATTCGAACAGTGGACCCCGATGAACCGTCTCCCCGAAGATCAGTGGAAGAGCAAAGGCCCGATGGACCGCGTCGAAGGCTGGCCGCTCACCCGCGAGATCCAGGACGAGATGTCCTATATCTATGAAAACGTCAGCAGCGTCCCGCTGATGGACATCGGCGACCAGTCCGACATCCACCCGCGCGACAAGCAGACTCTCGGCTACCGTCTGGCGAAGCTCGTGGAATGGAAGTACTTCGGCGGCGAGCTCGGCGTCGGCCCGGTCTACGACCACATGGACATCAAGGGCAACAAGTGCATCATCCACTTCAAGAACGTCGGCAAGGGGCTCACCACCTCCGACGGCCAGGCTCCCGGCGCGTTCGCCATCGCGGGCGCCGACGGCAAGTTCGTCTGGGGCGACGCCAAGATCGTCGGCGACACCGTCGAAGTCTCCTCCGACAAGGTCCCGGAACCCAAGACCGTGCGTTTCGCCTATGTCATGTACCGCGGCGACGTCAACCTCCAGAACAAGGACGGTTTCCCGGCCTATCCGTTCCGCACCGACAAGGTCAAAAACGAATACGAGCCGAAATGATGACGCTCTGAACAATGGATTCGCCACCGGGTGATCCGATTCCCCGCGGCGTTTCCCTCAAAAACAGATTTCCCCGGTTTCGCTTTTTCAAGGCGGGCCGGGGATTCTTTATGTGCAGATGGAAATAAGAGGAGGGTATAAAACGGAAATGGGGAAGAATTGGGGAAGAATGCCCGTTTTTTGAGCATAAAAAATGGCGGAGAGAGGGGGATTCGAACCCCCGGTAGAGTTTGACCCCTACGACGGTTTAGCAAACCGTTCCTTTCGGCCACTCAGGCATCTCTCCGCTACAGTTCAGAATGTATTTTATACTATACTCCGTTTTCGGGTAAAATCAAGGCGGATTCTCAAAAAAACTCAAAAATGGGGAGGGCAAGCCCTCCACGTGGGTAGTGCTCTGCTACGCGAGAGCACAAGGACAAGTCCTTGACTTGGGCAGTGCGCTCAGCTTCGCTTGCGCACGGAAATAATACGGTGGGGGAAAAGACATCTCATATCATGGATGTACAATATATCTATCCGCGTACGCGAGGCGAAGAAAACTCTTTTGACTTTTTTTGCGTTCCGGCACAATAAAAACGACCGGGGAGCGTTAATTGATTTAGAAACGATACAAAAAACAAACCTCTGAAACATCAGGAGACCTGCCATGAAAAACACTTCCTTCAATACGGATCATACCGGTTCCAAAATGAACACCACGACCGTCATGGTCCTGATCATCGCCGCGCTTCCGATCCTGCTCTTCGCCCTGACGAAGATGTTCCCGCCGACCGTGGATGCGCCAGCCAAAGATACGACCATGAGCGAGACGAAAGCGAACCGTTTGAGCGCCGCGGAACGCCGCGCGCAGCGTGCGGAAGAGCGCCGGGCGAAAAAGGCGGAGAAGGTCACGACGGCCTCCGTGCAGTACGGCGGCATGCCTGCCGATCCCGGCATGATGGGCTTCCCGGCTCCGATGGAACCGATGGACTTCGGCGGTGGCTTTGGCCCCGGTATGGGCTTTGACAACGGCATGGCGATGGGCCCCGGCGGTTTCGGCGGCGGTTTCGGTCCCGGCATGGGCCCCGGCATGGGTTTCGGCCCCGGCATGAACGGCGGCGTCTTCTGATCCAGTACAATATCCGATCTTTCGAAAGACCACTTCCTCGCGGAGGTGGTCTTTTTTTGTATTCAAAAACCTGGTTCAGAAAATGGAAAATGCGTTCATACGCTTGAAAACCGTTTAAAAGAGATTACATTATTGGGGAAAACACAGAAAACAATAATGCCACAAAAAACAGGACTTGGAGAATATGAAGAACGAACTGAACCCGGAAGACAGGGAAAGAATCCATGCCACATTTGAGCACGGGTCGAACGGATTTTCGGAAGAAGATATGGAAAAACTGAAAGCGGAGCGCGAGACCGCGGAACGGAAATCGACGCATCTAGGCGAACAGATCGAATCCTTCCGGCTGACCTGGAATCTCCTTCAGGACTACTGGTCGGGCGACTATAAAGCCATCCCGTGGAAACTCGCCGCGTCCGTCGGATTCGCGGTAACGTATCTCGTTTCCCCGCTCGACATTATCCCGGATTTCCTTCCTCTGCTCGGTTTCACGGACGACGCGGCCGTTTTCGCGCTGGTGATCTCGTCGTTCCAGTCCGAGCTTGACACATATAAGGAATGGAAAAAGAACCAGCCGAAGTGACTATGACGGAGAGAAAAGGACGCGCAACTCCCGCGAAGACCGCTTCATCGGGACGGAATTCCGGCGGCGCGGGAAAAAAGAAACTCACATTTGTCGCACGATTGGCGGGATTCTGGCCGCTTGCCATCATCCCTGGATTGGGGCTTTCGCTTTATCTGCGGCATCCTCTCCCCGGTCTTGCTTTGGCGTTTCTGCTCAACAGCCTGCTGGAAATTCTGTTTTATCGCGAGGACAAACGCCTGGCGGAACGTCAGGAATGGCGGATACCGGTGGCAACGTTGCATTTCTGGGAATTGTTCTGCGGATGGCCGGGGGCGCTGTTCGCGCAGGGGTGTTTTCATCACAAATGGAAAAAGCTTTCGTTCATGGTCGTCTTCTGGCTCTGCGTGATCCTGAACGTGACGGCTGTTTTGTGCATCCTTTTCCCCGATGAGGCGAAGTCGCTCGTCGAGGCCGGGATCGCCTGTTTGAAGTAAACGAGGAAGGCCGATTTTTTGAGCTGAAAAAAGCTGTTCCGGCGTTTGCAAAACGTCTGAATTGATGTATATTTATTGATAATCGCATGCGGAGGAATGAACCGAACTTTTCTCCGGCTGTTTTTTATGAACACGGGCGGAACCGCGGGCATCCGTCCCGTAGAAATCATGCCTGCAAAACCATTGGCGGAATTATGGAATTTGATGTACACGGACGGCTGGATTTCGCCGAACCCGAAGTGATCCGCTCGGAACAGACGCGTCTGCTCAACGAGCATGTGGCGTTCTGCCGTGCCCGTTCGCCGTATTACCGCCGCGTCCTGCACGACCGCCCGGACCGCCCGATTACCATCGAATCCCTCGCCGAACTGCCGCTGACCGGGAAGGCCGATCTGGCGGAGTTCAACGATTCCTTCGTGGCTTTGCCGCCCGAAGAGATCGCCGACATCAGCTTCACCAGCGGGACCACGGGTCGTCCGTGCCGGATCTCCTACAGCGCAGGCGATCTGCGCCGCCTTGGTTATAATGATGCAAAAGGATTCCTCGCCGCCGGGATCAAGCCCGGCGACCGCGTGCTGCTGACTTGCACGATCGACCGGTGTTTTATTGCCGGACTTGCCTATTATTCGGGCGTGATCCAGATGGGCGCGACGGCCATCCGCAACGGCCTGAACACGCTGGAAAGTCACGCCGAGATCATGCGGCTGACCCATCCCGGCGCGATCGTCGGAGTCCCGTCGTTCCTGGCGAAACTCGGCGAGTATCTCGCGGAAACGGGCTACGACACCTCGTCCGTGCATACGCTCGTGTGCATCGGCGAACCGCTCCGGACCCGCGATTTGCAGCTTACGCCGCTGGGACGCAAGCTCGACCGGTATTTCCCCGGCGCGGCGCATTCCACCTACGCATCCTCCGAGATCGTGACCAGTTTTACCGAGTGTTCGGCGTGCGCCGGGGGACATCCTCCCGCCGACCTCGCGGTCGTGGAGATCGTCGATCCCGACGGTCATCCGCTGCCGCCGGGCAAGGTCGGCGAAGTCGTGGTGACGCCGCTCCGCGTGACCGGCATGCCGCTGATCCGGTTCCGCACGGGCGATGTGTCATTCCTGATCCCGGAGGAACGCTGCGCCTGCGGACGCAACACGCGCCGTCTGGGGCCGATCCTCGGACGCAAGGCGCAGATGCTGAAGATACGCGGAACCACGCTTTTCCCGAATTCCTTTTTTACCGTGCTGGACAGCCTCGAAGATGTTTCCGATTATTACATGGAAGTTTCCGGCAGTGCGCTCAGCGACGAGGTGCGGGTGTTCGCCGCGATCCATGATCCCGGCTGCACGGCGCAGTTTATCGCCGAACAGCTCTACAAGCGCATCCGCATCCATGTGCCGGTCGAGATTGTCCCGATCGAACAGGCGCGCGCAAAGATTTCCCGCCAGTCGCGCAAGCCGGTGCGATTCTTCGACCTCAGGACGCCCTGATTTTCTGGTCGACGAGATATTTGTTTTCCTTCGGCGGTTTCACAGAGATTCTGCCGGAATAAAACGTTCCCGTCTTGAAAAAAAAGAAATTTGAAGTACATTATACAAATAAATACGTCTTTTTTTTCTATCAAACCTTCAGAAACGATTTATGTCGGAACATCAGAACCAGTCGGCCGAAACGGCAAAAGAAGACCTCGAAGGGCTCAAAAAAAGTCCGTCCGGAGCTGATGTGTCCGCATCCGGGCCGCAGTCGAAGTTCAGGAAGATACTGGCAAAGGTCAATGCGTTTTGGGATTCCCTCGACGAAAAGGAGCCGGACCCCCCGCCTCCGCCGGAAAAGCCGCTGAAGGAATCCGTTCAGGCGTTCATCGAACGCTGTCGCGACCGCGAAAAACGCACCGTGATGCTGAAGGAATTCGGTGAATGGTGTCGGACGATGTTCTTCCGCGGTATGGTGTATTTCGTTTTGTTTGCCCTGACGATCTGGGGCACGATCTGGGCGCTGGATTTCAGCGAAAACCATCGTATCAAATTCTTCCCGCCGGATGAAGTTGTGGATTATCTCACAGCCGAACATGAAACGATTGAGAAAGCGGCTTATGAGATGACACCGCGGGCCGGAAAAGACGACAATATTTCGTTCGATCACTTCGATGCGAAGCTCATCGAGACCGTCAAGCCGATCAGGATATACAGCGACGAATACGGCGTCTATTTCATGACCAGCAAAGGCTGGTACAACGGCGAACACGGCATTTTCATCGCGAAGGACGAGGAAAATATGCCGCCGGATATCAACTGGGGCCTGATTGAGGGCCGGATCTATACCTATGCGATTTTCGACTGAACCGAGGACGATTTGATGATGGATCTTTACAAACAGCTGGTGAACCGGGAGACGAAGCTTTCCCTGATCGGCCTGGGCTATGTCGGCATGCCGATCGCGGTGGCGTTCGCGGAAAAGGTCGACGTCATCGGATTCGACCTCAATGCGGATAAGATCGCGCTCTACAAACAGGGCGTTGATCCGACGCACGAGGAGGGCGATGACGTGATCCGCCGGACGACCGTGGATTTTACATCCGATCCTGCACGCCTCCGCGAGGCGAAATTCCACATCGTCGCGGTGCCGACTCCGGTCAACCCCGACCACACGCCCGATCTGGAACCGCTGAAAAGCGCGTCGCGCCTGCTCGGACGCAACCTGACGCCCGGTTCGGTCGTGGTCTTCGAGTCCACGGTGTATCCGGGCGTGACGGAGGAGGTCTGCGCGCCCATCCTCGAACAGGAATCCGGGCTTGTTTGCGGGCGGGATTTCAAGGTCGGCTACAGTCCGGAACGCATCAACCCCGGCGACAGGGAACACCGTCTGGCGAAGATCAGAAAGGTCGTGTCCGGCATGGACGCGGAGACGCTCGACTGCGTGGCGCGCGTTTACGGACTGGTCGTTGAGGCGGGCGTCTACCGTGCGGAGAGCATCCGCGTCGCCGAGGCGGCGAAGGTCATCGAGAACTGCCAGCGCGACATCAACATCGCGTTCATGAACGAGCTCTCAATCATATTCAACCGGATGGGGATCGATACGAAATCGGTCCTGGAAGCCGCCGGGACCAAGTGGAATTTTCTCAAGTTCCAGCCCGGTCTCGTGGGCGGACACTGCATCGGCGTCGACCCGTACTACCTGACGTACAAGGCGGAGATGCTGGGCTACCACAGCCAGATCATCCTCGCCGGGCGCCGCATCAACGACGACATGGGGAAGTACGTGGCGGAAAACTGCGTGAAGTGCCTCATCGCCGCGGGCAAAAACGTGAGGGGCGCGAACGTCGCGATCCTCGGATTCACGTTCAAGGAAAACTGCCCTGACACGCGCAATACCCGGGTCATTGATATTGTGCATGAACTTCAGGAGTACGGTATTACTCCGGTCGTCGCCGATCCCGCCGCGGATGCCGCCGAAGCGAAACGCCTGTACGGGATCGAATTCGTCGATCCGGACGGTATCCGGAATATGGACGCCGTCATCCTCGCCGTCGCGCACGACGCGTTCAAATCCCTCACGCCTTCCGAATTGAACAAGTTCTTCGCGCCGGGAAGGAACGTCCTCCTCGACATCAAAGGCATCTTCGAAAGGCGCGACTTCGAGGAAGCGGAATATCTCTATTGGCGGCTTTGAGCGGACACAAGGCGGAGGACTGACATGGGATATCAGGATATCACGTTTCCCTCGGATACCGTGTTTCTGGTCACGGGCGGGGCGGGCTTCATCGGCTCGAACCTCTGCGAAGCTCTCCTGAAGCTCGGCTGCCGGGTGCGCTGCCTCGACGATCTCTCCACAGGGAAACAGGCCAACGTCGATATCTTTTCCGGAAATCCCGCCTATGAGTTTATTCACGGCGACATAAAAGATTCCGACACCTGCATGCGTGCCTGCGAAGGCGTGGACTATGTGCTGCATCAGGCCGCATGGGGATCCGTGCCGCGCAGTCTCGAAATGCCGCTTTTCTATTGCTCGAACAATGTTTCCGGCACGCTGAACATGCTGGAAGCCGCCCGCCGGTGCAAGGTCAAAAAGTTCGTCTATGCGTCCAGTTCATCCGTCTACGGCGATACAGATGTCCTTCCGCAGAAGGAAGGCTTCGAGGGGAAACCGCTGAGCCCGTACGCCGTTTCCAAGCGTGAAAACGAGGACTGGGCACGCCAATACGCCGTGCACTACGGCCTCGAAACGGTCGGCCTGCGGTATTTCAACGTCTTCGGGCGGCGGCAGGACCCGGAGGGCGCGTACGCCGCCGTGATCCCGAAGTTCATCCGGCAGCTGCTGCACGGGGAACGTCCGACCATTCACGGCGACGGGGTCCAGAGCCGTGATTTCACATACGTGGAGAACGTGGTCGAAGCCAATCTGAAAGCCTGTCTCGCCGCGAAGGAAGCATCGGGACAGGTCTGCAACATCGCATACGGCGGACGCACGACTCTGCTGGAAGTCTACCGAGCCATCACGGACGCGCTCGGCGTGAACGTCGAGCCCGTTTTCGGTCCGGCGCGTCCCGGCGACATCAGGCACAGCAACGCCGACATCGACCGGGCGAAAGAGCTTCTCGGCTACGCTCCGGACTGGAGCTTCGAACGCGGCATCCGGGCCGCGATCGACTGGTACCGCGCGAATCTGCGCTGAGTTCAGTCCGCCTCAATAAAAAAAGTCCGTCCGGCCGGGGGAGGGCGGGACGGACGCGGATTTCCGAATTGGATTCAGATGATTTGACCGTGCTCAGACTGTCATGATCTCTTTTTCCTTGTCGGCGGAGACGGCTTCCAGATTCTTGATGTACTCGTCGGTGAGTTTCTGAATCTTTTCGAGGAGTTCCTTGAGCTCATCCTCGTTGATGACGGAGTCCTTCTCCATCTTTTTCGCGGTCTCGTTGCCGTCGCGGCGGATATTGCGCACGGAGACTTTCGCCTCTTCGCAGCGGGCTTTCACCTGTTTCGTGAGCTGCTGGCGGCGTTCGCCGCTGAGGGGCGGAATCGGCAGACGGATGACTTTGCCGTCGTTGAGGGGCGTGATGCCGAGGTTGGAGGCGATGATCGCCTTTTCGATCTTGGCGAGCGCGGATTTGTCCCACGGCTGGATCGCGATCGTGCGCGGATCGGGCGTGGAAATGCCCGCCACGTCGCGCAGTTTGGTCTGCGTGCCGTAATAGTCTATCGTGATCGGCTCGACCAGCGCGGCCGAGGCCTTGCCGGTGCGGATGGCGGAAAAATCATGTTTCATGGACTCTTCCGACTTCATCATGCGCTCTTCGAGGTCGTCGAGAAGATTGCTCATTTCGTTCATAATGGACTGCTCCTTCCTGTCTCGTGATGGTTGCCGTTCCGGTTCGCGCCGGACACGGTTTATTTTGTTCTTCGGAAACTATACTACCCTTTTTCAAATAGTCAACCTCAAAAACGTTTTTTTTTCGATTTTTTCGCGGCAAAACGCGTCCGGCGGCAGCCCCGCGTCCATGCACAGGTCAATTCTCTCTCCGTGCTTGAGCGTAGCCAAGCACTGCCGCAGTGGATGACTTGTCCTCCTTTTTTCGCGGCAAAACGCGTCCGGCGGCAGCCCGTGCGTCCCCGAGGGGAAACGATTTCAGCGTTCTTTCGGCTGACGGGACGCCGCATGTTGAGGTCAATTGTAAGGAATGGCAACCGTGTATTTGCCGGGGGCGGCGATCCAGAGTTTCTTTTCCGCGTCGAACGTGATGCCGGGCGTTTCCGGCACGCGTCCGGCGGGGCAGGGGAAGACGACTTCCGCCGTGGTGTTGCACGGGACCGTGAACTTCCAGACGAGTTCGTTTTCCTTCCGTTCCCAGGCGGATTCGATCTTTCCGTACGAGGAGAGATAGGAAGCCGAGGCGGACTTGAGTTCCTTTCCGGGCATGGGCTTCAGGCGGAACCTGTGGAATCCGCGCGCACCGGGATCGTCCGTGATCGGGCGGATGCCGCAGATCGTCTCGTAGAACCAGTCGGCGACCGCGCCGTAGGCGTAGTGGTTGAACGAGTTCATGGAGACGTCGCCGAAGCCCCGTTCCTCGTTCCAGCTGTCCCAGCGTTCCCACATGGTGGTCGCGCCCTGCGTGACCGGGTAGAGCCACGAGGGGAACGATGTCTGAAGCAGGAGCTTATAGGCGAGGTCGATCTGTCCGTTTTCGGTGAGCACGCGGAGCAGGAGCGGCGTGCCGAGGAATCCGGTGCTGAGGTGGTTCTTACGCGTCTCCGTGATGTCGCTGACGAGGAAATCCAGGATGCCCTGGCGTTCCGGTTCGTCGCACAGGTCGAAATCCAGCACGAAGAGCGCGGCGGTCTGCGTCTTCTCCTTCAGCTCGCCGTTTTCGTCGAGGAAACGCCCGCGGAACGCCTTTTTCGTCTTCGCGAAGATCTCCTCGCGCTTCCGTGCGTCGTCCTCGCGTCCGATCACGCGCGCGATGCGGGCGGCGAGGGTGTTCATGGCGGCGAAATACGCCGTGGAGACGAACGCGGACGACAGGTTCGCATCCATGTTCAGCCAGTCGGCGTAGACGGTGTTGTCGATGATGTACGTGCCGCCGGAGTTGCGTTCCTGCAACTCGAGCCATTTCAGCATGTTGTCGAAATACTGCTCCAGCACGCGCCTGTCGCCGTATTTCGTGTAGAGGATCCACGGCACGATCAATCCGGCGTCGCTCCAGCCGGAGGCGTACCCGAAGAAATCGTTTCCTTTGGCGGCGGCGTACCGGTACTGGTCGGGCGCGAAGCTCGGATAGCCGCCCTCCGGCGACTGGCACAGGTTCAGGTCGCGCAGCCATTTCGTGTAGAACGCGGCGGCGTCCATGTTGTACGTGGCGGCGTTCGCGAAGACCTGCGTGTCGGCGGTCCAGCCGAGGCGTTCGTCGCGCTGCGGACAGTCGGTCGGCACGTCGAGGAAATTGCTGCGCTGGCCCCAGAGGATGTTCTCGAAGAGCCTGTTGAGGAGCGGTTCGGAGCAGGTGAACGTGCCGGTCTCCTTCAGGCCGGAGTAGACGGCGATAGCGGAGATATCCTCGCGCATGAAACCCGGATGGCTGATGTTGTCGTAGCTCGCCGGTACGCCTTCAATGCCGAGGTAGCGGAAGCCGTAGAACGTGAATTGCGGTTCATACTCCTGCCTGCCGACATAGGTGGTCGTCGCTTTCGCGGAACGCAGATTGTCGGTGTAGAGAGAGCCGTCCTCCTTGAGCATTTCGCCGTGGCGGATGCGGATCACATTGTCCTCCGGCGCGGTGCCCCGGAGGTTGATGCGTTCGCGTCCGGTGAAATTCTGCCCGAAATCGACGATCAATGTGCCGTTTTCGAGCTTGCGGATGGATTTCGGCTTGAGCGTGCGCATCTCGCGGACGAACTCGCCGGACTGCCATTCGATCGCGACGTTTTTCAGTGCGTCCGAATTGAAAACGACCGCGTCCCTGTAGGGCTGGTCTTCTGTTTTCAGCGTGGCGTCGTAGTGTTCGCCGTCGTAGATGTCGCTCATGACGATGGCGCTGTCTCTGTATTTCCAATCTTTGTCCGTGACGAGCTTCACGACCGATCCGTCGGTCTTCCTGATGTGGAGTTCCGCCTTGAAAACGGGCTGGTCGCCGTAGGTCGGCTTGTTGCCGTCGCTCCAGAGACGCGAGATGCGGCCAGCGTACCAGCCTTCGGCGAGGCTGACCGTGAGGACGTTCTTCGTGCTTTTGCTGATCAGCTTCGTCACGTCGTATGCCTGATACTGTACGCGGTGGTAGTAGTCGGTCCAGCCGGGCGTCATGCAGACGGACATGGCGCCCGATGAGGTCGCCGTGATCTCTTTGAAAACATCTTTTCCGTTCAGATACGGTTTGTAGAGCCCGAGCGCGGTGATGTAAAGGCGCGCCTGCGCGATGCCCTCGACGGCGGGCATTTCTCCGCGGAACAGAGGCACTGGCCGGAGGTTTTCGCTGTGCGGCTCCGTACCGATCCATTCCGCCTGCCACGGTGTGCCGAGGAATCCCGTCTCGAACGTGGAGGAAAACGGATAGGGGCCCGTGCAGGTATCGCAGGAGTCGAATGCGCGGCCCGCCTCGTCTTTCACCTCGACGGACCATGTATAGGCCGTGAACGGTTTGAGCTGTTCGCCCTCGTATTCGATCTGGATCGTCTCGCCAGTCTCGACCCAGCCTGAATCCCACACCTCGCGCCCCGTTTTCGTCTCCTTCACATGGATCCGGCGGGCGGTCTGGTGTTTCGGCGGGATGACTTCCGGCATCGGAACATCCCCTCCCATGGGAATGGGCTGCACGGTGTAACTGAAACGCGGCTTCGGTTCGTCCATGCCGATGGGGCGGACATGGTATTCCGTCCGCATGTCGCTCACATCCAGCTGAAGTTCAACCCCCGCATCGGATGTTTTGACCTCGGTTTCGGGTGAACCGACTTTATTGTCGACAGCGCCGGATTCCGTTTTGGATTCCGGCACGCGTTCGGCATTGGAATCCGAGCAGGAGGCGAGGCAGACGGCTGCGGCGAAGCAGATCACGAGTCCGGCGGCGAAGCGGTGTTTCATCGAAGTGTCCTTTCGGGGAGAGTGAGAGGGAGAAAAGAAGCGTCCGGCGGCGCATTGTCCGCCGTGTTCCGGTCATCAGCATATTATACCGTCTGAACCGGAAAAAATCAAGCCGGATTTGAGAAAAAAGCGGCGGTTATGCTTTTTCGCACCAGTTTTCCAGTTTCAGTCCGTGAACACGGGAAAAATGTATGGTGTTGTTCGTGACCAGGATTGCTCCCTCGGCCAGAGCGGAAGCCGCGATCAGCATGTCCATAGACCCGATCGGTGTCCCCTCAGCTTCCAAATCCGTCCGGAGATTTGCGTATGCCGCCGCCGCGTCCGCGCCCCAGTCAACGCACGGGACGAGTTCGCAGAAAGCCTGCACTTTTTTTGTAAGCGCCTGACTGCGGCGTTTTGCGGCTCCGTACTGCAGTTCGGCGAGCGTGACAGAAGAAACACAGACATTTCGGAAATGCTTTTTGAACGCCTCCGTGACGGCAGGACGGTCTCCGCGGATGAGATAGGACGCCATGTCCGTATCAAGCATGTATCGGCTCATGAGAACAAATCCCGTTTCTGGATTTCCTGCGCAGGCTCGCGGTCGATTTTGAAGTCAGGACAGCAGGGCAGATCAAGAAACGCCTGTAGTGTGTCTGCGTCCGAAATCGGGGTGAGGACCACGCTTTTGCCGTGACGCCGGATTTCCACCTCGGCGGAGTTAAATCTGTACTTTTTAGGAATGCGGACCGCCTGAGAGCGCCCGGTCATAAAGATCTTTGCTGTTTCCATTGTTCCTCCTCCGTTGCTTGATATATTGCAATAATATATATCATGTCGGGCAAAAATCAAGAGAAAAACAGTATTTTTTGTGTTTTTTGTCGAATCAAGAAAAGCTCCGGCAAGGATGAATCTGCCGGAGCTTTGATGTTTTTAAATGTGTTTCCCGGAGGTGATTTCATGGAAAACACGGCTGGGGAGGCGGGGCGGATCACCCTCTGTACGGGTAGATCGCGAGTGCGAAATCGCCGGAATGGCGTTCACGGTTCGTTATCTTGCGACGGTTGCGGTATGCCGCGCCCTGGGGATAGAGGTCCTTCTCGGAACGGAACCAGCTGATCGGGAACGTCCTGCGCGGCGCCTGAAGCTCGAAGACGTAGGTGTGCCCTTCTTTCAAGTGGACCTTATCGGCGCCAAGCCCGTCGTTCGTGCCCAGATTGATCAGCAGTTTGTCCGGTCCCTGCGGCGTGTAGATGAACTCCGGTTCGCGTCCGTCGACGGATTTGAAGAGGTTTTCGCCGACGGTATAGGTGTCCGCGTTGGGATCGGTCCCGGTGATGTCGTAGAGTGCGATCTTGATCGCATGTTGCGGTTGTTCACGGGTGATCTCGCCGTCGCCGACGTAAAGTTCGATGGTGTGGAGCCTCATATTGCTCGGGGCGACGAAGGTCTGCCCGATGGTCTCGCAGCCGCCGTTCTCGTAAAAACCGGTGCGCGCGGTGCAGTCGCGGAACGGCGTCTTCATGGTCGACACGACCGGCAGGCCGCCCATAGTGTTTGCGCGTCCGGTCCAGGTCAACTCATTCATCTCGGTTACGGTGCGGAGTTTGGGCGTGGGATTGCCGCCGTAGGCATAGATGTTCGGGTATGGCTCGATCTTTTTGACCTCGCCCTTCGGGACGGCGGCGGCGATCTGCTCGGCGGTCTTCGGCGGGGCCTCGGTGCCCTTGTCGGTCTGCTCGACCATCTGGATCGTGCCGTCGGGGTTGAAGTACATGTAGTCGAGGCAGACGCTGCGGTGCTGGGAATCGCCTTTTTCGCCGTTTGCCAGCGTGAGCGCGCCGTTGAGGTAG
>JAEEQN010000061.1 GCA_016285345.1 Victivallales bacterium | reverse complement strand
GCAAGTACGTCGGCAAGTTCTCCAGCCAGACCCACTTCTTCGGCTACGAAGGCCGCTGCGCCGCTCCGTCCAACTTCGACGCCGACTACTGCTACAGCCTCGGCTTCAACGCCGCCGCCATCATCGGTTCCGGCGCGACCGCCTACATGTCCTACGTCGGCAACCTCGCGAAATCCGCGGACGAGTGGACCGCGGGCGCCGTGCCGCTGACCGCCATGATGAACGTCGAACACCGCCACGGCGCGGACAAGCCGGTCATCAAGAAGGCGCTCGTCGAGCTCGACGACGCTCCGTTCAAGTTCTTCGCCGCCAACCGCGACGACTGGGCCGTGAACACCTCGTTTGTCTATCCCGGCCCGATCCAGTATTTCGGCCCGTCCGTCGTCTGCGACGCCAAGACCGAAACGATCAAGCTCGAGCATCAGTGATTTGAACAGAGGACAGGAAAGGCATTCACCATGGCCGAACAGGGAACCAAAATCGACGTGGCCCAGGTCGCCTCGCTGGCGCGCCTGAGCCTGCCTCAGGACATGATCCCGCGTCTGCAAGCCGAAATGGAGCAGATCGTCGGCTATGTCGAAATGCTCGCCGAACTCGACGTCTCCGGCATCGAACCCACCGCCCACGCCGTCGCCCGCACCAACGTGCTCCGCGACGACGTGCCCTCCGATCCCTTCCCGCGCGAGGCCATGCTCGCCAACGCGCCCGACCTGATCGAAGGCGAACTCGTGAAGGTCCCGCAGGTCCTTCCCGGGGAGGGCATCGCATGACGAACGCCGAGCTCATTTCCCTGTCCCTCCGCGATGCCGCCGCCGCTCTCCGCGACGGCCGCACCACCTCAGTCGCACTCTGCACGGCCTTCCTCGAACGCATCCAGGCGGTCGAACCGAAGGTGCGAGCCCTCCTCGCCGTGAACCCGGAATCCGTGCTGGCTCAGGCCGCCGCGTCCGACTCCCGCCGCGCCGCGGGCGCTCCGCTGGGCGACTTCGACGGCATCCCGATCACCCTCAAAGATAACATCTGCACGAAAGGCGAACAGTGCTCCTGCGCCTCGAAGATCCTGAAAGGCTTCATATCCCCCTACGATTCCTTCGTGACCGGCAAACTGAAATCAGCCGGATGCGTCCTCCTTGGCCGCGCCAACATGGACGAGTTCGCCATGGGCTCCTCCTGCGAGAACAGCGCGTACCAGCGCACCGCGAACCCGTGGAACCTCGACTGCGTGCCGGGCGGCTCCTCGGGCGGTTCCGCCGCGTCGGTGGCCGCGCTCGAAACGGTCGCCGCGCTCGGTTCCGACACAGGCGGCTCCATCCGCCAGCCCGCGGCCTTCTGCGGCGTGGTCGGCCTCAAACCGACCTACGGACGCGTCTCCCGTAACGGCCTCGTGGCGTTCGCTTCCTCGCTGGACCAGATCGGTCCGCTGTCCCGTACCGTGTGGGACGCCGCCGCGATCCTCGACCTGATCGCCGGACATGACGAGAAGGATTCGACGAGCCTGCCGCAGCAGCCGGAAGGATTCGCCGCCGACCTGGGGGCGTTCGAGCGGAATCCGCGTCTCGACGGCGTGAAGATCGGCCTCCCGAAGGAATACTACGAGCTAGAGGGCATGGACCCCGCCGTCAAGCAGATCATGAACGACTCGATCGAGGTGTTCCGTTCCCTCGGCGCGACCTTCGTCGACGTCTCGCTCCCGCATACGAAATACGCCATGGCGTGCTACTACATCATCGCCACGGCCGAGGCAAGCGCGAACCTGGCGCGGTTCGACGGCATCCGCTACGGCTACCGCAGCCCGAACGCGACCGACATCAATTCAACCTACGAGAAGTCGCGCGGCGAAGGGTTCGGCAACGAGGTGCTCCGCCGCATCATGCTCGGCACCTACGTGCTCAGCAGCGGCTACTACGACGCCTACTACCTGCGCGCACAGAAGGTCCGCACGCTGCTCCGCCGCGACTTCCAGGAAGCCTACAAGCTCTGCGATTTCCTGCTGACCCCGGTCACGCCCGCGCCCGCGTTCCACTTCGGCGCGAAGACCGACCCGCTGCAGATGTACCTCTCCGACGTCTTCACCACGGCGCTGAACCTGAGCGGCGACTGCGGCCTGAGCGTGCCCGCCGCGATCGACGCCGGAACCGGACTGCCTGTTGGCATCCAGCTCATCGCCCCGGCCATGGAGGAAAAACGCATCTTCCGCGCCGGTCGTGCGTTCGAGCTGGCGCGAGCTCAGAAAGATTTCACCGCCCCGCTGTCGTAAGGGGGCGCAAGCGCGGGGCGGCGGAACCGCCGGCCGCCTCCGCATTCATTTTGAACAGGAAGGAGTCGTGCGGACATGAAGAAAGAACCTGCCGGACTTCTGACGGCGTGCCGTGCCGCGGAAGCGTCGTTCCATGTATTTTTCACGGGGGAGGCTCCTGTACCCGATACGTTTGCGGGTCGCCTCGCCGCCTCGCTTTCCGCCATTGAACTCGACTGCGAGCACGGGCATTCGTCCTCGAAGGCCGTCCGGACAAAGCTCACGAAGCCGCTGCACAGGCTGCCGCCCGATGATCCGGCGCATCATGGCGCGGCCGGATTCGTCAACCTCTTCGAAGCGCCTCCGGACGGCGCAACCGATTCCGTCGACGCGCTGAACCTGCTTGCCGCCGCTTGTACTTCGTTTCCGTTCAGTCGCCTGCTGGACAAGATGCTGTTCGAACGCCTCGCGGTCCTGTCGCCTCACGAGGTGCATCCCGCCTCAAAGGAATCCGATTCCGATGCCGCGTTCTTCTACCGCCATGCCGTGCGCCTGGCGGAACTCCTGAAAGACCTGATCCCCGCGTACTGCGCCCTGCTCGCGGAACGTTCCGGCGAAGCGCCCGAAGGCGCGGTCTCCCGGCTCCGTCCGTCCGTGCTCAAACTGGAATCGGCGCAGAGCGCGTTCCTGCGTATGAAGCCCGGCGCGGTCGCACTGGAAGTCGCGCGGATGTCCGCCGAGGATCCGTTCGCGCACGGCCGCATCTTCCGGCATCAGGACGGCGCGTTCGTGCCGCTCACGCTCCCCTCGATCCGGTCCGCGGACGAATTCTACGGCTACGCGTCCGTGCGCCGGATGTTCCAGGAGCATTTCCGGGCGTTTTCCGAGGGGCGGAACAACCTACCGCTGCTGATCTCGAGCCTGCCGGGCCTCGGCAAGACCCAAATGAGCATCGCCTACAGCCTGTCCTTCCCGAACATCACGCTCATCATCCCTCAGCCGGAGGACCTGACCACCGGGCTGGAGCCGCTGATAGCCGAGCTCGCCGCCTGGCCCGAACACAAGTTCATGCTGTTCTTCGACGACATCGACGCGACGAAGACCGACTGGTATTATTTCCGCACGAACATCGGCGGCACGTTCTCCCTGCCGGAAAACATTACGCTCACGATCGCCTCGAACCAGCGTTTCCCGGCGAACATCTCCAGCCGCGGCCGCGGATGCGAGTTCCCGATGTTCGACGAAATCCGGTGTCAGGAAATGATCCTGGACTTCCTCACGGCGAAGGGATTGCGCGAACCTTCGAAGAACCTTGTCGCCGTGATCGCGTCCGACTACGTGAGCGAGTTCGGCCAGAAACAGTTCGAGGAGCTTTCACCTCGTACGCTCGTGCGCTACCTCGACCACTACCTTTCCGACCCCGCCAAGCGCAAGACGCTGATGGACGAGGCGAACAGCGAGGTGGTGCCGCAGCCCGATCCGCAGGTCTTCTACGAGGAGAACGTGAAGCTGATGCGCTCCATCCACGGCGAGGAAGCTCTCGACCAGTTCCGACAGGATGCCGTCCATGTCAAGTGACGGCTCCGATTTTCTGTTTTCCGCCCCATCTGATTCGGACGGGTTCACGTTCAATTCCGGCGACGGCCTGTTCGACGGCCCGATCGACGGCGAGGACGACGGCGAACTGAAGCCTCTGCTCGGCGACGATTACTATATGCGTGCCGCGCTCCGTTGTGCCCAGCAGGCCGCCGACGCGGGCGAGGTCCCGGTCGGAGCCGTGGCGGTGAAGGACGGCCTCATCATCGCGCGTTCGTGGAACCAGGTGGAACTGCTGAAAGACGCAACCGCCCATGCCGAGCTCATGCTGATCGCGTCGCTTCCGCAGATCGTCGGCGACTGGCGGCTGGACGGCATCGACATCTATGTGACCAAAGAGCCGTGCGCCATGTGCGCCGGGGCCATGGTGAACTCGCGCATCCGCCGCGTGATCTTCGGCATGCGCGATCCGCGCTGCGGATGCGCCGGGACCGCATTGGACGTCACCGGATTCCCCGGCATGCTCCACAACGTCGAAGTGACCGCCGGACTCATGGAGGAGGAATGCAAGGAGATGTTTCAGACGTTTTTCCGCACGGTCCGCGCGAACGCCCGAAAAAAGAAGTCCTGATTTGCGCCTCCGGCTTGAAAAAACGCCTTTCCGGGGGTATATTTTTTCTTGCTATAATTTTTTAAATAACCCCTCCAAGCAAGGATAAGCTCATGGACTATCGTATTGAAATGTCGGTGAAGCCGCAGTGGCAGGACGCCCGCGGCCAGGGCGTCGTCCGCCGCCTCTCCGCCCTCCCCGGTTTGCCGCCCGTCCGCGGCATCCGTACCCGTTCCGTCTACACCGTCTCCGCGGACATCACGCCGGACGAAGCCGCGAAGGTCGCGCACGAACTCGCCGACCCGGTCACGCGCAGCGGCATCGTGGGAGAAACCCCCTCCGCCGGCCTGAACTATACCTGGCTGATCCGCGTCGGGTTCAAGCCGGGCGTCACGGACAACGTGGCGCGTACGGCATGGGAGGCCATCGGCGACATCATCGGCCGCAAGCTCTCCCGCGAGGAACAGGTCTTCAGCTCGATCGAATATCTGGTCGATTCCCCCGAAATGACCCGCGAACAGGCGCAGCGCATCGCCACCGGCCTGCTCGCGAACGTCCTGATCGAATCGGTCGACGTTTTCTCCCGCGACGAGCTCGTGAACAGCTCCATCCCGCTGAACAAGCCCGTCATCAAGGGCCTCGGCGAGGTCATCGTCCGCGACTACGACCTGGAAGTCTCCGACGAAAAGCTCATGGAGCTGTCCCACAAGGGCACGCTCGCCCTCAGCCTCGAGGAAATGAAGTCCATCCAGGGCTATTTCCGCCGGCTCGGCCGCAAGCCGACCGACGTGGAAATGGAAGTCCTCGCCCAGACCTGGAGCGAACACTGCAAGCACAAAATCTTCGCCGCCGACATCGACTACACCACACCGGACGGCAAGACCGTCACGATCTCCTCGCTGTATAAGAGCTACATCAAGAAGAGCACGAAGGAGCTTCAGGCCGAGGTGCCGTGGCTCGTCTCCGTCTTCACCGATAACGCCGGCGTGATCCGCTTCAACGACCGTTTCGACCTCGTCTACAAGGCCGAGACCCACAACAGCCCGTCCGCGCTCGATCCCTACGGCGGAGCCATGACCGGCATCGTGGGCGTGAACCGCGACCCGCTCGGGACCGGACAAGGCGCGGACCTGCTGCTGAACGTCTGGGGCTACTGCCTCGGCTCGCCGTTCACCGACCCGATCAACGTCCCCGAAGGCCTCCTGCATCCGCGCCGCCTCCGCGACGGCGTCCACAAGGGCGTGATCGACGGCGGCAACCAGAGCGGCATCCCGTACGCCGTGGGCTGGGAATACTTCGACGACCGCTACATCGGCAAGCCGCTCGTCTACTGCGGCACGGTCGGCACGCTCCCGCGCAAGGTCGGCGACCGCAACGGCTGGGAAAAGTTCATTGAATCCGGCGACTACATCGTGATGACCGGCGGCCGCATCGGCAAGGACGGCATCCACGGCGCCACGTTCTCCAGCGAAGAGCTCCACAAGGACAGCCCCGT
>JAEEQN010000008.1 GCA_016285345.1 Victivallales bacterium | reverse complement strand
AAACGTGACTGTCACCGGCAATGTCTCGGTGTGGGATTACGGGGGATCCGGCAGATTTGAAGCCCGTGACGGCGTGAGCATCACGGGGACATTGAACAGTGAAGAACTGGTTCTCTCCGATGTAACGATGGAAGGCGTTTCCGTCAGCACCTACAGCGGAGAATTCAATTCCGGGAGCATGATCAGTCAATGCCAGCTGGACGGAACGGGATATTACAATACGGAAAACTACCGCCTCAACAGCGGCTCGACCGTTTCGCATTCCGTCTTCAATACTCCCGTGATCATAAATCAGGATGCCACAGTGTCGGATTCTGCATTTAATTCATTTGCAACGCTTTGCGGCGGAACCGTTTCAAATATCACGTTCAATGCAGGATATACCCTGTTTGGAAGTGTCTCTTTGGCCGGAGATATAACGCTGAACTGTTCCGGGGGATACCTGGAGAATGGCGATACATGTTTTAATGTGAACGGCCATACTGTCAACGTCAATTACAGAAACCGGACCGTAACGGACTCAGGGATGTTCTCGGTGAACTGTTTCTCCGAGGATGCGACTTTCCGTCTCCTGTTCCAGAAAGATCAGAGGATCGGGACATACACGATCGCGTATGGCGCAGGCAGCCTGGTTGACAGCTTCCTGATGAATATCGACGGCGAAGACACGGAGTATTTGTCGTATGAAAACCCGGAAATGACATTCGGCAATTATCGTTACACGCTGGCGCATGATGTGGAAACGCAGTTGATCACGCTGACGATCGATGTGTCGGAAGACGCGGACGGGACATTCGGCGTTTGTTACGACGGTCCCGAAGATGAGTTCCTGCACAGCGCGTCCCTGGACGACATGGAGTTCAGACAAGGAGGTTATCACAACCCGACGGTCAGAGACGGCGGCGCAATCACGAATTCGACATTGGGCGACACGCTCCTGACCGTCAAAGCCGGGGGCAGAGTCACAGGGCTGCGGCAGGAGGAAGGCGGATCGCTGCGGTTTGATTATGCGGAAGGCGATACGACCGTGATCGACGGATTCAATCAGGGCGGCGCGTTTTTTGTCGGGAACAATGTGTTGGAAAATGTACGCGGGGAAAACGTGACGGTCACCGGCAATGTCTCGGTGCGGGATTACGGGGGAACCGGCAGATTTGAAGCCCGTGACGGCGTGAGCATCACGGGGTCATTGAACAGTGAAGATCTGGTTCTCTCCGATGTGACGATGGAAGGCGTTTCCGTCAGCACCTACAGCGGAGAATTCAATTCCGGGAGCATGATCGATCATTGTCAGTTGAACGGAACGGGTTATTACAATATGGAAAACTACCGCCTCAACAGCGGCTCGACCGTTTCGCATTCCGTCTTCAATACTCCCGTGATCATAAATCAGGATGCCACAGTGTCGGATTCCGTTTTCAATTCCGTAAGCAATTCTCTTTTTACGGAACTGACGGATGCGATATTCTTTGGCGGAACGTTGTCGGAAATCGTGATAAACGGCGGCTGGTCTGTCAGAGGTTTTATCTCCCTGGACGGGGATCTGACGCTCCGTTCGACCGGCTGGCGTTTTGACAGCGGCGATCTCGGGATTGATACGGCTTCACAGGCGAGTTCAGGGGTAGACGGCAACGGATTCACCGTAAATCTCGACCTGACCGAACGAACCGAGGCGGATTCCGAGTTGCTCACACTGAGCAAACTCTACAACACGGAACTGCGTGTGGTCATGGATCCGCGTCAGGCGATCGGCACTTACACGCTGGCATCTCATGCCTCGATGATCGGGCAAAACGACGCGAACGGCGTTTGGGACGGGAACACCAACCAGTGGCGGTTCCGGGGACAGACGGCCGGAGATCGGGATCGCATCGTCCAGGTGTATGATTCCAACGGCATTGAACTGGCGAACTGCACCGTCGACGGCGATGCGGAGTATCACGGGCGGTATAACTATACGGTATATGTAGATGACGAAGGTTATCTCAAACTGAAAGTCGGTTGGAACAACCGCAGCGGTCTGACTTATTCCGCGGATGAAATGGAAAACAACGACTCTTTGGAAACGGCCACGGAGATCATAGGGGGAGAGAATGTTGTCCCGAATCTGACGATTCATTCCGCCGATGATGTCGATTGGTTCATGTTCGAGCTGGAAACATCCGGACGGAAGTCCAATTACATCGGAATCGACTTCAAGCAGTGGGCCGGAGATCTGGATATCAGTCTGTACAATGAAGACGGCAAACTGATCGACTATGCCCGGAGCGTAACGGACAACGAACGGCTGTCTCTGAGCGGATACACGGCAGGCGCCTATTATCTGAAGGTCTCAGGGGACAACGGCAACACGAACTCCTACAAACTGGTCTACGATCTGCCGGAACCGGTTGTCCTGACCGATGAATATGAAAAAGGAAACTCGCCGTTAACAAACACATATCTTGGCGAAATCGCCGGATCGAAGACTGTCAGGGCCGCGATTCAAGCGGCAAATGATGTGGACTATTTCTCGTTCCGGTTGGGGCACAGAGGAACGGGCGCGGATTCCATAACGCTTTCATTTGAACCGGAGATCGGAGATCTGGACCTCTATCTCTTCGACATCAGCGGCGTTTTCATGCTTGGAAAATCCGTCAGCACGAACGGCGGCAGTGAAACTGTTTCGCTCAACGGACTGAATCGCGGCATCTATGTGGTAAAGGTTGTCGGCAAAGACGGGACTGCCGCCAACTACGATCTGACGTTCAATGTCCGTGAGGATGAGGTCGATCCGGACAGATATGAAAACAACGATTCCATGCGGAAAGCGACCAAACTCTATACGCCGAACGGCGATAAGACGCTTACGGGGCTTTCCATCCACAGCGACACAGACGTTGACTATTACAGTTTCTCCATTTTGGAAAAAGGTTCCGCGGACGACAGCATCACACTGAGCTATGTGGCGCAGCTTGGCGACCTGGACATTGAGATTCTGAACGTCAACGGCGAGGTGGTTGCGTACTCCAGGACTGCGGAAAACGACGACACGGTCAGCCTGAAAGGACTGGACATTGGCGAATATTATGTTCGGGTCTATGGATACAATAACGTGACGAACAACTACACGCTGAGCTGGCATGTGACGAATTCTGCGCTGATTCCGTCCGATACCTATGAAGGGTACGAGCCCATCCTGATCCGCGAAGACCAGACAATCTCCGGCCTCTCCATCGCAAAAGTCCGGGAAGATGACGAGACCCGTCAAGACACGTTCAAGATCGTGCTGAAATACAACGCGTGGAAACGGAGCAAGATCATCCTGACAGATTATCGCAGCGACTGGGAAGACGGCATGTCCTACGTCATCAGGGATGCCGACGGCAATGTCCGAACGGAAGGCATTGACTCCGAGATCAGTCTTTATGGATTGGAAGCGGGCGAGTATTACCTCACGCTGGATGCGCCGAATGAAGACGAGTACAGTGAATACAGCCTGATCGCTCAGAATCTGCCGGATTCCGATATCGCGAAGGACAATACCTGGAGCATCTTCATCTACATGGCCGGCGACAATAACCTTGAAGGCGCATTCCTTCAGGAACTCCTCTACATGCAGAAAGCGATCCTGCCCGAAAATGTCGAGGTCTATGTCCTGATGGACCGTTCCGAAGGATATGCTGTCGGAGAACGCAACTGGACCGATACGCGCGTCGGCAGGATCCGGCACAGCAACGGCGGCGCAGTCGCAGTGCAGTGGATGTATTTCGACGGACCGGAAACTGGGACGTATGTTAACGCGAACAATATGGATCCGGGCAGGGAATGGGATACCGGGGATATCGCAACACTGGAGGCATTCCTGGACTGGGGCATGAACGTCGGCCGCGCGGACAATTACGCGCTGATCATGTGCGACCACGGTACCAGTCTCGGATATAACTGCTCCGATGAAGACAGCGATTCCATGATGGCAATCAAGGATATCGCGGAACTGCTCAAGGCGGACAAATACAAAGATCTTTCCGTAGCCGCATTCGAGCAATGCCTGATGGGCAGCGATGTTGTCGTCACTACGATGGAGGGGACTGTTGACTATGTGGTCGCTTCGGAAGCAGTCGGATGGGTGCCGAACTTGCTGGTTATGTATAATGTTCTGCTGAACAGTTTCGAGACGGATATGACATCGCAGGGACTTTCGCGGAAGATCGTGGCCGCCTGCAACTGTTCCGGACTTCAGGATTTGACCATGGCTTCGTTCAAGTCCGATGGAAACACGCTGGGCGAAGCGCTGGAGCAGTTCGGTGATCTGGCCAAGGATTTCACCTTCGCCGACTGGGTCGCTCTCTGCAAATGCTTCAGCAAGGTCCACAACTACGGCGATGAAATCTGCGCCTACTCTGATCTGGGCAGTATCCTGAATATGATCAAGGGGTATCACGAGACGATCTCCTCGACCCTGCTGGATGCCGCGAACGACCTGTATGACACAGTGATGAACATCGTGATCGACAGTGCTCAAATCACGCCTGATATCTACGGTTCGGGTTTGGCGGTGTTCAATCCGGTTCTTTCCGATCCCATGATGGCGGCTTATGCCTATGGTGGTAAATCTCTGGACTATTACGCCACGGATATCGGCAAGACGTCCTGGGGCAAGTTCATGTATACGTTATCCAAAATGGCTGACGATTGCTCTGATTACATCGTTGACGCGAGCGGAAACCTCTCATTCACCAGCTTCACATACTATTTCGACGACGGTGAAATCAGAAATTCTTATGATCTGGGAGCGTTCTCCGGCAACGGCGTATCGTTCGAAGGCCTCTATATGGATCATTCCGCCTACTTCAACGTGACGCTGGAACAGGCGGGGATCGAAGGCGACGCCATCTTGGTGACAGCAGACAACCCGAATGCAAAAGTGACGATTTCACTCTATTCCGACTCCGGAATTCGCCGTGTCTTCGAAAACGGTGTTCTCCCGCTGGACGGAATAGATTTTGAAAAAACCCGTACAGACAATGATTATACTCTCGTCATTACGACGACAGAGGAAACGACCTACGATCTGCGGTTCGCAGGCAACTGGACAACCGGCGTGGACTTCTTCGATTATTCCCGTACCGGCTCGATCTCTCCGCTGGCGGCAGGCAACAATTCTATCGACAAGGCGACCGAACTGCCCAACGGCAATTACGGCGGACTTGTCACCTCTGCCGGAGACAGGGATTACTACAAGATTCTTTCCGTATATGCAAACACCATTGACGTGACTGTCACGGGCAGTGGGCTTGTCGTACAGGAATTCAACGCAGAGGGCGAACTTCTCCAGACGGCGGCCGAGGAAAACGGTCAGTACAAACTCGCCGTTGCAAAAGAGAATTATGTCTGCGTGGAAGGCACTGCCGACATCTTCTCCGGCGAATGCAATTCGTACAAACTCTCCATCAGCGATGCGGCGCGGATGTATCTCAAGGCGGAACTGAACGCCGTGCTGCCGGAAAAACCGGCTGTTGAGGGTGAACTCAAAGACAATCAGGTCGTTGTTTCCGTCAATGTGGAAGACGGCATGAAGGGCTATTCGTCGGATGACCTTCAAACATGGACTGAGTGCGAAAACGATTCCTTCGTTGCCACACAAAACGGGCAGTATTACTTCAAGTCTGTGAACCCTGAAACCAAACTGGAAAGCATGTACACATCGCTCCGAATCGTGGGCATTGACAATGTGCTTCCGACCGTCAGCAATGTCAAAGCTGATGTTATAACGCCGACGAACGTCAATGTGATCGTAACGGCCGAGTTTGCGGATGATGTTCAACTGGATGCCGCACAGTACAGAATCGACGAAGGTGGCGAATGGCTTGATTATGTGGATGGGGTGACCGTTTCCGAAAACGCAACTGTTTACTTCCGTGCCATTGATGTCGCCGGAAACACCTCCGCCATCGTTCCTTATGATGTCACGAATATCGACAAGGCGCTTCCGACAGTGAGCGATATTCAGGCGGACATCACTGATCCGACCAAGGGCAGCGTGACCGTAACTGCGGTGTTTGCGGACAATGTCGAACTGAAGCATTCGTTGTACAAGATCGGAGAAGGCGGGATTTGGAGCGATTATGTGGACGGCGTAATCGTGACGGATAACACCACGGTCTACTTCAAAGCCGTGGATACTGCCGGGAATGAAGCCGAAGAAGCTTATGCAGTAGGCAACATCGACAGGGACACTCCTGTTATCGTTGTCTCCGGCGATAATACAACGCCGTTGAAAGCGTCCAGTCTGACGGTTACAACAGAGGCCGGACTTGACATCCTTTATTCCACGGACGGCGAAAGCTGGACGAAGTACGAAGGCGAAATCACAGTCACGGCAAACGGCACGTATTACTTCATGGCGACAGACGCGGCCGGGAACACGGGGAGAGCCGAATACGAGTTCAGGAACATCGACACGACCGCCCCGGAGATCACGCTCTCCGGTGACAACCAGACTCCGCTCCAGGCCAGTACACTGATTGCTTCGGTCGACGATGGCAGTGCAATCTTCTATCGTATCGGTGATTCCGATTGGCAGGAATATACTGGAGCAATTACGGTTATAGCGAACGGCACGTATCATTTCAGTGCAAAGGACGCAGCCGGGAACGAGGGAACGAATTCCATCGTATTTGCAAACATCATCCAGGCCCCCGTCTCGGAAGTCGCTCCCCAGACTCAGACTTGGGAAAAGGTCGCTGAAACCACGAAGTATATCGTGGAACTCTCCACGGATGACGGCCATGCCATCCAGCTTGTTGTCGATTCCAATTCGCTGGATTCCTTCCAGATGCCCGCGGGCAACTATCAGATGCGTGTCAAGCCGGAAGGCGGTGAATGGAGCGAACCTGAGCCTGTGGAGGCCAAAAAGACCGCTACCGAGCCGAAGCTTGTCAAATCCAATGCGGACGGCAATGCGGATGTCTTCTTCGCGAATCCCATTGGAACGTGGGAATCCGGATATGCAGCCCAGCATGTCGGTTCCATCAATGACTGGAGCGGAACGAACGAATACGCATCCGTCTGCGGGAAGAACAAGCTCGCCGACATCATCGAGGGTTCGACCGATGCCAATATCCTGCTGATGACGGACGGCGACAGCGGAGATTCGCTCTTTGTGGACGATATCTACACGACACTGCCGGGATCTGTTACGGAACAACAGTCGCGCATTGCGCAGATTGACGAGATTCGTGCCGGCGCGGGCGATGACATTGTGGATATGACCAGCCAGCGCTTCGAATACGTTGGCGACGGTCTTACCATTCGTGGCGGTGTCGGCAACGACGTTATCTGGGCGAGCAAGGGCGATAATTTCCTGTTCGGCGACGCCGGAAACGACCGCATTGCAGGCGCATCTGGAAACGATGTAATCGCAGGCGGCATCGGCTATGACCGCATGCACGGTGGCGGCGGCAGCGACATCTTCACCTTCGGTGGCAGCAATTGGGGTGAGGATACTGTCGAACAGCTCGCGACGGGTTCGGTCACGCTGTGGTTCGCATCGGGAAGCATGGACAACTGGGACAGCGCCTCGCTGACCTACAGAGATGGCGATAACTGCGTCAAAGTCATCGGCACAACCTCGATTGAACTCAGGTTCGGTAATGACGATTCCGACATGTACAAAGACCTCGTGTCTGCCGGCGCATTCGAAGAGTTCACCTCGGAACGCATCTTCGAGGAATCCGGCAAGGGCAGCCTTGCGAGCTTGCAATGAAAGGAAAAACGTTTGTTTCCATTGTCAGCTTCGAGCTTGTATTTTGAGACCGGATGATATATATTATCCGTAACCCCAATAGGCCCCCTCCCATTCACAACTTGTCCCATGTACACAACAAGAAAAAATCTGCTGAAACGACTTCAGAAATGCGATGACATATCCTGGAACGAGTTCTACCTTACGTACTGGCCCCTGGTTCTTGCCATCGGTCAGAAACTCGGCATGTCGCAGGACGACTGCAAAGATCTCATGCAGGAGATCATGCTCGATCTCTTCAAAGGAGAAGCTCTTCTGCGATATGATGCGTCGAGAGGGAAATTCAGGACATTCTTCGGCGTACTGGTCCGGCACAAGGCGCTGGCGATGCTCCAGGCTTCCGCCCGCTTCTCGACTTTATCCAGCCACGCCGGACCTGATTCCGATGAAACTCCGAAACCCGCCGTAGCAAAGTTGATTCAGAACAGTCAGGACGACAACGAGCCGTTTCAGAAAATCTTTGACGAGGAGTATAACAAATATCTCATTTCTCTTGCTCTGAACGAGTTGCGTGCGCGCATCAACCCGGAAACCTATGATATTTTTGAAATGGTGGTCCTTCAGGGGCGTCCTCCGAAAGAAGTCGCTCAATATCTTGGGCTCAATCGCAACATCATCGACAAGTATTGTTCCCGCTGCCGGAAAAGCCTTCAGCGGATTATCTCTGAAATCCGCGCCGAAAATCCTGAATTCAACCCGGATCTTTCGATATGAGCTTCTTTATTCCGTTTGATTTTCATAAGGGCGACTGTCTGGACGGCATGATTGTGGACGCGCCCGTTGCGCGCGGCGGAAACGGAGATCTTTATCTTGTCCACGACGACAACGAGAAGCGTTTTGCGCTGAAAGTCGTCAGGAAGGTCGACAACGAGGATGAACGCAACGGAATCGAACAGTGTCTCTCGGTTGTCTCGCATATTCCCGGATTGGTTCCCATTTTGAAGACGGGGAATCTTGGGGACGGACGCGTCTATTACGTCATGTCTCTTGCCGACAACGTCGCCAAATGGCCGGATTACGAACCGGACACGCTCGCCAGTCGGATCAGAAGGCTGGGCCGGATTCCTTTAAGCGAGGTTTTGGATATTGCCGATGCTGTATTGAAGACGGTCAAGTCGCTTCACGAGGTAAAACTTGCCCATTGTGACATCAAGCCGGAGAATATCCTTTTCATCGACGGCAAACCGATGCTGTCCGATTACAGTCTGCTTTCCGACACGGCGGATTGTTCCGCTGCTCCTCAAACCGGATCTGCCGGAACAGACGGATTCATCCCGCCCGAAATGGCCGACAATCCGGACTGTTATTCTCCGATGGTATGCGATCTTTATGCCATCGGAAAGATCATTTACTGTGCCTGGGCCGGAACCGACGTGTTTTTCTTTCCCTCTGTTCCCCGTGACATGGCGCTCTCGGAAATCGGAATCGCACGTCCCCTTTATATGCGGGCTTGCAATATTACTCCGGCAAAACGATTCCAGTGCGCAGACGAATTCATGGCAGCTGTCAAGGATGCGCGATTCCATCTGGAGCACAGTGTGCGGTCGCGCATTCGGGGCCGGATCAAAAACAAATGGTCTGTTCTGCTCGCCTTGCTCCTGCTCCTTCTGTGTGCGATCGGTGTGGCAAACATCTTTCTCCTTCTTCGTTTTCAGGATGCCGGGCACAGCTCGGAACAGCCGGCTCAGACTTCCGCCTTCTATAACGGCGATCCGCTCGTCATCACCACGAATCTGGATGTCGAGGACCCCAACGACGGGGCAAACAGTCTTCGCGAGGCGTTCAATTATGCGCAAATGCATGGCGCGGGAGCGACGCTCTCCTTCACGGACGATTTTGAAATAAGGCTGTCCTCGCCCCTGAACGTCACGCAGAACATCATCATCGATGCCGGAACGAACAAGGTCACTCTGATCGGACCGGAAACGGAACCGATGTTCCGGGTATCGGAATCCCGCCTGACGCTGAAAAACCTGTCTCTGATGTCCGATTGTTCCGGCGACGGGGGCGGCATCCTGGATGTCGATACGCCCGGCCGGATGGATTTGTTTTCCGTGCAGGACGGGGGCAAAGCCGACACGCTCTGGAAGATGTCAGGCAAATTTGAGCTGATCCTGGACGGCGACAGCCAACTGCACCGTCTTGTCGGCACAAAAGGAGCTTCGGTGAAGATCATGTCAGGTTCCAGCTTGGAGGATGCGTCTTTCGCAGGGAAAGTACCGGGGGATAAACTGTGCGATGTGTACGGGGTTCTGAAAAATGCGTCCGTGGACAACGGGATCATTCGTCCGTTCAATGGTGGAAAATGCGAAAACATCATGGCAAAGTGCTCCGCGTTCGAACCGCGTCCCTCTGAAATTCATTCAAAACCGGGATGCGTCCACCTTTGCTCCGATGGGGCAATCGATGGAATGAAAACCGAATTCGGCTCGGTTTTTTCGTACAAACAGGGCAGTGTCCTGACCGGGACTGTTTCCATCGGGAGTGCTGCGGTAACCGGGGGACACGTGGAAACATCCATCGTGGGTCCCGAAACGGATTTTATAATAGACCTGACGGGCCGCACGGAAAGCAGCACGTTTTCTTACAGTGCCCTTGTCGGCGACTTCGTGTATATTGTAAAGGACCCGATGTCCTATCCTCTGATCGAAAGACTGAAGGATTTTGCCGGAGCGCGCAGTTATACGATCCGCATCAAAGAGGATCAGGCGCCGGGTGTCTACAATCTGGCCGGGGATGCGGAGGATTTCACGACTCCGTTTTCGCTTGCCGTCGGCGATACCGTCTATACCGATGCGCTCACCGTCGGGAAAAAAATACCCGCGGGAGACAGGACCTGTTTTCTTGCTCTTCAGAAGAAAAAAAAGTCGCCGTTGGGGGGTACAACATACGTTCTGGTATTGATGATCGAAGCGCCTTCCGGGGAAGCCGATATGCCCGCCGATAAAGAAGGGGACGTGGACGGGGAAGAAACGCTCGTGGTTTTCGAAGGAATCATCGACGGCCGGGGATCCTTTACATTTCAGAAAGACAAGATACTTTACAATCATCTTGAGTGGGATTACCCCGCGGATGTCACAATCAACGGGAAACCGTGGAAGAATCTGAACGAACCGTTCGAGCTGGGGTTTGAACCGGCTTTTTCCACGGCAAAGATTGCTGACAAGATAGGCCGCGACACGATTGAACTCAAAGCTTTTCAGGACCGGGCGGAGCTTTTTATTGATGATTGGGAAGACTCTCTTTCCCGCTATCGGGTCTTCATCAGGTTCAAAAATACTCAAGACGAATAGAAAACAATACGTTTTCGCCAACATGCGAAAAATCGGAAATAAAGGGCCGGATCAACATCGGTGTCAGTTCAGCGTTGAGCTGGAAGCTTTACGTAAATTTTACGCAAATTCTGTTTCATAGGGCCTGTTTTGGCGCTTTTGGGCAGGGTGTGCGTAGAAAAAGAAAAACCGCTGGAATCTTGCTGAATTCCAACGGTTTAGCTTGGTGCAAAATGGTGGGCGTAGTAGAACTCGAATCTACGACCTCCACGATGTCAACGTGGCGCTCTAACCAACTGAGCTATACGCCCTCAATTCAAATTGAGAATGATATTTACTATACCATCGATTCGCGGAAAGTCAAGACGGAATTCCAAAAAAAACGGAAAAAAACGCAGAATCAGCGCGGGAAATACAGCAGCAGCGGCGCACGTCCGTCGAACGTGAGCGAGAACTCCGGCGCGTTCGTCTCGTTCAGCGTGCCGCACCACCAGAAGGGCAGGCGGAGCTTGTCGAGCGGATACACCAGCCCGGTCGCCGTGACCGGCATTTCCGGGTGGAAACTGAAAATCGAGACCTTCGTGCCGACCGGACGGCGGAAGGAGGCGGATTTCAGGACGGGCAGGAACGTGCCGTAATCGGTCTCCATGCGGATGGCGGCACCGGCGGCGGCGAACATCGGGAGCAGGGACGCGTTGCCGAGCAGATGGTCTTCGCGGCGGCCCCCTGCCCCGAGGATCACGATGTCGCGCCAGCCGTGCGCCATGCACGCCCGGAACGCCTTCGAGAGGTCATTCGTCTCCTGTTCGGATTCATGGACGAGACGCTTCCCGAAGCGTTTCTTCAAGGCCGGTTCGAGGCTGTCCAAGTCGCCGACGACAAGGTCGGGCTCCAGTCCGGCGCGAAGCAGCGCGGACGCGGCGCCGTCGCAACAGACGATCCGTGCGGCGGAGCGAAGCGTCTCCAGCAGGCATTTGCGGCGGGGAAAACTGCCGTTCGCCAGGATGACCGTATATTGCGCTGAACCGCCCACAATGGCCTCCGGAACGCGGTTTATTCGGATTGCAGCGCCATCCAGCCTTCGCGACCGGGGAGCACGCCGGAACGGATGGAGCCGGACGGAATGGTAGAGACGTCTTGCGGGAGCAGGTCGCCCGGCGCGCAGAACTCGATCCCGCGCGCCTTCGCCATGCTCAGGAAATCGTCGAAGAGGTCGGCGCAGATGCCGCCCTCGGCCTCGGCGTGGATGGTCAGCAGGTTCATGCCGTCGGGCGAGGCGGTGGCGAGGAGGCGTTCGTTGTAGTTCTCGCGCGTGACGCCGTCGCGGCCGAGCAGTTCGTCGTAGGTCGGCATGTTGAGCGGGATCTGCGGCGTTTCGAGCTGTTTGCCGTCCACGACCGGACGAAAAATCGAGCTGCCGCGGCAGTCGCTGTTGTAACGGAACCGGAACGTCTCCTTGGCAGTCAGCACGGCGTCGGTGGTCTTCCAGCCGGGGGAGGCAGAGCAGACGGGCGGCTTGCCGGTGATGCGTTCGATCTCGCCGTACGCGAGGCGCAGATGCTTCAGGATCAGTTCGGGCGGGAACGACGCGATGCGGTTCTGCCACTTGCAGTGGTCCCAGGCGTGAAGCCCGATCTCATGCCCGGCAGCGGCGCAGTCGCGCAACACCTGTTCGTTGCGCCGTCCGATCGCCGGACCGGGCCATGCCGTCCCCATGAGGAGGATGTCCATGCCGTACAGCCCGGGGGCGTTCGTGCGGAGCATCTTGAACAGGAAGGTCGGCTTCAGCAGACGCCACAGGTTGCGTCCCATGTTGTCCGGGCCGACCGAGAAGAAATACGCCGCGCGGACGCCGTGGCGGTCCATCGTGCGCAGGAGGGACGGCACCCCCCTGCGCGTGCCGCGGAACGTATCGACGTCTACGCGGATGGCGATCTTCATTTCTTGATCCCGAACTCGCCGGAGGAGATGGCCTGCTGGAGGAAGAAATCAAGCGTCTGGCGGATGGATTCGCGCAGGGGCACGACGGGCTTCCAGCCGCAGTACTTCATGGCGTTGCGAATGCTGGGCTTGCGGTGCTGGCAGTCCTGATAGCCCGCGCCGTAGAAGGTGCCGCTTTCGACTTCCTTGCAGCCGGCGAACGGCGGGAATTTCTTGCGGAGCGGATGCTCGTTGAAGAGTTCGACGAGGATTTCGGCGAGCTCCTTGATGCTGGCTTCGTTATCGGGATTGCCGATATTGATGATCTTGCCGTCGCAGAGGCCGTCCTTGTTCTCGATGATGCGGAAGAGGCACTCGATGCCGTCGGTCACGTGCGTGAAGCAGCGTTTCTGCGCGCCGCCGTCGATGAGCAGGATCGGGTTGCCCTGGACCAGGTTCAGGATGAGCTGGGTGATGGCGCGGGAGCTGCCGATGCGGGCGGAGGAGAGCGAGTCGAGCTTCGGGCCCATCCAGTTGAACGGGCGGAAGAGCGTAAACTTGAGGCCGCGGGACGCGCCGTAAGCCCAGATCACGCGGTCGAGCATCTGCTTGCTGCAGGAGTAGATCCAGCGCTGCATGCGGATCGGGCCGAGGATGAGGCGGGAATTGTCCTCGTCGAAGTTCTCGTCGTCGCACATGGCGTAGACTTCGGACGTGGAGGGGAAGATGATGCGCTTGTTGTACTTGGCGCAGTAGCGGACGATCTTCAGGTTCTCCTCGAAGTCGAGCTCGAAGACGCGAAGCGGATTGCGCGTGTACTCGATCGGGGTGGCGATGGCGACCAGCGGCAGGACCACGTCGCACTTCCGGACGTGGTATTCGATCCACTCGTGGTTGATCTGCACGTCGCCCTCGAAGAAGTGGAAATCGGGATGGGACAGCAGGTCGGTGATGTATCCGCTGCGGAGGTCCATGCCGTACACCTCGTAGTTGCCGTCGTCCAGCAGGCGCTGGCTGATTGCGCTGCCGATGAAGCCGTTCACGCCCAGGATCAGCACGCTTTTCTTGCGTTTCGGGCCGACGACCGGGGAATTGGTCAGGACCATCTTCGGGGTGAAACGGCTGTCCGCGGCGAGCTGTTCGCCGGTCGTGTACAGGCCGCCGTCCTTCTGCGCGAAGTTCACCTGCACGGCGTCCTTGCCGCAGGCGATCACGAACGGGGCGACGGAGACGATGGTGCCGGCCGGGGCTTTCTTCTTCAGCGGCACGACGGTGACGTCCCAGATGAAGTATTTCTGAGCGGCGATGAACGTGAACGCGCCGGGGAAGGGACGGGTCACGCCGCGCACGAGGTTGCGGACCGCAACGGCATCCTTCGTCCAGTCGATGAGCCCGTCGGCGGGGCAGCGGTGTCCGAAGTACGTCGCCTGTTCCTCATCCTGCTTTTTGGCTTTCGCCTTGCCCGCGAGCACGGAGGGCAGGACTTTCCTGAGCAGTTTTTCAGCGGCGGCGGCGGCCTTCAGATGCGCGTCCTTCGCGGTATCGGAATCCGCGATCGCGAACTTCTCCTGCGCCACGATGTCGCCGGCGTCGACCTTCGCGGTCATCTTGTGGAGCGTCACGCCCGATTCCTTCTCGCCGTTGATCACGGCCCAGTTCAGCGGGGCGCAGCCGCGGTATTTCGGGAGGAGCGAGCCGTGGAGGTTGAACGCGTCCTTCTTCGGGATGGCGAGGATATCCTTGCCGATGACCTTGCGGTAGTAGAACGAGAAGATGAAGTCGGGGGCCATCTTTTTGATGCGTCCGGCCCAGAGCGGGTGGTTGACGTCCTCGGGCGCAAAGACCGGGATGCCGAGGGCGGCGGCGGTTTCGGCGACGGAACGGAACCAGAGGTTTTCGTTGGGATCGTCGGCGTGGGTGAAGACGGCCTGAATGGTCACGCCGGCCTTGACGAGCTGTTCGATGCCGATGCATCCGATGTTGTTGTAAGCGAAGACGACAGCTTTCATGCGGTGTCACTCCTGTTCTTTGGGTTGGGTATTGTTTTTGCGATGAATTGATTCGATGAAGAATTGAGGGCGGGCGCGCGAGTTCAGATGGATCTTGCCGATGTACTCGCCCAGAAGCCCCATGGACGCGAACTGTCCGCCGATGAGCACGAAGACGACCGCGAACATCGCGAACGTGCCGAACGCGCCCCAGTCCTTGTCGATCTGGGAACGGATGAAGACGTAGAGACCGAACAGCACGCCGAACACGCCGACGCCGAACCCGAAAAAGGTCAGCAGGCGCAGGGGGAACGTGCTGGTGCCGGTCAGCAGGTCGTACTGGAGCGCGATGAGCTTCATCACACTGTACTTGGACTCGCCCGCGGCGCGTTCGGCGTGCTTCACATGCACCTCGACCGACTTGCGCGCGTAGGTCATGGCGAGCATCGGGATGAACTTGCCGTTCTCGCGGCACAGCAGGACCGCGTTCACGACGTTCCGGCTGTAGCCGCGGAGCATGCAGCCGTAGTCGGTCATGGTCTTGCCGTTGCAGAGCTTGCGGACCATGAGGTTGACCATTTTCGAGCCGACCTTGCGGAACAGCGTGTCCTGGCGGTTTTCGCGGATGGAGCCGACGACGTCGTAGCCCTCACGCAATTTTTCCAGGAGCTTATGGATCTCCTCCGGCGGGTTCTGCAGGTCGGCGTCGAGCGTGACGACATACTTGCCGCGGGAGGTCTGGAATCCGGCGGTCACGGCGGCGTGCTGGCCGAAGTTCGAGGTCAGGATCACGCCCACGATGCGCGGGTCCTTCTGCGACGCCTCGATGATCATTTCCATGCTGCGGTCGGCGCTGCCGTCGTCCACGAGGATGATCTCGGTCGTGCAGTCCAGCTTGTCGCAGGCCGCGGTCGTGCGGGCGATGAGCTCGGTCAGATTTTCCTCCTCGTTGTAGACCGGAATGACGAGGGAAAGTTCGATTTCGGGCGTTGTCATGGTTGCATGGTCCCTTCTGTTCCGCCGAAGTGGATGTCTGGGGGATCGTCGGACTGCTCCACGACGTCCGCTTCGGCGGGTTGCGCGATGGATTCGGGTATGTGATAGAAAATGTTGACGCGTTTGCCTTCCAGCTTTCTGATCTTCTTCATCAGCTTCGGATCATCCTGGCTGCCGGGTTTCGCCCGGAGACTTTTAAGCTGCTGTTCCTGGAAAAGATTCAGGTTCGACTTCACAATGACGAACACCCGTTCGTCGTTCAGCATGTCATAGAGTTCCTTTCCGCCTTCGGCGTCCTTCAGGTCATCCAGACAGTCGCCGCGCGTGATGACCGCACCGCCCTGCTCCCGGATCGTGTTCAGGAACGTGCGGAATTCGTCCAGGCCGAACACCTCGGTCGTGTCTTCGAAAAATGTCCGGCTGGCGGCGTCGCGTCCCTCCAGCCAGAACTGGGGGATCGGATTCTGAAGGTCCATGTAGTACGTGAGCTCCGAGCCGCCGAAGTCGCCGAAGAACGCCGTGCGCTCCGGGAAAAATCCCGGGATCGCGGCCTGATAGTTTTTCAGGTTGTCGCCGTGCTTGCGGAGGAACGGCGCCGTCGGCTCGAAGGTCGTCGTCGAACTGAGCACGGGGATCACGAGCGCGAAAACGGCAAACATCGTGACCGCCACGAACGGGACCGTGCGGTTCAGCGGGTCGGCGGACGGCGCAAATGCCCCCTCGGCGCCTTCGTGCAGGAGCTGTTTCCGGGAACGCCGCCAGACGATCAGCCAGGCGATTCCGGCAATGAGTGCGAACGGCATGAGCGTCAGCAGGATCATTTTCAGGTCGATCGTCCTCTGGTCAAACAAAAGAATCACCCGTTCATCATCCATCGCCCGGATTGCCTGGACCGACCCAAATATTTTCCGTTCGAAGCAGGACACGGCTATCCACGCCGCAACGGAAACAATCACAAGAATTCCCGCGGCATACGGGATCAGCACGTCCACCAGACGGAAGAACTTGTCGGTGAGCTTCCGCAGGAACGACCAGTTTTCCACGCTTTCGGAGAACCACGCCGCCGTGAAGAGCACACACCACGGCACGGCCGGCAGAATGTAGTACAGGCGGCGCGACCGAGAGGCGGAAAACAGGATAAAGATGAACACCATCGAGGCGAACAGCCACAGCGTGTCCTTCGAGCACGGCTTGCGGGAGGACAAGTCCTCCTCTGAAGCAGTGCCTTGCTTCGCAACGGCACGGATGAGCCCGTGGACATAATCAATGACCGCGAAGATGAAGAAGGGCGTCCACGGGATCAGCAGGATCGGCAGATACTCGAAGTAGATGTAGAACGGGTCCTTGTTGTGGTCCCACGGATTGAACACGCGCATCAGGTTCTCGCGGAACACCAGCACGATCCCGCTCGCGCCGTAATGCTCCGAGGTCAGCGCCTCCAGCACGAACGGCACGGCGTACAGGCAGAGGCCGCCAAGGAACAGCGCAAGGAAGAATTTCCAGTTCAGATGCACCCGGAACGATTTCCGGACAACGCAGTCGATCACCGCCAGCGCGGGCGGGATGACGAACGCGGGCAGCCCCTTGGTCTGCGCCCCGACCGCACAGCAGCCCCAGAACGCGAAATACGCCCAGAAGGACGGCGTTTCGCGGTGGTGCAGGTACATCGTGACGGCCATCACGATGAAGACCGTCTGCTCCATGTCGGCCTCGGCGAGGCGCCCCCAGACGATGAACGAATACGTGCTGAGCAGGATCCAGCCCGCCAGATACGCCGTGCGCTCCGAATAGAACTTGCGGGCGACGGAAATGATGCAGCCGAGCCCGGCCAGCGCAAAAAGTGCGCTCGGGAGACGTACGGAAAGCTCGGTCACACGTCCGCCCGCGAGCTTCGAAATGACCGCGGCGAACCAGTAGCTGACGAGCGGCTTGTCGAAATACGGCTGGCCGTTGATGCGCGGATGCAGCCAGTCGCCGGTCATGAGCATTTCGCGGACGACCTCGAACCAGCGGGCTTCCGAGCGGATGGCGGGGTAAATGCCGAGTCCGAGGAAAAGGACGAAGCAGGCAAAGACCCAGAACGTGATCCACTTCGCATTTTTGCGAATCGAGGGTATCAGCGTGTCGCTGCACGTCTGAAACCGCATCATGTCGAATCCGCCCGCCATGCAGTCTTACCTCACTTCGCCAGAATCTCTTTGCAGGTATTGATCACGTCGTCGACATCGGCGTCGGACATGCCGGGGAAGAACGGCAGCGAGAAGATGCGCTCGCTGTTCCACTCGGTGTTCGGCAGGGCGCCCGCCGGGACGGGGCAGGCTTCGCGGTAGTATTTCTGGCCGTGGACGCAGCGGAAATGCAGTCCGGTGCCGATGTTGCGCTTCTTGAGCTCGGACATGAAGTCGTCGCGCGTGATGCCGGTCCTGTCGACGTCCAGGCGCACGACCATCAGGTGGTAGGAATCCTTGTACTCGTACGCGGGCTGCGCCAGCGGGATCAGCTCGGGGATGTCCGCGAGGCGTTCGCGGTAGAGCGCGGCGAGATGCCCGCGTTCGGCGTTCATGCGGTCCACGCGCGTGAGCTGGGTGATGCCCAGGACCGCCTGCATGTCCGGCATGTTGAACTTGAATCCGGGCTCGACCACCTGTGCCTGCGGAGCACGGCCCATGGTCTGGCGGTCGTAGGCGTCCACGCCGAGGCCGTGGAACTTGAGGCTGCGGACGCGGTCGGCGAGCGCGGCATCGTCCGTGGCGAACATGCCGCCCTCGCCCGTGGTGATGTTTTTGATCGGATGGAACGAGAACATCACGTGCCCGTGCTTGCCGATGCGTTCGCCCTTGAACTCGGCGCCGAGCGCGTGCGCGGCGTCCTCGATGAGCACGACGTTGTGTTTGGCGGCGACGGCGCGGATTTTGTCGAGCTCCAGCACGCCGCCCGCGAAATGGACCGGGACGATCGCCTTCGTGCGCGGCGTGATCGCCGCCTCGATCGCGTCCGCCGTAATCATGAGCGTGTCGCGGTCGCAGTCGACGAAAACCGGCTTCGCGCCGTACAGGGAAACGACGTTCGGCAGGGAAACCCACGTCATGGAGGGCGTGATGACCTCGTCGCCGGGCTTCAGGCCGAGCGCGCGGAACAGCACCTGCATGACGGACGTTTCGGACGTCATTGGAATCGCGTATTTCGCGCCGGTGCAGGCGCAGAAAGCCTTTTCGAATTCGGCGTTCTTCGGGCCGGTGGTGATCCAGCCGGAACGCAGCACATTGGCGACCTCGGAGATCTCCCATTCCTGGATCGAGGGCTTGGAGAAAGGCAGAAATGTTTCGCGCATAAATAAGGTATCCTGTTTGAACAGTTGCAATAAATATTTATATAATATACCCCTATAAATGAAGATATGCAAGCGCGCCCGCGCGAAAACGCGAAAAAAAGACGGCACACCGGAAAGGCATGCCGTCTTGCGGAATCGATTCGGGAAAGGTCAGGCTTTGACCGCTTCGCCGTTGTCGTCCTTCTTCGCGTCTTCCGGACCTTTGGAGGAGATGTTGCGCTCCTCCTTGTGCCAGTAGGCGGTGATCATCGGGGAGACGAAGATGGAGGAGTAGCAGCCGGCCACGTTGCCGATCAGGATGACCGCCACGAAGTCGCGGATGCCGTCGCCGCCGAAGATCAACTGGCAGATCAGGACCAGCATGACGCAGACGGAGGTCAGGATGGTACGGGCGAGCGTCTGGTTCAAGCTCAGGTCGACGATCTGGAAGTAGGTCAGGCCCTTGCGCGTGGCGAGGTTCTCGCGCTGACGGTCGAAGATCACGATGGTGTCGTTGACCGAATAGCCGATCAGGGTCAGCAGAGAAGCGACCACCTGCAGCGAGATCTGGCCGCCGAAGAGGAGGTACAGGCCGGTTGCCACGATCACGTCGTGGATCAGAGCGATGTTCGCGGCGATGGAGTAGGAGAACTGGAAGCGGATGACCATGTAGATGATCATGCCGATCATGGCGCAGATGAGTGCCTTGATGGCGGACTTGGTGAACGCCGCGCCGATCAGTGCGCCGAGTGTGGACTCGGAGAGCTTGGTGAGCTTCACGTCGGGATACGCTTCGTCGAGCTTCCGGATCAGCGTGTCGGCGTTCTCCTGGGAGACATTGCCGGTGCCGCGGTCACGCACGACGAGCTCCAGCACGCTGCGGCCATCGACGTTCTCCTCGTCGGTGATCTTCTTGTAGGTGGCCTTGGCGTCGTAGCCTTCCTTCTCCAGGACCTTTTCGATCTCGGTGGCGGGAATCTGCGCCATGGTCTTGTCTTTCGGGACGTAGCTGACGATCAGCTGCGTGCCGCCCGTGAAGTCGATGCTGAGGGCGTCGCGTCCACGCACGAAAACAGTAACGAGCGAGACGAGGATCAGGCAGGCGGAAATGCCGAAGCCGACGAAACGGAACTTGATGAAGTCGAAGTGCGGATGCGGCAGGAACATCATCATGTTGATCTTCTTGAGCTTCAGCGGGAGCATCAGGAAGAACTCGAAGAGCAGGCGGGACAGGAAGACCGCCGAGAACATGGTCGTGAAGATGCCGATGACGAGCGTCATGGCGAAGCCCTTGATCGCGCCGGTGCCCTGCCAGTAGAGGATCGCGCCGGTGAAGAGCGTCGTCACGTTCGAGTCGAAGATGGCGGAGAAGGCGCGGTCGAAACCGGTCTTCACGGCGTATTCGAGCGACTTGCCCGCGTCCTGTTCCTCGCGGATGCGTTCGTAGATCAGGACGTTGGCGTCGACGGCCATGCCGAGGGTGAGGATGATACCGGCGATGCCGGGGAGCGTCAGGGTCACGTCGAACGCCGCCATGGCGCCGAGCAGCACGCCCGTGTTCACGAGCAGGGAGATGTTCGCGACGAGGCCGGCGAGGCGGTAGTAGATGAGCATGAAGATCATCACGAGGGCCGTGCCGAGGATGCCGCTGTAGATACTCTTGCGGATGGTCTCCTGACCGACCGTGGCGTCGATGTCGGAACGGGACGCGATCGTGATCACGAAGGGCAGACTGCCGCTCTTCAGGGCGTCGGATACGCTCTTGGCTTCGTCCTGGGAGAAGGAGCCGGTGATGCGCGCCGTACCGCCGTCGATCTTGGAGAGCAGGGTCGGCGCGGAGTAGAGCTGGCCGTCGAGCACGATGGCGAGGCGCTCGCCGACGTGTTTGCCGGTGACTTCGCCGAACTGCACGGTGCCCGCGGTGTTGAAGAACAGCAGGATCTCGCGCTGGCCGAACTCGTTCATGGTCACGTAGGAATCCTTGATGTTGTCGCCTTCCATCTGGACGGTCGTCTCGACAAGGGTATAGTCCGTGTACAGGTTGTTGTGGTCGTCGCGGCGTTCCTCGGCGAGGAATTCGGCCTCGGACGGGGTGTCGGGATAGGAATCCGGATCGCCGCCCTGCGCGAGGTAGGCCATGAACTTCGGCACCTCGGAGTCGTTGTTCGGGTGGACGAGGCGGAATTCGAGTTTCGCAGAACGGAGGATCAGCTTTTCGAGGTTGGCGCGGTCATCGGAGTTGACGGACGGGACACGCACGGAGACGAAATCCTGACCGGCAGGAGAAATTTCCGTTTCGAAGAAGTTCTGCGCTTCCAGGCGCTTGCGGAGCGTTTCGATGGCGTTGTCGCGGAACGAATCGAACTGCGAGCTGTCCATCTCCTTGTCGGCCTGGAGGTGCAGGAGGAACTCCGCGCCGCCGTTGAGGTCGATGCCGAGGCGAATCGCGCCGGAAGCGTTCTTGCGGACCAGGGAGATCACGTCGCCGTTGTTCTGGAGCTTCTGCGCCTTCACGATGTTCGGCTTCACGAAGTGGACGAGGTCGACGGAATACGCGGCGGAACCGTCCTCGGACGGCATCCTGATCTCGCGGGCCGCGGCTTCGAGGGCGGTGGAGGGATACAGATATTTGATCTTGTCTTCCTGCTGGAGGGCTTTCGCGCGCTCGACCACCTTCTGGACGGTCGGGTCGGCGGGATTTGCGAGCAGTTTGTTGAACGTCTCGTAGAAATCACTCTGCTTCAGCGGGAACATGGCCGCGACGAACACGCCGATCACGGCCAGCGCGAAGACGCAGTAAATGGCGAATGTACTCTTGCTGTTCTTCATTTCTTCGTCACCTCGGCTTTCGTCGCGTCGGCGGCGTCGGCGGCGGGCGTGATGACCTGCGCGACGGCGGAACGGGAAATCGCGATCTGGACGTTGTTCGCAACCTTAAGCATGAACTGGTCCTTCTGGACTTCGGCGATCTCGCCGATGATACCGCCGCTGGTCATGATCTTCGTGCCCTTGCGAATCGAGTTCATCATCTCTTCGCGTTTCTTCTTTTCCTTGCTACTGGTGCGCATGGATATCGCGATCATAACGCCGATCAGGATGATGAACGGGATCATCATCATGCCGGAGGACGGAGGCGGGGCCTGCTGCTGTCCGGCCTCGGAAGCGGGCGCGCCGGACTGCGCGGTTGTGGTGGCGGCAGGAGCGGCGGCGGTCGCGGTCACGGAACCGTCGGCGGCCTGCGCGAAAAAGACAAAGGAGGTGTTTGCCATGTTCAGGACTTTCTGTTATGTTGAAGCCAAAATTGTATGCGTAAAACTATAATATACACCCATTTTCCGAAGAAACAAGAATTTTTCCCGAAAAAAAGCGGATTTCTTTATAAAAAGAATATACAAACAGGTGTTTTATGGCATGGGCACGATCAAATGACAGTCCCCGCGGCAGGAGCCCCCCCTGATGGAGAACATGCGATGCCGTATGACACAGACATAAGAGACGGGATTCCTCCTCAAGTTTCAGTTAAGGAACCTGTTTAACTGAAACTTGCGCGTATGCGCGGGAAAGCGTCTTCCAGCATTTTCGCATCCGGTCATAGATACACAAAACAGGGTTGTTTGTTGCCAAAAAGAGAGCGCGGAATGAATCAGAAACTCCGGATTATTTTCCGGATTTCTTCTTCACAACGGATTTCGGAGCCAGGACGACCGCGCCAAGCCACGGGAGCCGAAGCGTGATGAACTGCTTCTGACCGTGGTATTCGCCGGGCGATGATACCATCTTCTGGCCGTTCAGCAGACCTGTCCCGCCATATTCCTCGCGGTCGGTGTTGAACACCTCAACCCATTCGCCGGGAAGCGGAACGCCGATGTTGAAGTCGTCGCGCACGACCGGCGTCAGGTTCAGGATCACGACGAGCGGCGCTTTGCGCTTCTTGTCCCAGCGGATGAAGGAATAGACCGACTGTTTGAAGTCGCCTCCGTCCAGCCACTGGAACCCGGCGGGCGTGAAATCGTCCTCCCAGAGGGCCGGCTGGCCGAGATAGAATTTGTTCAGATCGGCAACCATGTGGTGAACGGAATCGTGCGCAGGGTATTTGAGCAGGAGCCAATCGACCGACTGGTTATTGCAGTTCCACTCGATCACCTGCGCGAATTCGCCGCCCATGAAGATGAGTTTTTTGCCCGGATGCGTGGCCATCAGGACGTACATCGCGCGCAGATTGGCGAATTTCTGCACGTAGTCACCAGACATGCGACCGAAGAGGGAGAGCTTGCCGTGGACGACCTCGTCGTGGCTGAGCGGCAGGATGAAGTTTTCGGAGAACGCGTAGCAGATGGAAAACGCGAGCTGGCCGTGGTGGTAGCTGCGGTAGATCGGATCCAGCTTGAAATAGTCGAGCGTATCGTGCATCCAGCCCATGTTCCACTTGAACGTAAAACCGAGGCCTCCGAGGTAGAGCGGACGGGAAACGCCGGGCCAGGACGTGGATTCCTCGGCGATCATGGAGATGCCGGGATAGAGCTTGTGCGCGAGCTCGTTCAGATGGCGGATGAACGCAATCGCCTCAAGGTTCTCGCAGCCGCCGTATTCGTTCGGGATCCATTCGCCGTCGTTGCGCGAATAGTTGAGGTAGAGCATGGATGCGACGGCGTCCACGCGGAGGCCGTCCGCATGGTAGTGTCCGAGCCAGAAAAGCGCGCTGCCGATCAGGAACTGCCGCACCTCGTTGCGCCCGAAATTGAAGATGTACGTTCCCCAGTCCTTTTGTTCGCCCTTGCGCGGATCGGCATGCTCGTACAAGGCCGTGCCGTCGAACCGTCCGAGCGAGAAGGTATCGCGCGGGAAGTGAGCGGGGACCCAGTCCAGGAACACACCGATGTTGTGTTCGTGCATGTAGTTCACGAACCAGGCGAAATCCTCCGGCGAACCGTAGCGCGCGGTCGGTGCGTAAAATCCGGTCACCTGATAACCCCACGACTGGTCCAGCGGATGCTCCATCACGGGGAGAAGTTCCACATGGGTGTAGCCCATTTTCTGAACGTAATCAGCCAGCGCGACGGCGAGCTCGCGGTAGTTGTTGAACGTCTCCTTCACCTCGGGCAATTTCAGGCCGGGGCCGCCCCAAGTGCCGAGGTGCACCTCGTAAATGTTCATGGGACTGTCGACCGGATTTGTCGCGGCGCGTTTCTTCATCCAGACATCATCGGTCCATTGGAACGATTCCGCATTGGTGATAATACCGGCATTGTTCGGGCGCAACTCGGTCCTCTGCGCATAAGGGTCGAGCTTCAGGACGATGGATCCGTCCGAACCTTTCACCTCGAATTTATACACGTCGCCGGGCTTGAGGCCGGGGATGAAGAGCTCCCAGATGCCGGAAAGCCCGAGCATGCGCATCGGATGCCGCCGACCATCCCAGCAGTTGAAGTCGCCAACCACGGAAACGCGCTGTGCATTCGGCGCCCAGACCGCGAACGAAACACCCTCGACTCCGCCCAGATTTCTTACATGCGCCCCCATCACATCGTAGACGCGCTGATGTTCGCCCTGATTGAACAGATAAATATCCATCTCGCCGAGCGTGGGCAGGAAACAGTACGGATCGGGCGAAGTAAACGTGCTGTCAGTATATTTTTTCTCTACCTGATACGCAAACAGATTCTTTCTTCTCGCGAAGAAACAGGTGAAAACTCCCTGTTCATTTTCCTTCGTCGCGGGGTAACGCTTATTTCCGGAGATGACCGTAACGGATTCCGCCTCGGGATCGTACACGCGGACCATAACGCCGCCGGAGACCTGATGCATGCCGAGGAATTCGTGCGGATTGCGGCAGGACCCCGCAAGTATCTCGTTCATGACCGCGTTTTCCTGCGTATCGGGAAGCTTTTTCATGGGAAACGTCCTCCTGTATGGCGGATGATCATCGGGCGTTCAGAAAGAACAGGATGAAATAGAAAACGAAAGAATTGACAATCAGGCTGTCGACAAGGTCGAAAAGTCCGCCGATCCCCGGCAGAAAATGACCGGAATCCTTCACATTGCAGGTGCGTTTCAGGCTGGATTCCGCCAAGTCGCCCACCATGCCGCCGAAGAACAGCAGAATGCCGATGACCGTCATTTTAAAGTAGCCGTAGCCGTCCCACCATTCGTAGCCGTTGCGCTGGTTGGAGCAAATCGTATAGATCGCGAGCGTAACCGCAACAGAAAAAACAAGTCCGCCAATGAGACCTTCCCAGGATTTCGCGGGACTGATGGACGGCACAAGCTTGTGATTTTTTCCATGCGAAATCGTGTTGCATAGAGATCCGGTGAGGTATGCGCCGATGTCGCCGCTTTTCGTACCAAGGATGAAAAGCAGGAACGTCGCCGGGATGTTTCCATGGAAATTATAAGTGTAGTAAATGCCGGAAATGAGCTTGAGCGCCATGGAGAACAGGAAGAAAATCGCGAAACCGTTGATCGCGGCCCGCAGCGCTTCCTGATTCTTGTTCGTGGAAAGAACGATCAGCCAGAAAATGAATGCAAACAATGCGAGGTCGAACGAAATGCCCGGCCAGAACGGCAGCCAGCGTTTTTGGATGATCGGGAAAATCACGACCGCGACAAGCGCCAGGGAAATGAACCATTTCATCCCTTTGAACTGCTTCGGACCGTTGAGCATCCCAAAACATTCCCACGCTGCGCCAAACCCAAGGAAGGCACAAAGGACCGTGAAGAACCATTTTCTTATGTCGAAGTCAAAAAAGACCGCTCCCGCCAAAAGCGACAGAAGAATGACAGAACTGAACGTACGTTTTGCAAGGGTGGACATGAGTCATCTGCCTCCGAATCTGCGTTTCCGGCCATGATATGCCTGAACCGCCTTGTCGAACTCGTTAATATCGAAATCCGGCCATAAGGTCTTCGTAAAATAAAACTCGCTGTAGGAAATCTGCCACAGCAGAAAATTGCTCACGCGCTCCTCGCCGCTGGTGCGGATCAGAAGGTCGGGGTCCGGCACTTCAGGAAGATACAAATGGTCGGCTACCGTCTTTTCCGTGATATCTTCAGGTGAAAGCGTCCCATTCTTCACCTCATTTGCAATGGATTTCACGGCATCCGTGATCTCCATGCGCGAGCCATAATTAAGAGCAAGGATGAACGTACGAGTAAAATCTTTCGCAGTCTCGCTTTTCACTTTGTCGAGGCGAACACGGCAGGGTTCCGGCAAGGCGGAAATATCGCCGGTCGTGAGCAGACGAACCTTTTCTTTCAGCAGGACTTCGAGATTGTCGTCCAGAAACTGCGCCAGAATATTCATCAGTGCATCGACTTCTTCTTTCGAGCGTTTCCAGTTCTCCGTGCTGAACGCGTAAAGCGTAACATAGCGAATGGACTCGTAACGCGAAATATAATTCATGAAATCCACGACGCGGTTCGCACCCGCCAGATGGCCTTCCTTGCGTTCGACTCCGTGTTGTGCCGCCCAGCGTCCGTTACCGTCAAGAATAACGGCCACATGCCTGAGTTCATTCGCCTGCGCCATAGAACCTTTCCTCCAGCATCATGGCCAAAGCATGATAGATGGGCAAATGGTATTCCTGCACACGATAGGCTTCCCGCGCCGGAACATCCAGGATGAAGTCGGCATATTTTCTGCATACTCCTTCTTCATTGTTTCCGGTCAGAAGATAAGTTGATATCCCAAGCACACGGGCAACTTTGAAGAGATTGAGGATATTTTTTGCGTTGCCTGAGGTCGTAATCCCAAGCACGGCATCGCCTTTTTTACCGAAGATATACAGCTGCTGGGCATAAGTCATGAGCGGATCGACGTCATTGGTATACGCAGACGCAAGCGCCGGATGACCGTTCAAGGAAATCGCCCGGAAGCCTCTTTGCAGTCTTACCGGATAATTTTCACCGGGATAGGCGGCTTCCAGAGCTTCGGCGAGATCGGACGGGATATGCCGGCGGCTCAGGAATCCTTTTCCAAGCTCGGCAATAAAATGTTCTGCGTCAGAACAACTTCCGCCATTTCCGCAGATAAATAACGTTTTGTCCTTGAAAAAAACGTTTTCCAGGTTAAAATATAATGTATGGATTTTTTCCGCCGAGTCCCGGAGATCGGGATACCGGGTCAGAAGAGTATCCATGTGCTTCTTGACATTGTTGTTCATATCCATGTTCGTCACCTGCCAACAGGGGTTAAATAAAAATCCACAGTGTTAATAGAACACCGTTTCCGTACAAAGTCAAACCATTTTATGAACATCTTCCGAAAAAAGTGTCTGAAGCGGGAACGGTCGGTTGTTGACATATTGACAGTCCCTATTCCTATTACATTTGCTCAGTTCAGGTTAAAATCATATCAGAAACAAATCTCAATAACTTTTTCCGGGCGGCATAAATGAATCCGCCGGAAGATCGGAGGCAAACCCACCATGAAAATCAAAATTTCCAGAGAAACCCTGCTTAAAGCGCTGCAGAAGGTCGGCAATATCGTCAATACGCGCAATACCCTGCCTGTGCTTTCCAATATTCTGTTTGAGGCGGCCGAAGGCAAACTCAAGCTCACCGGTACGGACCTTGAAATCCGTATGGAAACGGTCGTTGACGCCGAAGTCATCGAAGCCGGCGTTACCACGCTGCCCGCCAAGAAAATGCTCACCCTCGTATCCAAATTCCGCGGCGAGTTCATCGAGATCGAAAGCGGCGACAATTTCCATTCCACGATCAAGTGCGGTACCGCGTCCATCATGCTCCTCGGGCTCAATCCGGCCGATTATCCGAAGAAGGACGAGGTCAACTTCGTCCGTTCCTTCTCCATGAAGCAGGCCGACATGGCGGTCATCATCGAACGCATCGCATACGCAGCCAGCCTTGAAGATTCCCGCAAAGTCTTGCAGGGTATCCTGTTCTCCGTCCGCGACGGCAAGTTCACGGCTGTCGCCACCGACGGCAAGCGTCTCGCCCTCTGCGAAAAAGTCTTCGAAGAGCTTCCCGAAGGTTCCGAAGGCGACATCATCATCACCCAGAAGGCCGCGAACGAACTCAAACGCCTCCTCGAAAAGGAAGGCGAAGTCGCGATCAATATCGCCGAAAACCAGGTCGTGTTCGAAGTCGGAGCCTCCGTGATCACGTCCAAGCTCATCGAAGGCAACTATCCGAACTACCGTCAGGTTATTCCGGCTTCCTTCAAGCAGACTGTCACTGTTTCCTGCGAAAGCGTGATCTACGCGCTCGAACTCATCTGTGTGACCCTCGCGGAAAGCGGTTCGCCGAAAGTGTCCCTTACGTTCAAATCGGACAGCATGCTCTTCGAAACGAACAGCAACATCGGCGAAGGCCGCGAAAGCGTGCCCATCCAGTACGACGGCGAGGAGATGTCCGCTTCGTTCAATTCGAACTTCTTCCTGGATCCCTTCAAGCATATCCAGGTCGACAACGTGTTCATCAAGGTGAACGACGTCATGAGCCCGATCGCGATCGAAAGCGGCGACGGCTTCCTGTACGTCATCATGCCGATGAGGAACAAATAAGAACAGCATGTCACGCGGCATATCGGCATAATTCAGATTGTGCTGAAACTATGTGCTGAAGTCCTGCCGTAAGCTTAAAAAAAGCATGCGGCGGGACTTCCGTATTCAATCACTCCATGTTCAGTAATCTTTTCGCAGGGATAATATGGTAAATTCACTGGTTCTAAAGAATTTCCGGTTGTTTGAATCGGTGTCCCTGCGTTTTGAGGCGCCGACCGTGTTTCTCTGCGGTTCGAACGGGCAGGGTAAAACCAGTTTGCTTGAAGCGTTGTTTTATCTCGCGAATTTGAGGTCATTCCGTACTTCGCGCACTTCGGAAATGATCAGGCTTCATGCGCCTTCCGCGATCGTCGGAGCCTCCGTTTCGTTCCGCGACTGGTCGCGTCAGCTCGCGGTTGAGCTTGGCGAGACACGGAAACTGGTCGTAGATGGAAAGCATGTCATGCGTGCCAGCGAATTCGCCGGATCGTTCAATACGGTCACATTTCTGCCGGACGATCCTGAGATTATTACAGGACGATCCCAGGTCAGACGAAAGTTTCTGGATATGTTCATATCCATGCTGGATCATGGTTATTTTACGGCATTGCAGGCATACTATAATGGTATCAAAAACAGAAATTGTCTGCTGCGGACGAAGGACGCGAGCAATGATGTGATTCGGTCCTATCATCCGGCACTCGCAAAATACGGCGCGGAAATAGTTCAGGCGCGTGAAATCCATCTCAGAGTCTTATCGGATTTTATGCGGAATATCATGGCGGAATTGAAACCTGAACTTTCCGATTTACAACTAAAATTAAGGACGATTCACGAGCTATCCGATCCGAAAATCTTCGAAGAAAAACTGGAACGGAATCTTGAAAAAGACAGATTGAACGGATATACGACAACCGGACCGCATCTTGACGATTTCGATTTTATCACGGACGGAAAATCATTGAAACTTTACGGGTCCCGCGGACAGTGCCGCGCGACATCGTTTGCGCTGAAGGAAGCGGAATTCGATATTGTTAAAAATCATTCGAAATCAAAGGATAATACCGTTGTAATCGTGGATGATGCGACCGGCGATCTCGATAAAAAGACGCAGGAAGCATTCTATCATAAAATATCGGAGGCAAAACAGATATTCTGTTCCTTTACGGAAATCCCAGACAATACTTTGACGCAACATTCACAAATCGTTCATATTACAGCCGGACGCGCTGTTTAAGCAAGACAGGAGAAATACTATGGCATCCTACAATTCCATCATCTGCCGCTACAATGAGATCGCGACAAAGGGAAACAACCGGAGCATGTTTGAAAACACGCTGATCCGCAATATGAAACGCATGACGAAAGATCGTGTTCCCGGTCTGAATTATGTGAAAATGCGCGGCCGTATTTTTATCCATAAGAATGAATTTTATGTTTTTACGGATGAGGAACAGGAGTATCTGAAAGAACGTCTGAAAGACTGTTTCGGTCTGGATTCCTTTTCTTTCTGCATTGAGGGGGAACGCACGATTGAGGCTGTATTAGATCATATCAAAAATGCTGTGAAACCGTTGTTCGAACAAAAGATTGAACTTCTTGGACGTCCCGTGAAATTCCGGACGCGCGCACGGCGTTCCGACAAAAGTTTTCCGTTGCGCTCCAAAGAGATAGAAATCGAAACCGCGACCATGATAGAAGAAATGTTCGGGGAGGATAAGATTCAGGTTGATTTAATGAACCCGGATATTTCCATCGGCGTCGAAATTCGGGAAAAGAATTCCACGATCTTCCTGGAAACGGTCAAGGCGCGCGGCGGTCTTCCGGTCGGTTCCAATTCTCCGCTGCTGGGCATGCTTTCCGGCGGGATTGACTCTCCAGTGGCGTGCGCGATGGCGATGAAACGCGGCTGCCGCATGGACTTTCTTACGTTCCACAGTTATCCGTATACGCCAATCGAATCCGTCACGAAAGTCTGGCGCATCGCGAAGATCATCAACAGGTTCCAGCCGCACGGCGTGCTGTATGCCTGCAATCTTTCCGAAGTTCAGAAGTTGATCCGCGACAACTGCGATCCGAAATTCCGCACGGTTCTGTACCGCCGCATGATGATGCGCATTGCTTCGAAACTCTGCAGAAAACACAATCTATATGGGATCGTGACCGGCGAAGCGATAGGCCAAGTCGCCAGTCAGACGGTCGTGAACATGTCCGTGATTGACCGGGCTGTGCCGGACCTGATCGTGCGTCCGCTCTGCGGCATGGACAAACTTGAGACAATCGCCCGTGCGGAAGACATCGGCACGTTTGATATTTCCATCGAACCGATGGCGGACAGCTGTACCGTCTTTGCGCCGCCCTCGCCTGTCATTCATGCCAAGCTCCATTTTGTCGAGTTCGAGGAGTCGAAAATCCCCAATATGAACGAAGCGGTCCAGAAGGCTTTTGACGAGATCAAGCTCGTGACGGATGACGGTTTGACCGATATTCCGTCACATGATACAAAAGGCTGAAAATCAATAAACTGACAATATGACGGACGAATTCAACGATTTTTCCGTCATTTCTTTTATACTGATTATCAAATACTTGACAAAATAACAGTCAAAAATAACGGATAATTCCGCTATTCATTGAAAATCAGTTTATTCATTCTTTTTGTCATTTCGTTCTTTATCTATTCTTGTCTTATTTAAATATTCAGTATATTATTACTTTATCTCAATTCCGAAATAAACATAAAGAGATTTAATATATCCTTCTTATTCTGGAAAACTTTATCCTCTCTTTTCATTTTTCATTTTTATTATCAAATCTTATTTCAATCATATTTTTATTTCAATCATATCTATTAAAGCTTATCTGTGAAAAAATAATGCGATCTGTTTGTTTTCTCTTGTTTCTTTTTTTCTTGAAAAAGCGATAATAGGGTGTATATTGATGAAATACTATCGAAAAGCTCTTTCATTCGAACATGGTAGGAGATTTTATGGATCAAGATCACACATCCGACGAGCCGTGTCCTCTGCATCGCTCCAAATTGCGCCGCATTTCGTGCATGTCCTTCCTGTTCCTGGCCATGTTCATCGGCTCCGTGATACTTTACCTGCTGCCGTGGCGCATCATCTGCAATCTCGGCGTACCGTTCGTTCCGGTTCGCGCCCGCTTCAGTTTCCGGCTTTTTCCGGAAGACCTCGAACGATACCAGGATTTGAGGTACGAAGAGATTTTCTCCTCATTCCCGTTCTACCTCATCCATGACCGGCGCCCGAAAACGACGGCTTGGCCCTTCCCGGACGATTATCTGGCAGGTCCGCACCACATGCCGTATCCTTCTCCGGAGTATCTTGATTCCGGCGATCCTCCCCGCAGGACACTATGGGTGGTCCCGGAGGACACGGTCGAATTCGAGGTGCCGGAAGGCGTCGCGCACATCGGCGCGAAAGCGTTCTGGAAATGTACGCAATTGAAACGCGTTACGCTGCCTTCGACGCTGGTCTCCATCGGCGATGGGGCTTTTGCCGGGTGCACGAGCCTGAAACGCATCAGGATCCCGGACAATGTGCTGGTGATCGGAAAGCACGCGTTCCACGGGTGCACGGCGTTGTCGGACGTCCGCATGCCCGCGAATCTTGCCGGACTCGGTTATCATGCGTTTCAGGACTGCACCTCGCTGAAGGAGATCGCGCTGCCGCATACGCTCCGCCGGTGCGACGGCAGTGCTTTCGCGGGGTGTTCCGCCCTGAGATCCATTGATATCTTCGGTCCGATCCCGGAGAGTGTCCCCGCCGTGGATGAAACCCTTCGAAAACTCCTTCTCGAACACGATTTGAATCCTTATGCCGCCAAATTCGAATTTCCCGGAAGTTCCACGCTGAAATATGCCTCGATCCCGGTCGGGATCCAGTCGGTCTCGTTCAAAAACTGCATACGGCTGGAGGAGGTCGTAGTGGCGCGGGACGCTTCGCTGGAGGGGTTCGACGGATGCCTCAGTCTGCTCCGCGTCCGCACGCACAAGCAGGGCCGCAGCGGCAATCCGTCTCCGTCCGTCTGGGGATTCGGCAGATGCAGTTTTCTGAGGGATGTCGAGCTCCCGGACGTCGTGCGGATCGGAGCGGGCGCGTTTGAGAGATGCGTTTCCCTGAGCCGGATCACGCTCCCCGAATCGCTGGAATCCATCGGCGCCAGCGCGTTTGAGCAATGCCGGTCCCTGGAGAAGATCCGGATCCCAGCGGGCGTAAATTTTATCGGATCCAACGCGTTTGCGGAGGACGTACGTCTGACCGAGGCGGAAATCGCCGGTGCGCCTTCCCGGATTGAACCGAGTGTTTTCAGGAACTGCGTCTCCCTGACGAAGTGCGAGCTTGCGGACGGGATGAATTCGATTTCGGACGGCATGTTTTCCGGCTGCAAGACCCTGAGGGAGATCCGGATCCCGGCGGGCGTGAAGACGATCGGGCAGAAAGCCTTTTATGAATGCCATCTGCTGCGGAGCGTGGAGTTCCCGGACGGCGTCGAATCCATCGGGGACAATGTGTTTTTCGCAACGAGCCTGTCCCATATCGAACTTCCGGCGAGCGTGAAGCGCATCGGAAATAACGCGTTCGGCTGGTGGTATGCTTACGGACCGAAGGAACACAAACTCGTTTTTCACGGGGACATCGAGGATCTGGACGGGATCGGGATGCACTGGAAGGACATGGTCTTCCCGCCGGACAGCAGGTTCAAGCGGCTGGACGACGGCACGCTGCTCAACACCGTCGCGGGACGCCTGCTCGAGGCGCCGAGGGACACGGCGGGTGTTTTCACGGTGCCGGAGAATATCCGTACGATCGCGTCCAGGGCGTTCGCCGGCAGTACCTTCGACCGTATCGTCGTGCCGGACACGGTAACGCATTTCGAGGAAGGCGCGTTCAGCGCCTGCCGCGCCAAGGAGCTCGTGCTCCCGGACAATATGGAACGTGTCGTCGACAGGATGTTCGAGATCTGTTCCATACCGGTGATCACGATCCCGGCGGGCGTGAAGGAGATCGGGGCGGGCGCCTTCCGCGATTGCCGGAACGTGCGGAAAGTCATCCTGCCGGACGGCCTGGAGCGCATCGGGAAAGAGGCGTTCCGGGGCTGCCACATCCGCGAGATCGACATCCCGTCGAGCGTGAAGTGGATCTCGAAAGACGCGTTTCCCTACAGCCCGGTCAATCAGTACGTTCAGGAACACTACGGCCACCTGATGACGGAGGACCCGGAAACATCCGCGGAGAAAGAGGAAGCTCCGCCTCAATGATGCCGGAGCTGACGCCGGAGTGTTACGCTTCTTCGTGGTATTCTTTTTCCGTGTTGACGTTCCAGATGGCCTTCCGGTCGCCGTCCTGCCCGGCCAGGAGATGCTTCACGGCCTCGAACGCCGTCACCATGCTGTGGTCCATGTTGTTGTACCTGTGCTGGCCGTTGCGGCCGATGCAGTACAGGTTGCGGAACGAATCCAGCCAGGCGGTCAGCGTGTCCATCCGGTCGTAGGTGTCGAAGTACGCCGGATACGCCTTTCTGACCTTTTCGACGTGATAGTCGCGGACGGGTTCGTCCGGGCTCAGAATGCCCATCCTGACCAGTTCGGACACGGCAAACGATTTCCATGCTTCCTCGGTCATGGACCAGTATTCGTCGCCCTCGCGGCAGAAATACTCCAGGCCGATCCAGAGGGAGTGCTCCGGGTCCTGAAGCATGTACGGCGACCAGTTGTTGAAGATCTGGATGCGGCCGAGCCTGACGCCGGTATCCTGCACATAGATCCAGCAGTCGGGGATGATATTGTTCAGAGTCTTCAGCTTCGTTTCATTGCGCAGATTGATTTTGTCCACGAGGATGCCGATCGTGACGAAGTCGCGGTAGGGCAGCCCGGCGGCGATCTCCGCAATCTCCCGCGGCACATCGTTCATGCCGCCGACCAGGTCCTTCACCGGCATGGAGGAGATCACGTAATCCGCCTCAAATGTCACCGTTCCGGCTGGCGTTTTGCAGATGATCTCATTTACCAGGCCGTCCTGCGTCCGAACCTGCACGACCCGGTGATTCAGGCAAATCTCGCCACCCATATTTTTGATTTCAGATGCCGTCGCTTCCCAGAGCTGGCCGGGGCCGTATTTCGGGTAGAGGAATTCGCCGATCAGCGACGTTTCGACTTTCCGGCGGGCGCGCGGAACGCATTTGGAAAAGACGTTTTTGAGCACAGCGGTGATGGAAAGGCCCTTCACGCGTTGCGCTCCCCAGGACGCGGAAATCTCGCGCGGATGGCGTCCCCAGACCTTTTCCGTGTAGTCCTCGAAGAACATGGCATAGAGCCTGCGCCCGAACCGGTTGATGTAGAAGTTCTCAAGCGATTTTTCCGGCAGAGGCCGCAGGATGGCGCGCAGATAGCTCAGACCCGCCCGGAACGCGGTCAGAAATCCGATGTTCCGGAACGTGCTCCAGTTCATTTTCGCCGGATAGTCGAAGAAGAGACGTTTGTAGTAGATCCGCGAAACGCGCGGCCTGGCGAGCATTACACGGTCGGTCCGTTCGGGGTCGGGACCGCCCGGCTCAAGGGATGTGCTCCGGTTGAGGACGATGTCGTCGAACGAAGGCTTGCCTTGCAGCGGCATGAGCTCCTGCCACATGGCGTTGACCTCAGGGTCTTTGGAGAAGAAACGGTGGCCGCCGATGTCCATCCGGTTGCCGTTGTGTACGACCGTCCGGGAAATGCCTCCGAGGCAGCCGGATTCCTCCAGGATGACGACGCGGATATTCCGGTTCGCCTTCAGGAGCCTGTATCCGGCGGTCAGCCCGGCGGGACCGGCGCCGATCACGACGACGGTCTTCCCGTTCAGATGATCTGAGGCTTGCGGTGGTCTTTCGTTATTTTCGGACTGAACATCGGATTTCATGGATGGAAGAACGCGATGGAAAACGGTTTTGAGCTTGGAGTGGTGCGCGGCGCGGGACTCGAACCCGCATGCCTCACGGCGAAGGATCCTAAGTCCTTTGTGTCTGCCAATTTCACCAGCCGCGCCCGAGTTTTCGTGGAAATTATAATATAACATATCCCTGCCGGAGAATCAACCCCGGAATTCAAAAAAGAAGTGTAACGGCCTGCGGATGCGTTTATGTCAATATGCCGAAAGGAGTGAGGAGAAATAAAGCGATTCGTCGAAAAAAGCCGGAAACGAGTTGATTTTTCCATGTTTTCGTGGTAGGTTATAGTGATTCAGACAGAACCAGTCATTGTGGATTGAGTTGAAAAGAGGTCACAGAGATGAAGAAAAAACGCGTCATTTCCATCATCGGTATATGGCTGTTTGCCGTCGCACTCCTGCTGACGGGATGCCGCAGTTCACAGGCGGGGGACGATTCGCTTCAGACGGTCAAGAGGCGGGGCATCCTGCGCGTTGGGACGACCGGAGACTACTGTCCGATGTCGTATCTGAACCCGCTGACACATGCTTATGAGGGGTTCGATACGGCATTGACGGAAGAGTTGGCAGCGAGTCTTGGAGTAAAAATCGAATATGTGCCGACCACGTGGCCGACGCTGATGCAGGATACGCATGATCGTAAATTCGACCTCGCGATCTGCGGCATCACCATTACGGAGACGAGGAAAGAGCAGGCGCTGATGTCCGAGGGGTATCTGGAAAACGGAAAAACGGTCCTCTGTCGTGCGGAAGATGCGGAGAAGTACACCTCTCTTGCCGCGATCAACCGTCCCGAGGTGCGCGTGATGGAGAATCCCGGCGGACTCAACGAGAAGTTCGCGAGGGAACATCTCCCGGATGCAAACCTGACAATCCATCCGGTCAATGAGGAGATTCCGGCACTGATCGCTTCCGGCAGGGCGGACGTGATGATCACCGAGGTCATGGAGGCGGCGTATTATGCCGGAAAGGATTCGAGGCTGGCCGCGCCGCTGCTGGACCGCCCGTTCACGCACGGTCAGCTCGGCGTATTGCTGCCGCCCGGAAACGAAACGCTGCTGGAGTATGTCAACGGCTTCCTCGAACAGGAACGCCGGAGCGGTCGTCTGGATTTGCTGAGCGTCCTGTATCTGCATCTCGGCGTTCAGGATAAGCAGGCTCCGCGAAAGGTTCCGCCTCCTGTCTGGATCCCGGTTCCAGTCATGCCCTGAATTTGAGTGTGATTTCCCTCGGCTGAACAAGACCGCGCGGCATGTGTTTTTCATTTCTTCAAAAGGGTTTCTGCTTGAAAAAGAGCCTCTGCCGTGATATATTAATTTTTTCGGCAAATTCTTTTCTTAAAATATAAGACACATCCGCGAGGTATTTTCCATGAAAATGTCCCAGTTGTTCGGCAGCCGCCTGAAAGAGGATCCGGCGGACGCCACCACCTACAGCCACAAATTTCTGGTCCGCGGGGGCTATGTCCGGCCCGTTTCCGCCGGCATCTATTCCCTGCTGCCCGTCGGCAAGCGCGTGATCGCGAAGATCGAGAACATCATCCGTCAGGAAATGGACCGCGTGGGCGGGCAGGAAGTGCTGATGCCGGTCGTGCTTCCGGCGGATCTCTGGGTCGAATCCGGCCGTTACCAGTCCGTCGGCGCCGAGCTGCTAAGGTTCACGGACCGCAACAACAAGGCGATGGTGCTGGGCATGACGCACGAGGAAGCCAGCTGCCAGATCGCCCGGACCGAGATCAACAGCTACAAGCAGCTGCCCGTGATGATCTACCAGATCCAGACCAAGTACCGCGACGAGGCGCGTCCGCGCGCCGGTCTGCTCCGCGTCCGCGAGTTCACGATGAAGGACGCGTACAGTTTCCACACCTCGCAGGAGGATCTGGACGCGTATTATCAGGAACTCCACGCTGCCTACGAACGCATCTTCCGCCGCGTCGGCATGAAGCACGTGGTCTCCATCCTGTCCAATACGGGCATGATGGGCGGCAGCGTGTCGCACGAGTTCATGCTTCTGGCGGACTGCGGCGAAGACAACATCTTCCTGTCGCCGGACGGCAAGAGCTACAAAGCGAACCGCGAGGTCGCGGTGTCCGGCCTGAAATTCGAGCGTACCGGAGAAGAACTTCAACTCGAAAAAGTCGCCACGCCGCACAGCAAGACGATCGAGGAGGTCGCGAGCTTCCTGAACGTGACGCCCGCGCAGACCGGCAAGGCGGTGTTCTACAGCACCGAGGACGGCAAGGAGCTGATCTTCGTGCTCATCCGCGGCGATTTCGAGGTCAACGAGTGCAAGCTCAAAAACGTGCTCGGACTCAACGCGATCAAGTTCGCCGACGACAACCTCATCCGCTCCTGCGGCGCAGTCCCCGGATACGCTTCCCCGGTCGGCATCGCCGAAGTCCCGGGCAAAGTCCGCCTCGTGATCGACCCGTCCGCGGCCGGGACCGTGAACCTGGTGGTCGGCGCAAACGAGGAAGGATTCCATTATAAGAACTTCAACTACGGGCGCGACATGACCGGCGGCCTGGTGGCCGACGTGGCGTGCGTCCGCGAGGGCGACCCCTGCCCCGTGACCGGCGACCCGCTCCAGTTCAGGCACGGCATCGAAATCGGCAACATCTTCCAGCTCGGCCTGAAGTATTCGAAGTCGATGAAGGTGAACTATCTGGACAAGGACGGCAAGTCCAAGCCGATGTACATGGGCTGCTACGGTATCGGCGTCGGCCGCACCATGGCGTCGGTCATCGAGGACAACCACGACGACTACGGTCCGATCTGGCCGATGTCCATCGCGCCGTACCAGGTCCACATCGTGGCACTCCAGCCGAACGGCACCGAATCCGGCGAAAAGGCCGAGGCTCTGTACAAGGACCTCCAGGCGAAGGGCGTGGAAGTCCTGTATGACGACCGCGGCGAGAAGGCCGGATTCATGTTCAGCGACGCCGACCTCCTCGGCATACCGTTCCGCGTGATCGTCTCCCCGAAGACGCTCGCGAACGGCATGGTCGAATTCCGCACGCGCGCCTCCCGCGACTCCGAGATGATCCCGGTCGAACAGGCCGCCGAAGTCCTGGCGCAGCGCGTCCGCGCCGAACTGGACCGCTACCTCTGACGAACTGGAAAGGAACACGAACATGAGCAACGGCACATTTTACGTCACGACCCCGATCTACTACGTCAACGACAAGCCCCATATCGGGCACGCCTACACGACCGTCCTCGCCGACGTCCTCGCGCGCTACCACCGCGCCGCGGGCGACGACGTCTGGTTTCTGACCGGCACCGACGAACACGGCCAGAAGGTCCAGAAAGCCGCCGAGAAAAACGGTATGACGCCGATCGAGCAGTGCGACAGTACCGTGGTCCGGTTCCAGGAGCTCTGGAAACGCCTCGGCATCACGAACGACGACTTCATCCGCACGACCGAGGAGCGCCATTGGAAAATCGTCCAGGCCATCATGCAGGACCTCTACGACCGCGACCTCATCTACAAGGCCGAGTACAAGGGCTACTACTGCGTCGCCTGCGAACGGTTCTTCACGGAGAAGGACCTGATCGACGGCAAGCTCTGCCCGGACTGCCAGCGCGAAGTCGACACCATCGTCGAGAGCAACTATTTTTTCCGCATGAGCAAGTATCAGGACTGGCTCATCCAGTACATCACCGAGCACCCGGACTTCATCCAGCCGGCGTTCCGTGCCAACGAGACGCTCGGATTCCTCCGCAAGCCGCTGGAAGACCTCTGCATTTCGCGTCCGAAGTCCCGCCTGTCCTGGGGCATCGAACTGCCGTTCGATAAGGATTACGTCTGCTACGTGTGGTTCGATGCGCTGATCAACTACATCTCAGCAATCGGTTACGGCGTCGACCAAGCGCGGTTCGAGCGCTACTGGACCAGCTGCATCCACCTGATCGGAAAGGACATCCTCACCACGCACAGCGTGTACTGGCCGACCATGCTCAAGGCGATCGGGCTTCCGATGCCGAAGACCATCTTCGCGCACGGCTGGTGGCTCACCGGCAGCCGCAAGATGAGCAAGTCGCTCGGCAACGTGGTGAACCCGATGGACATGGCCGACAAGTACGGCGTGGACGCGTTCCGCTACTTCCTGCTCGCCGCCATGACGCCCGGCAACGACGCGTCGTTCACCGAGGAGGACTTCCTCCAGCGGTTCAACACCGACCTCGCGAACGACCTCGGCAACCTGCTTTCGCGCGTGGTGAAGCTCTCCATCAAGAATTTCGGCGGTACGCTCCCCGCTCCGCCTCCGCTCCAGCCGCTCGAACTGGAACTGCTCTCCAAGGCGGGACTGGCCGTGAAGCAGCTTGAAAGCGAGCTGAACGCCATGAAGCTCGACCGCGGGATCAACGCCGTCATGAACGTGGTCCGCGAGGCCAACAAGTTCCTGGAGCGCACCGCGCCGTGGACGCTCGCGAAGGAAGGCAAGACCGACCGTCTCGCCGCCGTGCTGTATACCGCGGCGCAGACGCTCGAGATCGTGTCCGGACTGCTCTTCCCGATCATGCCCGAAAAGATGACGCAGCTGCGCCGTTCGCTCGGCCTCTCCGATGAGGAAATCGTGAAGACCGATTTTGCGTCGCTCAGCGAGTTCGCCGATCCAAGTGCAAACACGAAGCGCACCATGGTCGATATGCCCCCGCTCTTCCCGCGCATCGTGGTCGAGAAGGCCGAAGAGGCCGCCCCCGCGAAGCCGGAGAAGCAGAAAAAACAGGAAGTCAAAGCGCCGAAGACCAAGGACGTCGTGGTGCCGGAAGGCATGGTCACGATCGAACAGTTCTTCAAGACGCAGCTCCGCACCGCGAAGGTGCTGAAAGCCGAGCGCATCGAAGGCAAGACGCGGCTGCTCCACCTGAAGGTCGACCTCGGAAACGGCGACGTGCGTTCGCTCGTCGCCGGCATCGCCCAGCAGTACGCGCCGGAAGACGTGATCGGCAAGACCATCATCGTGGTCGCCAACCTCATGCCCGCGAAGATCGCCGGATTCGAGTCCTGCGGCATGCTTCTCGCGGCTAAGAACGAAACCAGTCTGAAACTCGTGACCGTGGACGGCGGCGACGCCGAGCCCGGCCTGAACGTTGGTTGAGGAGGACAAGTCCTCCACTGCGGTAATGCGCGGCTCCGCTCGCGCACAGGACAGGTAAAACAATCGCGGCGGTGTCCACAACTCGGATGCCGCCGCATTTTCATGCCCGAAATCGGGGCGGAAAAAAGCCGCCGTTTTTGAGGCGGCGGCTTTCAGAAACGATTGATAGCTTCAGAAGATATCAGGCGTTGACTTCTTCCTTCAGCGCGATGACGACGGAGCGCTTTTCTCCGTCGCCGACGCTGTTGGTGGTCAGCGCGGCATCGCCTTCCAGCGTGATGTGGACGATCCTGCGGTCGTGGGAGTTCATCGGGGGAAGGGTTTTCGGGGAGCCCCACTGGTGGACTTCCTTGGCGGCGTCGAGCGCCTGCTGGCGGAGGACTTCATCGTGGGAGAACGACGATCCGCGGCGGCCTTCGAAACGATCCCGGTCTCTGCGCTCGCCGCGGAACTCCCTGCGGGGACGTTCGCCGCGTTCGGGGCGCTCGCCGCGCTCGACACGGTCAGTGCGTTCGGAACGGCGTTCGGAACGGCGTTCGCGGGGGCCTTCCATGTCGATATAGAGTTTCGGGAATTCCGAATCGGTCTTCTGCATGATGCGGTTCACGATGAGCTGGAGATTTTCCAGCGTCTTGCCGTGGTGGCCGATCACGCGGCCGGGTTCCTCGGTGGAGACGTAGAGATTCACGGAGCGGGGCTTGTTTTCCACGCGGATGTCGGCATCAATGCCGAGGAAGTCGAACATGTGTGCGAGGACGCTTCTGGCTTCCTCCATGGATTCCTGGGAAGCGGGTTTGACCGGCGGGGGCGTCCTGCGGGGACGTTCGGCGCGGGGTTCGGAGTCCTTGATCTCATCGAATCCGCCGTCGTTCGTCTCGGCGGAGGCATTGTCCATGGGGACGGCCTTGATCTCATCGGTCGTTACGGTTTCTGTTGCGGCTTCTGCTGCCGCTCCAGCGTTTTCCATGGCCTGATTGTCGGCCGCGGCTGTTTCTTCGAGTTCCATTGAATTCTCCGGGGTTGGGGCTGATTTATGCCTTCTGCGGTTTACTGGTCTGACGCGCTTCATCCCGCTTTGCGGCGATTTGCCCGTATTTCATTTGAAGGATGCTGAATATCTGACTGACCGTCCAGTAAAGCGTCAGGCCGGACGGGAGGTTGTAGAACATGAACAGCATGATAATGGGCATGAGCATCATCATCTTCTGCTGTGCGGAATCGCCCGCGGTGGGCGTCATCTTCTGCTGGACGATCATGAGGGCCGTCATGGCGATCACGAGCGGATGGAATCCGACCTGGCCGATGAACGGCAGGGCGAAGGGAAGCGTCGGACCGACGAGGTCGGGACGCGAGAGGTCGGTGCACCAGAGGAACGGCACGTTGCGGAGTTCGACGGCGGAATCCAGCGCGGAATAGAGCGCAATGAAGACGGGGATCTGAAGGAGGATGGGGAGACAGCCGCCGACGGGGTTGACCTTCTCGACGCGGTACAGCTCCATCATCTTCTGGTTCAGCTCGGCTTTCTTGCGCGCGGTGTCGTCCGGCGTGTCCATCGGAGTCTCTTTGTATTTCTCCTGAAGCTCCTTGATCTTCGGCTGGAGCTTCTGCATGCGGCGCATGGAGCTGTTAGCCTTCTGCGTGACCGGCCAGAAGAGAATGCGGACGATGAGCGTGAGGAGGATGATCGCGATGCCATAGGAGCCGCAGAGCGCCTTCAGCCAGTTCAGCAGCATGACCATGGGACGCGCGATGAACTCGAACCAGGAATAGTAGGAGATGTGCATCACGCCCATCACGGAGGAACCGAGCGCGCGGATGCGGGCCATTTCCTTGGGACCGCAATAGGTCTTCAGGCTGAATTTCACGGTGTCCGCGCCGGGCGCGAACGTGACGGCGCCGAAATCGCCGGTCATGGAAGGCACGGCATAAAGATCTTTTTCGTTGTTGCTGCCGGCGGGGAACTTCCAGACGCGTTCACCGAACGTGGACGCAAAGGGTTTCGCGTCGTCTGCGAAGAGGAGCGAGGCAAAATACTTGTTGGAGGAACCGATCCAGGCGACGGGGGCGTCGCAGACGGTCTTCTTGTCGAATTTCTCCTGCGATTTGACCTGCGGATCGGCGGAATCCGGCATGCCGCTGCCGACTTTGCAGAAATCGACGTTCAGGCGTTCGCTGTAGACCTTGTCGCCGGTGAGGTCCTTGACCTGCGGCAGACCGGCGAGGCGGACACCGAGGCCGTCGACCGTGATCGAGGCGGACGAGGGATTGGTCCAGGCGTACTCGCAGACTACCATGTAGTTGTCTTCCGGCAGGGTGAACGTCTGGGTCAGTTTCAGCCCGTTTGCGAACGTGCGGACGACTTCCGCGGAGAGCGGACCCTTTTCATTCACGTCCAAGGAAACCGGAACGAGGCCGGGATTGTTTTTAAGCTCGAAGGTGCGGTACGCGCCCTCGCGGAACAGCTCAATGGCTTCGCCGGAATCTTTAAGCTTGTACCGGGGATCCAGCAGTCTGGCGCTGGAAAGCGAACCGGTCAGCCCGTCGATCGTCACGCTGAAAAGCTTGTTTTCGAGCGTGACAGTCTTCGTTTCCTTCAGCGCATGGACCGTTTCCGCAACCGTTTCCGATGCGGGCTGTCCGGCGTTGGCATCGGTGATGGCAGGCTGAGTTGCGGTTGCGCCGGAATCTGCGTTTGTCTGCTGGGCCGGGGCGCTCTGCTGCGTGGCCTCCAGCATTTTCTGGTATTCCTCGGCGCGCTTCGCCTGGTATTTGGGCATGTAGAGCAGCCAGCCGCCCATAAGCAGGCAGCCGACCAGCACGATGAGGACAGTGTCTTTGTCGAATTTGAAGTTCACTCGTTATTCCTTCCCGGAACGTTTCGGGGGAACGGGGTCATAACCGCCCCGGCACCAGGGATTGCATCTGAGGATTCGCCAGAAGGTCAACGCCAGGCCGCGGAGAATTCCATGAACTCTGACGGCTTCGATCGCATACTGGGAGCAGGTCGGCGTGAACCGGCAACACGGAGGAAACAAGGGGGAAATCCAGCGGCGGTAGGCGCGGAAGGGGAGGATCACGAGTTCGCGGATTGGGTGTCCGCAGTCTGTTTTTCCCGGATCAGTCCGGCTTTTTTCAGCGTCCGGAGCAGATGCTCCTGTACTTCCTGCTGTTTTGCACCGAAGATGGCGCGCCGCGGAATGACCAGAATGCCGCATGGCAGGATGTTCTCCTTGCACAGCCGGAAGGTTTCTGTGATCAGACGCCTCGCGCGGTTCCGCACGACGGCCGAATGATGCAGTTTCCGGCTGCAGATAATGCCGTACCTGAGGTTCTGAACCGGATTGCCCGGCTCCGGCGTCCGCACCAGGACCGTAAAGAACGGGTCCCGGCAGGCTTTCCCGTGTTCCTTGAGCGCATCGAAATCCTTTCGGGTGCGGAGCTTTTCCTGCTTCCTCAGGCTGCTGCGCCCAATTTCCACGGCGTGTTCCTTTCTCAGATGACGGTCAGGCGTTTACGCCCTTTCGCTCTTCTTCTGGCAAGAACCTGACGGCCGCCCTTGGTGGCCATTCTGGCACGGAATCCATATTTGCGGGCGCGTTTGATGACGGAAGGCTGATACGTTCTTTTCATAGTTTCACCTTGTTCCCGGAGCTGCGCAAAGGCACTCCGGCTGTTCCTCTCCGAGGGGTTGCAGCTTGTTGTTTTTCGTTCGTTTTGTATATGGTGTAATCCAACTAATATAGCATGCTTTCACCATTATTTCAACCCGGATACCGCTTTTTTTGGCTTTTTTTCCGATTTCTTTCCGTTTTGTCATATTTCGCATTTGTTTTAGAAAAAAAATATGCTATAGTATTCATCAAGACTGCCGACGGTTTCGTCTTGGCAGGCTTGCCCTATTCACATGTCCTATACACATCAACAACATATCAACAATACAGGAATGCCGGAAAGCATTCCGGAAAGACCGAGTATGAAACACTTGTTCCTTCTCCTCGCGGCGGCCGCGGCCCTCATCTGCACGGCCTGCTCCACTCCGACCGTCACCAATACTGCGCGCAACTCCGTGGAAGAAATGCTGCTCAGCGCGGTCGTGGAACGCGGTATCTCCTCCATCGACTTCGAGTCCTATGCGGGCAAGAAGGTCTTCATGGACTACTCGAATCTGGCTCCGCAGGTCGACAAGGAATTCCTCATGGCTTACATCGAACTGCATCTCGCCCGCTTCGGCACCATCGTGGTGAAGGATGCCGGCGACGCCGATTATGTCTTCAAGGCCACCAGCAGCGTACTTGCCACCGACATGGACAAGTTCCTCCTCGGTATTCCGTCCCTCCCGATCCCGATCCCGTGGGCCAACCTCTCCATCGTGATCCCCGAAATCCCGATCATCATGCGTCTTCAGCGCACCGCCTGGGGCCGTTTCTTCTTCAACATCATCGATGCCAAGACCAACGAGCCTGTCCAAATCGTGGACGGCGCACGCGCGGAAGCCGCTCTCAACAACTGGGTCGTCTGCTTCATTCCGTTCAAGACGCACAGAACCCCGATCGGCGACGACAATCCGGGAAGCCTTCACTTCATCTGGTTCTGGGAAGACTGAGGGAGGCGAGGCCTCCACTGCGGCAGTGCCGGGCTTACGCTCCGGCACGGAGAGGAACGGGATATCCGTTCCCCGCGCTATTATTCCGATTTACGACGTCCGACTCCATGCGAGCCGGGCGTCTTTTTGTGTAAAGGCTTTGTTTTCGAGCAAGAACAAAGAACATAAAAAGATATGTGGATATGATATATTTTGTTCAATAATTATTTATTAAACTATCAAGCGAAAAAGAAGTTTAAAAAAAATGCTATCTGAATACACTATCGGACCTGTTTGGAACGTTATATGTTCCGCATGGCCATTTTCGGTCAGGCGGTCCGGATTCCTGTGCAAGTCTTCGTGGGAATCTGTATCTTCAGATCCATCGAAGACATATTCGCTGCCGGAAAGTCAGAGCCATGCCGAAACTATCCATCATCATCCCTATCCACAATGAGAAACCGTCCCTGAGACGGTGCATCGACTCGATCCTGTCCCAGACGTTCAAGGACCTGGAGATCATCTGCGTTGACGACGGATCTTCCGACGGTTCCGCCGGAATGCTGCAGGATTACATCGACCGTGAACCTCGTTTCCATGCCACGGCATTCCAGCGCCGTCTGGGGACGGTGCTGGCCCGCAAACTGGCGCTTCTGGACGCCCGGGGCGAATACATCATGTTCGCCGATGCGGACGACATGCTTCTGCCCGGCGCATGCGAGACGGCGGTCGGACTGATGAAGGAGACCAGAGCGGACATCGTACAGTTTTCGGTCGATTTCGAGGCGGAACGGAGGGACGGGGACGCCCTTGACAAATTCCTGCGCGTCTTCCGTTCGCGTGAAATGGAATCGCATGGCACGAACATCCTGTACGACTGCTTCGTGAACCACAGGTTCGTCCACAATTTGTGGAACAAGATTTATCGGGCGGAGATCTGCAAGAAGGCCGTTGAAGCGATGCCGGATATACAGCTTCATCTCTACACGGACCTGTACCTGAGCTTTTTCATCCTGTTTTTCGCGGAATCGTACCGGAGTTTGAAAACGAAGCCGTGTTACCGGTATCATTTCGGCGGCGGCGTGTCCACGAAGACGCCGGATGCTGAACAGTTCAGGAATCTTTGCGAGGTCAGCAAGACGCTGCCGCTGATGGAAAAGTTCCTGCGGGACCGGAATGCCTACGAGACGAATGTCTCCGTGCTGGACGCGATCCACAGTACCTTAAGGCAGGACATGGTGAACAAACTGCTGACAATTCCGAATCTGACCAGGGAGATTATATCCGCGGCGATCGAATCCTGGGGAGGCGACATCATTTTCGATTTTCTGAGCGAGACCGGCATGTTCAAATATCCGTGTGAAAGCCGTCTTTCGATCGTTTCCAACCTGATCGACCAGTATAAGGCGGACCGGAGGGAAATCGCGAAACTCCAGTCCGACCTGGCCGAGGCCCAGGCAAAAATGCGGAAGATGTCGCCGCGCAGTTCGCAGGTGCTCCGTTCGCCGGCGCGTGCGACATCGCGTCTGGGGCATCCGTCTCCGGTCTCGTCGACCATCAAACAGGAGATCACGTCCTCGCCGCAAAGGGTTCAATTCCGGTTCGTGCAGAAACTGCCGAAAATTTGAAGCGAGCGTTTAGAGAATTGATGGTTTGCTGAGCGGTGATTGCTGTCGCCGCTCCGTTTTTCGTGCTTGAAATGAGGAGAATCAATCGCCGGAATCGCGTCCTGAACGTAGAGCTTTGATGCGGCTTCGGACGGCTTTTTCCTTCAGACGGCGTTCTTTCGAGGCTTTGGTCGGCTTCGTCGGACGGCGTTTGCGTGGTTCCGGACGAGATGCCAGAGCAAGTTCGCGGATGCGCTCACGGGCACGATCACGGTTGCGGGCGAGACTGCGGCCGGAACGCTCCATGACAACGAGGAGATCGCCCTGCATGTACGGCGCGGCGAGGACGCGGAGACGAGCCTTCTGGGCATCGGTCAGGACAGCGGTCGCCGAGATATTCCATTGCAGCCGGACGCCGTTTTCGGTCTTGTTCTGATGCTGGCCGCCGGGTCCGCTCGAAGGACGGACATACTCCTCCTCGAACTCTTCCTCGGGAATTTCAAACGGTTTGGCTTCGGACATGGCGGCGGATTCCTCGGACGAACAAACATCCTCCAATTGAAACGCTCAGTTTTGATCGGCGTACACTTTTTGATTCAAAAACTCAGGCCTGCGACGCGGATTCCGGGGCATCGGCCTTGTTTTCCGGCTTGTTCTGCGTTTGGGCTTCCGGTTTTTTCGCGGACGCGACATTTTCCCTGTTCAGCATGGCGGCGACCGCATCAATGAAAAGAGCGGCGTGGGCCGGTTCTTCATTGTCCTCGGGCGAATAGGAAATGCGGACCTTGATGAGCTTGCCTTTGTAAAGCGCGAGATACAGCACGGAATCCATCAGTGTGGAACCGTTCTGAATGCGGTAGAACGCCTCGAATCCGCCTTCCGGGGCTTCCCGTCCGGCTGCGTCAAGACGTTCGACCTTGATTTTCGGGTTCTGCGCGGACAAGTTCATGATGCCCCGGTCGGTTTCCTTGCAGTGCTTTTCAAACGTTTCCTGCGGAACCGGTTTCGCGGCGGTATCCAGCGAATAGATGTACACGTCGGCGCAGGATCCCAGCTCGTTTTCATAGCGGACGACCGTGCCGAACACCGGATTCTCGTTTTTGCGGACGCGGACCTTCTGGAATGTGTCGACTTGCGCCGGAAAGACCAGCCGCGTGTCCTTGTCGACGAACTCCTCCATGGCCGGACGCAGAAAGACGTCCTGCGCCCCGGCGGACAGAGCGCCGCAGAGGCAGAGGAATCCGGCGGCCGCGCCGGTGAGAAGTGTCCGATGGAAACGCGTCATGACGGGATCCGAAGCTCCTTCTTCCAGAATGCGACCTGCGAGGCGACCTGCTTGAAGCCGGTTGCTCCATAAACGTCGCGCCCCTCGACGGCGTGGGCCGGGGCGAAAAGTTTCAGCATGGAGGCGTCGGCCTCCGGGAACACGCTCTTCATTTCCTTCAGCGTGAGTTCATTCAGAAGTTTGTTGTGGTCCGCGGCGAACTTGACGAGCGCACCGACCTTGTGGTGGGCGAAACGGAACGGCACGCCCTTGCGGACGAGCGCTTCGGCCAGGTCGGTGGCCATGAGCCCGGGATCGGATGCCGCCTTCAGCATCGCGTCCTTGTTGACCTTCATGGAGTCGATCATGGAGGGGTAGACGCTGAGGATGGCGTGGACGGTGTCGATGGCGTCGAAAAGCGGCTCCTTGTCCTCCTGCAGGTCGCGGTTGTAGGTCAGCGGGAGCCCCTTGCAGATGGTGAGGAGCGCGGCGAGGTCGCCGTAGATGCGGCCGGTCTTGCCGCGGGAGAGCTCGGCGATATCCGGGTTTTTCTTCTGCGGCATGAGGCTGGACCCCGTGCAGAAGGCGTCGCCGAACGTGACGAACGAGAATTCCTGCGACATCCAGAGGATGAGGTCCTCGGAGAGGCGGGAGATGTGCATGGCGAAAATGGAGAGCGCGGCGAGCAGTTCACAGGCGAAATCGCGGTCGGCGACGGCGTCCATGCTGTTCCGCGTCATCTTCGGGAATTTGAGGCGCTTGCGGACAAATTCGCGGTCGATGGGGAGCGTGGTCCCGGCAAGCGCGCCCGAACCGAGCGGCATCACGTTGATGCGTTTGCGGGCGTCGGCGAGGCGTTCGGTGTCGCGGGCGAGCATTTCGACGTAGGCGAGCAGATGGTGCGCCAGCAGGACGGGCTGTGCGTGCTGCATGTGGGTGAAACCGGGCATGATCGTGCGTTTGTTTTCGTCAGCCTTCTTCACCAGCGCGGTCTGGAGCGTGCGGATTTCCTTCATCAGGTCGTCGATCTCGTCGCGCAGATACAGCCGGATATCGAGCGCGATCTGGTCGTTGCGGCTGCGGGCGGTGTGAACACGCGCGCCCTCGGGGCCGAGCGCTTCGGTCAGCGCGGTCTCGATGTGCATGTGGATGTCTTCCAGTTCGACTTTGAACTCCATTTTGCCCTCGGCGATCCTGCGTTTCAGGACCGCGAGTTTGCGGCAGATGGCGTCGGCGGATTCCTTCGGGATGATTCCTGCAGCCCCGAGCATGGCGGCGTGAGCCATGCTGCCGGCGATGTCGTGTTTGTAGAGGCGTTTGTCGTAGGAAATGGACTGGGTGAAGTCCTGGACGCTGCGTTGAGTTTGTTCGGCGAATCTGCCGCCCCAGAGAGCCATGCCGCACCTCGTGATATCGTGCAAAAAGTGTTTCGGGTTGAGAAAAAGTCGATTTCTAAAAATATAGCACAAGATTTGAATTCATCAAAGTGCAAATCCCTTTTTTCCGCGTTTTTCCGTGTTTTTTTACGGTTTCGGCGCTTTTCGCGTGCGTTTTCTTCCCTATGGGGCTTGACAAATCACAGTTTCACGGATATTTTAATGCGAAAACAACAACCTCACGGAAGACTTTCATGATGAATACGATTCTGCCGATCCTGCAATTTGCCGCCGGAGCACACGTCTCCGATCTTTTTCTTTCCGCCGGAAAAAAGCCGAACGCGCGCATCCGGGGCGTGGTCGCGCCCATGGGGACGTTCGGTCCGGTCTCGGCGGAGTCCATGGACGCGTTCCGGCGGACGGTCATCGGCGAACGCGGCGAGGCGGCGTATGCGGAATCCGGTTCGTTCGACGCCTCGTGGCGGCTCCCGGACGGCAGCCGCATCCGCGTGAACTTCTTCCGCGCCATCTGCGGGCCATCGGCGGCAGTCCGTCCGATCCTGAACGGCGACGACATCATGACGGCGGAACTGAACCTGCCCGCGCTGCTCGACACGCTCGCGGAAGCTCCGCGCGGGCTGATCCTGGTAGCCGGCACCACGGGCTGCGGAAAGTCCACCACGCTCGCCGCCATGATCAACCACATCAATCGCACCATGCCGAAGCATATTCTTACGCTGGAGGACCCGATCGAGTTCGTCTATTCCGATCGGCAGTCCGTTGTCTCCCAGCGCGAGATCAATACCAACCGCGAAGGCGGGTTCTCCTCCGCGCTCCGCAGCGCGCTCCGCGAGAATCCGGACGTGATCGTGATCGGCGAAATGCGCGACCCGGAGACCATCGCCACGGCCATCAACGCCGCGCTCACAGGACACCTCGTCATCAGCACGGTCCACACGTCCGGCTCGGTGCAGGCGGTCGAACGCATCATCAACATGTTCCCGGAGGACGGCCGCGAGCAGACCGCGACCGACCTCGGAGCGGCGCTGAACGGCATCGTCGCACAGCGTCTGATCCCGTCCTCGGGCGGCGGCATGATCCCCGCGGTCGAGATTCTGCTCGGGACGGCGCTGGTACGCAAGCTCGTCGCCGGGCGCGACTACAGATCGCTGGACGACGCGCTCCGCAGCAACATCGAACAGGGCATGATCCCGTTCAACCGTTCCATCTTCCGCCTGTACCAGACCGGGAAGATCTCGCTGGACGACGCACGGCTCGCGGCGGACAACCGCGACGAATTCGACCTGCTCGTGCGCGGCATGGAGAGCGGCGTCGACGCGTTCCGCAGCTACTACGGCACGAAGCTCGAGGGCGCGACCGACGACACCGTGGTCGACATGCGGACGCTGTTCCTCGCTTCGCTTCAGGTGAAGGCAAGCGACCTCATTCTTTCCACGGGCGTGCGCCCCACGCTCCGCATCAACGGGGAGCTCCGCGAGCTGAACATGCCGGTGCTGGACAACGACGACGTCCGGCGTCTGCTCTTCAGCGTGATCAACCAGCGGCAGCGCGTGGAACTGGAGGAGAACCGCGAACTCGACTTCGCGCTGTCCGTCGACTTTGGAAAAGAATTGAACATCCCGAACTCGCGTTTCCGCGTGAACGCGTTCTTCCAGCGCGGCACGCTCGGTATGGTCGCGCGCGTCGTGAACGTCAAGATTCCGACGCCCGCCCAGCTCGGCCTGCCGGAAGTCGTGTCCGGGCTCTGCTCGAAACGCCAGGGGCTCATCCTCATGACCGGCCCGACCGGAAGCGGCAAATCCACCACGCTCGCCTCGCTCCTCGACGTCATCAACCGCACGCGCAACGCCCATATCATCACGATCGAGGACCCGATCGAGTACGTGCACCGCAACATCAATTCGATCATCGAGCAGCGCGAGCTTCACGCCGACACGCACAGTTTCGCCGCCGCGCTCAAATACGCCCTTCGCGAGGCACCGGACGTCATCATGGTCGGCGAAATGCGCGACACCGAGACTATCTCCGCCGCGCTCACGGCAGCCGAGACAGGACACCTTGTTTTCGCGACCATCCACACGAACAGCGCGCCGCAGACGGTCGACCGCATCGTCGACTCGTTCCCCATGTATCAGCAGAACCAGATCCGGCTTCAGCTCGCGAGCACGCTGCTGGCCGTGATCTCCCAGCGCCTCATCCCGAGCATCGACGGGTCCAGCCGCATCGCCGCGTTCGAGATCATGATCGGGACGCCGCCCGTGCAGGCGCTCATCCGCGAGGGCAAGACGCACCAGCTTCAGACCGTGATCGAGACCAGCCTGAAGGACGGCATGATTACGCTCCAGCGCTCCATGGAGGACCTCTGCGCCGACGGCCTGATTTCGCAGGAAGAAATGAAACGATTTGCCGCCGACTACAAGCAGATCAACGCGCACTAGGGAGGACAAGTCCTCCACGTGGGTAGTACGCGGCTAACGCTCGCGCACACCGCGAGCAGTACTGATACAGTGCCGGGCTAACGCTCCGGCACGAAGAAGATATTCTTCTGCTATGCGATAACGGTCCAGTTCATGTCGACGCCGCGGCCGAGTTCGACCCACTGCGACGTATCGCCGGAGTTGTAGTAACCGAGCATGCCGGTCGAATACTGGCGGACGAGGAGGTCGTCTCTTCCGTCGCCGTTGTAATCGCCCGCGCCGACCACGAACCAGTCCGTAGGGTCAAGCTGACCGATAGCCACAAAGTTTTCAACGTTGCCGTCGGCGCAGATGACCATGGACCCGGTTTCCTTATGGAAGAGGATCAGATCGTCCTTCCTGTCCCCGGAAAAATCGCCGATGGCGCAGACTTCCCAACCGGACCAGTAGGCGTTGCCGAGGCTCCTTGCAGTTTCACCGATACCGGCGGTATAGAAACAGACGCCGTTCTGATAGCTCATCACAACGGAATCCTTTCCGTCGCCGTTGAAGTCACCGCAGCCGACCAGCGTCCAGTCGCTGCCTCCGAAGTTGCTGCTGATGCCGATCCAGCTGTCGGTGCCGTCGGTCCAGACTCCGAGCAGGCAGCGCTCCGGCGCGTACCACACAATGGAGTTTACGCCGGACGCGTTTCCGGTCAGATTGCCGATTTTGTTTTTCCAGTCGATGTTTTCTTCGTTGTTCAGATAACCGATAGTCCGCCAGGTGGATCCGTCCGGGTTGTCGATGGCGTCGATGTAGTAACCGACGTATGCGCCTTTGATCCCGGCTTCGCTGGTCACATTGCCGAAGAGCACGGAGTCGGCTTTGCTGTTGCCGGTCATGTCGTAGCAGCCGAGGTTGTCCCACTCGGCCGGGTGGCTGCTGCAGGCGGACTGCCATTCGGACGTGCCGTTCATCCAGTAGCCGTGCTGATAATTGTTTCCGGTCCAGACGAACATGACATCGGAAATCCCGTTGCTGTCGATGTCGCTTTTCGCCGGACCGGAAGGAACGACTGCGCCGACCGAAACGGACAGCACGCCGTCTGCAAGGTTGAGCATGTAGCCTGTACCGCCGATATCCGCAATCCGACCGACTGTGAGCGTGCCGAGGGATTCGCCGTCCTCACTTGTTACGGACAGCGTTTTATTGAAACCTTCGGCATTTTCGGCAAGAGTATAGTCGCCATGTTCCTGCGAACCGGAGATCGTGAGCGTGAATTCGGGCGAACCGTGCACGAGAGTGAGATCGTTGATGCGGACATCCGAGCCGGGCAGAAGCGCGGAGATGTCGAAGTCGAGAACGGCATTTCCATAGATATTCACGGATGCGCCATCGGCAAATGTCATCTGTCCGGTCATTTTCCCGCCAGAGGAAACGATAAGCCAGGCGTCGGGATTGACCGTAACGCTGTCGACCACGCCGCCGGACATGACCGTTGTCCAGCCGTTGACCTCGACGACGGAAGCTGTGCCGCCGGACGAAACCGTGAGGAATCCGTCGGAGGCGACTCTGGCATTATTCGCGGATCCGCCGGAAAGTACGGCGTTTCCGCCCGTGAGGACATTGACGTCCTGCGTGAATCCGCCGGAGATCAGGAATCCGCCGCCGTCCGAGACGGTAACGCCCGAAGCGGAGCCGCCCGCGTAAACAGTTGCTGTTCCGTTCAGATTGACTTTTTCGACGATACCGCCGGAAGAAACAAACAGCCGTCCGGTTTCCGCAAGTGTGAGGAAGACGCCGGACCCGCCGTTCAGGATTTCAACGGAGCCCTTGGAAACGATGTTTGCAATATATGCTGTTCCGCCGGAGGAAACGGTCAGGATGCCGCCGCTGTTCGCGACGAGAGAGGCCCGTCCGTCCGGTCCCACTGTCATGGAGCCGCCGCTTTGAATGCTGTTCACATTGGCGCTGCCTCCGGAAGAGACGAGGACGCGACCGCCACCGAGGACGGTGTTGCTGTTCGCCACGCCGCCGCAGACATCCAGGAACCCGGATTCATCGACCCGGGTCACGATCATTTTTCCGCCGGAGAAAACGGTCGCGGATCCGCCGGAAAAAACGGAAGTGTTCTCCGCCGTACCGAAAACTTCCAGTCCGTCGCCGGAACTTACGGCAAGACCGGAACTTGTAATACCGCTGGGGATGATGACTGTTGCCATGATCGGGACCTTTCCTGTTTTCGGTTGTCTCTGTGTCGGTTGGATGCGGTTCAGGCTAACTTCAGGACAGCGGAGAATGCGCCGTCATGCGTGTTTGTGGGGAAGAGCGTCTGTTCGCGGACGAGTGTGAGTTCGGGATATTCGGAGAGCAGCAGCTGGACGCGTCCGAGGTTTTCTTCGAACTCCAGACTGCACGTGGAATAAAGGAGCGTTCCGCCGGGCTTGAGCCGGGAGACCGCGCTTTTCAGGATGGCGTGCTGAAGTACGGCGAGTTCGGCGAGGCGTTTTTTCGAGAAGCGCCACGGGACGTCGGGCCGACGGCGGATGACGCCGGTATTCGAGCAGGGGACGTCGGCGAGGATGAAGTCGAAAGACTGCGGCGGGAACGGAAGTTCGCGGGCGTCGGCAGCGACGGTCTTCGCCTTGACTCCGGCGCGGCGGAGATTGATGTTCAGCGTGGAGACGCGTTTTTTGGAACGGTCCGCGGCCGTGATCTTCGCACCGGACGCGGCGAGCTCGGAAAGCATGATGGTCTTGCCTCCGGGGGCGGCGCAGAGGTCGAGAATGGCGCCGGACGGTTTGGATTCCAGCAGGCCGAGTCCCATTGAGGTGGCGGGATCCTGCACGTAAAGGGAACCGTCCTGAAGCAGCGGATTGTCGAAAAGCCCGGCGGTATTGTTCAGCGAGAAGAATCGGAAATCGCCCGTGTCGAAATCGGGATCGAAGGGTTCCGGGCCGCAGTCCGCCAGCAGGGAAACGTCGGCGCCGGGGCGCAGTCGCACCGAGATGGGCGGATTGGATGCGAACTGGCCGAGGATGGCGGCCGCGCGTTCCGGTCCGTAGGCGGCGGTCCAGCGTTCCTGAAGAAGCGGCGGGCAGTCGGCGGGGATGTGTGCACGGTCGATGGAATTGTCGCGGACATAGGCGCGGAGAATGGCGTTCACGAACGCGCCTCCGCCGGGGCCGCGGATCTTTTTGGCGGTGTCGACCGCGATGTTCACGGCGGACTGCCAGGGAAGTCCGGTCTGGAAAAAGACTTGTGCAGCGGCGAGGGAGACCAGGAGCCGCATCTGCTGATTGACTTTGCCCTTTCTGGCGTGCTTGATGAGCAGGGAATCCAGGAAATATTTGTGGCGGAAATATTCGAAGAGAAGGGAAGCGACGGCGGCTTTCGCGGGGAAATCTCCGGCGCGGAGGTCGTCCAGGCAGTCATCGAGGGAGACGCCGTCATTTTCCCAGGCGGTCAGTGCGGAGAGCGCGTGTTGCAGGATGCCCTCGGAAATGCGGGATGTCTTCAACGGAATGCCTTTCTGTCGAGTGTGAAAATGATAATAGAAATGCCGGAGCGGCATGCTCCATGTTCAAATAATATAGCATAAAGACGGCGGAAATGCAACCGTGAGAGGGAAAGATGTTGACGCGAAGAGTCCGACAGTTGTTTCTTCGGAGTCAGGAAGAACGAAACTCAAAAACTGACCGGATCGATGTCCGCGGGTGTCGTACGGGAAGGAACACCGAAGGGGGCGTCGATCGTTCCGGAAGAGCCGGGAGAAATATTACCCGGTCTTTTCACGGAGCCGGATTTGCCGGAGAATCGGCGGAAGAGCGGTTCGAGGTTATTGGACGGGGCGGAATCTCCGGACAGGGCGGCCAGCCAGTCGGAAAGACGAGAGCCGAAGAGTTTCGCGAGCCAGGAGCCTTCCGGCAGAGACTGAAACGCTGTGCGAAGCGCGCCGAATTGGTTCAGAATGCGGTCCGGAATGCGGCCGTTTTCAAGCGAATCCGGGTCGAGGTCATACAGGGAACGGATCAGGCGGCCCAACAGTACACGGACCTGCTGTTCCGCCGAGAAATAGACGTCCGGCTGATTCGGATCGAGGCGGGAAAGAACGGCGAGGCAGTACGCGTCGGCGCGTGGCGGCTGAGTCCCTGCGAGTGACGCGGCGGACCGGAGATGGTCGCCCATGTCGGCGGCGGAAGCAACGGCGGATGGCGATGCATCCAGCATCCGGCAAACGCCGGAGACCCATGCGGCGGCATAGCGTGCTTCGAGGGAATAACCGTAATCGGCGAAGGCCATTTCGGCGTCGAACAACGGGGAATCGTAAAAAGACTCGCTCAAAAACGGGAATGATTCCGCAGGAAGATCGCCATAGATGGCTTTCAGGGCGGGCGCGGCATCCAGCAGAGACCTCTGGTCTACGAAGCGCGGCAGGAATACGAGGAGGCAGAACCCGGACATCAGGAAAAGCAGAATCAGCAGCAGTGTAATGTGCGAGGCGCGGAAGGAATGCTTTTTCGACGGGTCGATGCGGCCGGCCGGAACATTGAATATCTTATGCCGTTGGATCTGCGGAGCGGGGGAAGGAGCTTCCGTGGAGGTGGATTGTGCGGGACGCATGATGGCGCGAAGGGCGTCATTGATGCGTGTGACGATCTGTTTGTACGAGGGCCGGGCGGCGGGATCGCGGTTCATCATGTCGAGGATGACGGAGGAGAGCGCGGGAGTGATGTCCGGCCGGACGAGGTCGGGCGGAACGGGGTCGCGCTGCGTCCGCATATTGACGAGATCCAACGTGTTGTCCGCCTGGAACGGCGGTTCGCCCGAGAGCAGATGATAGAAGGACGCGCCGAGGCTGTAGACGTCGCCCTCCGGACCTTCTTCTCCGGTCAGGACCTTTTCGGGGCTGACATACTGCGGACTGACCCACATTTTGGTCGGATCGAGAAACGCGGAAGCGGATTTCCCGGAGACGACCTGGGAAAGCCCGAAGTCGGAGATTTTTGCGTTGTAATCGAGGTCGAGCAGGATGTTTCCGGGTTTGATATCGTGATGGATGATTCCGAGTTCGCGGGCGGCGTCCAGCCCCTCGCAGACGTCGCGGATCCATCGGCAGGTCTCCATGACGGGCAGGCGGCCTTTCGCCTTGCGGAGACGGCCTTCGAGCGTGCCCTTGCCCATGTACTGCATGACGATGTACGTGGAACCGTCCCATTCCCCGCAGGAATAGATGGGCACGACCGCTGGATGGTTGATGGTGGCGGCGATACGTGCTTCGTGCAGGAAAAGGCCGGGAGAAACACCTTTTGCGGCGAGGTCCGGATTGAATATTTTGATGGCGACTTCGCGGTCGAGCGCGATATCGAGCGCGCGGTAGACGACGGCCATGCCGCCCTTGCCCTCGGGCGATTCCAGCAGATAATTGTTGAACCACTTCGGGACGATCAGGTCGAACGAGCAGGCGGGGCAGTTCACGTGAGAAAAGGACGGCATCTCGGAGACGTCGAGTTTCTGTCCGCAGCCGGGACATGCGATCTTGATTCTGCGCGGTGTCTGCTTGGCCATGGTCGTATTCACTCCAGCCAGAAGGTTTCAAGAGGTTCGAACTGCGATGCGATGCGGAACGAAACATCCTGCCTCTGAAGTTCGGTGAGGCGGGATTCGGCGAGCTCGGCGACCAGCGCCGGATCGTTGCATTCCTGACTGAGGTGCGCGAAGACCAGATTGCGCGTATTCGGGGAAAGCAGTTCGGCGAGCGCCTCCATGGCGTCCGGGTTGCCGAGGTGGCCCTGTTTGCCCGCGATGCGGCGTTTGAGCGTGAGCGGACGCGCCGAGGCGCGGAGCTTGCCGGGGTCGTAATTGGTCTCCAATACGAGCAGGTCGCAGCCGCTGAGCTTGGCTTTCGCGAGGTTGGAGACGAAGCCGAGGTCGGTCGCGAATCCGATCTTATGTGCGCGGACCGTGAACGTGAACGCGATCGCGGGGGTGTCGTGCGAAATGGAAAAGGGTTCGACGTGGATGCCGCACAAGTCGAGCGGAGAGCCGGGCGTGATGAGAATCTTGTGAGTCGGGACCTTGTTTGTGCATTTCGAGAGTTCGCAGAATGTTTCCGGCATGAAATAGGCGGGGATGCCGAGGCGGTCGGAGACGATGCGGCACGCACTCGTGTGGTCGGAGTGGTCATGCGTGATCAGGATCGCGCGGAGGGAACACGGATCGACGTGGACGCGTTCGAGACGGCACATCAATTCCTTCGCGGAGAATCCGGCGTCGAGCAGCAGATTGCCCTCCGGGCCGTGGATGACCGTGGCGTTGCCTTTGCTGCCGCTGCCGAGGATGGTGCAGCCGAAAGCGTGGGATTGAGCGGAAGTCTGCTGTTTCATGGGGGGGATGCTTCTGTTGCCGAGTTCAAGTTTGCCGATAGGAAATGACGAATCAAAACTAGAATACTATAGCAGAAAAAACGTGAAATGCAAACAGGAAGCGGTCCCTTTCAGAGCAGGTTGTTCAGCAGGGGCTTCAGGAATTTCCCGGTGTAGGATTTTTTGCATGCCGCGACTTCCTCCGGGGTTCCGGCGGCGATCACGCGTCCGCCCTCGTCGCCGCCCTCGGGTCCGAGGTCGATGATGTAGTCGGCGGTCTTGATGACGTCGAGGTTGTGTTCGATGACGAGGATGGTGTTTCCCTTGTCGCGGAGCATCATGAGGACCTGGAGGAGCTGGCGGATGTCGGCGAGGTGGAGTCCGGTGGTGGGTTCGTCGAGGATGTACAGGGTGTTGCCGCGCGGGATCTTGGCAAGCTCGGTGGCGAGCTTGACGCGCTGCGCTTCGCCGCCGGACAGCGTGGTGGCGCTCTGCCCGATGGAGATGTAGCCGAGGCCGACGCTTTCGAGCGTCTTGAGCTTGCGGGCGATGGGCGTGACGGCGGAGAAGAACTCGACGCCCTCGGACACGGTCATGTCGAGGATTTCGGAGATGTTTTTCTTCTTGTAGCGGACGGAAAGTGTTTCCTCGTTGAATCGGCGTCCGTGACACACGGGACATTCCACGTACACGTCCGGCAGGAACTGCATTTCGATGCGGCGGATGCCGTCGCCCTGGCAGTCCTCGCAGCGGCCGCCCTTCACGTTGAAGCTGAAACGGCCGGGACCGTAGCCCCGGACCTTGGATTCGGGCAGGGAGGCGAAGAGGTTGCGGATGGCGGAGAAGAAGCCGGTGTAGGTGGCGGGGTTGGAACGCGGGGTACGGCCGATCGGGGTCTGGTCGATCATGATCGCCTTATCAATGAATTCTAGACCGCGTATCTCCCTGTGCGCGCCGACCTCGCCCGCGTCGGCGACCTCGAAACGGTGTTCCAGGGCGCGGCGGAGGATGCCGTTCACGAGCGAGGACTTGCCGGAGCCGGACACGCCGGTCACGCAGGTGAAGACGCCGAGCGGAATCTTTACGTTGATGTTTTTGAGGTTGTTGTGCGTGGCGCCGATGATCTCGAGGAACTTGCCGGAGCCCGCAAGGCGTTTTTCCGGGACGGGGATGGATTCCTCGCCGGAGAGGAATTTGCCGGTGAGGGAGCGCGGACAGTTCACGAGTTCGGATGGCGGACAGGCGGCGACGATCTCGCCCCCGTGGACGCCGGCGGCGGGACCGAGGTCAATCACGTAGTCGGCGCTCTGAATGGTTTCGGGGTCGTGCTCGACGACAACGACGGTGTTTCCGATGTCGCGGAGGTTTTTGAGGGTGGCGAGGAGCTTGGCGTTGTCGCGCTGATGCAACCCGATGCTGGGTTCGTCGAGGATGTAGATGACGCCGACGAGGCCGCAGCCGAGCTGGGTGGCGAGGCGGATGCGCTGGGCTTCGCCGCCCGACAGCGTGCCGGATTCGCGGGTGAGGGAGAGATAGCCGAGGCCGACGTTCTTCAGGAACATGAGGCGGCTGCGGATCTCCTTGAGGAGCTCGGCGGCGATCTTGTCCTGCACGTCGGTGAGCTTGAGATCCGCGAGGAAATCAAGCGCGGCGGACACGCTCTTGCAGTTGAAATCGTGGATGCCGGCGCCGCCGATCTCGACGGCGAGGCTCTCCGGGCGGAGGCGCGCGCCGTGGCAGGCGGGGCAGGTCTTCCGCATGGTCAGCTCCAGCAGGCGCGTGCGGACGCTCTCGAATTCGGAGTCCTGGCTGCGGCGCTGGAGGTTGGCGAGGATGCCCTCGAACGGCTTCTTCATCTCGTGGCGCTTGCCGCGCATGTAGAAACTGAAGTCGATGATCTCGTCGCCGCTGCCGTAAAGCAGGACGTGGCGGACGTGCTCGGGGAGGTCGCGCCATTTGGTGTCCATCAGCTTCGGGATGCCGTAGTGGGCGGCGATGCACTTGAGCATGTGGTTGTAGTAGATGATGAGGCGGTGCGCGCCTCGGCGCCAGGCGGGGACTGCCCCGTGGCGGAGCGTGGCGTTTTCGTCCTCGACGACCTTCGCGGGATCCATGACCTGGAGCGAACCGATGCCGCTGCAGACCGGGCAGGCGCCGTAGGGGCTGTTGAACGAGAAATTGCGGGGTTCGGGCGGGGAGATGCTGATGCCGCAGTCCTCGCAGGAGAGGTGTTCGCTGATGAGCTCCTCGCGCCAGACTTTTTCGCCGGAAACGAACGTGGCGTCGCGGTCCTCGAGGAGGAGCAGCATGACGCCGTCGCCGAGCTTCAGGGCGGATTCGATGGAGTCGTTGAGGCGGGACGGTTCGAGCTTGCCGCAGACGAGGCGGTCGACGACGGCCTCGATGTTGTGCTTGACCTTCTTGTCGAGCGGGGCGATCTGCTCGTCGAGCGCGACGATCTTCCGGTCGATGCGGGCGCGCACGAAGCCGTCCTTGCGGAGCTTGTCGAGGATGTCGCGGTGTTCGCCCTTGCGGCCGCGGACGACGGGCGCGAGAATCATCATGGCGGGCCCGGCGGGGAGCTGGAGCAGACGGTCGCGGATGCGCTGCGCGGACTGCGCGGCGAGGACCTTGCCGCATTTGGGGCAGTGCGGAGTGCCGACGTGAGCGTAAAGGAGGCGGAGATAGTCGTAAATCTCCGTGACGGTCGCGACCGTGGAGCGCGGGTTGGATCCCGCGGAGCGCTGTTCGATGGCGATGGACGGGGAAAGTCCCTCGATGTGGCGGACCTTCGGCTTGCCCATGCGGTCGAGGAACTGGCGGGCGTAGGCGGAGAGGCTTTCTACGTAACGGCGCTGGCCCTCGGCGTAGAGCGTGTCGAACGCGAGCGAGGACTTGCCGGAGCCGGAAAGCCCGGTGATGACGGTGAGACGGTCACGCGGGATCGTGACGTCGATATTTTTCAGGTTATGTTCGGCAGCGCCGTGGATGATGATGTCCTGCATGATGACCGCGTCCGTTTCGTGTGGGTTCAAGAAGTGATGTGTCCGGTATCGCGGACCGGAGCCGAGGAAGAGATGAAGCGCGCCGCCTTGCGCTGCCTGCGTTTCTCGAACTGGAACATCTGAATGGCGTTCCAGCTGTTGTGCCAGAGGATGTAGAACAGCGGGCCGAGGGCGGCGACGGGCGAGGCGAAGGTGATCGCCAGATAGATCGTGAAGGAGGTGTTCTTCTGACCGAGGAGCTGACTGGATTCGAGCTTGCAGCGGCGCGGCCCGATCAGCCACCCGGTGAAGAAATTCAGGATGCAGACGGCGAGCGTAGCGCAGCCGATCTGAAGTAGGATCGTGACGGCGCTGATCTCCTGCTCGTCAAACGTTTTGCGCGCCATGCCCCCGAGGATGAGGAGCATGACGGACCAGGCCCAGAGGGCGTGCGGGGCGATTTTATACTTGGCGAAATCGGCGAGCCACGGCCAGAAATGGAGCAGGACGCGCGAAAGAAAGACGGGGAGCGCCATCACGAACGCGATGTTCAGGAAGACTTCGTTGACGAACTCCCATTTCAGCTGCCCCGTGACGAGCGGGAGCAGGCCGATCAGGAAGAGCGAGATGCCGAGGTCGCTGATCAGGAATCCCATCAGAACCGTGGCGACGTTTCCGCCCAGGAATGCGATCACGACCGGGGCGGCGGTGGCGGTGGGGGAGATCGCTGTGAAGAAGACGGCTTTCGCGACCTCGGTATTGCCGCCGCAGAACCAGCATGCCAAGAGCCACGCCAGCACGCCGATCGCGAGGTTGGCGGCGAGCAGATACCAGTGGTACAGGCGTACCTTCAGGCCGCTGAACCTGATGCCGAGGCAGGCATTCAGGAGCATGACGACGAGCAGCCAGCGGACCATGAAGGATGCGCGGGACATCCAGGGGAAACAGAGTCCGATGAAGAGGGGAATGATGATTTTTGCCGGCTGGCTGAGAGCTTTCCACATAAGGTGAGGCCTTGAATAAAATATGTCGCGAGCGCGAAAAGGGAGAAAATAATATACCTCCAAACGGAACGATTTTCAAGACGGAAAAACGATACTTTCAGCATTACACCGGAACCGGAAGAGAAAGAGATATGTCATACTCAACTGATAGAAACAACTGATAGTTGCGTGTTTATTCCGTCCGGATGGGCTCAAAACGACCCTTTGTTGAAGAGTCCGTGCGGCGTCGGGATCGGATGCATGATTTCCAACGGCAGGGAAGATCCGGAAGAAAGCCTCGAAAAAGGGATATGGAAGATGCGAAACCGTGCGGAAATGAAGGTGGGATGATGTCCCGGCAGCCGCGCGGACTCTGATTTTGATAATCAATCAAATGTGAACTTGCAAACGGAGACGGAAGGACGATGAAACTGTCGGAATACTTTCTGCCGTACCAGAAACGGTGGATCCTGGACGATGCGCGGATGAAACTGTACGCGAAATCGCGGCGGATCGGCATCACGTACGCCACGAGTTTCCGCGTGAACGACAAGTGTCTGCGGAGGCCGGGAACCGTGCAGTGGGTGACCAGCCGCGACGAATTCACCGCCCGCGAGTTCATCACGGACTACATCGCGAAATGGGCGGCGGCGGCAAACGCGGTCTGCCGCGGTCTCGCCGGAGAGAATGCCGCGGTCGTCGATCCTCTGCACGGAATCCGCGCATACACGGCGGAATACGGCAACGGCAGCCGGGTCATCAGCCTGTCCAGCACGCCCGAGGCGTTCGCCGGGAAGGGCGGGGACATTCTGATCGACGAGGCGGACCTGCACAAGGACAGCGGGAAAGTGATCGACATGGCGCTGCCGTGCACCACATGGGGCGGCCAGCTGGAAATGGTGTCCGCCCTGAGCGTGGACGGAAGCAGCGAATCGCCGTTCTGCCGGATGCTTCACGAGGCGGAACACGGGGCAAACGCAATGGGGTGGAGCGTCCATCGGACGAGTATCCTGGATGCGGTCGAAGAAGGGTTCGTGGAGCGTGTCAACGCTGTGACCGGAAGCGAGTTGAGCCGCGAGGAGTGGCTGAAGATGATGCGGGCGAAATGCCGCACGGAAGACGCCTGGCGGACGCAGTATCTGATCGAAGCGGCGGAGGCGGGCGCGGCCCTGCTGGACTACGGCATGATCGGCGCCTGCGAAAACGATGCCGCCGAACTGGAAAAAGCGCTGAACGAACATCCGAAGGCCATCCGGTATGCCGGATACGACGTGGGGCGGAAGAAGGACGTCGGGGTGTATTTCGAGCTGACGCGCATCGGGGACATCCTGTGGCAGAGCGGGTACGAAGTCATGGAAAACATGCCGTTCCGCATGCAGGCCGACGCCCTGGCGCGCCGCTTCGACGACGCCCGGCTGGAGCGTCTCTGCATCGATGCGACCGGAATCGGGATGATGCTGGCGGAAGAGATGCAGGAACGCCACGGGAAATACCGCGTGGAGAGCGTGACGTTTACGAGCTCCGTGAAAGCCGCGCTGGCTATGCCGGTCCGGGCGGTGTTCGAGTCGCGCGGCATCAGGATATTGGCGGACGACGTGCTGCGGCACGACCTGCACAAGATCGTGCGGAGCGTGACCGCCGCCGGGAACGTGCGCTACGACGCCGAACGCGACGAATCCGGGCATTCGGACCGGTTCTGGGCGCTCGCGCTGGCGGTCCATGCGGCGGGACGAGGGAACGAGGCTCCGTGCGGAGTCGATCCGCTTCCGCCTCATGAACGGCGCATGGAAGAACGTATTTTCGGTTGGTAGGAGGCAACAGCCTCCACTGCGGTTGTGCCCGGCTACGCTCGGGCACGGAAGATGATTTTCAAGTAATCCCATTGGGGACATGAAAAACAAAAACATAGGAGCAGGAAATGAGCACTGTGAAACAGGACGTGAACGGAGTCCCGGAGGAATGGACTCTGCTGCATGCGGGCGTGAACCGGCTCGTGAAAAACGGAAAGGACTACGAACTGCGATTGAGCGTGGAGGACCTGGACGCCATCGCGGCGTACCAGGCGAAGAAAGGCGAGGCGATCCCGATCGACTCGAATCATTATCTCCACATCCTGGCGGAGAAGCACGGCGTGGAGGAGAGCGAAGTGCTGCGGCTGATCCCGTCCGGCGTGGCAGCCATGGGGTTCGGGACGCTGTTCCGCGAGGGCGATGAACTGCGCATCCGGGCGGAATGGACGCCGGGCGCATATGAATTGCTGAAAGAAAAGATATTCCGGTACTGTTCGCCCGTGATCCGCGGCCTGAAGGAAGGCCCGATCCGCATCACGAGCGTGGCGATGGAGAATGAACCCGCGCTGAACTGCGAGGACGTCCTCGCGGCGGGCGGAGAAGAAGACGCCGATCCGGAGGACATCGGACGGAATGCAATTGAACTGAAACGGCTTCAGGATCCGATCGAACGCGCGCTCTGTCGTCTGCTCGGGAAAATGGTTTGGGACGAGATCGTGCTGTCCGGCGAGAACAATGAAGAAGAAGCATTCGAGCGTACGGCGGCCGCGATCGAGGCGAAAGCCGACGTCATCACGGCCATGCGCGAAGGGCTTGGCATTGCAGCCGATGAACCTGATGAGACCATGTCCGCCGCTCTGGACGCCGTGAAGGAACGCGCCGGGCAGGCGGAGGCTCTGCGGCAGGAGCTTGACACGATGATCTGCGACGCCGAGGAAAAACGCAAGGATGAACTGATCGAACAGGGACTTCAGGAAGGAAAACTGACGCACGCGCTGGAAGGATGGGCGAAAACCCAGGACTGCGCCGTGCTGGCGTCCTACCTGGAACACGCTCCCGCCGTGGTGCCGGGCCGGATGACGTTCGCGCCGGACAAACGGCGCGCGCCGAAGCGGAGCCTGAGTTCGGCAGACGAGGAAATGATCCGCAAATTCGGATTCGACAAAGACGAATATCAACGCGCCATGCACGGCTGAGAAGCCATACGGCGTAAAACAATCACAACAAAAGGAGACATGAACCATGTCAGCACTCACAGAAGCCAGAGACACCAGGGAAATCGCGGCCGGCGGCGTTCACTACACGCGTGAATTCACCGTCGCGTCGGGCAGCACCGTCTACGCGGGCGGAATTACCGCGATCAATTCCAGCGGGAAAGCCGTTCCCGCCACGTCCGCGGGTTCCATCACCGTGGTCGGCCGTGCCGAAAACACCGCGGCCGGCGGCGAAACCGTCAGAACCCGTTCCGGCATGTTCCTCTACAGCCCGGTCAGCAGCGGCGCGTTCGCCGCGAGCGACCTGAACAAGACCTGCTACGTGAAGGACGACCAGACCGTCACGCTCACGGGCGGTACGGCGGCCGTAATCGCGGGCGTCGTCCGCGACGTCCTTCCGGACGGCGTGGTGGCGGAAATCGGCAACGGCCCGCGCTGAGCCGGAATACCCGAGTTCAGAATCAGACCAATCAACATGAAAAAGGAAAAAGAACATGGAACTCAATCATGAAACGCTGTCCGCGATGCGCACCAGCTTCAACCTGAAGTTCAAACAGGCCGTCGAAGGCGCGGAGACCATCTACCGCGACCTCGCCGACATCGAGGGCGATCCGAAGCACACCGCCATGGAAATCCCGTTCCTCGACGCTTTCGCCGGGATGCGCGAATGGCTCGGCCCGCGTCAGATCAAGAACCTCGCCACGCACAAAATCCGCCTCGTGGAACGTCCCTGGGAGGACACCGTGGCGATTCCCGTGCGTGACGTCGAAAGCGACAACTGGGGGATTTACGGCACGCTGGTCGCCGCCATGGGCGAGGCCGGCGAACAGCTGTGGGACACCCTCTTCACCGAGGCACTGGTGAATCCGCCGAACTGGATCGACGGCGCCAGCTTCTACAACAGCTCCCGCAAGTACGGACCGAGCACGATCAACAACGTCACGACCAACGCTCTCACGTTCGCCAACTTCGGCTCGTTCTTCACCCAGATGTACTCCTTCCGCGGGCACAACGGCCAGCCCGTCAACACGCGTCCGACGCACCTGATTGTCGGCCCCGCGCTGGAAGATACCGCCCGCGAAATCCTGTACTCCGACACCTACCGTGACGCCAGCGATCAGGAATTCGCCAATCCCCACAAGGACAAGGTCAAACTGGTCGTCAGCCCGCGCCTTACCGGCACGAACGCCAACTACTGGTTCCTGGGCCGTTTCACCGGCGCGCTGAAGCCCATCCTGGTCCTGAAGAACAAGGAAGCATCTCTTACGATCCTGAACCAGCCGAACGATGAAAACGTCTTTATGGACGGCAGAATCCTTTTCGGCGCAGAGGCGTACGGCAACGCGGCCGCGCTGTTCCCGCATCTCCTGGGACGCGGCGGCACCGCCGCAGGCTGACCGAATATGGAATAAGCGGCTGACGGATGAGGGGGGGAACAGGGCATGGGGAATCCGCTGCGATTATCTCCTTGGCGCGGAGGCGGTTTCTTTTTTGATTGCAGGCAAACAGGATATCCGCTGTACGGATTCTCCGCCCTTCCCTCCCCGCCGGAATCAGCCATTTTTCTTTTTCAGTTCAAACAACAACGAAATGAAAGGATCGTCTCATGGCATACGCCACGATCAATGAATTGAAAGTGCGCCTCGGTCAGGATTATGCGGGATTGTACGGCAACGACGAGACCGGTACGGCGACGGCGCAGGCCGATCTGGAAGCCGCGGCGGCGGAAATCGACGCGGCCGCCGGATGCCGCTACGAAACGCCTGTCGCGTCCGAACGCGCCGAAGCGCTGCTTCGCGACTGGAACCTGACCCTGTGCGAAGAGCGCGCCCGGGTTCGCTGTGCGGGCGACTCTCTGCCCGATAAACTCAAAATGCGTGTCGCCTTTGTGCGCAGTTCTCTTGAGAAAACGGCGTCCGGCGAACTGGTCCTGCCCGGTGCGGCGGAATCTGTGCGCGGACAGGGGTTTGCCGCAGTTGCCTGCGACGAACCGGTCTTTACCCGAGAAACCATGAGGGGCTATTGAGATGCGTGCCATAGGATTGATTTCCGGGTGGGACGGAGGCGGTTTCGACATCGCCATGCGGAACATCCGAATGCGTTCGTCGTTGACCGGGACGGTATCCGTTCATGGAGAAGACGGCAGAAAAGATAAACTCGCCGCCACAAGCCGCCGTACGGAACTGGAATTCGACGGGCTCGTGGAAGGCGGCAATATTCCGGAGGCCGGGGAAACACTGACGTTCCAGGAAAAAGCATTCCTTATCACATCGGCAGTCCTGAACTCGGAAAAAGGAAAATACCAGAAGTTCACCGTGAAGGCGGAGAGAAGCGACGAAGCCGAGGTGTCGGGGCTGTGACGAACTTAAGGCGTGAGGAAAAAACAAAACAAAGAACAACGGGAGAATGAGATGAACGGGGAAACGGCAGCCAAGGCGGAAACGCCCGAGAACGAATATGATCCGGAAGCGGAAGTTATCATGGAAATCCTGAGGCAGATCAACGCCGAGCTCGACGAGATCGCCGAGAAACTCGAGGAAATCGGAACGATCAATTGAGACAGGGAGGGGAACATGCTGAAACTGAAACATAAAAGCATCGTCCGGAGCAGGGACTCCGGCGGGGCCTCCTACCGCGAAATCTATTACGGGACGCGGGAAGAGGTGGAGGAGCGAAGCGCCCGCCTGGCAATCGGCGACCGGGACAAATCGGGCGAATATGAACTGGTTTCCTGGCGTACCCGGCAGATCGGCGGTCCGGTCTATGAGATCGAGCTCAACTGGGAGAATCTGAATGCCGGAAGCAATCTTCGGTTTCTGATCGGACGGCACGGCCCGAAGGAGCACACGCTGGACATATCCGTTATGTCCGTGCCCTTGGAACGGCATTCCGACTACCGGACAAACTGGAACTACTGTCTCGCGGCAAAAGGGACGGACGAGGTTCCCGCGTGGTGGGCGACCGCGACGGATCCAGTATTGACGGCTGTTCAACGCGCCAGCTATCGTTGGGTGAAAACGCCGCAAGCCGTCACTTCTCTCGGCGAAGCGTGGCATCTGCTGAAGATGCCGGTCATGAATTGTGAATCATATTTGATGCCGAGCTACACAATCACGGAGTTCAGCCGCCACTGCACATTGCGGGATGCTTCGTGGGCAGCGGCCGCATGCGCCGGAAAGATCAGCACGCCCGCGCTCGGCGACTTCGGCGTAGGTGTGACGAACTGGCTGAACCTCGGCGGGCAGATTCATCCCGATGGGCGCCGCTACATCGCTAAAGTCATCTACAAAGCATCGCCCGATCCGGCCGGCTGGGACGGTACGCTGTACGAAAACGCGGAGGAGAACGGCGCATGATCGTACCCAGACTGGAATCCGGCGAGAATCTGTTCGATGTTCTCCGCGAGAAATTCAATGCTCTGGCCGAAGCTGTGGAACAGCTCGACAAGCTTGCGTCCGCATCGCCGCTCCTGGATGTCCTCGACACCGGCGCGGGCAAGCTCATCCGCTGGAACGGTCCGGATCCGGAAAACACCGGCGCCGCCGCCTCGGAAACCCAGGTTGCGTCGGGATATGCCGGGGCGTTTGCCGTGGAAATCGTCGGCGGGACATCAGCCAGGATTTTCAACGGCGCCGATCCGTCCGATGAATATGCCGGAGTAATCCGAATCGGGAATGTCATTCACAACATGCCCGCCGGCACAGTTCCGGTTTTATCGGGTCAATCCGCCTCAATCTATCTGACCGTGTATTATAATGCGGCGGCCACGCCTCCGGCTCTGGTGTACGGATTTGCGAACAGCCTTTCCTCATCTGTCACCGGGGTTCAGGGCTGGTACAAAACATTGGCGAAAGTCAGTCCGGCCGGAACTGTAACGCAGGCACATCTGAGCGGCGATATCGAAATCAGCGGGAGATGGATCTGATGAGCCTGTGGGACGACTATCATCTGAACGAACCGGCGTTTTGCACTCCTCTTCCGGTGATGCGCGGGCTTGTTTCCGCACTCTGCGAACGCCGGGAGGCCGTGGATTCCGAATTTCACGAAAGCTGTACGACATCCGGCGCGGCGGCGGTCATTGACAATTATCTGGCGCACATCCTCACCGGGAAATGGTACGGCAATGCCGATCCGGAGAATATCCCGTTCCGGGAGATAAAAAAAGAATCCGCATACGATGAGATCCGGGGGTTCTCCCGGAGGCTTTCATTTATGCATATCTTCGATGCGTTCCTTCTTCATACTTTGGACGAATACAATGCACGTCGTTTTACGGACAGCGCGGGGAATGTCGTCTACAGCTCATTTGAACTCCTTGCGTCGGCGCTGGCGGAACCTCTGATCGTGCCGGAAACCGTCCCGGAGAACAACTCCTGCCCAAAGGATTATGCCGATGGAACATTACAGGTTTGTCTGAATGCCGCCTGGGCTTCACAGCGGACCAGAATGCTGAAACTGCTCCGATATGTAAGCGTTACCAACGGCGGGTTCATGATGTGCCATGCCTTTTCGCCCGCCGATTATCACAGCTTCGGTACATCTCCGCAGGCGGCATATGATGCGATCCCGGAATGGACTCTTCACGAAACTGAGTTCGGCGGATGGTACAACCCGCTGGAATGCTGTCTGCACTACGAGTACACGGGCCTTGCCGATCCGGACGAACGATGGTCGATCCGTTCCGCATGGGAGCCGGTATTGCTTGCGCCGGAGCATCACGGCTGTCCGGAGGCATCCGGCGGAAAACTCATGTTTGATGCGGTCGATTTGCGCGAGCGGGACGAAGAGGGAACCCCGACAGAGGACCCGTACAACACATACGTTTTCGATCCGCTCTGCACGACTGTATCGTCCGGGGCGAATACGCTCTTTTTGAGCAGCGGCGTTTTTGCGTCGTGGGGCTACGGTTCGGTTTCTGGCCTCGGAGGACCGGATACCGCGCCGAACAGTTACATCCGAGGATGGCAAGCACGAAACGTCAGAGTCATCTACGATTATGAATTGAATTTCAATTTCAAACAAGGAAACTGATATGCAGGATATTGTTTTTTATGCGGTCGCGAATGAAACGCTCGGTGCGGTACGGGACTGTACAAATGTTTTTCATCCGGATGCACCGGTTCTGACGATCGGAGTCGCCGTATGTCTGCGAATGCGGTTGTTTGCATCCGACAAAGGGGCCGTACCTTATCCGATTGCCTCGTTTGACGGCATTACGAACTGGCAATGGAGTATGGACTCCGACTTTGACCGGAGTACGGCATGCAAACTGGTTGCGGACGCAAACGGCATTTCTGTTCATACTGTGACTGACACGGTTGACGGCGAGGTCGCGAGCTTCACGGAATTTGTAATTCCGATTTCCAATATGAACACGGAAGAGCTTGCCGCCTGGCTCGGCAATGATGGAACAAAATCCGGCCTGAACGGGGAACTTGTCGGATACGATAACGAAGGACACTCCATGTTCGTCCTTCAAATCGAGAACTTCAAAGTCCGGAATCGTGTAGCGGGACTTGGCGATCCGACCGCACTGGATCAGGAAATTGTAACCCGCACTCAGGCGGAACAGATGATCCAAACAGCCGTTTCCTCTTCAGCTGTTACAAAACAGGACAAACTGGGGTCGGGAAACGCAGGAACCGGTATTTCCATTTCCGGTGCAGGCGTAATCAGCACAGCCAACGTTCCGCAGAGTGAGGTGACAGGTCTTTCCGCCTCGCTTGCCACGAAACAGGACAAGCTGAATTCCGACAACGCCGGTACGGGCATCAGTATCTCAAGTTCGGGCATCATCAGTGCCGCCAACGTTCCCCAAAGTGCGATCAGTGGACTTTCCGCCTCGCTTGCCTCAAAGCAGAACAATATCACAGCAGGATACCGCATGGCGCTCGTGAGCGGTTCCACTGTTGATCAGGCGCGTTACTTTGGATTTGAGCCTGCGATTACCGCATCCGCGAATCAAACCACAAACGTCATGCTATGTGCCGGGAAAGCATACGAGATTCATGCCACAGCTGCAAACGCCAAAGTGCTGCTGAGCCGTGAGGAACCGCCATCCATACGTTCATTCGGACTTGACGGACACATTGAGCTGTTTGTTGCCGGGACAGGCTATGTCGTCACAGATTCTAACGTTGTTCTCGCAGACCCGCTGGAGCCGGACAGCGTCAATAATTGCACGGTCAGGTTCCATGACGGCCTCGCGATCATTTCCGTGGAGGATCACGTCGCGGGGTACATCGTCGTGTACGCGTCCGGCTCGACCAGCGGCACGCTCCCGTACGGCATTGACACGGCGACGCAGGAGTATGTCGCGTTCGACGCGACGCTCAACGGTACGACGATCGACCTCTCTGGCTCCACGGCGAACGGCGAGAAACATATCGTCGGCAATGGCTATTCCGAAACCGCGCTGACGGGCGAGGTGGATTGCGGTACGTCCAAGTTCACCGTCGCGAACCTCACGCTTCAGGATGTCGCCGTCAACGGTGGCACCATGACCCTCGGTGACGCGTTCATCCCGTCCGGCTCGACCGTCAGCGTGAGCAGCGGCGGCGGGCTGAATATTGAGAAAGTCACTGGCGCGGGGAGCGATAGCGTGATTGATCTCGGCGGTACAAGGATTGCTGCTGTTTCTTCCGGCACAACCGCAAGTGCAAGCGGATGCTCTTTTTCAGGAGGAATCAGCGCGGATAACGCTGGTGCTGTTGCTGTTTTTTCAGGAGGCAAATTCATTTGCTCCGACTGTCGGTTTATCGGAAATACAGCAAGTGGTTATGGCGGCGCTCTTGTCATAAATCTTACACGAACTATTGGTGATTTGAATAATGTAATCATCAGCGGCAACTCCGCAGCTAGAGGCGGCGGTCTCGTTGTATCTCAAGGCGCATCTTGCTATGTCAGTGCCTCCATCATCTCCGGCAATTCGGCGGGCGCAAACGGAGGCGGCGTCCTGCTTACAGAGATACCTTCCTATCTTGAGTTGAGTTCTACACGGATTATCGGAAATAGCACGGGCGGTTCCAGGGGAGGCGGCATGATAATCGGAAGAACAACCTGCTCTATGACTGACAGTGTCATAAGCGGCAATATTGCAAACGGTTCCGCGCAGGATATATACCTAAATTCAGGACATCTCCGGCTAGCCGGTTCCAACGTCATCGGAGTTTGCGACGGTGCTGCCGGAACGGTTACAATTTCCTCCGGCGCGATTGTGGACTTGAAGGGGAACACAAATGCGGCGCCGATTGCTCCGGGCGGCGGAATCACGATATACGGCGGAACGGAGCAGAACCCGACGAAAATTCTGTTCAGCTCCGGCGCATCGGGCGGAAGCCGAGCCTTCGAGATCGGCGAGATCACCGGCTCCACAATTACGAATCTCGGAATCGTTCTGGGCGCGACCGTGACCAACACGAGCGGGGATGCGGACGTGAAATATTCGTCCGACGACGGCGCGACCGTAAGCAGTTATCTGATCGTCGGCTCCGGCACATTCGAGGTCCCGGAAGGCGCCGGCCTGCTGGACGTTCAAAGTGTTTGACCTTAAAGGAGGACAAGAATATGAAACGCTACTACGACGAAAACGGACACGAATTCAAGACCCCGCCCGACCCCTATAAAGGGCGGTCTCCCATGCACAAGCCGGACGGAAGCTACGACGATGACGCTTTCCGCGAAATGGGCGGCGTCATCGTGGATGACGGCGAACCGACACCGGAACAGCGCGTCCGCGGCGAGTTCGCGGAACTCATCGAAGACCTCGCGAGCAAGACCGACAAGATCACGCCGGAGGAATTCCTTCAGGCGGCGGCGAACGGCATCAGCTCCAACCTCATCGACTTTGCGCGTGAGCGTGAAGTGCCGGAGGCGGTCATTACCGAAGGGCGCACCCGCATCGTCGAGATCATGGCGGACGCCATGCGCTTCGGCATGACCTGGGCGGAGTTGATCGCGGGAATCGCTCCGTTCGCGAGCGCAACCGCGGACATCCTAAGTTAAGGCTTTGCCTCATGCGATACGGCGTTAATACAGTACACTTCCGGCGGGCATTCTGCTGGGAGTTTGGAGCCATTGCCCCGAGGTCATTCTGGGATGCCACGCCGGAGCAGCTCGCGGCCGCATGCAACGGCGTGGGGCCGGAGCGCTGGCCGAAGTGGGCGCGCTGGATATTCTCTGCCCTGCTGCGCCCGCTGGACGCCGCCAGCGCCCCGCATGACTGGGAGTACAGCCTGCCGGAGAAATCCTACTGGCATTTTACCCGGGCAAACTGGCGGCTGGCCGTGAATGCGTCGAAGGAGGCGCTGTATGATTTCCGGCCCGCTGTGATCCCGCTCGGCTGGATCGCCGCGCTATCCTGTCAGATATTCGGCTGGCGCGCCTATATGAATGGGAGGCTACGCACATGACGGACCAAGACAAAAACGAGATCGCTGCTATTTTCACCGACATCCTCGCTTCATACGATCACGGTTGCCCGAACGGAATTGATGCGAAGACGGCAGACACGCTGCGGTCGCTCGCCGAGGCGTTCCAGACAGGGCGGAAGACAGCATTAAAAGCGTTCATCACACTTGTCATCGGGGCGGTTTGCGCCGCTCTTCTTGCCGGGATAAAGGAACTGTTCAGCAGGTAAACTCAAAAACAGGAGTTCAAACATGATTCGTTTCATTTGGTTTTTCGTTCCCGCAACCATGCTTGCCTCGCTCACCGGATGCTCCGGCCTCAATACTGCGCTTGGCGGACTTGCGGAGAAATCCCTGTCCGGCAGCGGTACGGTCGCGATCCAGCGCGTCGGCGTCGATCCGGACACGGCCGCGCCCGTGCTGAAAAGCACCATCATCACGGGCGATTACGCGAGTGCGCCCGTGGGGACGTACGCGCTTCAGTACCGGCGGAGGACCGCACCCGGTATTTTCAATTCCGCAGCGATCTCGCATGAGGTCACGATCAACTACATCGGGACCGCCGACCGTCTGAAGGATGCAGTCGGGATCGTCCGTTCCGAACTCGAACTTGAACAAGATCCCTACTATATCCTTGGAAACGGCGCATCGGGGCGGACTGGAGAATAACCGTTTCCTACCTTTGCCGTCGGGCAGGGCTTCACCGCTCTTCCCGGCGGCTTTTTTGTTTTTCTTCACCGCTTTTCCTTGTTGCGGACTTGATTTTTTCATTTGCCGTGATACTGTATTGAAACAATCGCGGACGCATGAATCAACTCGGACGGATCCGCCGTTCCGGGGCAGGCGTCCGGACCTGCATTTTTGAGGGGAAAAACAATGAAAGAACCGAACACGATCTGGAAATGCGCCGAATGCGGCATTGTCTTCGAGGCGCTTCAGCCCTGTGAAAAAGGCGACGACTGCATTCCGGCCTGCTGCGGACGCGGCATGACCCGAATGGTGGCAAATCACTCCGATGGCGCGGGCGAAAAGCATGTCCCGGTGGCCGAAGCGCACGGAGACCTGCTGAAAGTCACGGTCGGCGCGGTGACGCATCCGATGCTGGATGCGCACTACATCCAGTGGATCGAGGTCGTCGACGGCGACATGGTCCACCGCAAATACCTGAAACCGGGTGAAGCGCCGGAAGCCGTATTCCCGGTCAAGTACCGCGGCGGCCTCATCCTGCGCGAATACTGCAATCTCCACGGCCTCTGGGCCTTCACGATCCCGTAAACTCAACTATCCTCAACATATCCTCACGAAAGGACACACGCACAAAATGATGAAAGCGATCCGGGTTTCCCCCAAAGTCTGGTGGGTCGGCGCCATTGACTGGCAGCTCAAGGAATTCCATGGCTACACCACCCGCCGCGGCTCCACCTATAACGCCTTCCTCATCATGGACCGGAAGGTCACGCTCGTCGATACGGTCAAAGCCCCGTTCCTTGGCGAGATGATGGAGCGCATCGCCTCCGTCGTCGATCCCGCGAAGATCGACGTGATCGTTTCCAACCATGCCGAAATGGACCACTCCGGCTCCCTGCCCGAGACCATCGCCCGCGTGAACCCGTCCGCCGTCTACGCCTCCACACTCGGCGTAAAGGCGCTTGAGGCGCATTTCCACGAACTCGCCGGGAAGATCACGCCCGTGAAGAGCGGCGACGCCATCGAACTCGGCGAATCCTCGCTCAAGTTCGTCGAGACGCGCATGCTCCACTGGCCGGACAGCATGTTCAGCTACCTCACCGGCGACAACATCCTGTTCTCCCAGGACGGCTTCGGCATGCACTACGCGGTTGCCAAGATATTCGCCGACGAAAACGACCAGCCCACCATGCGCGAGGAGGCCGAACGCTACTACGCGAACATCCTCCTGCCGTACTCTCCGCAGGTCCTGAAACTCCTCGAAGCCTTCCCCGGGCTCGGACTCGACGTCGCGGTCATCGCGCCCGACCACGGCCCGCTTTGGCGCGGCGACATGCTGGGTACTCCGCTCGCGTGGTACAAGGAATTCGCCGAACAGGCGGTCACGCCGAACGCCCTCGTGCTGTACGACACCATGTGGCACAGTACCGAAAAAATGGCGTTCGCGATCGCCGATGCCATCCGCGAGACGGGATGCGGCGTTCAAGTCCTCTGCCTGGCCTCCTGCACGCGGAGCGACGCCGCGGCCGCCATGCTGAAGGCCTCCGCTCTTGTCGTCGGCTCCCCCACCATTAACAACGACCTCTATCCCCGCACGGCGGACGTCCTGACCTACCTCCGCGGACTTCGCCCGAAAAACATGATCGGCGCGGCGTTCGGCTCCTTCGGCTGGAGCGGCGAATCCGTCGCGAAGATCGAGGAATACCTGAAGGGCGCGGGCGTCGAGCTCGTCGCACCCGGCCTGAAGGTCAAATATGTTCCCCCTGCGGCGGCGCTTGACCAGTGCGCGGCCCTCGGCAAAGCCGTCGGCGACGCCCTGCTCGCGCGCTCCGCTCAATAACAACGTCCGAAATCAGAAAGGAATCTCCGTCATGAAAAAGTATGTTTGCAGCGTCTGCGGTTATGTCTATGACCCCGCCGTCGGCGATCCCGACAGCGGAATCGCGCCCGGAACCGCCTGGGAAGACGTCCCGGAAGATTGGGTTTGCCCCGTTTGCGGCGTTTCCAAGTCCGATTTCAACCCGGAATAATCACACGTTCCGTCCTGAGTCATGTGCGCGAGCGTAAGCCGCGCACTGTATCAGTGGAGGAGTTTTTCTCCGTGCGCGAGCGTAAGCCGCGCACTGTATCAGTGGAGGAGTTTTTCTCCGTGCGCGAGCGTAAGCCGCGCACAGTATCAGTGGAGGAGTTTTTCTCCGTGCGCGAGCGTAAGCCGCGCACTGTATCAGTGGAGGACTTGTCCTCCCCCCTTCGTCGTTTCTGTTACGGCGGAGGGTTTTTGTATTCCCAAAAGACGCAAATAATCGCACGGAATGACAAGCGCTATTTAATAAATTAGAAACAGATTGTTGTTTTGCGATTAAAACCAGGATCCTGCCCCCCGTTTTTTCCGTCGTCAAAAAGTGACGGTTATTTCGTCAAACCTGTCCGTCATTCTGTCAATTGACTTATGATAAACAAACTGCAAATGACGGATGCGGCGTCAAATCTTTCGATAGATGATTTGAATTTAGTTGCAACAATCGCCGGAAAAGAAAGCAAAAAAAGTGAAGTTCGGAGGGAAAAGAAAGCAAAAAACTGTTTGCTTTTATTCTTTTGACTTTTTCTTTGCCGCGGACTTTTGAGTCGGGGGCTTCGTGTTGGCCTTTTTCGCGGCCGGTTTTGCCGCTGAAGACTTCGCTGTCATTTTCTTCACGTTTGCTTTTTTCACGGGCTTTTCCGGCGCGAGGTTCAAGGCGTCGAGCTGATCCCACGGCGACGGCGCGGCGGCGTCCGGTTCGGGTTCCGCCTGTCGTGTGTCGCAGGAACACGACCCGTGGTTGAGGTTCGTGCCGCACATCGGGCAGATGCCTTTGCAATCCGGGGAACAGTAGAAACAGGACGGAACGGCGAGAAGGAGTTCTTCGCGCACATCGTCCGTGAGATCGACTTCCAGATCGCGGACCTTTTCGAAATGGAAACACAGGTCCTTGACGGCGATCGTCACGCGGATGTCGTCGAGACAGCGCGCGCAGACCGTGGCGAGCGGGACGGACGCCCTGCCGGTCACGATGAGATCGGCTCCGGCCATGACCGCCGAAAGATGATACGCAATGTCGCCCGCGGGTGCGAGCGGCGGATCGGCATCCGGCGGAAGCTCCAGAATCTCGGCGGATTCCGTGCCGTCGAGCAGATACGGGGTATCGGGGAGGATATGCGAAGTATTGATCTTGATCATGATCTGGCTTGCTCCATTTTGTTGCGGATGGCGTTGACGACTTCCGGCGGCACGAACGCGGACACGGAACCGCCGCAGGATGCGATCTCGCGGATCAGGCGCGAACTCAGGAACGAGTATTCCGGGCTGGGCATCATGAAGAGCGTTTCGCAGGCCGGATTCAGCTCGCGGTTCATGAGCGCCATCTGGAATTCGTACTCGAAATCGGAAACGGCGCGGAGTCCGCGGATGACCGCGGAGACTTCGAACGCGGATACGGCGTCGGCGAGCAGTCCGGTGAACGTGACGACGCGGACATTCGGGATGGACGCCGTGACCGTGCGGATGAGCTCGATGCGCTCGTCCGTCGTGAAGAGCGGGGATTTCTCCGAATTGCGCGCGACCGCCACAAGTACCTCGTCCGCGATGCGCGCCGCGCGCCGGATGACATCCAGATGCCCGTTTGTGACCGGATCGAAACTGCCGGGATACATGAGGCGTTTCATGATTCAGCCGCCTCCTGTTTCAAGGAGTTGCCGCAAAGTTCGCCGATGCGGTCCGCCGGGAATACCGTAAGCTCCCGCGTCGACGGATCGTAATACACAAGTTCGGACGAATCGGCGTATGCCGGAAGCACTTCCAGCGTCCTGCCATCCGCGGTTTTCGTGAGGCGGTCGTGGAAATGCCCGACGAAGACAACAGAATCCGGCGGGCACGAGGAGAGGAATTTGAGCGCGATCGGTTCCGGGAAAAACTGCTTGTGCGCCTGGTTTGTGGTGCGGAGACGTTCGCGGACGTAATGCGCGAACGTCGGGCCGAACGTGGGGCCGATACACCACAGGAACCACCGCGTCAGGACATGGCGGAGAATGAACCGCAGCAGCGTGTAGGTGTAGTCCTTCTTGTTGATGCGGTCGCCGTGGAGCCATTGCAGCACGCCGTCCTCGTACGAATCCTCGCTCGAATACGAAAATGCGTCCGGATAGGTCTTTGCAACGAAAAATTCGTGGTTACCCTCCAGAAACACGATCTGGCGGCGCGTTTTTTCCTTGCGGCACCACTCAAGGAAACGCCGGTGTTCGTCGTTTTCGTACCCGCGCAGCGCGATCCACAGATCGAAGATGTCGCCGAGGAAGATGATCCCGATGTCTTTGGGCAGACGCGACACGCCGTCGAGCATCCGGAAAAATCCGTCTTCCGGCTCGCGGCAGGTCAAATGTGCGTCGGCGATCATCAGCCAGCGTTCAGACATCGTAGAGGGGCAGCCTTTCCATGTTTTCTTCTTCGATTCTGACGAATCGGGACAAATATAATATCATACTATATCACGAAAACGCGAAAAAGAAAGCGAAAGTGTTTGACTTTTGGAAAAAATATGCCATATTAATAGGGCTTGGAACTCAAGTCCGGCCCGCGAGAAACCGTTCGGAAACGTCTGGACAACGCGGTCCGAAAAAGTATTGATGCCAGCTTAGCTCAGCGGTAGAGCTACGGTTTTGTAAACCGTCGGTCCTCGGTTCGAATCCGAGAGCTGGCTCCAATTTGGAAACGACAGAACCTCAGCAGATTGCAGATGATAGCCGAGGTTCTTTTTTGTCAAAACGCTTTGTCTGTTCAGGCGGCGGTCGCGGGCGATTTTTCCCGGTGGACGGCGATGGCGACGATCAGGCAGATGCCGAGGAGGATCGGATAGAACAGCGACCCGACCAGCCCGAGGGACGACACGTCCAGGTTCGAGGTCTGCGCCACGCCCGCGGCGATCAGGATCTGCGCGCCGTACGGGATCATGCCCTGCACCACGCAGGACCCGGTATCCAGGATGCTCGCGATGCGCTTGCCGGAACAATGGTACTGCTCGGAGAGCTCGCGCGCGATCGGACCCGCGATCACGATCGCCACGGTGTTGTTCGCCGTAAAGAGGTTGATGACGGCCACGAGGACCAGCACGCCGAATTCGCATCCGCGCGCGGAATGCACCGGCTTCCTGATCTTCTCCATGATGTAGCCGATGCCGCCGTTGCGCCGGATGGTCTGGAGCAGGCCGCCCGCGAGGATGGCTACGATGAGCGTCTCCGACATGCCGAGCGTGCCTTTCCCGACCAGGTCGAGCATGCCCCAGAAATCGAACGCGCCGTTGATGATCCCGGTGATCCCGGCGAGCACGGTCCCGGCGAAAAGCAGCAGCATCACGTTCCAGCCAAGCAGCGCGAAGACGAGGATCAGCAGATATGGCAGAACCGCGAACGCGTTCGACCAGGTCACGGCCTGCGCCGCCTCGGCCGCCTGCGCCTTGCCGCCGCAGAAAAGATAGATCGCCGAGGTCACGGCGAATGCCGGCAGGACCAGCAGGATGTTCTGGCGAAACTTGTCGCGCATGGGGATGTTCTGCGTGCGTGTGGCGGCGATGGTCGTGTCGGAGATCATGGAGAGGTTGTCGCCGAACATGGCGCCGCCCACGATCGCGCCGAGCAGGATCGCCGGGGGGATGGACAGCCCGCCCGCAAGTCCGGCGGCGATCGGCGTCAGCGCCGCGATGGTGCCGCAGCTCGTCCCCACGGCGAGCGAGATGAAGCTCGAAACCAGGAACATTCCGAGCAGCATCAGCGAATCCGGCACGACCGCGCGGGCGATCGCTACCGCGCCGTCGACCGCGCCCATGCCCTTCGCCGTGGACGCGAACGCCCCCGCCAGAATGAAGATTAGGCACATGATCATGATGTTCGGTTCGCCCATGCCGCGGGCATAGATCTCCACCTTTTCGGAGAGCGGGCGCTTATGGTCCAGCACCAGCGCGGCCGCCGACGCCACCAGGAACGCGGTCGGCATCGGCACTTTGTAGAAATCGCGTGCCCAGATCGAAAGACCGAGGTAGAACACGATGAAGACGAAAAATGGGATCAGGGCGCGGAACCGCGGCGCGCGGCATTCCATCTGCGGGAAATTGCTCATGTCGGTTAATCCTTTGTTGTTTGAAGATTACTATAGCATCTTTTTCCGTATTTTTCAATTCAACAGGGCGCGATTCGCCGAAAACACACGCTTGATTTCTGCAAAAAACGGTTTCCGATTTCACGCGCACACGCTTGATTCTTGCAAAAACGGTTTCCGGTTTCATGCGCACACGTGCTACGCGCTAGTTTCAGTTAAAACAAATTCTTTTTAACTGAAACTAGAGTTTTATGTTTTCACCTCACCTTGAATCTTGCTTTTGCCTTGATTTGTGCCCGGGCGAAGCCGGACGCTGCCGCAGTGGAGGCCCGCCTCCTCCCACGCACACGCGCTAGTTTCAGTTAAAACAAACATTTTTTAACTGAAACTAGAGATTTTCTCCTGAGCAGATCATGGAGTGACATTGTGCGGTATGGTGTGGTTGCCGGTTCAAATCTACCGCGGATCAACGCCGCCGGAGATCGTCCCAGGCGTTTTCGGCCGCGTTCTTCACCTGGTGGATCACGTATTCGGGGACGGAATCATAATGCGTCGAATAGGTATCCGCCCGGAGCTCCCATCGAAGCGCCTCGAACCAATTTTTCGGCGGGTCGCCGGTGCGGAGACAGTTGCTCAGCAGGCGCATTGCGACAACATCGCCTTTTCCCGCAGCTGTCCGCAGCAGTCTGACGCCTTCCGCCTTGTCCTTCGGTACGCCGGTCCCTTCCAGATAACACTTTGCAAGCCGGCGTCGCGCCTCGAGATAGCTGAATCCGGCGAGTTTGCGGAGCAGCCTGACGCCCTCGGCCTGTTCCGCCGGCGTATCGCTGTCCAGCAGATGATCCGCGTATCTCTTCTGATACAGATACATGCCAAGCTCCGCGAACAGGCGGTCGAGCGTGCCGTAGTCCAGTCCGGCGATCCCCATCAGGTGCCGGATGACCTGGGGCGCGTCTTCGTAGTCGCCGTGCCGTTCGATCAGTTCCCACAGCCGCGGCATGACCCGTGCTGCGAACGCCTCTTCGCTTTCCCCTCCGGTCAGTCTCTCCAGAAAAACAGGCACAGAGAGTTCCCTGACTTTCCGGATCCCCCTGGCGCTGCCCTCGTCCAGCTGCTTCATGGCGGCATCGTATGCCTTCTGCCGCCATTCCCAGTCCTTGGGGACGGTATCCTCATCGTCCGGCTCCATCATTTTTTCACGGTATTCCGCGTATGACACCATGCCGGACACGTTACCGAGTTCGGCGGCCTTGCGGTACCATTCGGCGGCGCCGTCGAAGTCGTCGAAATACTCCAGCAGGGATGCCGTCGAGAGCATCGCCTCGACGTCGCCCTGCTCGGCTGCTTCGCGGAAGATCGCGAGGGCGGTCCTTCTGTTCCGTTCTTCATCCTCATCCGAGCCGAGCTCTGCACAAAGTGCATCGGGATCGCCCTGCATGGCCGCTTTGGTCTGCCAGTCGTCGGCTTCGCGTACGAGCGTTTTTTCGATCACGGGTGTCAGGGTGCGAGCATCGACGTCCTCGACGTTTTTGTATGCCGGATGACCGAAGAACATGCTTCTGACAATCCGGCTCTGCGCCTTCGCGTGGCCCTGTTGGGCGGCTTTGCGGAACCACTTGTACGCCATCGCATGGGATTTCATGACACATTTGCCGCGGTCCAGGTCTGCATCGGAGGCACGGACGTCCTGCCTCAACGAATAAAAGCATCCGAGCTGAAATTGTGCCTCGGCGTCGCCCGATTCCGCCTGCTTCTGCAGAGCTTTCAGATCCTCGGTCCAGAAGGATTCCTCCGGGAAGCGTTCACGGATGAGGCGGGCTTTCTCCTCCTCGGAGACTTCGAGCAACGCAATGTCCTCCAACACTTTCAGCGCTTCCTTCCGGGCGGACGAGCCCCTGTCCGTCGTCTGGACGATGTAGCGTTCCGTGCATTCCGCGAGCTCCCACAGGGATTCCGGGTCGTCGTAGTCGAATACCGGGTCGGAACGGGTCAGTACCGCGAGCGCGACGAGCCCGGCGATCAGCAGGACGCATATCACCGGAATGCCCAGCGAGATAAGCAGGAGTTTGCGGCTTCTTTTCATGAACAAGGCTTTTCCCAATTAAGGAGAGTTGGTATTTCGTCATAACTATATCACGCAAAAGAAAAGATTGCAAGAGGAGAAACGGGCGAATCAGGGAAAACATTGGAACCGGGGCAAGAACAACAAACGAATTCAGGCGAAATCAGACAAAACAGTTGAGTTCAGCAAAACCGATCCAAGTTTCAGTTAAAACGAAGTACTTTTAACTGAAACTAGACATGTTTTTTTACCCTCATAAAAAAAGTGACAATCGAATCCTTTACAGGTGAGGCAAGGTAAGGCAAGAAAGGCAAGGATGGCAAGGTGAGGCAAGAAAGGCAAAGTGATGCAAAAAAGGCGGCTTACCAGGGAAGCCAGTTCACGAACTGGAGCCACGCCTTTTCCAGATCCCGCCACAGCCACTTCAGCATGTCAGTGCAGTACTCGACGGGCGATGCGTAGTCGCATGAATGGAGATTGCTCCGCATGATCCACTTCAGCGCTTCGAACTTTTCGCTTTTTCAGGACAGAACGTGCCGGAGCCGGCGGCAGAACTCCAGGACCATGAAGGAAAGAAAAGCATGGCTCCGCGCCGTGACGGTCTTGCTCTGAAACTGCACGACATTGTAATGGTGTCCCTTGCGGAGAAAATGGTCGCGGACGAGGCATTCCTCATATTTGTCAGGGGTCATTTGGCTGATCTCAAAGAGATCGAGCCCGTCGCCATAATGGATGTCGGACCGCTGGGCAAAGCGCCAGAGTTTTCCTTCGTGTTCAAAGAGCGATCCGCCGTTGCGGCTTTCCGCCACCGGGGAGCATGGGTGTTCCTGCCATGGACCCGCGGGATGTTCCGCCGTAAACAGGCGGAGAATGTTTTTGCCGTTTTCCATGGAACAGCAGTGCATGTAATAAACGCCCTCCCTGAAGCAGACCGAGGAATCAACGAGGCGTTCACCGCGGAGCAGAAATCTTTCAAACTTCCAGTGCCGCAGGGAATCATCTTCGGCGGAGTAGAGCCGCACCCCGCCGCTCCGGTAACACTCGGGGATCATCCAGATATTCCCTTCCGCCTCAAAGACAAAGGGATAGGACAAGTGCCACGGTTCGGGCAGAACATCGACCGGTTCACTCCAATGTTCGAGGTCGGCAGATGAGATCATCCTGATCTTGCCGTGGGTGTAGATCAGCCCCATTTCCTCATAGAAAAGGAAAATCTTTCCGTCATGGACAAACAGAAACGGGTCCGCGTTGATCGTGTTCCGGCACGGTCCCCAGAAGCCGTGCTGCGCCTTAATTTGCTTGAGAATGAGATCGGGATGTTCCGGCTGCAGCGGATCGCTGTTCAGCGCGACGGTCACATCGAAGTGTACAGAACAGGGAATGTTGATGAGATTCATATTACACGCTCTTCATGCGGATCAGCCAACGGTAAAGATCTCTGCATGCTGAAGCATACAAGGACATCTCTCCGGGCAAGCGCATGTATGCCAGCAGAATGAGGGGGATATAGGGCAGTCTGGCTTCCCTGATCAACGAAAGGAAAGAGATTTCCGGACACCACGAATTGATTTTGATCAGATCCTCCTTTCCCGGGTGGTCCGACAGTGCATACATCCGGTAGAAATCACATTTTTCATGAATTTTGTTGAGCCGCAGATCATGGTGATACTGCGGCTCCCAGAAGAGCTCATATTTTTCATAGATTCTCGTTCGCTCTTCCGGATACGAACTTTTCCAACAGCTGCAATATCTTTGCGGATTCTCGTAAACATAGGAATAAAAAACATCGGGAAGGAAGACAATCTTTTTCGCATGGAAGAGCAATCTAGGCACGAGGCCGTAATCTTCACCGTAATTAACTCCCATGTATGGAAAACACCGGTTTTTCATATACAGATCCCGTCTGGCAAAAATGAGAAAGAGGTAAGGGAGCTCCTTCCCTTGCAGCATCCTCTTCAGAAAACAATCCCGTTCCATTGAAATCTCTTCCTTTCCTTTATGGAACCGTCGGCAAAAACATCACGGAAATTGGAAGAAACAATATCCGCATTTCCGTCTTCTGCCGCATGAAACAACTTCTCGACAGCATCCGGCGCCAGATAATCATCGGCATCGCACCAGACAATATATTTCCCGGATGCGGAAAAGAGCAGATCCAGGCGTGTTTTTCCAACCCCCCGGTTTCTGTTGTGACGAATGATCTTTACGAAATCCTTCCGAGCCGGATATCGATCCAGCATATCCTGCAGATTTTTCATGCTGTTGTCCGGGGAGGCATCATCCGCAAAAACGAATTCGATGGAATCAAAAGTTTGCTCAAAAAGATATTTTGCGCAGCGCGCGATATGTTTCTCCGCCTTGTAAACGGGAATCAGAACAGAGACTTGTACCGGTGTGGTCATTTTTCACAATCCTCTCTCAAAAGGAGCGCCCGCCAGGCATTTCGGACGGACGATATATCGTAAAGGTCCCGGTGTTTCAATGCTCCTTCACGGTAATGAGCTGGATCTGCCAGCACCTTTTTGATCGCCGCGGCCAGGGCTGATGCTGAATAATCCTTGAGCACGATGCCGCTCTTTCCGTTTTCGACGAGGTCGCCGGCGGCAGGGTAGGTGTCAAGCACAATGACCGGACGCCCGTAAACACATGCTTCGATTCCGCCGACATTGTATCCTTCGTAATCGCTGGTGATCAGCAGAATGGAATTGTCGCGGAAGACCTTGTCGATGTCGTTGGTATATCCTTTGAAGCAGACATTGCTTATGCCGGAAGCCAGCTTTTTCAGTTCCTGTTCCTGCGGTCCCGTGCCGTAGATATTGAAGATGACATCCGGAAGCAATTTTGCCGTGGCGATGACGCGGTCGATCCGTTTCAGCGGGATCAGCCGCGCAAGGACGGCGGCGGAACGCGGAAACTGCTCCGGAAGATCCGCCGGAAACCTCATGGCATGGCGGATGACCTGCGTATTTTTCTGTTCGAGGGGCAGCCATTGGCGAAACTCCTCGTGTTCCCGGGACGAAAGCATGACAAAGGTCCCGACATATTTTCTGAAACAGGTAATCTTCGCCTTTTGAAACACTCCGCCGAAATCGAAGGCTCTGCGTTTCATCATGCGCGTGCAGGTGTGCTGGACCAGAACGATCCGGTTTTCGCGCAGGAGTTTGGGCGTACAGAGAAAATACATCGCAAAGGCGGAGTTCAGGACCAGCGTGTCGCCATGAAGCAGCTGTTCCAGCTTGCGCCGGATGCGCGGGATATCGAGCAGCAGCGCAAGATTCCGTATCCTTGCGGAAGGGGAACGGTACCCCCGACGCAGGAAAGACCCGTGTTCGAGGATTATCCGGAGCGGGGCATCGACCGGTTTGATGCCGGAAAGTTCTCCGTAATAGGCGAGCAATGTCACCTGATCCTGCGGAAAATAAGAGGCGAGATTGCGGACAAAGTGCTGGATCCCGCCGAACGTGGTCGGGTCGGCTTCAAGAATATAAATGTGATTCATATCTGCCACTCCCTCATGAATTTACAGCATAATCTGCCGCAGGCGCCAAGCCGGACCGGCGAACAGAGAAAGGGCGCCCCGGCGTCTCCGGCGATCAGCAGGAGTTTGCGTTGTTTTTTTCATGAATAAAAGTTTCCCAAGCGTTCGAGCGGCGGTGTATTGTCATAACTATACCACGCAAAAGAAAAGATTGCAAGAGGAGAAACGGGCGAATCAGGGAAAACATTGGAACCGGGGCAAGAACAACAAACGAATTCAGGCGAAATCAGACAAAACAGTTGAGTTCAGCAAAACCGATCCAAGTTTCAGTTAAAACGAAGTATTTTTAACTGAAACTTGCGCGTGTACGCGGGAGACGGCTTTTCGATGGTTTCAAACCTCCTGTATTGTCGGAGAAAGAACCGTTCGATCTTCTCAACTCCTATCCGCAATGCACAGATTTCAAGGAATGAAACGGGCTCATAGTTTTTGAACGTACCTTCAACAATCAAGTTTCAGTTAAACGGAGTATTTTTAACTGAAACTTGCGTGTATGCGCGGGAAAAGCCTTTTGGGAGACGGCTTTTCGATGCTCTCACGTAGGGCTGGTGTGTGCGAGGAGAAAAGCGTCGACGCACGCAATATCGTCCACCAGCGTTCCGTATCACGCCTTTTTTTTCCGGTTTCTGCGGCGGAAGGCGGGGGCGCGGACTTGAAAAAGGCGCTAAAAGGCATTATATTATTTAGATTAACCAAAATTCCAAACCACAAACCATCATCCATATCAGGAGATTGCAACCATGTCCAAGATGATTTCCCCGCTCCAGCAGGTCCGTAGTGAATACGCTCCGAAACTTCCCCCCGCGCTGCGTTCCGGCGCGTCCGTGAAGGTCGAAAAAGGCACCCCGCTGGCCGCGTTCGCCGACGCCGAAAAGATCGCCGCCCTCTTCCCGTCCACCAGCAACATGCCAGACCTGAAGTTCAGCGCGGGCGGCGCGGGCGAAGGCAAGCCCGTAAACGTGGCTGTCATCCTCTCCGGCGGCCAGGCCCCCGGCGGCCACAACGTCATCGCCGGCATCTACGACGGCATCAAGTCGCTGAACAAGGCTTCGCGCATGTTCGGTTTCAAGGGCGGCCCGAGCGGGCTCGTGGACAACGACTATGTCGAGATCACCGACGAGTTCATGAACGCCTACCGCAACACCGGCGGGTTCGACATGATCGGTTCCGGCCGCACCAAGCTCGAACAGGTCGAGCAGTTCGACAAGGGCGCGGTGAACTGCAAGGCGCTCGGCATCTCCGCCCTCGTGATCATCGGCGGAGACGACTCCAACACCAACGCCTGCCTGCTCGCCGAGTACTACAAGGCGAAAAACATCCCGATCCAGGTCATCGGCTGCCCGAAGACCATCGACGGCGACCTGAAGAACAAGTTCATCGAGACGTCCTTCGGCTTCGACACCGCCAGCAAGGTCTACAGCGAGC
>JAEEQN010000040.1 GCA_016285345.1 Victivallales bacterium | reverse complement strand
CGAAGCGAACAGGACACCCGCCAGCAGAAGCAGTCCGGCAATCACGAGAACGGAGTGGACGACCACGTTTTTCTTCAACGCGCTCCATTGCGCCGGGTCCGCCTCCCTGTAAAACTTTTCCGTGAGCCTGACGCAAACCTCATCTGCGGAAAGCTTCTCCTGGCCGAGCGCATCCCGGGCGTCGTAAACATACCCCTTCAATCTCAAGCGGGCATCCGTGTTCACATTGACCGCCGCGGATTTTACAACAAATCCCAGTACAATCATCAGCTGTGCGACGCACAGCAGGACCGCGAACAGGACTTTCCGGATTCTCGACCACGGATTGTCGCATGGTTCCCGCAGGAACAGCCAGGGGAGGATCAACATCGGCAGGAGATATAGCAGAAAAAAACTAATCGCGTTCGTCATCGCAAACTCACGTTCCGTTCGTCTTCTATACCCCGAAACGCTTCCGCACGCACGGACAACCCGCCGGAAACCTTCCTGGTGAGCTCGGATTCGCCGGCAAGGACAATGTTCCGTCTCATTTTTGTGTTCGACATAATCAGCCCTTTCACGGTGTTGCTGATGCAGGGTTTTACGAAAAACCTCTCCGTGGGGGCCTTCCAGCGGTGCGCCCCCGGCGGATGCCGGAGGCGGTAAAACCAATAGCGGGTGTTACTGGAAGATGATCTGGAAAAACTTGTACAGATGCGGTTTGACGCTTGAGGGGTCATGACCCGTGCCGGGCGTCAGGCTGAAAATATGATCCATGCCGTTGTCGGTCAGAATCTTGCTGTAGTCCGACGGCGTATTGCGGACTGCATTGTCGTTTCCTCCCGCGCTCAGCAGGAAGAATTTCGGGGTGTATTCCGCCGGGAACTTCATTTCCTCCGGCGTCATCTGGCCGGGGTGCATGGGAGAATTCGGCACGGGAATAAGTCCGGGTGCGGGGCAGACCGCGCCGACATAGCCGAAAAGTTCCGGGTGACGAAACGCGATGAACATGGATTCGCGGCCGCCCATGGAGAAGCCCGTGATCGCGGCGTTCCTGCGGCCTTTCTTCACGGAGAACGTCTTTTCGACGAACGGGATCACGTCGGTGACCATGTCGTCGATGAAATCGTCGTAGCCTTTGATGGCGGTCATGATGTCAAGTCCGTTGACGCGCGCATGTTCCTTGTTCGTGAAGTTATAGGTCAGGACCACGATCATTTCTTTCGCCTTCCCGTCCGCGTAGAGTTGCGTCAGCATTTGCGGGATGCCGACGACGTCGCGCGCCATCCAGGTCTCGTCGTCGGTATATCCGTGCAGGATGTAGACCACAGGATACTGTTTGTCCTTGGAATAATCGGGCGGCAGCAGGACGTTCAGGTTCGTGTCACGGCCTGCCGTGCGCGAAAAGTAGGTGCAGCGCTGAAATTTCCCGTACGGCGTGATGCCGGACAGGTCGCCGGGCTCCGCGGCTTCCACGGTCGCCCGCGCCCATGCGTAATCCTTCGACGGGTCGTCGCCGTCGGATGAGACTGTTGCGCATGCAGACAGTACCGCCACGCTCAGGATGGATGCCGCTTTCAATAAGTTCTTCATGTTGTACCTCCGCCCGTTTGGTTGTCACGGGCTGTTTGTTATGTTGATTCGTACGAATGGGGTTTCCTATAGCCTGAACTTTCCCGCGTTTACGGCTGCACGGCCTTCCCGTCGCAGTCCAGGAGCACAGCACGCGAATCGCGGTTCGGCGCGTGGAGAATGATTTTATGCTTCCCCTCGAATGTCACAAAGTGCATCCCGTGCCCGCCGTCTTTCGTGTAGAGCGGCTTCGCGATCTGTTTCCACGGCCCCTGAAGTTTTCCGCTTTCCGACACGGCCAGCCAGAGATTGTAGGCGCCGTTGTCATAACCGCTCCAGATCATTTTCAACTGCCCGTCCTCACGGAAAAGATATGCCCCGTCGGTCACATAATTATCCTTGCCCGGATCAGGGTGGTTGTTCGGACCGTCGGAACCGTGGAACAGCAGAATCGGTTCGCCTTCCAGATGCGTGAAATCATCCGAGAGCCGCGCAGCACAGATGGTTCCGTCTGTGACCTGTACCCATTCGTGGCAGAACACCATCCACGGGTCGCCCGCCTCATCCACGTAAAGCGTTCCGTCCAGGCACATCCAATCCTCCGGCGTCACCGGACGCGGCGTAACGGGCTCGTAAGGCCCGGCAGGATTGCCGCTGGTCGAACGGAAGATCTGGGTGCCCCGGTGCGAATCATCTCCGGTTGTCCCGAAGATATAGTAATTGCCCTTCCAGCAATGAAGCTCCGGCGCCCAGAAATCGTGAATGCGCCAGAACGTCCCCTCCTTCGGTATGAATGCCGGATAAGGGCCGCGCCACTGTTCCAGGTCTTCGCTGACATACGTCACGAATCCACGCCCGAATTGCCCGTCCGCCGTGCGAACGCCGCCGGATGCCACAAGGTAATACAGCCCGTCATCATTCGGCAGGATGCAAATGTCGCGGATTCTCAGCTGATTCAAAGGCGATGTGCGTACTTGACCGAGCCCCGGAAACCGGCTGTCGATTTTCGCCAGGGCCTCTTCCGCGATTGTCTTGCGCTTGCCCGCATCCATGAGATCCGGATTCTTTTCCTGCGGAAGCTGCAATCCCTGTGCATTTCGCGGTACCGCATCTCCGGAATCCGTCGCACACGAGGTGAAAAATGCCGCGGCACACGCCAATGCCAGCAGAATCGGGACAGGTTTTACGGAACAAAACGTTTTTCTCATGGACATAATTGCATTTCCTTCCTTGAATTGAGGTGAAACAAACAATCAAATGAAAGGTTTTAGAGGTGTCTTGGGACTTTAGTTCCTGAATTGGAGGGGTTGAGGAATCATAACTTTATTATACCACGCCCCAGGCAAAAAAGCAAATCGGTTTTCATAGCTTGGCTCCTGTTTCAAAATCTCTATAATACATGCTGCCGTCTTTTCTCACGCAAAGGCGTTCATATTTGCCAAAAACACGCGACTTGACACGGATTGACAAAACGGGATCATCCATATTCTGATCCGAATATTCCTGATTCCGATTGGAGGCATGGTATTCTGCGGAACTGATATCAAAGAACTGAGTTTTTTAAAATCACTTTTGTTCATGCCCAAGGTATTCAATAGAGATTTCATATCCTGTTGAGGAGGATAAGCCCCATGTTCTGTATGATATCGTTCCATGCGTTTATATACAAATATTAAATTATCCTGCGTCTGAATGCGTTCCTCTTTTAATTGGAGTTCTCCGAGATCCACCCCGGATCGGGCTCCGGCGCTTTCTCCGCCTCATCCGCCGCCGCACACGCGAATGGCACGAGCAGCGCCGCCAGCGCCAGCGTTTTCAGCAGTTTTGAGGGGATCGAGAGCGTATTCATGCGGACTTCTCCGGCGGAAAAAGTTTGTTTATTGATTCCGAGTCCACAATACTCGTTTGTTGAACTTCACAACGTCAACATACGGAGGGATATCGACATCGTATTCAAATGCGCCCTGTCCTTCCAATACCAATGTCCCGGACAGAATGATCGCATTGCCAGCCGTTTCCTGTTCGATGCTTTTGATGCCCCAGGCACTTTCCGCGTAGTCCCCCTCGATTTTTAATATCAGAAGACTGTGATCTTCTTCATTTTGGGTAATCGTAATGTTGGTAACAACAAGGTTGTTTTCATCAATCACCCTTGTAGCTTTGCATCCGCAAAGAGACATCTCCAGCGCTCCGATCACAAAACAGCACAAAACTTTTTTCAGCGCCATTTGGAGTTCCTCCATTTGCATCGGACAATGCGGCTCAGTGGATGCCGGTCGAACCGAATCCGCCTGCGTTCCGGTCGGTCTCGTTCAGCTCGACGGCGGGCGTCAGGACGACGTCCGGGAGCGCCGCGATCACCATCTGGGCGATGCGGTCGCCGCGCCGCACGGGGAACACGTTTTCCCCGGCGTTGAACAGGATCACGCAGACTTCGCCGCGGTATCCGGCGTCGATGGTGCCGGGCGTATTGAGCAGGGTCACGGCGTGCTTGAGCGCGAGCCCGCTGCGGGGGCGAATCTGCGCCTCGTATCCGGCGGGCAGCTCCAGGAAAAGCCCGGTCGGGATGAGCGTGACTTTGCCGGGCGAGGCCTCGACGTCCACGCGGCTTTTCAGGTCCCAGGCGGCGTCGTCCTCGTGGGCTTTCTTCGGGGCGAGGTCTTCCGCGCCCTCCTGCATTTTGAATCGGACTGTGATCGGCATCGTGAAGCCTCCTTCCGGGTTATGGTCAGCTCTTCAGGTCGATGGAACGGCGGATGCCGTCCGCGATGAAATTGAACGCGGTCACGCACAGGAAAATGGCGAGTCCGGGCCACAGCATCAGGTTCCAGTAGCTCAGGGGATCGGCGAACGCCTGTTTCAGCAGCTCGCCCCAGCTGGCGGAGGGCGCCTGCACCCCGAATCCGAGGAAGCTCAGGCTGTTCTCCGCGAGGATCGCGCCTGCGATGCTGAACGCAAACGAGACGAAGATCGGGCCGGAGACGTTCGGCAGCAGGTGTTTGAACAGGATGCTGTGCAGGGGCACGCCGAGGCTTTCGCAACTCTGGATGTACGCCATCTGGCGCGCCTTCAGCACCTCGCCGCGTACCAGGCGCGAGAGACCGGGCCAGCCGGTCATCCCCAGCACGAAGATCACCAGCAGGATCGACTGGCGCGTGCCGTAGTCCAGCATGATCGACATCAGGATCAGGAGCAGCAGAAACGTCGGGAAGCAGATCACGATCTCCACCAGACGCTGCACGGCGAGGTCGACGCGGCCGCCGCGGTAGCCCGAGAAGAGTCCGATCATCGTGCCGAGCACGAGCTCGATCGCGGTCGCGAGGAACCCGACCGCCAGCGACACGCGCGCCCCGTACGTCATGCGCGCGAAGACGTCGCGCCCGACGTTGTCCGTGCCGAACGGGTGTTGTTTCGAGGGCATCGCGTAGGTGTTGGGCGACGTCTCGAAGGGGCCGTACGGGACCGCCGCGAAATAATACTTCGACGCCGTGTCCTCGGCGGCGGTTTTCCGCCAGTCGACCTGTGTCATCTGCGCCTTCGAGACGCAGAACGGCACGGCGAGCAGGATCAGCACGAACGCGAGCACGGGATAAAGGACGCGTTTGCGTTTCCGGAAGCATCCGTACAAAATAAGCGCGGCCGGGATCGCGAGGAACAGCCAGTTGAACATCTTTTCCACGAAGACTTCCTGCGCGTCCGGGGCGAAGAAATCGCGCAGAGCCGGACTCGAAAGCGCGCCGTCCGCCGCCATGATCAGCAGCGGCTTGCCGTTCACGAAAAGCGGCGCGGCGACGGCGGTCAGGATCAGCAGGATCACGAAGACGAGGCCGGCAACCGCGGTCTTCTCGCAGAAGAACCTGCGGGTCATGAGCTGGCCGGGCGTCAGGTACACGGAAGAATCCGCCTCTTCAGCAATGGGATTCCGCACCAGTTCCTGCGCCTGTTCGTTTTGTTCTGCCTGCTGTTCCATCGTAGTTTTCAGTTGAGGTTAATCGTTTTCCGGGAAGAACGCCGGTTTGCCGTCCGCCATGGAGACATGTATCTTCGAGCAGCCGTGGAACGTGCCGCGCAGGATCTCGTCGGCGAGCGGGTCTTCGATGAGCGTGCCGACGGCGCGGCGGATCGGACGCGCGCCGTGTTCCGGGTTCGCGCCGGAGTTGACCAGACATTCGATCACGTCGTCGTCGATCTCAAGCTTGCGGCCCTGGTCGGCGAGCCGCGCGACGAGTTTGGAGAGCTCCAGACGGACGATCCGGCGGAGTTCCTCGGGACCGAGCTTGCGGAAGACGATCAGCTCGTCGAGACGGTTGATGAACTCGGGCTTGAAGGTCTTGCGCGCGGCTTCCAGCAGGCTGTCGCGGAGCTTGTCGTAGTCGTCGTTCACGCCCGATCCCGTCGCGAATCCGAGCGGAGCCCCGTTCGCGAGGCGTTCCGCCCCGACGTTCGCGGTCATGATGATGATCGTATTGCGGAAGTCGATGTTGCGTCCGAGCGTGTCGGTGAGGCGGCCCTCCTCCATGATCTGAAGCAGCATGTGCGTCACGTCCGGATGCGCCTTTTCGATCTCGTCGAACAGCACCACGCTGTACGGATGGCGGCGGACGCGTTCGGTCAGCTCGCCGCCCTCGCCGTGCCCGACGTAGCCGGGCGGGGAACCGACGAGACGGCTCACGTTGAACTTCTCCATGAACTCGGACATGTCGATCTGGATCAGGGAGTCGGCGTCGCCGAACATGAATTCGGCGAGCGATTTCGCGAGCAGGGTCTTGCCCACGCCGGTCGGGCCGAGGAAGATGAACGAGCCGATGGGGCGGTTCGGGTCCTTCAGGTCGGCGCGGGCGCGGCGGAGAGCGCGCGCCACGGCATGCACGGCGTCGCTCTGCCCGATCACGCTCTTTTCGAGCTCCGCCTCCATCTGGAGCAGACGCTTGGACTCGGTGTCCTGGAGCTGTTCCAGCGGGATGCCGGTAAGCTTGGAAAGCACGCGGTGGATGTCCTCGCGGGTGACTTCCGGCGTGGTCTCGCTGCGGGCGTCCTCCCAGGCTTTGCGCGTGGCTTCGAGCTGTTCGCGGAGCTCGCGTTCGCGGTTGCGGAATTTCGCGGCGTCCTCGAACCGCTGGTCGGAGATCGCCTTCTCCTTCTCGCGCACCATCTGCTGGATGGCGTCCTCGGTCTCCCGGAGGTCGGGATGCTTCGGGGCGTTGGCGATGCGCACGCACGCGCCCGCCTCGTCCATGAGGTCGATCGCCTTGTCGGGCAGGAACCGCCCGTTGATGAACCGGTCGGAGAGCTTCACGGCGGCCTCGATGGCGTCGTCGGCGTAGCGCACCTTGTGATGCGCCTCGTAGGCGGGCTTCAGCCCGTACAAAATCTTGATCGCGTCGGCGATGCAGGGCGGCTCGACCATGACCGGCTGGAACCTGCGTTCGAGCGCGGCGTCTTTTTCGATGCCCTTGCGGTATTCGTCGAGCGTGGTCGCGCCGATGCACTGGAGTTCGCCACGGGAAAGCGCGGGCTTGATGATGTTCGCGGCGTCCATGGCGCCCTCGGCTCCGCCCGCTCCGACGAGCGTGTGGAGTTCGTCGATGAAGAGAATGGTCTTTTTGGAGGCGCGCACCTCATCGAGGACGGCCTTGATGCGTTCCTCGAACTGGCCGCGGTATTTCGTGCCTGCGACCATCAGCGCCAGGTCGAGCACGACGAGGCGTCTGCCGTGCAGGAGCTCCGGCACGTCGTCCGCGGCGATCTTCCGCGCCAGCCCCTCGACGATCGCGGTCTTGCCGACGCCCGCCTCGCCGATGAGCACGGGATTGTTCTTCGTGCGGCGGCAGAGAATCTGGATGACGCGTTCGATCTCATTGTGACGCCCGATGACCGGGTCGAGCTTGTTCTTCTTCGCCAGCGCGGTCAGGTCGCGCCCGAACGCGTTCAGCGCGGAGTGATCGTCTCCGTTGTCATCTTCATTATCGCCGAAGAGCTTTTCATCCGCATCCTCGAACTCATCGTTGTCGCCGTCTTCCCCGTCGTTTCTGTCGTCGTCCTCGTCGTCGGAATCCGGCAGATAATCCGGGTCGAGCGTGGCGAGGATCCGCTGGCGCGCGCGTGCCGGATCGACCTTGGACGCCCGGAGCAGGCCCGCGGCGGCGGTCGCGCCGTCGTTGAGGATGGCGAGGAGGAGATGCTCCGTGCCGATGTAGTTGCAGCGCATCGCGCGCGCCTCGTCGCCGGACATGATGATGATCTTGCGGAGGCTGGCGGAGAACGGCGGCGCGCCGATCTGGCGGATTTCGGAGCCGGACTGCGGCAGTTTCCGCGCGAGGTCGTTCAGCAGATTCTGGAAATCGACTTTCATGGCGCGCAGCACCTCGACCGCGACGCCTTCCTTCAGCAGACAGATGCCGCGCAGGAGGTGTTCCACGGAGATGCAGTCGTGGTTCGACTTCTCCGCGTCCTTCTGCGCCAGAGTGAGCGACTGGCGCGCCCTCGGCGTAAACCGTTTCAATGCGGCATTGACTTCTTCCTGTTCAGACATGTTGTTTTTCTCCCTGCAATTGCCTTTTTCAGCTTTCTGTAGATGATTCGGGACGCGTCGCCGCGTCCCGGTCTGTCATTCTTTTTCCGCCCGTCCGCCGGATTCAGCTCAAACGATCTGAATCATGGCGGCGAAGCCGTGCACACGGCGACCTCTCCTCTCTCCGCCAGCCTGTGAGGGAAATTTCTCTTCCCCGCTGAGGAAGGAGTACGGGGCCGGAACAAGCTTACTTCGTAATGAAGTAGCTGGAGTTTTCCGAAATAAAGCCTTCAAGCGTGTCAGGACAAATAAGGCAATAGAAATAGTCGAAAGCTTCGGAAAGGTCCTTCGGCGCGGTGTTCTTCTGCATATCGAACGTGGATCCGGTTGCATTGGGGTAGTCGATGATGGCGCACACGCGGCCGCTCTTCAGCATATCCTGTTCGACATAGGGCAAACCGAGGTCGCCTATGAGGAGCATGTTGTTCTTCTTGGTGGAGGTGTTCTTTTTCGTAAGGAACGTGATCTTCTTAAGGTCGGCGGTCGAACTGGGCAGACCCGCGAAATTGACGACGATGTCGACCTTGTCGTAGACCTGGTCCAGCTTCTTCTTCATGATCGCGGCATCCGTGGGATCCTCACGCATTTCCTCGCCGGTTTTCTTGTCGACGGCAAGCTCACCGACGACAAGCACGTCGCCGCACGAAATGCCCTTCTCGGACAAGCGGCTCTGGAGCTCCTGAAGGACGAGATAGCTGTCGGACTCGGAGTTGCTGTTGGACTCGTCATCGATCAGGAATGCGGCGGCGCCGCCGTCCGGGAACCGTTCCGCGATATAGGATGCGGCTTTTTCCGCCTTCGCTGTACGGAAGACCCTGGCGTTCCGTTCAAGACGGGCGTCCTCGGATTTCTCCGCCGAAACAAAGAATCTGCTGACCACGGCGCCAAACACGATGAGCGCGCCGAGCCACATGATGATACGGGCGTTGGTTTTCGTACTCATGTTCTTGATGCCCCAGACCATGACGATAAAACCGACCGCCATGACAATATAAACGGACAGGACCGGAAGTTCGACGTCTGCTAAGATCATTGACTGACTCCTTTGCTGGTTTACAGGGCGCGTACAGCGCCGGATATTGTTTGTTCAGGAAAAAACTATACATGAGCAATATATCATACTTTTGGCCGCTTTCAACCTCTTTTTCCTTTTTTTCAGGAAAAAATGGGGTTCCGCACCGGGAAAACCCGTTTTTCGTTCCGCGAAACATGACAATCCTTAACAGGCTTCCGGCGTATTTCAAGATAGGATTTATCATTGGACAGCCCTAAAGCATAAAAGTCTTTTTCCTTTCACTTGACAACAATGGTATTATATGCTATTTTAATGGGAATCAGAGTATTGGCATGGGATAAAAACATGAGCTTATTCAACAGGTTTTTCGTTATCCGCATCGCGGTCACGGCGGCGGTCAGCCTCGCGTCCGCGGCATTCGCGCAGACTGCCGATTCGGCATCGGCGGACAAGCACGACGATATCCAGCGCACGGCGGACCTCGTAAATCTGATGCGGACTATCCTCGACCCGAATCCGGCTCCGGTCCTCACCTCACCTGCGGAACGCGCCGTGTCCGGCAAAACGTCCACCGATCCGGCGTCCCCCGTTGCAACGACCGTCCCCGTTGTCATCATGCCGAACATCGAAATACCCGAAGAGGAATCCGGCCAGCCGGACAAATCTGACACCGACACTCAGGAACCGGCTCAATCCGCCGCCGCGGTTTCCTCCTCAAAAAAAGATGCCGATGAGACCGATTCCGACGACTGTCCGCCTTTTTACTACGTATTCTTCTACGGCGACTATGTCCCGTACTTCGAGGGCTGGTACTATTATTCCGACAGATGGCTCTGGAGCGGACGATGGCCGGCTCCGCCCGAACCGCCCGGATGGATCCCGCCACCGCCGCGTCCCCGGCCTCTTATTCCCGTTCGTCCTAAGGAACCGGGCAACACGATTCCGGTCGTGCCGGAACGCCATCGCATCCCTCGCAAAAACGAAACGGGGGGCGAACCATTGCCAAAGGACAGCAGCATCCCGGTCGCACCGAGTCAGCATCGCATCCCGCGAAAAGAACGCTGACTTTCAGCTCGTTCAGAGCATTCATTGATAAGAAGCCGAAACCGCAGGAAACATCGGCCACGAGCTTGTCCGGCATCCTTCGAAAGGATAATCAGGAAAGAGCGTTCTTGTCTCCAACTGGCGCCCCATGGGGTAAAAATGGGGCAAAACACCCATTTTTGAGCTTAAAATTGGTGGAGGTGAGGGGAGTCGAACCCCTGTCCTGAGAAGGCATAGCGGCAACGTCTACATACATGTTTTGCCTTTGATGCTTATCGTCGCGCCGGGAGCCGGCAAACGGGCTTCTTTGCGACTATTCCGTCTGAAATCTCGTTCCATGGCGGCGGAAAAACCATGAGAACCAGGACGCGGATTGTCGCCTTGTTCCCCCAGCGCCCGTCGGGGAGAAGACGTCGCCGCAGCTAATCAGGCAGCGAGTGCGTACTCTTCGTTCGCAGTTATTGGATTGACCGATGATTAACGAGGCCAACGATCATCCTCGGTATGCAGTTGACGTTCAGCGCGACCAGTCGAAACCGGGACACCCCCGTGCAACAGTGATACTTTAACATACACCGTCCCGAAGCAAAAAGCAAGGAAAAGAAAGAAAAAACACAGAAGAACAGAAGCCCAAAGGATGAAAAAAACACGGAAAAATCGGGAAATGATTTGAAAAAAAGGGGAAAAGGATGTATAGTAATTGATTCCGATGTGGTATATCCCGAATACGACGTCAGGAAAGTCCCGGGATCTGGCAGTTCCGGAACGCCCTTTTTTTCAGGGCATCTCAATTCATTTTGTTTCGGCGGCTTTTCCCGTACGGACAAAGTCCAATTGGTAAGATTCTCGGAGGTTACGTTTTCAGGTAGCCACGCTCGAATCTTCCTGCATTGGCCCTTTTGCCCGTACGTTGAAAATCCATTCGATCCCATGAATTGAAATACCCGCTCATTTGTTGATACAAACTGAACTGAACAAGGAGCAATCCTGAAATGAAAACCTATTTGGCCAAGACCGGCGAAATCGAGCGCAAATTCGTGCTGTTCGACGCCGCGGGCGAACCGCTTGGAAGACTTGCCGTCAAGATCGCGAACGCGCTGCGCGGCAAAGATAAACCGACCTATACTCCCCACGTTGACACCGGCGCGTTCGTCGTCGTGATCAACGCCGGAAAAGCCGTCCTCACGGGCAGCAAGGAAACCGGCAAGAAGTACATCCGCTGGACGGGCTACCGCAGCGGCCAGAGAATCGAAACGCCGGAGCAGATCCGCGCGAAGCACGCCGACCGCCTGGTCCGCGAGGCCGTGTGGGGCATGATGCCGAAGGGACGCCTTGGCCGTGCCCAGTACGCCAAGCTGAAAGTGTACGTCGGTGCGGAGCATCCGCACGCGGCCCAGAAACCCGAACCCGTGAAATAATGGAGCATTGAGATATGGATAAGAAGAACGCCATCGCAGCCACCGGCCGCAGAAAATGCGCCAGCGCCCGCGTCCGCATCGACGCCGGCAGCGGCAAGATCACCGTGAACGGCCAGAAGTTCGAAGAATATTTCGAGACCGAAGCTCTCCGCGGCTACGTGATGCAGCCCCTGAACGTCTCCGGCGCAGCCGAAGCGTATGACATCGACGCCTCCGTCGTGGGCGGCGGCAAGGCCGGTCAGGCCGGCGCCATCCGTCACGGCATCGCCCGCGCCCTCGTTCTCACGGACGAAAACTACAAGTCCGTGCTGAAGAGCAGCGGCATGCTGACGCGCGACTCCAGAGTCAAGGAACGCAAAAAACCCGGTCAGCCGGGCGCGCGCAGACGCTTCCAGTTCTCCAAACGCTAATTGGAGACAGGTGTCATGGACAAAGTACGCGTCGCAATCGTCGGCGCCGCGGGATATGCAGGCGAAGAGCTTCTCCGCCTGCTTTCCCGTCATCCGTATGCCGATATCCGCGTGATCACGTCCCGCCAGAACGCGGGCAAGGACATCGCGGAAATTTTTCCCCGTCTCGCCGGAACCGGCCTGAGTTTCTCCATGCCGGACGTCGAGGCCATCAAATCCGGCTGCGACGCCGCTTTTCTGGCGCTCCCCCATGGTCTCGCGCACGAGTTCGCCGAGCCGTTCATCAATGCCGGACTCACCGTCATTGACATCAGCGCGGACTTCCGTCTGCGCTCCCTCGACCAGTACAAAAAGTACTACAAGATCGACCATCCCGCGCCCGGACTGCTTTCCAGCGCGGTCTACGGCCTCCCCGAACGCTACCGCGAACAGATCCGCACCGCGAAGCTGATCGCCTGCCCGGGCTGCTACGTCACGAGCATCCTGCTCCCGACCACCGCGATCCTGGCGGCCAAGCTCGCTTCGCCCGATGGCATCGTGGCGTGCAGCATGAGCGGCGTGACCGGAGCCGGACGCAAAGTCGATCTGCCGTACATCTTCCCGGAATGCAACGAGAGCGTGCGCGCCTACGGCGTGAGCGGCCACCGCCACCTGCCCGAGATCGAGCAGGAGCTCGCCGTCGCCGCCGGGCTGCCCTCCCTCAGCATGAACTTCATCCCGCACCTGGTGCCGACCAACCGCGGCATACAGTCCACAATCATCCTGGACGCCGCCGAAGGCTGCACCGAGGAAGCCGTGGCCGACGCCTTCGCGAAGGCGTACGGGAACGAACGTTTCGTGCGTGTGCTCCCCGCCGGAAAACTCCCGGATACGAAGCACGTCACGCTCACGAACTGCTGCGAGATCGGCTTCAAACTCGACTCCCACACCGGAAAACTTCTGCTCTTCTCCTGCATCGACAACCTCACCAAGGGCGCGTCGGGACAGGCCGTGCAGGACTTCAACATCCGCTTCGGATTCCCCGAGGAGACGGCGCTGGTCTGAGCTGAAACGCCGCGGAACGCGGCACTCCCCATCGTCAGTTAAAGGTTAATTCAGGACCGGGATTCATTTCCGGTCCTGTTTTTTTTGCGTTTTTTTCAGGTGGAAAGCATTGATTTTTCCGCCGGATGATGCTATTGTTTTGTGAACAGAAAACACACGTTAACCGAGGGTACTTGTCATGACATCGGAAATGACCGGCAATTCTTCCTCCGGAGTACATCCGGATTTCCCGAAATCCATTCACTTCGTCGGAATCGGCGGCATCGGCATGAGCGGACTCGCGCAGATGTATCGCGACCTCGGCTGCGCCGTGACCGGCAGCGACCGCGCGCTCGGCCATCCGGAGAATGAACGCATCTTCGAGGCGCTCCGCAAATACGGCGCAAAACTCTATCCGCAGGACGGCTCGGTCTACGCGGACGGCTACATGCCGGACACCATCGTGTACTCGACCGCGATCGAGGAGGACAACCCCGATTTCAGGTGCGCACCGCCCGGCACGCGCCGTCTCCACCGGAGCGAGGCGCTGTCTCTCGGGATCAAGGCGCTGCGAGGACGCTTCACGATCGCCGTGACCGGCACCTGCGGCAAAACGACCGTGAGCGCCTGGCTGGCGGACGCGCTGGACCGTCTCGGCGGTGATCCGGGGATGCTGAGCGGAGGTTACGTAAAACGCTTCCGCAAGGACGGCGCGGCCGGGAACTACCGAGGCGGACTCGGACGCGATTTCGTGATCGAGGCGGATGAGAGCGACAAAAGTCTGCTGAACTACGTGCCGGACACCGCGCTCATCCTGAACATCGGCACGGACCATTATTCGCGCGAAGAACTCGCCGAAGTTTTCCTGAAATTCTCGCTGTCGGCGCGCTCGTGTGTGGTCATGGAGCTGGCGGCGTTTCAGGAGATCGGCCCGGAAAGATTCCCAGCCGGGAAAATGATCCTCCTTTTCAGCGGCGATCCGGACGCCCCCGTCTCGTGCGCCGGACGCCATGTCCTGCGGCTGGATTCTTACCGCGTGGCGGACGGAAGCGCGTGGTGCGCGTTCAACGGTCTGCCGGAGATCCGCCTCCCGATGCCGGGCCGCCACAACGCCCTGAACGCGCTGGCGGTGCATACCGTGCTGACCTCGCGCGGATACGATTCCATGGACGCGCTGAAGGCGGTGTCCGAGTTCGCGGGCGTGGCGCGGCGTTTTGACCGCATGGGCATCATGGCGAACGGCGCGCAGGTCATCGACGACTATGCGCACAACGTGGAGAAGCTGGCGTCGTGCATCGGCGCGGCGCAGGAGCTCGCTCCGGACGGACGCGTGGTCACGGTCTTCCAGCCGCACGGGTTCGCCCCGCTGAGGTTCATGCGCGAAGCTCTCGCGAAAGCTCTGCCCTCGATCCTGCGCCCTGCGGACGAATTCATCTTCCTGCCTGTCTACTACGCGGGCGGCACGGCCTCGTTCAGCCCGACGAGCGCCGAGGTCGCCGCGACCTGCCGGGAAGCGGCGGGCGAAAAGGCGGGTTCCATTCTGGATTTCGAGGACCGTCAGGAATGCGAACGCCACCTGAAACAGGCCGTAAAACGCGGCGATGTGGTGATCGTGGCGGGCGCACGGGACGAAAGTCTGTCAATTTGGGCAAAAAGCCTGACAAAATACGCTTGACATTTGACAAAAACAGTGATATAATATGGGGTATTTTTTTCTGACGTCCATATTTTATATAGAAAAACCGACACGGCCGGAGTTTTTATGCTGAACAAAATCAGTTATTTGGCGATACTGGCGATACTGACGCTGCCGGGCGCGGCCACGTTCGCACAATCGGGCGCGGTCAAGCGCGACATGGCATATTCGCGCGAGCTGAACGCCCTGGGGCTGTACGACTTCTCGACGCGGTTCCTCACGGAGCGCCTGGCGGAAAACAAGAGCAAGGACATGGCGAATTTCTACCGCGTCCAGCTCGCGGAGACCTACCTCGCATCCGGGAAAAACGAGGAAGCGCAGAAAATCATCGACGGCATCCCGAAAAATGATCCCGCCTACTACCAGTCCCTCGGCACGCTCGGCGTGTACCACTTCATGAAGAAGGACAACCAGAAGGCGATGAAGCTGCTGGAGGAGCTTTACAACCACCTGAAGCGCGAAAAGATCGACCCGTCCGATTTCGAACGTCCCCTCACCGCGCTGCTGAACATCTACTATCAGGAGGGACGCGAAAACGACGCGGCCTCCCTCATGGACTGGACTCGCGGCACCACCTCGGACAAACGCGCCACCATGTACACGAAGGCCGTCATGCAGCTCGCCACAGCGGAGAACAACCGCCGCGCCGAACAGCGCGAAAAGGCGGCGTTTCAGCACAGACTCGCCGACCTGATGAAGGACAAGAGCAAACAGACCGAACTGACCGTCCTCCAGAAACGCATCACCGACCTCACGAAGGAGGTCGTGAACAATCCCGGCAACGTAGGCAAACAGCAGGACCGCGTCAAAGCGTACAAGGATCTCGGCAACATCCTCGGCATGGACCTCGACCGCGTCATGAAGATCGACGAACTGGAACTCGCGCGCAGGAAGACCTCCGGCGAAGTGAAGAACCGCGACAAATGGAGTTCCGGCGACAAGAGCCGTCTCCGCAGAGTCGATCCCAACGACTGGCAGACCGCCGTCCTCGCCTCCGCCGTCGATTTCCACGAGATCCAGTGGGGCGGACAGGACATGCTCACAGCATACGCCACCGCCCAGATCATTCACTGCTTCTATCTGCTCGGCGAATATGAGGAAGCCGGCGAGGAAGTCCGGCGTTATCCCGATCTCTTCGAGGCTTCGGACGAGGCGCTGGAAAAAGACGGCAAGAAGAGCGAATCGCCCGCCGCGGACGCGAAATTCTGGACCGGGCGTTCCTACCTCGCGCTGGCCGAACAGGCCGAGGCCGCCTACAACGAAAAGAAGAACAACGACCTCAAAAAACAGGCTGTCACCTACTACCGGCGCGCGTTCAAGTACCTCGGCAAGCTCGTGAAGTACTATCCGCAATTCAAGGACGCCCCCGCCGCATACAAGGATTTCAAGCAGGCCACGGAAAACGCCATGGCGATCGACACGGAAAAACGCTCCACGTACCAGTCCGAGTTCGCCAAAGTCAAAGCGCCTGAGATGACCAGCGACCAGTCCGCGCTCGTTTCCGCCTGGGCCGAACAGAACTACGCCAGCAAGCAGTACAATCTGGTCGTCGAGGAACTCCTGCCCATCCTCCAGCGCATGGCCGCCCGCTACACGCCCGGCCTCTCCGAACTCGTGAACCGGCTGGTCCTCTCCTACGCCTACATGGGCGAATCCACGAACGCCGTCGTGCTGGGCAGCTACGCGGCCCTGCTCCCGAAAGATGATTTCGTCACGACCTCGCTCCTGAACGCCGGACATATCCTGTGGAAACAGGCCGCCGAGGCGGCCGCGTCCGATCCGGCGAAGGCCGCTCAGCTCAAGGGCGATGCGCTCACGCTCTACAGGCTACTGCTTGAGATCGACATGCTGAACCCCTACGCGGGCGTCGTCTCGCTCCGCGTGGCACGCGAACACCTGAACGCAGCGAGCGCCATCGGAAAGCGTCTGAACGCCTCCAACGATCCCGCCGAACGCGTCGCGCTGAAGAAACAGTGGCAGACGGAGGTGAACAACGCCGCGGCGTCCTACAAGGTCATCATGGAGAATTTCGGCAATAATCCCGAGCTGACCGACGAGGCATACATGAAATACGCCGACTGCCTCGCCATGCAGGACGATTACGAGGGTGCGGCAAACGCACTCCGCAAGTTCATCGCGTTCGGCCCCAGCTCGCTGGCCGTCGCCGCCGTGGTGCAGGAGATCATCCCCGACATGCTCTCCCGCGAGGCCGACCGTATCGCCGAACAGGCCGCGTCCATCCGCGACGAGGCCGCGGGCGACCCCGCGCTGATTGAAAAGGCCGACAAACTCAAGGCTCAGGCCGCGTCGATCTACGACGAGGCGGCGGAAGACATCTTCGCGCTTCGCCGCGACCTCGAAGACGGCGGCAAATACGCGTCCGTCGCGAAGACGCCCGAAGTACAGAAGGTCATCAGCCGCGCGGACGCCCTGCTGCCGTGGCTGTACAACGGCGCGGGAAAATGGGACAAGGCCATTTCCGAGTTCGAATCGTTCGTCCGCAAGCACCCGGACGATCCGCTGGCCTCGGCCTACCTCATGCGCATCGGCATCATCCACATGGACATGGGCCGCGACAGCGAGGCGCAGAAGATCCTGACCACGCTCGTGAACCGGTATCCGGATTCCGCCGAGGCGAAAAACGCCCAGTACGTGCTCGCGCGCACGCTCTACACCGCCGGAAACTATGCCAAGGCGCTCGACATCTTCGACAGGCTCTTCGCCGGGGAACAGGCCAAGAACCTCTCCGTCACGAACCTGCGCTGGATCGCCTCCACGCTTTCCCAGTGCCCCGACGAATCCCAGGCAAAAAAAGCAGCCGAAATCGCGCTGAAAGTTTGCGAACGCCTCATCATGGCGATGCAGGATCCGAACCTTGACGACTGGTTCTCCGAACAGCGCGCCGCCGAACTCAAATCCGACAAGGCCGCCGCCAGGACCGCCGTTTCCCGCCTGGAACAGCGCCTGCACCTTGACGCCGGACGCGCCGCCGCGAAGGCCGGACTGTTCGACAAGGCCGTCGCGGAACTCGAAAAGATCGAAATGCTGGAGAAGGATTCGCCGTATTTCTACGAGATGCATTTCGCGATGGCGGAAGCCCGCGAACTTCAGGGACGCGCCGAGGATGCGCGCGCCGAACTCGCGAAGATATCCGTGCGTGCCAACCAGACCGAGAACTTCGAGCTGTACAACAAGGCGCAGGTCATGACCGGCGAATCCTTCCTGAAATCCGGCGCGATCAACAAGGCTTACGCCTGCTTCAGCATCATCGCCGCCACCGCGTTCCCCGAGGACGAAGACGACGATTCCGCCGAAACAGTGCCGGAAACGGAATCCGCGGCAGGCGAAACGGCAGAAGCGACCGCAACCACGGAGGAAACCGATCCCGCCGCGATGCAGTGGATCGAACAGGCGATTTACCGCACCGCCTACACGGCGGCCCTGCTCGGCAACACCGAGGAACGCGACCGCATGGTCAGAAAATACCGCAAGCATTTCCCCGACGGGAAGTACTCCGCCGAAATCGGCTCCCTCCCGACATCCCAGGCTCAATAATCAAAACATAATCCATACAACGAGGTAACCAGATGAAAAAACTGATGACGCTCCTCACCGGAGGACTCCTGCTGGCGGCAGTCCAGCTCTCCGCGCAGTCCACCGCCGCAGCCAAACCCGTTATCATGACGACCGACGGCGAGGAAATCCGCGCCGCGTCCGTCGAGCTCACGCAGAGCGGCGATTTCCGTTACGCCGAATCCCTGAAGGACGGCTCCCCGAAACTCTCCGTCCGCAGAAACCGCGTCCGCTGGGCGTGGATTCCGAAACCGGAGGAGATCACGGCCGCCGACAAGCTCATTACGAACAAGAAATACGACGAAGCCGCCACCACGTTCGCCGGGCTCGTCAAGCCGTTCGGTCCGCTCGGCTGGGAACCTTACTGCAAACTCCGTCAGGCCGAGGCGCTCGACGCTTCCGGGAAGCAGTCCGAAGCGCTCAAGGTGCTTGAAACGCTGAAGGACTACCCGAACGTCAGTCCGCGCAACGAGGCGGACCTGAGCGCGGCGTACGAACTCCTCATCAAATTCTACGCCAACATCAAGGCGTGGGACAAGGGGCTCGAACTCTCAAAGAAGCTCATGTACGCCGGCGACGCCGCGGCCGTGAGCGCCCTCTTCGCACGCGGCGACATCCTCTCCGCCCGCGCCTCCGAAACGAACTCCCAGGACGACCGACGCGACGCGTTCAACGCCTATGCCCAGATCAGTCTGCTTTTCCCGAAAAACAGCCGCGCCGCCGAAGCGACGTTCCGCGCCTACCAGACGCTGACCGTGCTGAACGACGCCCGCGCGCAAATCTTCGCCGACAAGCTTAAGAAAGATTATCCGAAGAGCGACTACGCGAAGCAGCTCTAATCCTCCTCCCCCTGAATTCATAGTCATCAAAACAAAACTTTCAACATAAGGAATCATTCGTATGAAACTCAATCGCACCTCAGCGTTCCTGACGGCGGCAACCGTGGCCGCCATGGGTCTTCTGCTCTCCATGCCCGCCTGGGCGCAGGAAGCCGCGGAAGCGGCGGCGGAAGAACCGGCGGCCCAAGGCACCAGTTTCCTGCATGTCGTCTTCGGCGGCACGCCCATGGACCTGATCGTCTGGCTCATGATCTTCCTGACCTCGCTCGCCACCCTCGCGCTCATCATCGACTCCTGCGTGTGCATCCGCGCGGTGAAGATCATGCCCGCCGACCTCATTGAGACCGTGAAGAACTCGCTCGCCGAGGGCGACCTGGGCGCCGCGATGGAAGCCTGCGAAGCCACCCCCGGCCCGCTCTCCAACATCCTGATGTCCGGCTTCAACAGCATCACCGAGGGCTACGACGTCGTACTCGACTCCGTTTCCTCGCAGGCCAGCATCGAAACTGAAAAGCTCATGCAGCGCGTGAATTACCTCAACCTCTGCGGCCAGCTCGCCCCGATGTTCGGCCTCATGGGTACCGTCACCGGCATGGTGTCCGCGTTCGGCAGCCTCGGCACCGTAAAGGGCGCCGCCCAGACCGCCGCGCTCGCGCAGTCCATCTCCTCCGCCCTCTACACCACCGCCGTCGGCCTCTTCATCGCCGTCCCGGCCATCCTCGGATTCACGTTCATCAAGAACAACGCCTCCAAGATCATCCTCATGATGGAGGCCATGACCTACGAACTCATCAACACGCTGAAGAACTCCGAAGTCAAGGAACAGTGACCGCACCCGTGAATCCCGCTCAAAGGAGCATCACCAATGGCCAAGAAAACAAGACTCATGACCGAGGAAGCAGCTTCGGTGCCGATCTCCAGCATGATCGACATCGTCTTCCTCCTCATCATCTTCTTCATCGTGACCGCCACGCTTGACAAGGATATGCAGGATGAAAGCGTCCTCCTCGCGGACGCCCCCAACGGACGCCCCGTCGTCAAGCAGGATCCGCGCACCATCACGATCAACCTCCGCATGGACGGCTCCATGACCATCGGCGGCCGCGCCATGACCGGCCCGGAGCTCACCGCGCTGCTGGAGGACGTGAAGCGCACCGCGCCCGATCCGCTGTCGATCCCCATCGTGATCCGCGGCGACCGCCAGGTGCAGTACTACTACGGCGCGAAGGTGCTGGACGCGATCAAGAAGACCGGGCTGTACAAAGTCAGCCTCGCGGGCGTGCAGGAATAACGGAGGCGCATCATGGCAAGAAAAGAAACCAACAAGCTCAATCCGCCGCCGGACGCCAGTTTCCCGCTCTCCAGCATGATCGACGTCGTCTTCCTGCTGCTCATCTTCTTCCTCGTGACCCAGAAACCCGTCACCGAGGAAGTCATGATCAACGTGGAGCTGCCCGCGCCCGACATGTCCACCGTCGCCGCCGACCCGCTCATCCCCATCACCATCGACGTCGACAAGTATTCGCGCGACAATATCGACGAGATCGACGCGCGCCTCGCCGCGCTCAGCGACCGCGACGACCCGAACGAAGTCCTGAAGGACGAACGCCTGTACTATTCGTTCAACGGCTCCGCCCCGATGGAGGTCTCCCGCCTCCGCGAACGCCTCGCCGCCGTCGCCGCCGCCGACGCGAACTCCACGATCATCATCAAGTGCGACCCGAACGTGAAGTACCGCAAGCTCATCCGCGTGCTCGACCTCTGCAGCGAACTCGGGCTGAACTCCCGCCAGCTCGTCGACAAGGTCAAGCCGTTCATCCCCGATCCCCCGCCCCAGCGCGGCAGAAGATGACGCAGAACCGAACCTGAACTGACACCCAACCCTTACTTTCTCCAATCCATACCCTCAACCCATGAAAGGTTTTTCATCATGGAACTGAAAGGCAGCAAGACCGAAAAGAACCTCGCATTCGCGTTCGCAGGCGAATCCCAGGCACGCAACAAATACACCTACTTCGCCAGCAAGGCCAAGAAGGAAGGCTACGAGCAGATCGCCGCGTTCTTCCTCGAAACCGCCGACAATGAAAAGGAACACGCCAAGCTCTGGTTCAAGCACCTCGGCGGAATCAACTCCACCGTCGAAAACCTGAAGGCCGCCGCCGAAGGCGAACGCGAGGAATGGACCGACATGTACAAGCGCTTCGCCGAAGAAGCACGCGCGGAAGGCTTCAACGACATCGCCGCCCAGTTCGAGGGCGTCGCCGCCATCGAGAAGCGCCACGAGGAACGCTACCGCAAGCTCCTCTCCAACATCGAAACCGGAGAAGTCTGGGTCCGCACCGGCGAAAACCGCTGGGAATGCCGCAACTGCGGCCACGTCTACATCGGCACCACCCCGCCGGAAGTCTGCCCCGTCTGCAACCATCCTCGCGCGTATTTCCAGATCGAGGCCGACAACTACTAAGGAGGCGAAGCCTCCACTGCGGCAGTGTCCGGCTGCGCTCGGACACGGGGGAAGCGAGCCTCCACGCAACGGAGGCTCCGTTTTCCCTGCATTCATTCAGGAGTGAGACAGCAAAATGAACCGCATACGGATACACAACACAGACCTTGAAGTCTCGCAAATCTGCTACGGACAAGTCAAACTCGGGCTCAGGCCGGATGAAACCGAGGCCATGCGCCTGCTCGACCTGTTCGCCTCGCTCGGCGGCAATTTCGTCGACACCGCTTCCGTCTACTCGAACTGGGTGCCCGGCGAACTCCACCGCAGCGAACGCGTTCTCGGCGACTATTTCAAATCGCGCGGCAACCGCGACAAGTTCATTGTCTGCACGAAGGGCTGCCACTACGACCTGGAAACGAAGGCCGACCGCGTGACGCCCGCCGACTTCATGGCCGACCTGGAAACCTCGCTCAAGGCGCTCCGCACCGACCGGATCGACCTGTATCTCTTCCACCGCGACGATATGCGCATGCCCGTCGCCACCCTGCTGGAAGTCTGCGAAAAGGCGAAAGCCGAGGGCAAGATCCGTTACTACGGCTCCTCCAACTGGCGCGTCCAGCGTCTCATGGCCGCCGACAAAGCCGCGCGGGAACACGGCTTCGAGGGCTTCCGCGTGAACCAGCTCACCACGCATCCCGCGGTCGGTCTCACCAACCCCATGCCCGACGACACGATGTCCATGTGGAACCGCAATTACGCGGACTACCACCGCGCGACCGGAATGACCGTCATGGGCTCGTCCTCGCTCGCGGATGGCTTCCTCTCCGATCCGGACAACGAACGTTTCGCCGGGACCATGTACGATTCCGGTGCGGCGCGTCTGCTCGCGAAAAAAATCTGGGGCCTCGCGCAGGAAACCGGCCTCACACCCGCTCAGATCTGCATCCGGTTCCAGACGGACTACCCCGGCATTCAGATGATCCCCGTCTTTACCGCCTCCACGGAAAAGAACCTCCGTGAACTCTGCGCCTCCTTCGACAAGCCGTTCCCCGAAGACGCCCTCTTCCGCTTCTGATGTACCGGAAACAAACATGTTTCAAAACAATACTGTTGCTGATCGCGTGCCTCGTGACCGGATGCTTCGGTGTCGGGTGTTTTACCGCCGCGACATGGGATCATCTTGGGGAAACGCGATCGTATCATACGGATCACCATTACGAGTATTCGCAGGACTGCAGCGAGATTATCGAGTATTGGGAAACGAAAACGGAACATGACTGCTGGCCGTTCCTGACCGCTTTTGAAATCTACTGGAACACCTATGATTCCGGAGAGAAGCATGTTCCCGTGAATGAGTCCTACGGGGTCGACGTCAATCAGGAACAGGCATATCCGTCCGGGCGGGGCATTCTGCTCGCACCGAAAATCGGACCGGTCGGCTGGTGTTGGAAAGTGATCTGGCTTCCGTCCGCAATGGCCGTGGATATCGTTTGCCTGCCGGCCTATGCCTATTTTCTCTATCTCTTTATTCATACCCCATTCATCCAGTAAAGGAAACGTTTTCCCGGATGACAGGTTCGCCATCCGGAAACAACATTTCCAAAGCGAATCGGATTGCTTTTTTGTAAAAAAGCAGTACAAGCCGTTCCCCGAGGACGCGCTGTTCCGCTTCTGACCTTCACCTTCCCCGTGCGCGAGCGCAAGCCGCGCACAACCCAAGTGGAGGCACCGCCTCCCCCGAGGACGCGCTGTTCCGCTTCTGATTTCTTTTCCGTTTGACAACGAAACCCGTAAGTGTCATCTTCTGACAACTTGCGGGATTATTTATGCACGATCCGCCCTTTGAGGCGGTTTTTTTTGTCTTTTTTTGGATTCCGGCGATTTAAACTGACACTCTATGGCAGTATTGGATGCTATAGTATTCTCGCAAACACGAAAGAGCATCAAAGCTGTTTTCAAACAAAACCGACAAACTTTTCACAAGGAGCATCCGCCATGAAAGAAAAAACCGCCGCCGCCCTGCACATCCTGTTCGACCTCACAGCCGAAAACCTCGGATTCGTCGCCGTCTGGGCCGTCTCCCTCGCCGTTATCCTCAAGCTCGCCTGCGCCTGAGCGGGACAGAAACAGGAAAATGAACGGAAAGGAATATGGGCATGACCTTCGACAAACTGGTGTATCATGAATCCGCGGGACCGAATCCCGGGAGCGTGCTGACCGTCGATTTCGGCGGGATCGGCGAGCTCATGGTGAGGTCCGGCCTCCGCGGGGAAGTCAACTGGCGCCGCCTCACGCGCCCCGTGCTGGACGTGTTGCGGCTGAAGCTCGACGCCTGCGAGTTCGAGGCGTGGCGGGACAATGATCCCGCGCCGGAAACGAACGGAGCCGAATGGGGAATTGAACTGTTCAACGGCGGAAAGCCCGTGAAGCATGTGAACGGCGGCAGCGTCCTGCCGGAACAGTGGGCCGTATTCCAGTCGATCCTGGAGCTGTGCGGCGCACTCGCGGAGGATCGGAGGCAGGACCTCCTGTTAGGAAAAAGCCGTTTGACAAACAGAAAACACGAACTATATTAACCTGATATTTGTGCGAACAAACCGAAGAAGAACAGAGGACGCATTCAGGCGGAAATGAGGCTGGCGGGACTTGATTTCGAGACGGCGAACGGCTGCGCGGGAAGCATCTGCGCGGCCGGATGCGGCATCGTTCAGGACGGCGAGGAGGCCGAAACGCGCGAATGGCTCGTGCGGCCGCATCCGAGCATGAACTGGATCGCGTCGTTCTGCTACCGCGTGCACGGGATCGGCGCGTGCGACCTGGAGGACGCGGACGAATTCCCCTCGATCTGGCCCGAACTGCGCGACATGCTGCTGTCAGCGGACTATGTCGTCATCCACAACGCGCCGTTCGACCTGAGCCATCTTCGCGCCGTGCTGGAGCTTTACGGCCTTCCGCCGGTGCGGTTTCCGTACGTGTGCAGCCTGACCGCCAGCCGTCGCGCCCTGCCCGAACTCGCCTCGCATTCGCTGAACAACGTCGCGGCGTATTTCGACATCCGGTTCCGCCATCACAACGCGCTGGAGGACGCGCTGACATGCGCGAAAATCCTGCACGAAATCGGGCTCACGCCGCGCATCCCGCGGAAAGAATTCGTATTTCCTACACCGTAGCCAGGACAAGTCCTGGACTGATGCAGTGCGCTCAGCTTCGCTTGCGCACGAAGAGGCGAGGTCTCCACTGCGGCAATATCCGGCTTTTTCCGAGCCGTTTCTGACCGCCTTAACACTCCGGACACATCAATACTCATCTCTGTCCGTTTCGACGCTCAAATCGCGCCGGAAGCGCGTTTCCGGCCATCCCGTATTACAACCAGTTTCCACCCGTGCCCCGACTTTGCCCGGACGCGAAAAGCCGCCGAAATGAATGCCCCGAACTTCGCCAACAAAAAAAGGGAGCCTCAATGAATTAAGTTCGGATGGATTTTCAGCGTACGGACAAAAAGGCCAATGCAGGAAGATTCGAGTGTGGCTACCTGAAAACGTAACCACCGAGGATCTTGCCAGTTGGACTTCGCCCGGACGCAAAAAGCCGCCGAAACGAAATGAATTGAGGCGACACAAAAAAACCGGGGTCCCTTTTGAGGGGGATCCCGGAAGAGAATACCGTAAACGGTACCCGGAAAACCGCGGATTAGACAGTCTTGCCGGAGATGACGCCGTGGCCGTGGAAGGTACGGGTCGGGGCGAATTCGCCGAAACGGTGTCCGACCATGTTCTCCGTGACGAACACGGGAACGAAGATCTTGCCGTTGTGCACGTTGAAGGTATACCCGACGAACTCGGGGAGTACCATGGAACGGCGGGACCAGGTCTTGATCGGCTTCTTGTTGCCGCCGGCCTTTTCCATGCGTTCGACTTTTTCGACCAGATGATAGTCCACAAACGGACCTTTTTTGATTGATCTGCCCATAGGTTACTTTCTCCTGCGTTCGACGATGAACTTGTTGCTCGGCTTCTTCGGGTGACGGGTGCGTTTGCCCTTGGCAAGCTGACCCCAGGGGGACACGGGGTGACCGCCGCCGGAGGAACGGCCTTCGCCGCCGCCCATGGGGTGGTCGATCGGGTTCTGGACGACGCCGCGGACGTGGGGGCGGAAGCCTTTGTAGCGGGCTTTGCCGGCCTTGCCGAGGGAGACGTTCATGTGATCGAGGTTGCCCACCTGGCCGATGGTGGCGAGGCAGTTGATGTGGAACATGCGGACTTCACCGCTGGGAAGCTTGACCTGGCAGTAGTCGCCTTCGCGGGAGCGGAGGACGGCGTACTGGCCGGCGGAACGGACGATCTTGCCGCCGCGGCCGGGGGTCATTTCGATGTTGTGGATCTGGAGTCCCAGGGGGATGTTCTTCAGCTGAAGGGCGTTGCCGGGCTTGATCTCGGCGCCTGCGCCGGAAGCGATCACCTGGCCGACCTTGAGGCCGACGGGCGCGAGGATGTAGGACTTCGTGCCGTCTTCGTAGCAGATGAGGGCGATGAACGCGGAGCGGTTCGGATCGTACTCGATCGCCTTGACGGTCGCGGGACCGGTCTTCGTGCGGGCGAAGTCGATCTGGCGGTAGGCGCGCTTGTTGCCGCCGCCGCGGAAGCGGACGGTCATGCGGCCGACGTTATTGCGGGCGCCGGTGGAGCGGATGCCCTTGGTGAGAGCCTTCTCGGGAGCCTTCTTGGTGAGCTCGGCGGAGTAATCGACGACGCCGATGTAGCGGCGGTTGTTCGTCGTGGGCTTGTAGGTTTTGATCGGCATTTGCGTGTCTCCTTATGCGAGCTCGATCGTGCCCTCGGCGAGGGTGACGATGGCTTTTTTCCAGTTGGAACGGCGACCGCGGACGGGGGACTTTCCGACGCGTTTGAGCTTGCCGGTGTAGTTCATGATGTTCACGGACTTGACCTTCACGCCGTAGATGTCTTCGACGGCGGCGGCGATCTCGGTCTTCGTGGCGCAGGAGCAGACCTTGAAGGAGTACTGGTTCGCGCCCTTGAGGAGCGTGCACTTCTCGGTCATCATGATGTGCTTGATGATGTCGTAGGAGGATTTCATTTTGTCACCTTCTCAATGCGCTTGACGATCACGTCCATGGCGTCCTTGCTGCAAACGAGCATGTCGGCCCAGAGAACCTGATAGGTGTTGACCGCGTTGGCCTTCATGAGGCAGACGGCGGGGAGGTTGCTGGTGGCGAGAATGGAGTTTTCCTCGTATTCGGCGACGACGCAGAGGATCTTGCCGTTGGCCTTCATGGCGTTGAACGCCGCGACGGCTTCCTTCGTCTTCGGGGTCTCGAACTTGAGGTCGTCGACGACGATGACGCCGGCGTTCTTCACGCTCTCGGAGAACGAACGCTGGAGGGCGAGTCTGCGGACCTTGGAGTTGGTCTTGGTCGCGAAGCTGCGGGGAGTGGGGCCGAACGCCACACCGCCGTGACGCCAGGAAGCGTTACGGGAGGAACCGCTGCGGGCACGGCCGAGGCCTTTCTGCTTGAAGGGCTTGCGGCCGCCGCCGGAAACCTGGCCGCGGGTCTTGGTGGATGCGGTGCCGGCACGGCACGCGTTGAGGAAGGAAACGACGGTGTCCTTGACCGCCTGAGAACCCTTCTCGGTCTCGAGGGCTGCATCGGGGAGTTCGTAGACTCCGACCTTTTCGCCCTTCATATTGATAATGTCGAGATTCATATCGTGTTACCTTGTAAGTTTGGGATTATTTCTTGATCGCTTTTCTGACGAGTACGGTGCCGCCGTTGGGTCCGGGGATCGCCCCACTTACAAAGATCAGATTTTCCGCGGCATCGACTTTCACGATGCGCAGATTCTGAACGGTGCGCTTCACGCTGCCGTGCTGACCGGGCATCTTCTTGCCCTTGATGATGTTGCCGGGAGATTCACGGCACCCGATCGAACCGGGTTTTCTGTGCCAGCCGCCGCCGTGACCATCACGACCGCCTTTGAAATGAAAGCGAACCATGACGCCCTGATAGCCGCGTCCCTTGGTAACGCCTGTGACGTCGAGATATTCACCTTCCTCGAAGATGCCGGCGCCGATCTCGGCTCCGATCTCGAACTTCGAATCGTCGGTAATGCGGAACTCCTTCATGATCGCCGGAGCCGTCTTCGCTCCAGCCTTTGCGGCCTGGCCGGCAACTGCCTTGCCTGCATTTTTCGCTTTCCGGGAACCAAATCCGAAAAGCACGGCGGAATAGCCGTCGCGTTCCACATTTTTCACGTCGACAACGACGCACGGGCCAGCCTGAACGACCGTCACAGGGGTCAGCACACCCTTGTCGTCGTACAGCTGAGTCATCCCGACTTTTTTTCCGATCAAACCTTTCATGTTGTTCTCCTTTCAGGCACATGTCCTCAATCGGAAAAGGACCTTGGTGCCGGATTGCCGGCCGATGCCCGAACCGTTCGGACACGGCCTGTTCAGCGGCTGCGGATCAGCCGCCGATCTTGATGGAAATATCCACGCCAGCGGGCAGGCTGAGCTTCTTCAGCTCGTCGACCGTCTTGGCGGTAGGATCGATGATGTCCATCAACCGCTTGTGCGTGCGGATCTCGAACTGCTCCATGGACTTCTTGTCCACGTGCGGGGAGCGGTTGACGGTGAAGCGTTCCACCCGGGTCGGCAGCGGGATCGGACCGGCAACGCGGGATCCGGTGCGGCGGGCGGTGTTGAGGATTTCCGCGACCGACTGGTCGAGGATGCGGTGTTCGTAGGCCTGAAGCTTAATGCGGAACTTCTGGACCTGACGGGGAGCAGATTTGGTACTCATTTTTGAGATTTCTCCACAATTTTATCTTGAATAAAAGTTGGTACGCGTTCGAAATGGTTGGGCTCCATCGTGTAGGAAGCGCGGCCGCGCGTCAGCGAGCGGATGGCCGTCGCGTACCCGAAGAGCTCGGAAAGCGGAGTATTGGCGATGATCTGGACGGTGTTCTCGCGGGTCTCGACCTGGATGACCGCGCCGCGGCGGGAACTGATGTCGCCGATGATGTCGCCCATGTTTTCTTCCGGCGTGGTGACCTCGACTTTCATGATCGGTTCGAGCAGGCAGATGCCGCCCTTGCGGGCCGCGTCCTTCAGGCCCATCGAGGCCGCGATCTTGAACGCCATTTCGGAGGAGTCGACCGGGTGGTAGGAACCGTCGACGATGTCGACGTGGAAATCGGTGAGCGGGTAGCCCGCAAGCACGCCGGTGGACGCGGCTTCGCGGATGCCCTGTTCGATCGGCTTGATGAATTCCTTCGGGATGGCGCCGCCGACGACCTTGTTCTCGATCGTAATGCCGTGGCCGCGTTCCATCGGGGTGACGTTCAGCACGCAGTGACCGTACTGGCCGTGACCGCCGGTCTGGCGGACGAACTTCGAATCGGCGGTGGCAGGATTGAGGATGGCTTCGCGGTAGGCGACTTCCGGCTGGCCGGAGTTGGCTTCGACCTTGAACTCGCGGATCAGGCGGTCCATGATGATTTCGAGGTGAAGTTCGCCCATGCCGGAGATGATGGTCTGTCCGGTCTCGGCGTTGCTGTTGATCGTGAACGTCGGGTCTTCGTCGGACAAC
>JAEEQN010000060.1 GCA_016285345.1 Victivallales bacterium | reverse complement strand
CGGATTCGGCGGATTCGGCGGCGGTGCTCCCGGCGCTGGAGCTGCACCCGGCGGTGCTCCTGCCGGCGGTGCTCCTGCCGGCGGTGCTCCTGCCGGTGGCATGGGTGGCTTCCCCGGATTCGGCGGCGGTCAGGGCGGTATGCCCCCGATGGGCGGCCAGGGCGGCTTCCCCGGATTCGGCGGCGGCCAGGGCGGTATGCCCCCGATGGGCGGCCAGGGTGGCTTCCCCGGAATGGGCGGCGCCCAGGGCGGAATGCCCCCGATGGGCGGCCAGGGCGGTTTCCCCGGAATGGGCGGCGGCCAGGGCGGTATGCCCCCGATGGGCGGCCAGGGCGGTTTCCCCGGAATGGGCGGCGGCCAGGGCGGCATGCCCCGTATGGGCGGCATGGGCGGCGGTATGCCACGCATGGGCGGAATGGGCGGAATGGGCGGTCAGGCACGCGAAGCGAAGCCCGAAAAGAGAGAAAAGATGGAATCCATCGCCTCCACCCGGACTGAGTTCCCCGACAACAAGTTCAAGGAAATGCCGCAGGAATACAACAACGTCTGCGAAAAAGCCGGCAAGGTCGTGTCGTTCAAGTACAAGACGCGCGACAATTCGAAGGAAGGCAGCGCCGACGTCGAGAAGACAGCCCTCATCTATCTGCCCGCCGGTTATGACGAGAAGGACACCAAGACCCAGTACAACATCCTGTACCTGATGCACGGCGGCGGCGGCAACGAAAACCAGTATTTCGGCGGCGAAGGCCGGAACAGCCAGATGAAGAACGTGCTCGACAACATGATCGCCAAGGGCGACATCAAGCCCCTCATCGTCGTCACGCCCACCTACAACGTGCCGTACGCCAGCGACATGAACAGCACCAGCATGAACTTCCATCTCGAGCTCGTCAAGGACCTGATCCCGGCCGTCGAAAAGCAGTATCACACCTATGCCAAGGACGTCACCAAGGAAGGCATCCACGCCTCCAAGTGGCACCGCGCGTTCAGCGGATTCTCCATGGGCGGCGTCTGCACATGGGGCGTCTTCGATCACTGCATCGACCAGATCGGCTGCTACATCCCGATCAGCGGCGACAGCTGGATCGCGGGCATGGGCAACGGCGAAGGCTCAGCGAAGTATCTCGCGGAAACCTTCACCCAGAGCGGCTACAAGCCCACGGACTTCCGCGTCTACGCCGGCTGCGGCAGCCCCTCCGACATGGCCTACGGGAACCTGACTCCCCAGATCGACGCCATGAAGAAGCATACCGAAATCTTCAAGTATTGCGACAACTTCAAGGACGGCAATCTCTACCAGGCCTTCTCCGAAAAGAGCGGACATGACAACACCACCATCATGAACATTCTTTACAACGGCCTCCCGAAGATGTTCGAATAAGCGTCTTCTCCCTGACACGGCCTCGAACAGGCCGTGCCGGGGAACAGCAGAATAAGTTCTCTCATCTCCTCAACCCCTTGCGAATCGCGAGGGGTTGAGTTTTTTATATACATTCAATCAAAAGAATCCAGTTGAAAAAAAAGGAAGGAACGATATATTATTACGGTTATTTCTCTCGCCATGTGTTTCACCAAACCGGGTCGCAGGCGCGTTTTTGAGGAGCAGCCGTTAATCTTGGAGAACAGACATGAAAGTGATCGGGCAGCAGCGCAACAGCCGGATGTGCGTAATCTGCGGATTGGACAATCAGTTCGGCGTCCGCGCTCCATTCTATAACATGACCGACGGAAGCGTAGCGTCGCCGTTCCGTTATTACGCCTGGCATCAGAGCTATCCCGGACGGGTCCACGGCGGCATGATCACCGCCATGCTGGACGAAATGGGGCTCCGGGGTCTGTGGGCGGCTAAAAACGACGACACGGAATTCGGCGTCACCATCTCCCTGGAAACCCGTTACCGGAAGCCCGTCCCCTACGACGCCGATCTTCTGGCCACGGGAAAACTGATCGAGGACCGTTCCAGGCTGTTTGCCGTGGAAGCAAAAATCCTGACCATCGACGGCGAGGTGCTGGCGGAAGGAATCCTCCGTTACCTTCATCTGCCCGTGAATCAGATCGCCGAAGGGAGTTCTGTCCACGACGAAATGCCCTACCGTCCCGAATGCAGGATCACGGAGCTCCCGATTCCAGTGTAATCCCAGTATTCCCCACCTATTCAAGGAAACATATATTATGAAAAAACTCTTCTGTCTTTTTGCAATTCTTTTCCTTGGCATTACGATCCTGACGTCCTGCTCCAACGACAAGGACAAACCGCTGATCGTCGCCTGCGCCGCGTCCACCTCGCCATACTGCAATTATACCGGCGACAACAATGCGCCGGTCGCGGGCATCGACATCGACCTCGTCAACGAAATCGGGAAAGAACTCGGACGTCCGGTCCAGATCAAGTTCGTCCCGTTCCAGTATATTTTCACGCTCATATCACGGGAAGAGGCCGACATCGGCGCCGCCGGCATCACGATCACGCCGGAACATTCCGAAGGCGTTCTCATTTCTTCTCCCTACGACACGTCCTCCCAGGTTATCGTCGTGCCGAATGGATCCGCCATCAAGAATGAATCCGCGCTGAAGACCGCCAGGGTCGCCGTGCAGGAAGGAGCCAGCGATATCGAGCTCCTCCGCGAAACGGTCAAACCGGAAGCCGTCCTTCCGTTCCTGACGTTGGAAGAAGTGAATGCGGCTTTTGAGAATCGCCGCGCCGATGCCGCCGTCCTGGACGCCATGCAGGCTGATTCACTTATCAAGGAAAACAAAGACAAGTACAAAATCCTGGGGAAGCCGCTGAGCAGGCATCAGTACGGGCTGGTCTTCAACAAGGAAAAAACCAAGCTTGCGGCAGCCGCAAACGAGGTCATTGAAAAGCTCAAAGCGGACGGCACACTCCGGAAAAGCCGGGCGGAACATTTCGATGCGCTCAACACCATCCCCCCTGCCCGCGGAAACGAAGACGAAGGAAAGCCTTTCATCGTCTGCCTCGAATCCTCGTTCGCGCCGTTCGTCCTCATGAACAAAAACCAGCTGGCCGGCATGGATATCGAGATCGCAAAAGAGATCGCCAGTGAGATGAAACGCCCGCTGCGGTTCAAAATTGTGCCGTTCACCGAGGTGCTTCCTCTCGTTGAGAACGGCTCCGCAGACATGGGCGCGTCCGGCATCTCCATCACGCCGGAACGGGAAAAGGCCGTGCTGTTTTCCCAGCCTTACGCAAAAACTCTCCGGCGCGTTCTCGTCAACACCGACGCCGCGTATGCAAAGCTTGACGACCTGAAAGGCAAAGTGATCGGAGCAAAGAAAGGCACAAAAAGCGAGGATTTCGCCGTCGACAAACTTCAGGCGGAAAAGACGGTTCACTTCGACAACGCCATGCAGGGCATCCTGGGCCTCCTCGAACACAAGATCGACGCCTACGTCGACGATGACGGCGAGGCCGACCTCGCCTCGGAGAAAATAGCAAGCCTCGACGGCAGAAAGGTGAAAATGCTGGATATTACCATTCCCCTCGAGGAATACGGATTCGCATTCCAGATCAACAATACCTTGGCGAAAGCCGCCGCGGACAAGGTCATTGACACAAAACGCCTCAGAGGAGAGATCAATGCGCTCTTCCGCAAGTACACGTCCATCTACATGACGCTCGACATGGACAACCGTTGACGGACAAAGCCTCCCGTCAGTCAGTTTTTGCCGAATTGTCTTAAGAGCCCTTCGCACCCGCTGACGACATCGTCCCAGGTTGCATCGAAATCGCCGGTGTACCAGGGATCGGCGACTTCCCCGCCTGGACGCCCCGCGTAATCGAGGAGCAGCACGATCTTGTGTTCGGGGTCTCTGTCCGTGATCCGCAGGGCGTTGCGGAGGTTTCTCTGATCCATGCAGACGATCAGGTCGTAGTCGTCATAGTCCGCTTTCGTCATCTGCCGGGCGCGGTGTCCGGCACATGCGATCCCGTTTTCCGCGAGTTTTTTCCGGGCGGGCGGATAGACCGGATTGCCGAGCTCCTCGCGGCTGGTCGCCGCGGACGCGATCTCGAACCGGTTCTCAAGGTGTTTCCTGCGGACCAGGTCCTTCATCACATACTCCGCCATGGGACTGCGGCAGATGTTCCCATGGCAGACAAAGAGGATTCGGATTGTGTTAATCATGGTCAAGACCTGCTGAACATTTTTGAGGAGAAGAAGCTCAGAATCGGGACGAGCGTGTATTTCGGATTGCGGAGACCGGGATGCGTACACGGCACAACGGTCCGCCGGCACGGCTGCCCGTCCGGCAGGAGCGTACTGCTCAACGCAACCTTGCCGTCGTATTTGGCCGCGACGATGCCGACCGGCGGCAGGAACGGCGGAGGCGGGATGTTCCGGACGTAGGAATCCTCTTCCGGCGTCATGTCGGCGAGCGAAGCATTGATACGCCGGGCGGCCTTGCTCTTTCCGAAGTATGCGAGGACGGAACCCCTGTTCGGCGGACCGAGCATGACGATCGCCTCGATGCGGCGGCATTCGGCTTCGTCCATTTGCGCCAGAGCCGCCCTGAGCAGGATTCCGCCCATGCTGTGCGTAACAAAGAATACGTCCGACGGTTTTTCCGTGTCCAGGATGCGGCGGCACAACGAAAGGAAGATATCGGCATGCTCCCCGATCTTCCGTTTTGAGGTGGGATAGTCGTAATTGTATACGGTGTATCCCTCGTCCGCCAGCGCGGACGCCAGACGCGCCATCGCGACGGCACGCACGCCCCAGCCGTGAATGAGGAAGACAGCCTTTATCTTCCGGTTGTACGGCAACGGGACCGATTCGAGCTTATGGAATCGGTATCCATGCTCAAAATAGTTTGTCAGGGCATTTGACATGGAGAATCGGCGCGAGCCGGTAAACGGTCATTTCTTCGGCTGTTCGGCGTCGCCGAAGATGCCGTCCTGGGAAAACGGCACGGGATTGATGGTACCGTCCGCGTTGAACGTCATTTTGTCGACGCAGACCGCGCGGTTGAAGTCGCCTCCGTTGGCTCCGGTGTGGTAGAAAAGATACCATTCACCGTTGAAGTTCGCCACGCCGGGATGATTGGAGCCGCAGTTGCCGGAACGTTCCATCAGGATGCCCTTCGCCTCGAAATGTCCGTCGACCTTGTCGCCGATCGCATAGGCGAGCTTTTCGGGGTTGCCGCAGGCGTAGATCAGATAGTATTTTCCGTTGTGCTTGAAAATCCACGGACCTTCCTCGAACGGCATGTTTTTCAGGTCGATGTCCAGCGTCTGAACCGGGCCGTCCAGCTCGACCATGTTCTTTTTGAGCTTGGCGTAATAGCATTTCCGGTTGCCCCACACAAGCCACGCCTGCCCGTCGTCGTCGATCATGACGGTCGGGTCGATGCACGCCCAGGAATGGGTCGTGGCGAAACACTGCGCCGGGGTCACGAGCTGCTTGCCGATAGGGTCCTTGTACGGGCCTTCCGGCTTGTCGGCGACCGCCACGCCGATGCCGTTTCCGTTGGTGCTGATGTACAGATAATACTTGCCGTCGCGCGGGATCATCTGCGCGGCGTACGCCGTGTGCGTGCCGTCCCATTTGAACTCATCCACGGAAAGCGGAGTCGGGTATTCCGTCCAGGTCTTCATGTCCTTCGTGGAGAAGAGGCACCAGTCGCGCATCCTGAAATTACGGTTCAGACGTCCGTTGGGCGCGGTCTCGTCGTGGCTGGTGATGAGCCACAGCGTATCGCCGATCACGACCGGCGCGGGGTCCGCGGTGAATTTGTGGGAGAACATCGGGTTCCCGGTCGGTTTGTATTGGTTCAGGCCGGACGCGGGCTGCGCCGGGGGCTGAGACTGAACGGCAGTCGTCTGAGCGGCAGGCTGAGCAGCCGCGGGCTGGACCTTGGCTTCATCCGCCGGATTTTCCGAGGCGCAACCGGACAAACCGCAGACCTGAAGAAGACACGGGAACAAAACCGCGCTGATCGACAGGGCGGAAATCGTGGTACAAAGCTTATAGGTGCGATTCTGTGCGTTCATTTTTTACGTCTTTCTTTGGTTGGTGCGGCATCGGAAACGCAATTCCGTTGTTAAAAATGATACCATACTATACCGCCGCAAGAACAAAAATCAAACGGAAATGCTTGAAAAAAAAGCAATGGCGGCACGAAAACAAAGAACAAAAATGAAGCCAACCGGATCTGCCGCGACCCGGTTGACTTCAATTGATGTCTTATGTCGGGAAAACACGACTCGGATTATTTGGACTCGTTGAGCTTGCGCTGAAGATCGCGCATTTTCTCGCGGTAGGCCTTGGGATTTTCAACGCGGAGTTTCTGAGCGGCCGCGTATTCTTCCGGGTACTTTTCCTGAATCTGGCTGGAGATGCTGGGAGTACCCGCGGCTCCCTGCTGACCGCCCATACCGGGCTGACCGCCGAAACCGCCAAAGCCGCCGAAGCCGCCCGGCCCCATACCCTGGCCCTGCGGACGCTGGCCGCCCTGACCCTGCGGACGCTGGCCGCCCTGACCCTGCGGACGCTGGCCGCCCTGACCGAAGCCGCCCGGCCCCTGCGGACGCTGGCCGCCTTGACCGAAGCCGCCCTG
>JAEEQN010000039.1 GCA_016285345.1 Victivallales bacterium | reverse complement strand
CCGAAGACCTCGGCATCAAGCTCGACACCGTCGGCCTCGACAAGCTCGGCAAGGCGAAACGCATCACCATCGAGAAGGAAAACACCACGATCGTCGAAGGCGCCGGCAAGCAGTCCGACATCCTCGCACGCGTCAATCAGATCCGCAAGCAGATCGAAGAGACCACCAGCGATTACGACCGTGAAAAACTCCAGGAACGCCTCGCCAAGCTCTCCGGCGGCGTCGCCGTCATCAACGTCGGCGCGGCCACCGAGACCGAGATGAAGGAGAAGAAGGCGCGCGTCGAAGACGCCCTCCACGCCACCCGTGCGGCCGTGGAAGAAGGCATCGTCCCCGGCGGCGGCGTTGCGCTGCTCCGCGCGGTCAAGGCGCTCGATTCCCTGAAGCTCCAGGGCGACGAGGCCGTCGGCGCGGACATCGTCCGCCGTGCCGTCGAAGAACCCCTCCGCACCCTCGCCTCCAACGGCGGCTTTGAGGGCAGCGTGATGGTCAACAAGGTCCTCGCGGGCAAGGGCGCCGAAGGCTACGACATTGCCACCGGCGAATACGTCGACCTCCTCAAGGCTGGCATCATCGACCCGAAGAAGGTCACGCGCAGCGCCCTCCAGAACGCCGCGTCCATCTCCGGACTCCTCCTCACCACCGAATGCCTCATCACCGAGATCCCCGAGAAGGAAAAACCCGCGGTCCCCGGTGACGGCGGCATGGGCGGAATGGGCGGCATGGGCGGCATGATGTAATTCATCCGCGCCGGGCTTTCAAGCCCGCGTTTCGAAACGCAAAAATCGGCGGACTCCTGTTTCTTGGTTGGGCAGGAGCCCGCCTTTTTCGTGCCCCGAAAAAAAAGGGGTCAATCCCTCAATCTATATTCTGCTGTTCGCGCCTCGCGTTTGCAAAAATGTCGAACTCGTGCAAACGAGTTCACCGAGGAGCGAAGCGACCCCCAAAACGCAAACAAACGAGCGGATCCCTGTTTCTTGGTTGGGCAGGGACCCGCTTTTTTCGTGCCGTCAAAGTGCAATTATTGCACTTTGGATTTGCACTTTGGCTTAACGATGAAGCTTTATTGAAAGCATTTGCAACAAGTAACTGCTGCCGTTCGCGTCTCGCGGTCACTCATTGTCGAACTCGTGCAAACGAGTTCACCGAGGAGCGAAGCGACCCCCGAAGGGACATCCCCATACCTATACAATCCGTTATTCTCTCAACAGAAGACGTAAAACACGCACATATACCTCATAGATACTCACCTTTTTTTATGTTTTTTCCAAAAAAGGACTTGACAGCGTCATTCGGAGGTGTATATTAGCGTAAAAATATGTTTGCAACCCAAACAGCAACCGGAGACATCCCTATGAAACAAGCAATCCTTCAGCTCAAAGATCGGATTGAAAAGACAATCCAGCATGTTCAAACGGAAGAAGCCACAAAGAATGCATTCATCATGCCCTTTTTACAAGCTCTCGGTTATGATGTCTTTAATCCGACAGAAGTTGTTCCTGAGTTTACAGCGGACATTGGGACAAAAACAGGCGAAAAAGTCGATTATGCTATTATGATTGGTGGGATGCCGATGATTTTGATTGAATGCAAACAGTGCGCGAATGAATTGAATGTTCAGAATGAAAGCCAGCTTTTGAGATACTTTAATGTGACAAAGGCTAAATTCGGAATTCTGACAAACGGCCTTGTCTACCAGTTCTATACAGACTTGGAAGAACCTAATATTATGGATTTGAAGCCGTTCCTGTCTTTTGATGTTAGAGAGTGCGATAAGATCAATTACACGGAGCTTGAGAAATTCAAGAAGGACGTGTTTGATGCTGAAAATGTGCGGAAAACGGCCGAGACATTAAAGTACACTGGAGAAATCAAACGTATTATTTCTGAAGAGTTTGCTGCTCCGAGTGAAGAATTCGTTAAGCTCATCTATAAGAAAATGATGCCGGGTAGCATTTTCAATGACAAAAAGAAAGCAAGACTTACCCCCTTGGTAAAAGCTGCCTTGGATGGTATCATTTCTGAAAAGGTGAAATCCAGTCTGGATGCTGCCTTAAAGACTACTCAGGAAGCTCAGCAGGAACAAGAAAAAGAGATTCCTCAACCCATATTTGGTGCCGACACTGGCATTGTAACGACTGAGGAAGAAAAAGAAGCTTTCTTGATAGTTAAAGCCATTTGTGCGGAGATCGTCCCGCCTGAAAAGGTTTTCATGCGGGATGCAAAAACATATTGTGCGATTCTTTATGATGACAATAACCGTCGTCCCATTTGCCGCTTCGTTTTTGGTACTTCCGGTAAAAAATCTATTGTTTTCTTCGATGGCCCGAAGGAGGAAAAGATTCTTATAAATGACATTCAAGACCTTTATCAGTATAAAGAGCGGCTTCTCGCTCCTGTAAGAAAGTATATTGCTCCGGCAGAATAAAGCATTTCTCCGAAGCAAGATGCTTTTTAGTAAATTGCTTGGACTAAAACAAAGGAAGAACAGTGTTTTTTGAGCAAATGTTTTCTCCTGATTATAAAAAGGACCTAGGGCAGATAGATGCACTCATAAAGAAATACTATCTTTCTAGGAAGAAATGTGAGGCTCAAGGTTTTATTTCCGACTGTTGTGGGAAAGTGATTAGTTCACATTCAATTTCTAAAAAGTTTTTGAGGGAAATTGCGTCAAATGATGGGCACGTGTATTGTTTCGATGATCGCATTTTTGGCTTAGTAGAGCGAAATGGCGAAATGGGCTTGAAAAGAGTCGGAATTAGTGATGCCTCGACCTACAATATGTTTTGCAGCCAGCATGATAATTCTCTTTTTAGTCCGATTGAAGACTGCGAGTTAATCCCAGATGAAAATCAATGTTTGAGATTGATGTACAGAGCATTGATGATGGAAAAACATCATAAGGAATCGCAGTTTTACTTTTGGAATTATATGGTGGAAAATGCGAAACCACTTTTTGACTTTCCTTTTAGCACCCTTATGCTAGATTGTTCGAGATTTTCTTTAAGGGAAACTGATCTGATTAAAGAAAAAATAAGCTATGCTGTTAAAACAAATGATGTATCTAACCTTCGTGTTCTAAGAATCTATTATAGGGAGGAACCTGGAGTCCTTTGTTCTGGAGCTTTTTTCCCAGAATATGACTATAGGGGAACTTCTTTATGGAAAAAGTATTCGTTAAAAACAACATTAGATGCTTTGTCTATTAATATTCTTCCGCTATCAAATGACGGACAAAATTACAATGGAGTTGCTGTTTTATCCTGGCTCGATAATCCAGGGCAAGATTACTGTCAAAAGTTTATTGAATCAATGCATGAAATTACATTGCCAGACCTCTCAAATGTACTCATACATACGATTTTTGAATATATTGAGAATATCTGCATTTCTCCTTCATGGTGGGATTCAAAAGAAAAGTCCATCCAGAATACCTTGCTGGGTTTACATGCCATCCAGAAGCATTCCCCATTGAAATATAAAGAGATAACAATGCAATATGACAATTGGAATGCTGCAGAAGCCCAGCTATGGAACGGAAAGAGCTGGGATTCTTTTCCCTTTTCTTGACATACATATTCTTCGCATAAACGGCAAGTATAATTCCGTTAATTTACCGGATTGGCCAAATCAGCATGGAAAAAGGGAAGGACGCGTTTGCGTCCACGCTTCGCTGGGGGCGGCTTCGCCGCCTCGGTAAGCTCGCTTGCGCTCGATAGTTTTCTTTACCGCGAGGCGCGAACGGCAAGGGATTTGATTACCCTCCGCAAGCACCACACACCAGCGCAGGACTAGTCTAGTCTGGCGGAGGCAAACAGGGGACACAGCGGCTTATTCTTCGCTCAGGATGCAGATGTCGGGGAGGTTGCGGTAGAGCTCGTCGGAGTCCATGCCGCAGCCGACGAGGTACTCCGCGGGCGCGCGGAATCCGAACCAGTCGGGCTTCGCTTTTTTCTTTTCGGGCGGAATGGCTTTGTCGAACAGAACGCAGGTGCGGCAGGAGGCGGCGCCGTCCGCGAGGATCATTTTCCGGAGTTCGGCGAGCGTAAACCCGGTGTCGAGGATGTCGTCGATCAGGAGGACATGGCGATCCTTCACGTCGAGTTTCAGGCGGCCGCGCATCGTGAGCTGTCCGGTCGAAGCATGGTGCACGTAGGACCCGGCGGGGAGGGAATCCACGCGCACGGGCAGATCGACATGGCGCAGGAGGTCGGCGGCGAAGAAGAACCCGCCGTTCATGATGATGACGGCGGTGAGTTCCTGCCCGGCGTAGGCGCGGGAGATGTCGGCGGCGAGTTCCTCGACGCGGCGGCGGATCGTCTGCGCGTCGTAAAGTGTGGTGAGGATAACGGGCATCGGGGGGATCAGGCTCCTTTTCCGGCGGCTTTTTTGAGGGTTCCCGTGGTGGAATAACCGGGGACGAACGGGATGAAACGGATTTCGGATTTGGCGTCGAGCAGGGCGGCGCGTTCGGAGGGGTCGAGGGATTCGACCGTGTAGTCGCCGCCCTTCGCGTAGACGTCGGGCTTCAGCGCGGCGAGCTCGCGGTCGCAGCGGGACGAACGGAAGACGATCACGCCGTCCACAAACTCCAGGCACGCCAGCAGAAACGCGCGGTCGGATTCCTGATTGACGGGGCGCGTCGGGCCCTTCAGCGCGCGGACGGATTCGTCGCTGTTGATGAGCACGAAGAGGGCGTCGGCGAGGGAACGCGCCTGCATGAGGTATTCGGCGTGGCCGCGGTGGAGGAGGTCGAAACAGCCGTTGGTGACGGCGAGCCTGCGGCCCTCGGCGGCGAGCTTCAGGCGGGCTTCGACGGCCTGTTCCAGCGTCATGACTTTGGTGTGTGGGTCGGTCATATCAGTTGCTTCTTTCATCGGAAAGGTCTTTGTGGGCGGGCATGTAGACCTGCTCCTCGACGCGCGTGCCGCGGACCCCGAAGAGCAATTGGACGGCGTATTCCAGCGAGCTGAGGTTGTGGTCGCGAAGCGAATCCGTGGTGCCGGCGTCGCCGGTGGCCAGACTCGCGGCGTTCACGAACATGTTGGAGTCCTGGAGCGAGGCGAAATCGCTGCGGAGCGTCGAGTTCGAGGAGGACGGCGGATTGGTGAGCGCCACATGGCCGGTATTGTCGGCGAGCTGACGCATGAACAGCGCGCCGTCGCCCGCGGAACCGAGCACGGCTCGGTCGTCGGTCGTGAACGGGATCTCGTCCGCGCCGTAGTCCCAGTAGCGGATGCTCTCGCCGCCCTGCGAGGAAACGCCGCCCGAACTCTTCATGTCGGCCTCTTCGCGGGCACGGATGAGCGTCGACACGCGGTCCGAACTGAGCGCCGCGACGAGCAGGAATCCGACGAATGCGGCCAGGATCGCGATGAGCGAGACCGTGAGCTCGGCGAAAGCCTGACCGGATTCGCCGCGCCGCAGTCCGTTCCGTATGATCCCGACCGTGCGGAAGTTCATTTCTTGTCGTCCTTGTCCTTGGTTTTATCCTTGTCCGCGTCCTTGTCCGCCGGAGCGGGGACCGCGGGCGTTTCGTCGTCTTTCGAGAGGAAGAGGTCGGCGGGGGCCTTCGCCTCCTCCACGCGTCCGGCGTCACGCTTGTCGAACTCGACGCGGGTGCGCCAGTCCTGCCCGAACAGGAAAAGCTCCTGCACGACGTAGAAATCGTTTTCCTTCTTCACGCCGCCGAGTTCGAGCTCGCGGTACGGCTTGGTCTTTTCATCCGGGAGCGAGCGGAACCAGTGCGCTTTGAGCGGGAAGAAGTACTCCGTGCTCAGCCAGACGCGCACATAGTCGTTCTCGCCGCCCTTCAGCACGAACACGCGGCAGTCGATCATCTTCACGCTTTCCGGTTTTTCCTCGCGCACCAGGTCGCGGTAGAGGAATCCGAGCGTGAGGTCGGACGGCATGATGCCGTACAGGGAAAGGCGCGTCTTGTTCTTGTCCGGGACGTCGGTCTCCTGCGTGAAGACGGGCGGCGTGTCGAACGTCTGGCCCATCTCATAGTATTCGTTTCCGGCGAACACGAGCTGGGCGATCACGCGTTTCGGGGTGAAACGGATGCCGACACGGATCGTGTCCTTGACCGCGCTGGAGCCGCTGCGGCGGTGCGTGGCCGTGCCTTCCATCTTCGCCCAGGATTCGCCGGCGGGGGCGCGGCGCGCCATGCGGAGGAACGCCTCGGCGGAAATCTTCGTGGGGTCGGTTTCGACGCCTTCGGGGAAGAGCGCCTTGAGGACTTCGGGCGGAAGGTCTTTCTGCGGTTCGGCTTCTTTCGCGGGCTCATCGGCGGCGTACGCGAACGAAGCGGCCGCCATGGTCAGCAGGGAACAGAGTATCAAACGGGGGGAAATGCGGATCATGGTCATTTTCCTTTCTTGGCTGAGGCGGCGCCGGTCTTGCGCGGCGTCTTCTTCTCCGGGGCGTCTCCAGTCTGTGCTCCGGACGAGACTTTGACCTGGAGTTTCCGCGTTTTCGCGGGACGGAAGTTCTTCGGCGCGACTTTGCGGACAGGCTTTTTGTGCGCCGGAGCAGAGACGGTTTTTTCCGCCTTGATGGGTGCATGCAGAGAGATCACCGGGCCGTCGTCCGCGGTTTCATTCGCGGTCGATATCTTCACGTCGAGGTGCAGTTTTTCCGACGCCTTGAACGACTTGGGCGGGGCGGGCTTCTGCGGCTCGGGCAGGGGATGATGTTCGGGCGCTTTCAGCGGGGCCTGGCCGACCGTGAACGAGGCGTTCGGTTTTTTCCCGTAATTCACGACCAATGTCGGCATCCTGAATTCGAACTGCGAGGCGGAATGATGCTCCGGCTTCGGCGGTTCCGGCTTCTTTTCAGGAGCAGGCGCGGATTCCGGCTTCTTCGCTTCCGGCGCGGAGGGTTTTTCCTCCGGTTTCACCTCGGATTGAACAGGCTTCGCGGACGTGGCGGCGGGCTTTTCTTCCGGCTTTGCCGCAGGTTTTTCCTCGGCAGGTTTCCCTTCCGCGGGCTTCTCCGCCTCCGGCGCGACCGGCTTGTTTTCTGATTTGGTCTCGGGCTTGGAATCCGCTTTCTGTTCCTGCTTCTTGTCTTCGGGTTCGACCTTCCGGAACAGATCGTCGTCGTACTCGTAGAACTCGTCCTTGACCTTCTCGGCGCGCTTCGGGACGTACGGCTTGACGTTTTTCGGCAGCGCGATCTTCAGCACCTCGTCGATGGTGCGGACGAAGTGGAACGTGATCCTGCCGCGGACCTCCTGCGGGACGTCCTCCATGTCCTTCTCGTTGTCGGCGGGCAACACGACGTCGCGGATCCCCGCCCGGAGCGCGGCGATCACTTTCTCGCGGACGCCGCCGATGGGCGTGACCTTACCGCTGAGCGTGATCTCGCCGGTCATGGAAAGGCGCGGCCGCACGGGCTTGCCCGTGAGGAGCGAGACGATGGCGGTGGCGAGCGTAACGCCCGCGGACGGACCGTCCTTCGGCGTGGCGCCGTCCGGTACATGGATATGGAAATCGTTTTCCTTGAAAAGCTTCTGATTGATGCCGAGCGCCTTGGCGTGACCTCGGACATAGCTGAACGCCGCGAGCGCGCTTTCCTTCATGACGTCGCCGAGCGAACCGGTGAGCTTCAGTTCGCCGCGTCCGGGCATTTTTGCCGCCTCGACCTCGAGCGTGGTGCCGCCGTAGCTGGTCCACGCCATACCGGTCACGACGCCGACGCGCGGGATGTTCTCGCTTTCGTCGCTGGTGAACTTGCGCGGCCCGAGCAGTTCGCGGACCAGCGCGTCATCTACGACGACCGGCTTCTCCGGCGGCTGTCCGCCGTTCTTCTCCACGAACCTGCGGACGAGCTTGCGGCAGACCGAAGCGATGGTGCGTTCCAGGCTGCGGACGCCGGACTCCATGGTGTAATGCTCGATGATCTCGAACGCGGCGCTGTGCTTGAAGCGCACGAACGAGTTGTCGAGGCCGTTTTCCACCATCTGGCGCGGGATGAGGTAGCGTTTCGCGATCTGCTCCTTTTCGAGCGCGGTGTAGCCGGGCAGGCGGATGATCTCCATGCGGTCGAGCAACGGACGCGGGATGGTCTCCAGCATGTTCGCGGTCGCGATGAACATGACCTTGCTGAGGTCGTAGTCGACCTCGAGATAATGGTCGTTGAACGCCTTGTTCTGCTCCGGGTCGAGCACTTCGAGCAGCGCGGACGCGGGATCGCCCTTGTAGTCGCTGCCGAGCTTGTCCAGTTCGTCCAGCATGAACACCGGATTGACCGTCCCGGCGCGTTTCATGCCCTGGATGATACGTCCGGGGAGCGCGCCGATGTACGTGCGGCGGTGGCCGCGTATCTCCGCCTCGTCGCGGATGCCGCCGAGCGACATGCGGACGAACTTGCGGTTGAGGGAGACGGCGATGGAGCGTCCGAGCGAGGTTTTGCCGACGCCGGGCGGCCCGATGAAGCAGATGATCGGCGACTTGCTGTTCTTCTTGAGCTGGTGGACGGCGAGGAATTCGAGGATGCGCTCCTTCACGTCCTTCAGGCCGTAGTGGTCGGCGTCGAGTACGGACGCCGCGACCTGCACGTCCGCGCGTTCCTCGGTCGCCTGCGTCCACGGCACGCTGAGCAGCCAGTCGATGTAGGTGTAGGAGATATTGTATTCCGGCGAGGAGGCCGGGACCATGTTGAGGCGTTCGAGTTCCTTCGTCACGACCTTGTGCGGAGCTTCGGGGAGATGCGCCTTTTCGATGCGTTCCGAGATCGCGACCACGTCGGGGTTGCGGTTGTCCTCGCCCAGTTCCTCGCGGATCTGCTTGAGCTGTTCCCGCAGGAAGAACTCGCGCTGCTGCTTCGACATGGCGTCGTGGACCTGGCGCTGGATCTCGGATCCGAGGCGCAGGACTTCAAGCTCACGGTTGAGGAGGATCGTCAGGAAATGCAGACGTTCCTGGAGTTTCAGTTCGGCAAGCAGGACGACCTTCTCCGCGAAGGAGATGTTGAGCGTGTCGGCGATCACGTCCGCGATGCGCGAATTGTCCGTCATGTTCAGCACGGCGATCTTCAGTTCCTCCGGGAAATTCGGCGCGAACGAGATGACTTCCTGAAACTGCTTCGTCGCATTGCGGACCATCGCCGCAGTCTCCATCGACGTGTCGGGAGCGTCGGAAAGCCGGTGCACCTTCATGACCATGTACGGCTTGCCCGGCACGACCGTCATGAACCGGCAGCGCGCGATGCCGCGCACAAGCACGCGGACCGTGCCGTCCGGGAATTTCAGGGTCTTCACGATCCGGGCGAGCGCGCCGACGGACGCGATCCGGCGTTTGTTGAGCAGGAACGAGCTTGTATTCGGGTCAAATGCCTTGCCCTTGATCAGGCCGCGCATGGATTCGTCGTCCGGCACCTCCGGGAACAGCGCAATCATGCGGTCGCCGGACGAGGCGGCGTCCATCATCGCGATCATGCCCGGGTCGTTCAGGACGAGCGGCGTGAGCGCGTGCGGGAATACGACGATGCCGCCCAGAATGAGGGCGGGCGCGTCCAGGATGCGGTCCTCGGAGGAATCGTCCTGGGACGGATCATTTCCTTTTTCTCCTGAAACCGTAATGCTGAGCGGAGCAAAGGACGCCTGGTCCTTCGCTTCCGTGAATTCCATGTTCTGATTGTCTTTGTCGTCTTTCATTGTTGCCCTTCCTGACGGGCTTTGGCGCCCGCCATTACATAATGTAACGCGTCAACGCGCGTTTCGCAAGTGTAAAAAGCGTTTTTTATGCCCGCTTTCTTGCATTTTTCGGGAAACATGTGCATATGCACCGCCGTTCGGAGGAAAAAATGTATGACGCGGTCGCCGGAACCTTGAAAAATCGGATTCCGCATGTACAGTATTAGATTGTCATTTTTCAGTGTTTTTGGAGATTAAAAAATATGCCGAATGAGGAGCCGATCACACGCAGCACGATGACCGCTGCAGTGTTCATTTTTCTGGCCGTCCTGCTGGTCTGCCCGGGGATGCTCCTCTGTGTGCCGTCGTGGTCGTTCCGGTTCTTCGAGACGGGGACGATCGTGCTTGTGACGGCGGGCGCCGCCCTGCTCTTTCCGCAACGTGTCATGGCGGTTTACGACCATCTCCCGCGCGGCCTGCTCATCGCCACTGGGATCCTGCTCGGCATCGGGGTGTGGCACGGGCTCCGGCACGCAGGACAATACAGCGCAGCGGAAATGGGCGAGCTCTTCCTCACGGTCGCCGTGCCGTTCGTGGTGTGCGTGTTCGCCCGCGAGCTCAAACGCCTTCTGCCGTGGTATCTGACGCTCATCTGGCTGATCGATGTCGCGCTCGGATTCGTCCAATACTACGGGCTGCAATGGATGCTCTTCGGCCTGCCGCAGAATATCAACTGGAACGCCGCGCTCCTCGCCGTTACCGCGCCGTTCGCGATCCTGACGGCATGGAAATGGTGTCCCTCCGAGGATAATTGGAGCGCGAATGCTCTCTGGCGCAACGGGTCCCTCCTCCTCGTCGCCGGCGTGACTGTCTGGCAGATCGCGCTGACGGATTCGCGCGGCACGATCCTGGGCATCGCTGCTGCTGGAGCGCTGTGGATATTTCTGAAGCTGAAACACCGAGGACGCAGCCTGACTCTGTTCGTCGTTCTGGCACTGGCGATCGTCGGGTCGGTGTGGTTCGCTTTTTTCACCTCGCATGACCGCATCCTGGAGGACCTTTCGCGCGACGAACGCGTCTTCCTGGCGAACACGACCATGAGCATGATCGCGGAACAGCCGGAAATCGGGTTCGGCGCGCCGTCGTTCGAGCAGGAATACCTCCGCTTCCGCCGTCCGGAATTCTTCTCCATGCGGCATTCCGCCGTGCGCATCGACCACCCGCACAACCATCTGCTGTACGTCGCGGCGTCGTTCGGCATCCTCGGCGTGCTCTGCTGGCTTTATCTTGTGCTGGAGCCCATGTTCTTCGCCGCGAAACGCATCGCCGGCGAAACCTGGGTTCACTCGGACGTAAAACTCCCGGCCGGGATGACGGCATGGGAATTCCGCAACTGCGGACTGGACGACGAAACGAGGCTCTCGCTGCTGTGCCTCACGGGGCTGCTCGTCCACGCACAGTTCGACCTCGTGCTCTTCCGCTGGCCGACCAATCTCCTCGCCATGTTCTTCCTCGGCCTCCTCATCCACGAACGCGAAGGCGCTCCCGCTCCCTTCTGGCGGCCGCCCGTGTTCCTGCGACGCTTCCGCTGGGAGTTCCTGAAAAAACTTGAACGGAGCCGTTCCCCCGAACGCCGCCGTACGGGACGTCTGATCCGGCCATCCTTTTTTGCGTTCGGCGTCGTCCTGCTCGGCGTCGGGCTCGTTTCCGCTTTCAGCAATCTTGCGGCGGAGTCCATCGCCTGGCATGCGGACAATGTCGCGCTGGAGGGACGGCACGACGACGCATCCCGGCTCTACATCATGGCGGCGTCCATGCCAGGCTCGAGCCTGCCGCTCAAATCCCGCGCGCTCAATCACGCTTCGCTCCATGACACGGCGCACGTTTCGCGTTACTACGCTATGTTCGCCGCGAGCAGTACGCCCGACTTCGGCTACGTCAACGACTATTTCGCCCGGGCCTGCGTGATCGGCGGACATCCCGCGGACGCCGTGCCGTTCCTCAAACGCGCCATGAACATGCGTCCGCGGTCCGTTCTGCCGCTTCTCATGCTCGCGGACGTCTATGAACGTCTCGGCAGCAGGGGTGCGGCCGATGCCGCGCGGGAACGTCTCGCTCAGCTCATGGAGTATCGGCGCCTCGGCCCGGAAGACCTTGAAACCATTTACAAGAATCAGGATTTGGATTTGCATACATGGTTCAAACGCGATCCGGTCCTTATGAAGGAAAATGACTTATGACCAGTGAATTCAGCGGTATGACGCTCATTGCCGGATGCGGGGTCAGCGGTCGTGCCGCCGCCCGCCTCGCCGCCCGCCTCGGCATCCCGTTCGCATTGCTCGACGAACAGAACAGCGATTCCCTGCGGGCGTTCGCCGCATCCCTCCCGAAACAGCCCGAAGCCGTTTATTTCGGATTCCGGGCACAGGATGAACTGCCTCATTTTGAACGGACTGTGCTCAGTCCCGGATTCCGTGCCGGCAACCCCGTGAGGGCGAAACTCGCCGAAGTCTCGGACCGTCTTGTCAGTGAACTTGAATTCGCGCTCGGTGCCTGCGGAAAACCTTTCGTTGGCATCACCGGAACCAACGGAAAGACGACTACGACCGAACTGACCGCCGAGCTCTTCCGCGCAGCCGGAATCCGCGCATGCGCCTGCGGCAACAACGGCTACGCCATGAGCGACGCCGCGATCGACTGCCTTGACGGCAAGCTCGACCTCCCGGTTGTCGAGATCAGTTCGTTCCAGCTCGAGATCATGCCTGTGCCGCATCCCTCTGCGGCGGCGGTCCTGAACCTGGCGTCCGACCACATCGACCGTCACGGCAGCATGGAGGCGTACGCCGCCGCGAAGTTCAAACTGCTCGGCGATCCTGCCGCCGTCTGCGTGGTGAACTCCCTTATTCTGAATCGGTTCAAACCCGCTGGACCCGAACAAAAACTCTACACATTCTCTGCGAATCCGCCTGCCGATTTCACAGTGGCGGACGGCGTGCTGTCTTTCCGCGGACGCGCCATCGTACCTGTTGACAAACTCGCGCTGAAGGGCGTCCATAATCTGGAAAACGCGCTTGCGGCACTTGCGCTTCTTGCCTCGGTTCAGGGCGAGGACGCGTTGTTCGATCCCGCCGTGACCGCCGCCCTTGCAAAATTCGAGTCCGGTCCGCACAGACTGGAACGTTTCCTGACCGCAGACGGCGTACAGTACATCAATGACTCGAAGGCGACCAATCCGCATGCCGTGAACGCCGCGCTTGCTTCGGTCGGAGGCGAACACAACGTGGTCATCCTGCTCGGCGGGCTGGACAAAGCGATGGATTTCGAGGAGCTTGCGCCGAGCCTGAAATACCTCAAACACGCCATCGTATTCGGTTCCTGCGGACAGAAGATTGCCGCATACCTCGAAAAGAACGCCATACCGCTCTCCATGTGCGAAACATTCCCGGAAGCCGTCGAAAAGGCCGTTTCCGCCGCGTCGTCCGGTGACATCGTGCTGTTGTCGCCCGCCACCGCCAGCATGGATATGTTCCGCGATTATAAGGACCGCGGCAACCAGTTTAAAGCATTGTGCCGGAAATTTGCAACACAGAAATAGGCATTATGGAACAAACGGCGAAACCGCGTGTCTAAAGGTTTTGATGCCGGACATCCAAATCCCCAGGAACCCGGGCATCAAACCACCATCTGAAACATCAACGGAACGGCGGCGGAATCCGCCCGAAAGAAGTATTGCGACATGTCATTTCTCAGCGGCAGCATATTATGGAATTTACTGTGGATCATCCCGTTGATCCTCGTTCTGTCCATCGCGGGCGGCGCCCGCCGGAACAAACTCCTGCGCAAGATGTTCGGCACGGACGAACGCGCCGCCCGGTTTTCCAACGCCTCGCCCGGCAAACGCGTCTTCCGCATCATCCTGCTCACGCTCGTCGTGTTGCTCCTGGCAGTTGCCGCCGCCCGTCCGTCCTGGGGCAAACAGGTCATGCACAATACCTCCACCGGACGTGATCTGCTCGTCGTGTTCGACGTTTCGAAAAGTATGCTCTCCGACGACGTGAAGCCGACCCGCATGGACCATGCGAAATGGCTCGTGCGCGAGATCGTAAAGAAGAATCCGGGCGACCGCTTCGGACTTATTGCCTTTGCGGGCGAATCCTTCCTGGTTTGCCCGCTGACCGTGGACCGGGCGAGCTTCATCCAGCTCGTCGACGATCTCGACACCGACACGATCCCCGTCGGCGGCACGAATGTCCAGCTCGCGCTGGAAGAGGCCGTCAGGGCGTTTCAGGGCGCGCAGGGCATGCACAAGGCGGTCGTGCTCGTGACCGACGGCGACGAGCTCACGGGACGCGGCGCATCGGTCGTCAACGATCTTTCCAAGGCGCAGATCCCGATCTTCGCGGTCGGCGTCGGCGATCCTTCGAATCCGGCGGTCATCCGCGTCCCGGACGAGGACGGCAACCTCCGCATCCTCACGGACCGCGAAGGAAATCCGGTCAGGAGCCCGCTCAACGAACCCCAGCTGACCGAACTCGCCCGCCGCACGGGCGGCATCTACGTGCGGTCCACCGCCGCATACAGCGGCATCGACGAACTCGAAACGCGCATCCGTCAGCTCGACCGCAAGGAGAGCGAAAACGCCGTTTCCACGTTCCGGCCCATCGAACGTCCCGCCTATCCGCTCACCGCCGCGATCATTCTGCTCGCGCTGTTCTTCTGCGTCTCCGAGACGCGCCCGCGCTCTGTTCAGACCGTGCTCGCGTTCGCCGCTCTTCTGCTTTTTGCCGCTCCGAACGAATCCCGCGCACAGGCCGCGTCCGCGCCCGCTCAGATTCAGCAGACTCAGGCCGCCGTGCCCGCGACAACGGAATCCGAGGAAGAACAATCCGCACCGGAACCCGCCAAGTCGGCGTCCGAGCTGTACAACAGCGGCTTGGAACAGCAGCAGGTCGAACAGGACAACGAGAAGGCCCGTTCGTTCTATGAGCGCGCGATCGCAGCCTCCGAAAAGGAACCGCTCGTGCGTGCCTCCTCGTATCAGAATATCGGCGTGATTTCCCATCTTGACGCGCGTTCCAGCATGCAGGGCGCGGTGGAAAAACTTCATGCCCAGGACCTCAATTCCGCCGAAAAAGCCGTCGGCGAGGCTTTGACCAAGCTGAACCGGACCGAGGAGCTTTATCGCGAAAGCATGCGTTCCGCTGCCGGCGACGCGTCCGTCATCCGCAACCAGCAGATTCTCCTCGCCGACCGCAAGCAGGCCGAGGAGATGAAGAAGCAGATCGAAGAGCTGAAAAAGCTCATGGAACAGGCGCGCCAGCAGACGCAGGATGCCCACGATCAACAGCAACAGGAGAACCAGCAGCAGTCCGAAGAACAGAATCAACAGGATCAGCAGCAGTCCGGCGAACAGGATCAGCAACAGCAGGATCAGCAGTCTTCCCAGGATCAGCAGCAGTCTGAAGGGCAGAATCAGCAGCAGGACCAGCAGCAGTCTGAAGGGCAGAATCAGCAGGATCAGCAGCAGTCCGCTCAAAACCAGCAGCAGTCCGGCGAACAGAATCAGCAGCAGAATCAGCAGGATCAGCAGTCCGCACAGGACAAGACCAGACAGGCGGAGGACGCTGTTTCCGAACTGGAACAGAAGGCGTCCGAGATGAATCAGGACCGCCAGCAACAGGCCGCGCAGGAGGCGCGCGAGGAGATTCGGAAGGCCCGCGAGGAGCAGGAACAGGGCAACGGCGAAAAGGCCGAGGAACACCTGAAGAACGCACTCGACACGCTGAATCAGAGCCAGCAGGATCAGCAAGGCGAACAGGAAAAACAGGACGAGAAGGGCGGCGACCAGGGCGAACAGAACGAACAAGAGCAGCAGGGCGAACAGGACCAGCAGGAGCATCCCGATGCCCGGGCGAACCAGTCCGACACGCAGAACGCCCCCCAGGACAACACGGGCGACATGGAAAAACAGCAGGCGGAAGCCATTCTCGATATGATGTCGAAAGACGAACTTGACTACAAGGACGCCAACCGCCTGCAGCGTCCCGCCCGTCTGAACAACCGTGTGGAAAAGGACTGGTAACATCATGCTGAACCGAACGATAATCCCCCGCCTCATTGCTTTTCTGCTCTTTCTTTTCGCGTTTGCAGCCTCGGCGGTCGACCTGAATGTCTCCGTTCAGCCGCGCAACCTCACCGTGGGCATGCGCGGATACATCGAGATCTCCGCCGAGAACGTGAGCCGTCTCCAGGTCAACCGGATGCCGGGGCGCGTCTCCGGGATCGAGTGGAGCAGCGGCATCTCCAGCGGCTCCAGCATGTCCGTCATCAACGGCGTGACCTCCTCGAAATACACGCTCCGCATCCCGTTCACCGCCCGCGAGGAAGGCGATTTCACGATCCCGTCGTTCGAGGTCATCGTGAACGGCAACACGCGCCAGCCGGAATCGGCCGGTCCGGTCCGGATCCGCATCTCCGCCATGCCGAAGATCGATCCGTCGCAGGTGAACTCCAACGAGCCGGTCTATTCGCGCATGACGTTCCCCGGCGTCGCGGAGGACAAGACGCCGACATTCTGGGTCGGCGAGGAGATCCCGCTTCAGCTCTCCATTTTCGTGCGCACGCCCTACGAGCTTCGCCTCGCGAACTACCCGGAGATCAAGTCGGTCAACGGCAAGATGTCGATCCGGTTCCACGATTTCCGCAAGGTCAACCCGGACGCGCCGAACTTCGAGTCCATCACCAGCCACAACCAGCGCCTTGGAAACATCCCGTACACCGTGTACGATTTCGACACCAAATTCCGTGCGCTCGCGCCCGGTCAGCTCCAGCTCGTCGCCGACACCGCCGCCATTCTGCTCGACGAACGCGATTTCTTCTCCGCGTTCACCTCGACCCGACAGACCATCCGCGGCGCTTCGCCCGAGATCACGATCAAGCCGCTGCCCGCCGCGCCCGCGGATGCGCCGTTCGTCGGCCTCATCGGCAAATGGGCCCCGGAAGCCTCGCTGTCGCCCGGCCCGTACCGCGTCGGGGAACCGCTGAGCCTGAAGATCAATTTCACGGGCGAGGACCAGACCGAGATGCTGAACATGCCGAAGATCGAACCGGAGCATTTCCGCGCGTATCCGCCCGAAACGAAGGAAACGGCGTCCGGCGTCTCCGTGAGCTGCATCCTCATCCCGCTTGAGGAGGGCGAACAGACCGTTTCCTTCAACTGCTCCACGTTCGATCCCTCGACCGGCCAGTATGTCCCGTTCAAGTTCAGGGAAACGGTCAAGGTGGACAAGGCCGCGTCCGGCGGCATGGCCGCGATCCCGGCGGGCGCGGCGGTCGTGAACGCCGACCCCGATCTTACCTCGGGCGCGGGTTCCACGCCCGCACCGGAAAGCATCCTGTATCTGCACGACGAGGACGACGGCGGACGCGTTTCGATGCCGCTCGCCATGAATGCCCTGTGGATTTCTTTAGGGTTGATCCTCGCCGGTTCCGTCTTCGCGGGCGGAAGCGCATTTGCCGCCGCGCGGAAACGTTCCCTCGAATCCGACCCGTCCGCACGCAGACGCATCGACGCCCGCGCCCGCAGAGGCAAGCTCGCCTCCGCCATCGAAAAGACGCCGCCGCAGGACCTGCCGGACAAAGTCGGCGCGGACCTGGCCGCGTTTTTCAACGACATGCTCGATCTGCCGCCGGGGACCTCCCTGAGCGAAACTGCGTCCTGCGTAAAGGAATCCGAGCCGGAGCTCGGCCGTCAGCTCGAAGACCTCGCGAACATCGCCTGGATGCCGTCGCTCCGCAGTCAGCTCAACGAGAAGTTCCGCAAACAGCTCGCGTCCGCCGTCCGCAAGTTCGGCGTGATCGTGTTCGTCCTGGGGGCGCTCTGCTTCACCTTGCCCGCGAACGCCGCGGATGAAGAAGTTGCTCCTGTGGATGCCGCCGCAACGGAAACCGTGCTTCCGAAGAACTCGGACGAGGCGAAGACCGCCTACGACGCCGGGCAGTTCCGGCAGGCGCTGGACTACTACGCCTCGAAGATCGACCCGCGCAACGTTTCGCCCGCGCTGCTTTACAACATGGGAAACTGCTTCTACCAGCTCGGCGACTATCCGCGCGCTCTGGTCTGCTATGAACGCGCCCGTTATCTTCAGCCGCGCGATTCGGACATCTCCGGCAATCTTGAGCTGACGCGCCGCAAACTGCTCCTGCCGCCGAAATACCGCGTGGAGTCGCCCGCAGACTTCCTGCTCGCGGCCCGCGACTTCCTGCGCGTGGACGAATGGCTTGCGGCGTGCGCTTGCGGCCTCGCGCTCATTCTGATTGCGCTCGGGATGTTCTTCCGGCGCCGCTCGAACCTGTGGCAATGGCCGTTCTATGCCGGGATCGCAGTCGTCCTGATCTGTTCTGCCGCGCTCATCGCGAAGGCGTCCGACGACGATCCGGCGCGCGAGGCCGTCGTGATCGTCCGCAATACACCGCTTTACAGTCTGCCGTCCGCCGAATCCGGACGTGTGGAACAATATCTGAAACCCGGCGCGGAAGTCTCCATCGAGGAGAACCGCATGGACTGGGTACGCGTGCGGCTGGAGAACAACGACGAGGGCTGGGTGCGCGGCGCGAACCTGGCGCTTCTGTGGAGCAATTCGCCCGGCGACCTGGCGGCGCATACCGATGCCGCGCAGTAAACCGTTCCGCATCATCTTAACGTTACTAACGTTGCTTTCCCGAAAAAAAGCATCAAAACTATTTAAAAGAGCGGAAAGCGTCTTGAAAACGGCCTGATTCCATGCTATATTCCCCTTGAATCCCAAATCTAACCTCAAGTTTCAAGGAGAATCAACATGAAACGCTTCCTGCTCTGTTCGGCTCTGATGGCCTTCGCCGCGCTCTCGTCCGTCGCGGCGGAACCCACGCAGCCTCTTTCCACGCCCGTCGGACGTCTGCTCTCGACTCCGCACGAAATGACCATCGCCATCACCGCCGAAAGCGACAACTGGAACGGCACGCTGCTGAACCAGCAGGGCGGCAGCTGCGGCTTCTCCGTCAGCTTCACAGGAGGCGGCGGCGGAAGAGGCGGACGTGGCGGCGCACCTGGTGGAGGGTTTGGCGGCGGATTCGGCGGAGGCCCCGGCGGTCCCGGCGGCGGCTGGGGACAGCAGCCCGCGGCCCAGACCGGTCTCCGCGTGAACGGCGTCCAGGGAGCCGCGCAGGTCAGCTCGGACAGCTTCCCGAAAGGCAAACCCGTGAAACTCGTCATCGTGGCGAGCCAGAAGGAACACCGTTTCGAGGTGTACGCCAACGGGCAGCGCGTCGGACAGTCCCGCGCGAACAACGTGATCGGCGAGCCCACCTGGCGCGCCATGACCATCGGTTCGGACGCCAACGGCAACAGCCGGTTCAACGGCCGCATCGACTACGTGGCGCTGTGGGACCGTGCGCTTTCCGCCGACGAGATCAACAAGCTCTACTCCAGTTCCGATGAGGCCGCGGGATTCACCGACGCCAAGGCGAATTACTCCTGGGACATCAAGGCCGCGAAGCCCATCACCGGCGGCGTGCCTCTGTTCCCCGTCCGCAACGTGAACATCCTCCGCGCCGACGCCGATCCCAATCCCGCTCCGGCTCCCGAAGATCCGCTCACGGTCTGGTTCCGCCGCATGCCCGGCACCTGGACCGACATGATCCCGATCGGCAACGGCCACATGGGCGCGATGATCGCCGGCCGTCCCGAGCGCGAATACCTCATCCTCAACGAGGACACGATCTGGGCGGGCGGTCCGTACGACCACCTGAATCCGGACGCCTCCCCCGAGAAGCTCGCGCAGATGCGCCAGCTTATCTTCGACGGCAAGGCGGACCAGGCCGGAAACATCGCGAACAGCAGCTTCATCTCCCGTCCGAGCGCCGAAATGGCGTTCTCCGTGGCGGGCGCGCTCGGACTTGAACAGGACACCGGCGACGGCGACATCTCCGGCTACATCCACAGCCTGAACATCCGCGAAGCCGTCGCCCAGACCAGATTCACCCGCAACGGCGTGACCTACACCCGCGAATACTTCGCCAGCTATCCGGACCGCGTGGTCGCCATGCGCCTGACCGCCGACAAGCCCGCCAGCATCACCGTCGGAGCCTTCATCGGCACCGCGCAGGACCTCCAGGCCGTCAAGGTCGAAGGCAACACCATGACCCTCACCGGCCGCACGATCGACTACAACGGCATCAAGGGCGCGACGAACATCCAGATCACCGGCCGCGTGTTCAACAAGGGCGGCAAGCTCGTCTCCGGCGAACGCGGCATCAGCGTGGAAAAGGCCGACTCCGTGGTCATCCTGCTCGACGCCGAATCCTCGTTCAAGGCGTACAACGACGTCTCCGGCGATCCCGCGAAGCGCATCGACGACGTCTTCAGGAAGTTCGCCACCGTCGACTACGACGCCCTGAAGAAGGCGCACATCGCCGACTACCGCAAGCTCTTCGACCGCGTGACCTTCGACCTCGGCGGCACCCCGTCCAAGCTCCCGACCGACGAGCGCCTCAACGCCCGCCGCCAGCCCGGCAACCAGCTCGATCCCGACCTCGCGTCCCTCTATTTCCAGTTCGGCCGCTACCTCCTGATCGCCAGCTCCCGTCCCGGCAGCCAGCCCGCCAACCTCCAGGGCATCTGGAGCGAAGAGGTGAACGTGCCGTGGCAGAGCAAGTACACGATCAACATCAACGCGGAAATGAACTACTGGCCCGCCGAGACCGCGAACCTCTCCGAGTGCCATGAGCCGCTCTTCGACATGATCCACGAGATGGTCCCGAACGGCAAGAAGGCCGCCAAGAAGCTCTACGACGTCGACCACGGCTGGGTCGCCCACCACAACACCGACCTCTGGCGCCAGTGCGGCCCGATCGACTTCTCCCCCACCGGCATGTGGCCCATGGGCGGCGCGTGGCTCTGCCTCCACTTCTGGGATCACTACCAGTTCACGCGCAACCTCGACGACCTCCGCAAGCACTACCCGGTCATGAAGGAATCCGTGGCGTTCTACCTCGACTTCCTCCAGCCCGATCCCAAGCACGGCGGCGTCCTCGTCACCATCCCGTCCTACTCCCCCGAACAGGGCGGCCTCTGCGCCTCCCCGACCATGGACACCGGCATCCTGACCGCGCTCTTCAACGCGACCATCGAGAGCTCCAAGCTCCTCAACGACGATCCCGAGTTCCGCGCGAAGATGGAAGCCGCGCTGAAGAAGTTCCCGCCGTTCAAGATCGGCTCCTGGGGCCAGCTCCGCGAATGGCAGGACGAGGAACGCGACGACAACCCGAACAACAAGCACCGCCACGTCTCCCACCTCTTCACCATCTTCCCCGGCAACGTGATCCGCGCCAGCGACACCGATCTCTTCAACGCCGCGAAAGTCTCCCTGAACGCACGCGGCGACGACGCCACCGGCTGGAGCATGGGCTGGAAGATCAACCTGTGGGCGCGCCTCCTCGACGGCGACCGCGCATGGCGGCTCGTCGGCAACCTGATCCACCCGAACAAGACCTACAACAACCTCTTCGACGCGCATCCGCCGTTCCAGATCGACGGCAACTTCGGCGGCGCGGCCGGCATGATCGAGATCCTGCTCCAGTCGCAGGAGACGACCGCCGACGGCAAAGTCATCATCGACATCCTGCCCTGTCTCCCGAAGGCACTCCCGAAGGGTAACGTCTCCGGCCTGAAGGCACGCGGCAACGTTACCGTCGCGATCCAGTGGGACAACGGCGTGCTCGGCAAGACCGTGCTCTCCGGCCTCACCGGCATCCCGCTCGCCGCGCGTTACAACGGCAAGCTCGTCGATCTCACCGGCAAGACAGGCACGGTCGAACTGACCGCCGCCAGCTTCAAGTAAGCCAGAACCGAACGTCCGGCTGTTCCTTCCCGGGGCAGCCGGTTTTTCTTTTTCCGCCGAAACACCCCTTTCCACGGAAGGAAACCCCATGAAATTCCATATCCCGTTCCTCAACCTGAAGGCGGCTGCCGAGGTCTCCTGCGCCGTCGCCGCCGCCCTGATCTCGATCCAGTCGTTCGCCACGACGAACCCCGCCGTGCAGGAATACGCCCGCCGCGCTGCATCCGAAGGCATCGTACTGCTCAAAAACGACAACGACGCGCTCCCGCTCGGCCAAAACGGACCTCAGCCCGTCGCGTTCTTCGGTGTCACGCAGGTCCAGACCTTTCTGGTCGGCTACGGCTCCGGCGGCGACGTGAAGCCGCCCTACCGCACCACGCTCGCCGACGGTCTCGCCCGCCAGTCCGCCATCGTGCCCGACAAGGAACTCCTTGACGCCTACACGAAGTGGGCACAGGCGCATCCGCTCAACACGGGCGGCTGGGGCAACTGGCCGTTCTACGCGCCGGAAATGCCCGTCACCGCCGAACAGGTTCAGGCCGCGTCCAAACGCGCCGACACCGCCGTGATCGTGATCGGGCGCGCCGCGGGCGAAGACCGCGAATGCAAGCTCGAACCCGGCAGCTATTACCTCACCGACGCCGAAAAATCCCTGCTGAAGGAAGTCTCCGCCGCGTTCAAAAAGACCGTCGTCCTGCTGAACGTCGGCAACGTGATCGACATGGCTTGGGTCAAGGACTACAAGATCGATGCTCTCATGTACGTCTGGCAGGGCGGCATGGAGACCGGCGACGCCATCGTGTCCGTGCTGACCGGCGAGGAAACGCCCTCCGGCAAGCTCGCGTCCGCCATCGCGAATACCTATGAGGATTATCCGTCCGCTCAGAGTTTCGGCGGCCGCGACTTCAACAACTACACCGAGGACATCTACGTCGGCTACCGCTACTTCGAGACGTTCGCCCCCGAAAAGGTCCTCTATCCCTTCGGATTCGGCCTCAGCTACACCACATTCGACATCAAGCCTTCAGCAAGTAACATCCAGCGCATCTTTCAGGAGTACAAAAGAAGTCATGTCAGCGTGACCGTCACGAACACCGGAAAGAAGTTTTCCGGCAAGGAAGTCGTGCAGGTCTACTGCGAAGCGCCGCAGGGCAAGCTCGGCAAGCCCGCGAAAGTCCTCGTCGGCTACTGGAAGACGCCGGCGCTCGCGCCCGGCGAATCCTGCTTGAGGGGTTTTACCATCCCGGCGAACGTGTTCGCGTCGTTCGACGACAGCGGCGTGACCGGGCATCCGGCCGCGTGGGTTCTCGAACCCGGCGAGTACAAGTTCTACGTCGGAAACAGCAGCCGCGACGCGAAGCTCGTCGACACGGTCAAGCTGGATTCCCTCGTCGTGGTCGAACAGCTCGAGCCCGCCCTCGCGATCGCGTCTGAATCCGTCGCGTTCGACCGCATCAGGCCGGTCGAGCAGAACGGCAAACTCGTCCCCGGCAAGGAACGCGTCCCGGTCTCGAAAGTCGACCTCGCCGCCCGCGTGAAGGAACGCCTCCCGAAGGCCGTGCCGGAGACCGGCGACAAGGGCATCAAGCTCATCGACGTGAAGAACGGCAAAAACACGCTCGACGAATTCGTCGCCCAGCTCACGCCCGTTGAAATGGAGACGCTGCTCCGCGGCGACGGCGGCATGAACAGTCCGCTCGGTCCCGCCGGAAACGCCTCCGTCTTCGGCGGCATCCTCCAGAGTGTCCGCGACAAGGGCGTCCCACCCATCCCGACCTGCGACGGCCCCTCCGGGCTGCGCCTCTCCGCGAACGCCTCGCTCCTGCCCATCGGCTCCCTGCTCGCCTGCACGTGGAACAACGAGCTGGTCGAGCAGATGTATTACGAGGTCGGCAAGGAGATGGAGCTGAACGGCGTCGACTGCATCCTCGGCCCCGGCATGAACATCCACCGCAACCCGCTCTGCGGACGCAACTTCGAGTATTTCTCCGAAGACCCGCTCCTCACCGGGCTCATGGCGGCGGCCATGACGTGCGGCATCCAGAAGGCAGGCGCCTCCACCGTGCCGAAGCACTTCGCGCTGAACAACCAGGAGACCAACCGCAACTACAACGATTCGCGCTGCTCCGAACGCGCCCTCCGCGAAATCTATCTCCGGGCGTTCGAGATCTGCGTGAAGGTCGGCAAGCCCTACAACATCATGGGCAGCTACAACAAGATCAACAGCTTCTGGAATTACTACAACTACGACCTGAACACCACCATCCTGCGCGGCCAGTGGGGCTGGACCGGCTCCCTCATGACCGACTGGTGGGCGCGCGAAGGCTCCTCCGATCTCCTCCACGTCAAAAATAATGCGTGGCGCGTCCGCTCCCAGATGGACGTGCTGATGCCCGGCGACGGTCCCGGCAACCGCGACCGTTCCCTGCTCGAATCCTACGAGGCATGGGTGGCGGCGGGCAAGCCGGACGGCATCGAGGCGGGCATCACGCTCGGCGAGATGCAGCGCAGCGTGAAGAACGTGCTGAACTTCGTGATGAACTCCCGCACGTTCCGCAAGGCGCACAACCTCGAAAACACCTACAAGCCCGGCGAAGAATGGTTCTCCGTCACGAATACGGAAATGATGGTGAGATTTACTCCGTACATCGACCGCATCAAAATCAACGGCAAGGCGCTCCGCGGCTTCAACCCCCACGTGCTCGACTACACGGTCTACTGCCGCGACCTGAACGCCGCGCTCCCCGAGGTCACGGTGTCCAATTCCTTCGACAGACCTGTAAGATGGCCTGTAGTAATCACGTCCGGCTCGGCGAACGGCAAACCGTTTGTCAAGATCAGTGTGTTCGACCATATCGATGACAAAGGCGCCAGGACGACCTACCGCATCTTTTTCTCCGACGCGGCGGGCCTGCCTCGTTCGGTCGATAGCGACGCGCCGGAAGCCGTCCCGCGCGACATCACGGTCAACGGCCAGCCGATCGGGTTCCGGCCCGGTATGACCTCGTACAATCTCCCCGGCATTGACTTCGCCGACGCGAAGATCGAGGTCGCCGCGCCCGCGGGAGTCGAAAAGAAGATCACGCGCGACGATGCGGCGAAGACCGTGACCGTCCGCACGGAAAACGATTTCGAAGCGCGCGAATACACGCTTGACTTCAAGGCCCCGGCCCGCAACGGCCGCCCGGTCCGCATCATCGAACTCGACCCGGCGGCGGGCGCGAAGATCGACGCGGGCGCGGACGCGGCGTTCCTCTCACAGGGACTCCGCACGGAACCCGCGCAGGACGAAGGCGGCGGCCAGAACATCGGCTACACGCAGATCGGCAGCACGGCGCGCTACAGCGTCCATGCGCCGCAGGACTGCAAGTTCGACATCTCCGCGCGCGTGGCGAGCGGCCAGACGAACACGCTGGCGCAGCTCGCGGTCGAGGTGCTGATCGACGGCGAGATCGCGGCGACGTTCAACGCGAACGCCACCGGCGGCTGGCAGAACTGGGTCAGCACGAAGTCCTACCCCGTCGAGTTCAAGCAGGGCTGGCACACGCTCGAACTCCGCTGGAAATCCGAAGGGCTGAACGTGGGCCGCATCACGCTTGCCCCCGTGAAATAATCCAGGCTCACAGCAAGCTCACCGGGCGCGTTTCCTTGTTGCAGGAGACACGCCCGATTTATGTTCGGGCAATTCCATTCATCCGGAAACGGCGGCTTTTTGCATCCGGAAAAAAAAAGACTGGAAAGGTTTCCGGCGGTTGTTTTTTCAGGCGGCCGCGCTTCAGATCATTCCGCATCGTCTTATTTGTCCGGATGCGATGACGCGCCGGAATCGCCCCGGACTTTTGCGGACATGTTCGGTTTTACGGTTGAAAAACGTTGAAACCGCCTGTATATTAATATTTGCCCTATTTACGAAAAGCAAGACGAGGGGGCTTTTTTTTATGGCCAAAGATCTGACGAGGGGAAATCCCCTGAAAATCATTCTGCTCTTTTCGATCCCTCTGGCGATCGGAAACGCCTGCAACCAGCTGTACACCATGGTCGACCTGATGATCGTGGGGCGCTGGTGCGGACCGGACAAGCTCGCCGCGGTCGGCAACGCCGGGTCGGTCATCTTCATGCTGCTCGGGTTCTTCTGGGGGCTTCCCGCCGGATTCACGATCATCACGGGGCAGAGATTCGGCGCGAAGGACGCGCCCGGCGTGCGGCGTTCGTTCTGCGCGTCGATCGTGCTGTGTTCCGCGCTGGTGGCGGCGGTCACGCTGGTGTTCCTGGCGTTCCTGCGGCCGATCCTGGTCGCGATGAAGACGCCGGACAACATTCTGGAAGATTCGCTGAAGTATCTGCGGATCATCGTGGCGGGCACGCCGTCCATGACCTTCTATCTGCTGATGTCGTTCCTGATGCGTTCGCTGGGCGACAGCAAACGCCCGCTGTACGTGATCGTGTTCTCGTCGTTCCTGAACGCCGGACTCGACCTGCTTCTGGTCTGCAAGTTCAACCTGGACGTGGCGGGCGCGGCGTACGCGACCGTCTTCTCTCAGCTCGTTTCCGGCCTGATCTGCCTCGGGATCATCCTGAAGAAATTCCCGGAGCTCCTGCCCGCGGGCCGCTCCGACTGGCGCATCGACTGGCGGTTTTACTGGGAGCATCTGCGCGTGGCGGTCCCGATGGCGCTCCAGTTTTCCGTGACCGGGCTCGGCTGCGTGATCCTGCAAAGCGCGTTCAACCAGTTCGGATCGGGCACGGTGGCGGCGACGACCGCCGCGGGCCGTCTCGAGGGCCTGATCTGCATCCCGTTCTTCGCCATCGGCACGACGCTGGCGGCGTACACGGCGCAGAACAGCGGCGCGAACAACTACCGGCGCATCCTGGTCGGCGTGCGCAGCGGATGGCTGATCACGGCGGCCATTTCCGCGGTCGGGGCGATCCTGATGATGGTGTTCAGCGCGCAGCTGCTGCGGATGTTCCTGGACATCGAGGCGTCGCCGGAGATCCTGAAGGCCGGACGCCAGTACATTTTCACAGTCGCGCCCGCGTACATCTCGCTCGGCATGATCCTGATCTTCCGCAACACGCTCCAGGGCATGGGGTGTTCGCTGGTGCCGCTGCTCGGCGGCGCGATGGAGACGGTCAGCCGCATCTTCACGGCGCTCTTCCTCGCGAAATGGTTCGGCTACACCGGCGCATGCTTTGCATCCGGCATCACATGGACGATCACCGGCGTGATGCTGCTGGTCTACTATGTATACGAAATCCGCGCCCGCCTGAGGGGCAAGCGCACCAACGTCGGCGCGAAGCATCCCGTCGGGCTGGGGCGTTCCTGCAAGTGCGCGAAGAGCTCGCGTCCGACGTGATGAACAATGAATAAAGGGAAAATCGAGAGAATCAGCGGCGGATTCGCGTGAACAATTCCGCGCCGCCGGGCATCGGTTCGCGATGAAGAGCGCCGCGTTTCACCAATTCATCCAGAGATGCCGCCATGTCATTCGTCCAGAGTTCGGCGGCTTGGGGCAGATAATCGGGGTTGCGGTCGGGAGGACGGATGTACAGGCAAATGAATTCGTTGTCGTCCAGAAGTTTCAGCAGGCCGTCCGCGTCCGGTGTCTTCCCGCCGGGGAAGTATTTGTCCTGAAAAAACGGTGTGCCGATCTCGCATCCGCGCGGGAAATACAACGTGCGTTCCTCCAGGACCAGCAGGCATTTGCCGCCATTTGCGAGGCGGTCGCGCAGGATGTCCACGGCAGGCAGCATGCTGTCCCCGGTCCGTCCGTACAGGACGTCGCGCCGTCCGTCTCCGCCCGAAGCCGTCGCACGCAGATTTGCGCCGTAGGAAGAAATCACGGTCGGCGGGAAGGAAAACACGGAGAACGCGACCGCGGTCCACAGGACGACCCGTCCGGCGCGTCCCCGGAAGATCGGGAACGTATCACGCATGATCAGCGCGAGGAACGCCAGCGCGGGAATCAGGAAGCGCGCCTGCGGAGAGGTCATCATCCAGGTCCCGACGAGGAACAGCAGCGGCAGGAGTGCCGCGCAAATGCGTTTCGGGCGACGCCAGAGCGCGGTCAGGACCAGGAACGCCCAGAGGAGCGTCTGGAGGCCGTACACGCCGTCAAACATCCTGGAAAGCGCGGGAAAGGTCAGTCCCGGCAGAAGCAGAATGATTGTCACGACGGAGAAACCTGAAAACCTAACTTTACCAAGCTGATGATGAAACTCCGACGTCATCGCCTCCGGCGTGCCGAAGATGCCGGCGAGGTACGGATAGCACGGATTGCCTGTCGCGATCCATGGGCGCTGGTAGAACAGCAACGCAAACAGCGCGCCCGTAAGCGCGAAGATGAACACGAACCGGATGTGTCCGGAACGTTTCCGCAGCAGGATGTGCAGCAGCAGCGCCGCTCCGGCGAATCCTCCGGTCAGTTTGACCGCGGCCATCGCTCCGGCGAGGATCCCGCATGCGACCGCGAATCCCGGAGTTTCTGCACGTTTCCCCGGCGCTTTCAGCGTGGCGTCCGCGAGCAGGAGTCCCGCGGCGAGGAGCGAGCCCATCAGCGGTTCGACGTAGCCGGAGATCATCACATGCACCGTCAGCGGCGCGATCAGGAACGACCCTGCGAAGACGCATGCCCCGATGAGGTTGCGCCGGATGCCGCCGTACGCGAGGATCGTCAGCGAGGCGAAGAAGCTCGCCGCTCCGCCGTACAGCAGGAATTTGACCGCCGCCAGCCCGCCGAACTTCATCATCGGCACGTACAGGAACTGCGGAAGCATCGGGAACCCGGAATACGGCAGGTCGCGATACAGCAGGACGCGTCCGTCGGCGAGCCAGCGCCGCGGTACGGCGAGCTGGTACACGCATTCGTCCCAGCTCGCGGGATACTGGAATGCGCCGATGGAGAGGAAGAGCAGAGGGACGAGCACGATCAGGACCGCGAACGGCATCCGGTCCCGAACGGAAAACGAGGGAAAGATTTCTTTGCGGAAGCGGATCAGGCATCCGATCCCGGCGAGGACGGGAAACAGGCAGACCGAACAAGCGAATCCGCCTGTGCCGAGACTCATCAGGACGGCGGCGCAGAAAAACGCGCAGACGGCGAATCCGGCGGCGAGGGAGACCAGCAGGAGCGTCAGGCCGCGCATCAGGCCGCGTCCGAGGCCGCAGACGCGCAGAAAACCGTATCCGGTGCCCTCGAATCCCGCCGCGAAGGCGAGCGCCACGAGCATGGCCGGAAGGATCCCACCGACCAAATGTGCCAGATATTCGGTCATTCAGCCGCCCCGCGGAACTCGGGCGTCACCAGACTTCGCCCTTGGATTCGTAGTATTCGGCCACGTGCGGGACCACGGGCTTGATCAGTTTCTTGATCGCCTTCGCGTATTCGCGGATTTCCCACTGGGCATGTTCGCTGTCGCGCAGCTCCAGGAAGTGGATCAGGTTGCTCAGGTCGACCGTGCCCCAGAACGTGACCATCATGTTCTGGGAGAGCACCCCGCGTGCCTGTTCGCGGCAGACGCCCGCGGCGAGCAGGGATTCGTACGTCTTCAGGGACTGTTCGTTCTGAGCGCGGATGACCTCGCGGAGCGCGGCGTCGTCGAAATCCTCGCAGGCGACGGACGCCTGACGGTTGTTTTCGGCCTGCTTGCGGAGTTTCGGCGGCACGTAGAACTCCATGTCGATCTCGGTGTAGCGGCGCGAAATCTCGTTGTACGACCACGTGCGATGACGGTGCCACTGGCCGCGCACGAAGAGCGGACAATGCACGCTGAACGTGAAGACGATGTGCTCCAGCGGGCTCGTGTGACGGTTTTCGATCAGGTAGTGCAGCAGCGCCACGTCGCGCTCGTCCATCTCCTGCCGGATCTTGCCGAACGAGACGCGCGCGGCGTTCACGATCGTGGTTTCGGTGCCGAGCGTGTCGATCAGCCCGACCCAGCCTTGTCCGTCGAGTACTTTCACATGATTTTCCGGTGGCACGTTCACGTGTGTCAGAGCCATTTCAGTCGTTCCTTCCTCTTGAAAAAAAGATTCATTAAATAGAGTTCGCAACAATATACAGTCGTTCCGGCGTAAAATCAAGCCATTTTCCGCCTTTCTTTTATCGAAAAAAGCGGAAAAGATTGCTTCCGGTATGAAAAGTGGGCCCGAGCGAAATGCCCGAGCCCGACAGATGTTTTTCTGATGCAGTTCA
>JAEEQN010000007.1 GCA_016285345.1 Victivallales bacterium | reverse complement strand
TTTTTCCGGTGTCCATGGCGGGCTTGTAACTCACGTTCCCATCCCGAACACGATCGATAAGGGGCCCAGCGACGATGGTACTGCATATTTGACTGTGGGAGAGTAGTTCGATGCCGGATTTCTTTTCCAGGAGCTTAACTTAACCGTTAGGCTCCTTTTTTTTGATCTTATTCTCTTGTATTTCTTGAATGAAGTTGTATAGTAAGGTTGTGATTTCTCAAACCCTCCATCAGCTCTACACGAAGGGGCCTGAACTTATGTCGAATACGAGCAGAATGATTGATAAGACAGGGCGATTTTGTCTGGTTTTGCTCCTTTCGCTTCTTATTTCCGCCTGCCGTTCCGTTCAATCCCAAGAAGAAACGCAAAATGACCAGAATCAAACCTCTCAGGCCGAGGAGACGAATTCCGGGCTCAAGCCGAAGCGACGGATGGTCCTGATCGACGCGGATTCCTTCTCGCCTGGCGCATATCTTCCGTTCAATGCGAGCTGCTTCGACTGTTTTCTTTTTCCGGCGTATGATGTGAACGGCGTTTACCTCGATTTCGCGCCGGCATCATACATGGAAAACCGCTGGGGAGATCCGACCGATGAAATCCGACAGGTCAACGGCATTCATTGTTTTCTCGTATCCCCCCGACTTCATCAGACGAACGGACTGTTTCTCGGAGCCGTGGCCCAGCCGAAGACACTTGTTTCCGGCGTTTCCCTGATCGGCGCGGGGACCAGCGATTTCCCCTTCAGCGTGAATCTTGTACGGCAGGACGGCATTTCGTTTTCGTTCTTCGGCGCGCCGTTGGAATGCAACGGCGTATCGTTTTCGCTTCTCGGAGCGCCGATCCGGTCCAACGGCGTTTCGTTTTCCCTGTTGGGGATTTGCCGGAGACAGCGGCAGGGCGTTTACTGTTCCTTGCTCAACTACTCCTATGCGGCGGACTGGACTGAAGAGGACGATCCGCAATCCGTGGTCCAGTTCGGGCTGTTCAATTCGTGCCGTTCCGGCGTCCAGATCGGACTTTTCAACTATAACGAAAACGCATTGATCCCGTTCCTTCCGTTCTTCAACTTCTCCAGGGAATGATTATCCGAGGTAAAAAGACCATGAACCATACCAAAGCGATCAACGCGATTTGCGCCTTCGGGCTGGTCCTCGCGACCGTCGTGACGTTCGATTTCATGAATCCCCATTCTCTCTATCACCAATCGTGGCCGTACCTGGTCGCCTCCGCGGTCGGAGGCATCGCCGTCATCGCGTGCTGGGGGATGTTTACGGCGTGCGAGGACTACTCGGAAAACCGGCGCCGGCTGATCCCGTTCTGCATCCCGCTGACCGTGCAGACGCTTCTGGTGCCGTTGTGCGACATCAGTGTGTTGCTCCGGCTCGGTCCCCTGGCAGCACTTTTCATGTTGTTTCATGTTCTGTGCGTTCCTCTTTTCTTCCTGTTTGTGCTGGTCTATCCCTTCTGCATCCGCATGAACCGCGTTTTGTGGATCACCACGGCGGTTTTCGCCACGAATCTCATAGTGCAGGCCGTTCTGTTGGTTCTGTTAGCTTTACATTAAAAAAGTGAAAGCCATGTCCCGCGAATAAGGAATGAGGGGAAAACGATGGAAAACGAACCTGAAAAAGAGATGAATCAAACGCCAGCCGCGCCGAGCTCGCAGAGTTTGACCGCCGCGCCGAAACAGGTTGTGGTGAACAACGGCTTCGACAAGCTTTTCTTCGCCTTCAGCATCCCGTTCATCGTGGTCAGTTTATCTTTGGTGTCCCTATTTGTTATCCTTGCATTGATTCCCGAACGGCGCGGTTCCGTACCCGATTTCGTCAGATACGTGGCGGGGGATCAATATGAGGTGGTCGTGCGCAAAATCGGGCCCATGGACGACAATCTCTTCCGGAGCACCGAGGCGTTTGTGCTCGTGCGGACGGATGCGGACGTCGTTTCCCTCATTGAGCAGATGTCCGTGCCGGATTTCAAGTTCATCCCGCTGGAGTCGGCCGAACTGGAAATAGACCAAGAGTCTCATCAGGTGTACGATTCCATCCGGATGACCTGTTTCAGCTTGTCGGAGATCGACAAGGTCTATCAGGAGCTCGCAGGAACGCCGCCGGGCGCGGACTGCCGGTATTTCGTCACTTGGGACGATCCGGATTTTTCCATTACCTACCTGTGCTTTTCGCCGGAATCCAAACTGCTCCTGGTCTTCCGGGACAAAAAAAAATGGTCGGATGAGGAAATCGACTGACCGCGGGCAAAAAAGAAGCTCTCCGGGCAGGCGGAGCCTGCACTGCGGAAGTGCTCTGCTGCGCGAGAGCACACCCCAAGGGGTGCTGATATAGTGTTCGGCTACGGAAACGGGGGGATTTACGGGCACAAAAAAGGAGCCTGATTCTTGAAAAATCAAGCTCCGGGAAAAAACGAAACGGTTGCCGACTGTCCCCGAAACACCGTACAGAACAGAAAAAAATCTGTTCACCCGGACAGAAACGCCCGGAACGATGTCGATGGGAGATCGGAGAATTCGACCGTAAAAAGGTCTGCTTACTCAGCCTTCGCAGCGACCAGCGCGGCAAGACGGGATTTCTTGCGGTTGGCCTTGTTCTCGTGGATCACGCCGACCTTGACAGCCTTGTCGAGGGCGGAGCATTCCTTGCGGTAGAGCTCGGCGACGGCGGCTTTGTCATCGGAAGCGGCGGCTGCGCGGAAGGTCTTTTCGAGCGTGGCGAGAGCGTTTCTGTGGGATTTGTTTTTGATGCGCGCTTTTTCGCTGTTGCGCTGCGTCTTCACAGCGGACTTGCGGACGTACGTTTTGGGCATGGTTTCACCTTTCGGTTTTCGATATGTTTTTCAGAAAAAATGTGTATACAGTTATTTTTGGAAGAGTTAATATAGCATGCCGCTGCGCATTTTTCAAGAAGAAAAGCGGAAAAAGCGCCTGTTTTTTCGATTTTTCCACCGAAAAAGGAAGTTTTTCCCGCTTTTTATAAAGAAATAACTTGAACTATCTTTTTTTCGATGTATCTTATTAATGCCATGGTCCGCTTTCGCGGATCCCGGTACAAAGACGACGGATGCGCCTCAAAACGCATCCGGTCATGCAGGAAACCGCCAGACCCTTCGAAGCGGATGACTGCGGAACCGCGCCTCATGCGGTTCGCGCAATCGGACGGTCAGGGGCCTGTGGGGTTCTTTTGCATTTGTACGCGGGACGTGCGGCGCGGGAACACGGCACGGAACGAACAGGAAAACCGCGGACGGCGGAAGCCGCCCCCGGCATCACGATATCAACAACGAACCCGGCACCTGGAGGCACACAATGAACAACGAATTACTGGCAATGCTCGAATACATCGAGCAGGAACGCGGCATCAGCAAAGAGCAGGTGGTCAAGGCACTGGAACAGGCGATCCTTTCCGCATACCGGAAGAGCGCCCACCCCGCAACCGATCTGAACGTGGAAGTCAATCTCCGCACCGGCGAACTGAAAGCCTGGGCGCGTCTGAAGGTCGTCGAGGAATTCCCCTCCGACGACGAAATCCTCCTGGCCGAGGCCGTGCGCCGCATCCCGAGCGCGAAGGCTGGCGACATCGTGGAATGGGAAGTGAAATCGACCGATTTCGGCCGCATCGCCGCCCAGACCGCGCGCCAGACCATCTGGCAGCTGCTCCGCAAGGCGGAAAAGGACCTCATCCACGACGAGTTCAAGGACAAAGTCGGCGAGATCGTGACCGGCACGGTGCATCACGCCGACGCCGCGGGCATCGTGGTCGACATCAAGAAGTCGCAGGGCATCATCGCCGGCCGCGACCGCATCCCCGGCGAACAGTTCTCCGCAGGCGACCGCGTCAGCGCGCTGCTCGTGAAGGTCGACATGGAAGGATCCGGCCCGAGCCTCATCCTCACCCGTACGTCCAACAATTTCGTCCGCCGCCTCTTCGAACGCGAAGTCTCCGAGATTCACGACGGCGTGGTCGAGATCGTCGGTATCGCGCGTGCTCCGGGATCCCGCACGAAGGTCGCCGTGAAGTCCAACGACCCGCGCGTCGACCCGGTCGGCGCCTGCGTCGGCATGCGCGGTCTCCGCGTGCGCAACATCACGAACGAGCTCGGCAGCGAGCGCATCGACGTGATCCCGTACAGCAGCGACCTGAAGACGTTCATCGCGAACGCCATGCACCCCGCGAAACTTCTCGACATCGAGCTGAATCCCGAAACGAAGACCATCACGCTTCACGTCGACCACGAGAATTCCCGCCTCGCGTTCGGCCGCAAAGCGCAGAACGTCCGCCTCACCCAGCGCCTCATCCAGTGGAACATCAACATCGTCATCGAGGAGAGCGAGGAAGAGGAATTCGCCCGCAAGAAACAGGAAGCCGCCGCCGAGCTGGCGTCGCTGGCAGGCGTCTCGAACGAAGCCGCCGCCGCGCTCGTCGAACACGGCTACCTGACCGTCGACGGGCTCGGCAACGCTTCCGCCGAAGACCTCGCGTCCATCGCCGAACTCACGGACGAGGACCGCGCGGGCATCGCCGCGGCCGTCGCCGCGAAGAAGGCCGCCCCTGCCGCGGATGTGGAAAAGCCCGCGGCCGCCGCCACGGAAGGACAGCCGGAATAACGGCGCAACCGCGTGATTTGAGGAGTACCCATCATGGCTAGCAAAAATATCAGAATCAGAGACTGGGCCACGCAGTACGGCCTTCAGAACAAAGACGTGATCGCCGCGCTCGACGAATTCGGATTCCCCGGCAAGACCGCGTCCTCCAACCTTCCCCCGGAGGCGATGGACCGTCTCATCGCGAAGTTCAAGCTCAAAGCGGCTGAAAAGCCCGCATCCGGAAGCAAGCCCGCGCAGGCCGAAAAGTCCGCGAAGCCCGCCGCTCCGAAGAAGGCCGAAGAGCCGAAGAAGGAAACGCCGAAGGAACAGCCCAAGGCGCAGGCTCCGGTCCAGCCGAAACCTCCGGTTCAGCAGCCGAAGCCGCAGGCGCAGGCACCTGTCCAGCCGAAGCCCCAGCCGCAGGCTCCGGTTCAGCCTAAGCCGCAACCTCAGGCGCAGCCTAAACCCCAGCATGTCCTCGGCGGAAACGCCGCGAAGTTCACGTCCGATCTCGACGACGGCGACGACGACGCGATGCAGGGACATCGCGAACGGTTCAACCATCCCGGCGGGGGCAAGAATTTCCGTCACGAGACGCGCGGACCGGGCCACGACAACCGCGACAACCGGGGCGGCGGCCGCGACAATCGCGACAACCGCGACAACCGCAATCGCGACAATCGCGACAACAGAGGCCGCGACAATAGAGATAATCGCAACCGTGACAACCGTGATAATCGCAACCGCGACAACCGCGACAACCGTCCGAACAACGAACCGCAGGCCGCGAACAACGTTCCCGGCCGCGAGGTGCATATCAAGACTCCGATCGTGGTGAAGGCGCTCGCCGACGCCATCGGGCGCAAGCCGAACGAAGTCATCATGAGCCTCATGATGATGAACGTGCTGGCGAACATCAACCAGACCGTGGAATCCGAGGTCGCCCAGAAGCTCGCCGACAAGTTCGGCTGCAAGCTCATCGTGGACCATCGCGACAAAGACCTCCACATGCTCAAAAACGAGGTCGAAGAGACCGTCGCGCCCGAAGACCGCGTGTACGTCAGCGCCGAGTCCGAGCTCAAGGAACGTCCCCCGATCGTGACCTTCATGGGCCACGTCGACCACGGCAAGACCTCGCTGCAGGACTGCATCCGCAAGACCCACGTGACCGCGTCCGAAGCGGGCGGCATCACGCAGAGCATCGGCGCGTCCGTCGTCAACCTCGACGGCAAGAACATCACGTTCGTCGACACCCCCGGCCACGAGGCTTTCACGCAGATGCGCGCCCGCGGCGCCAACGTGACCGACATCGTGGTACTGGTCGTGGCGGCGGACGACGGGTTCATGCCGCAGACGATCGAGGCGCTGAACCACGCCAAGGCCGCTAAGGTGCCGATCATCGTGGCCGTCAATAAAATGGACCTCCCCGAGGCCAATTTCGACCGCGTCCTCCGCAATATGCAGGAACACGACCTGATGCCCGAAGACTGGGGCGGACAGACCGCCGCGATCAAGGTTTCCGCACGCACCGGCGCAGGCATCGACGACCTCCTCGAACGCATCCTGCTCGAAGCCGAAATGCTCGAGCTGAAGGCGAACCCGAAGAACCCGGCGCAGGCGTTCGTGCTCGAATCCGAGCTGGAACAGGGCCTCGGCGCGACCGCGAACGTCGTCGTGAAGAACGGCACGCTCCGCGTCGGCGACGCCATCATCTGCGGCCAGTACTACGGCAAGGTCAAATCCCTGATCGACAGCCGCGGACACCGTGTCCCGCTCGCCGGTCCCAGCACCCCGGTCAAGGTCGTCGGACTCTCCGGCGTCCCGCCCGCGGGCACCAAGCTCGCCGTCTGCGAATCGCTCAACGTCGCGAAGTCCCTCGGCGAAGCCCGTGAGGCGCAGAACCGCGTGGAGACCCTCTCCGCGAAACCTGTCGCCGCCGGACTCGAAGCCCTCTTCTCCCAGATGGAGGAAGGCAAGCGCAACGACCTGAAGGTCGTCGTGAAGGCCGACGTGCGCGGCTCGACGGAAGCGATCGTGGAGTCCCTGAAGAAGAAATCGAACCCGAAGATCAGCATCGAGGTCATCCATTCGGACGTCGGCGCCATCACGGAAAACGACGTGATGCTCGCCAGCAGCGCCAACGCCATCATCCTCGGCTTCCACGTGCGCGTCAACCCCGGCGTGAACGACCTCGCCAAGAAGGAACGCGTCGAGATCCGCCTGTACAGCATCATCTACGAGCTGCTGGAGGACATCGAGGACGCCATGGCGGGCCGCCTGGAACCCGAAAAGCGCGAAAAGGAGCTCGCCACCGTCCGCATCCTGAAGATATTCCACCTCTCCAACGGGTCCGATATCTGCGGATGCATCGTCGAGAAGGGCACTGCGAAGGTCGGTTCCAAGGCCAGGGTCTACCGCGGCAAGGAACTCCTGTTCAACGGTGAAGTGCGCTCCCTCCGCCACCTCAAGGACGATGTTCGCGAGGTCCGCGCCGGCATGGAGTGCGGCATCCGTCTGGACAACTTCGCCGATTTCGACGAGGGCGACACCATCCAGCTCTACGAAATCGAACTGAAGAAACAAACACTGTAAGCTCAGGAGGCGCATCATGCCTCGAAACAACAGAAAACACCCGGTCGCCTCGGTCGACCGTCTCGTCCGCGTCAACGAGCTGCTCAAACGCGTGCTCGCCGACTTGCTGGAGACGCTCGGATACAACGAGGAACAGGGCAAGATCATATCCATCACCCGCGTGGACTGCGCATCCAACCTCAAGACCGCCAATGTTTACGTCAGCATCCTCGGCGCGAAGAACGAGGAGGAGGAAGCGCGCATCGTCCGCCGTCTGATCGAACGCAAAGCCGAGATCCAGTCGCTCATGTCGAAGGAGGTCATCCTCAAATATACGCCGGTCCTGCACTTCGTGCTCGACCATTCCGTCGCCGACGGGGACCGCGTGCTCGACCTGCTGCGGCACATGGAGGACGAAAATGCCGGAGACTGATTTCGCCGGCATGGCGGCCGCGCTGGAAGCCGTCCGTGACAATCCCGCTCCGATCCTCGTGGTCACCCACGAGTGGCCGGACGGCGATGCGGTCGGATCCGCGTGCGGACTCTGCACTCTGCTGCGGGACAACGGGTTCCGCGCAGAGTTTTTTCTTGCGGCGCAGATGCCGGACTGCTACCGCCCGTTCCTGCCGTTCCCGCCCGTCGAGTTCACGGCGGAGGAGATCAATACGAAATTCTCGCTGGTGCTGAACGCGGACGCGTCCACTGTGAAGCGCATGCAGCTCGGTCCGGCGGAATTCGCGAACATCACGGTCCCGGTCGTCACGTTCGACCATCACCCGGACGACGAGATGTTCGGCACGCTGACCTGTCTGGACCCGGAAGCCAGCTCGACCGCCGAGCTGATCTACTACTTCGCGGTCTCGCAGGGCTGGAAGATATCCCCGCTTTCCGCCACGTTCCTGATGCTCGGCGTCGTGACCGACACCGGCTGCTTCAAGTTCACGAATACCAGCGCGAAATCGCACCGTGCCGCCGCCGCCCTGCTCGAACTTGGCGCCGACCACGACCGCATCATCAACGAGGTGTACCTCTCGAAGCCGCTGAACATGGTTCGCTTCGAAAGCGAACTTTTCTCCAATATCCAGACCGCGTACGACGGCAAATTCGCCTGGATCTCCGTCCCGCGCGAGCTGCTCGACAAATACGACGTGAACCTGCGGAACACCGAACAGCTCATCGAACTGGTGCGCGGGATCCAGGGCGTGGTCGTCGCCGCGCTCGTCAAGCCGACCTCCAACCCCGGCATCTTCCGCGTCTCCATGCGCTCGAAGGAACCGGACATCTCCGTTGGACGCATCGCGCGCGCCCTGAAGGGCGGCGGACACGAAATGGCCGCCGGATGCTCGATTTTCGCGAAAACCCAGGCGGAGGCCTCCGAGGTGCTGCTCCGCTATGTCAGAAAAGAGATGAACCATGAAATATGACCCCAAACGCCACAGGCTGCCGCCCTTCACACAGAACGGCATCCTCCTCGTCAACAAGCCGAAAGGATGGACCAGCCACGACGTCGTCGGGTTCTTCCGCGCACGGTTCAACGCCGTGAAGGTCGGCCACTGCGGCACGCTCGATCCCGCCGCCACCGGCCTGCTCGTCGTCGTGTTCGGCAAGTTCACGAAGTTCAGCCAGAAATTCTCCGGCGAGGACAAGGTCTACGAGGGGACCGCGCTCCTCGGCACGCGCACCGATTCGCAGGACATGGACGGCACCGTCCTCAGCACGATGGACACCTCGCACCTCACGGTCGATCAGGTCCGCGAGGCGTTCCTGAAATTCCAGGGCGACATCATGCAGACGCCGCCGATGGTGTCCGCCGTGAAGCACAACGGCGAACGCCTCTATGATTTGGCGCGCAAGGGCGTCGAGGTCCAGCGCGAACCGAAGCCCATCACGATCCACTCCATCACGTTCAAGAAATTCGACCTCCCGTACGTCGATTTCGAGGTCGCCTGCTCCAAGGGGACCTACATCCGCACGCTCTGCGCGGACGTCGGCGACGTGCTCGGATGCGGCGCGGCGCTCTACCGCCTGAACCGCCTCAGAAGCGGCGATTTCGAGCTGAAGGACGCAGTGGATATCGAGACGGTCAAGACCTGGGAACAGGAGGAGCTGAAAGCCGCCATCAACGATTTCCTGTTCAACAAACTTTCCAAGATGCCCAAGTTCGCATTCTGACGGGGCGAATTCATTTTCAGGGGGACACGACTATGCTTTATCTGAACAACGCCCAGCATGAACAGTTCGACAAGGCGCTGACCGCGTATGCGGAGGGAAAACCGCGCGGGTGTTTCGAGCTTGACGAGGCCGCGCAAGTGATCGCCGACGGCATCCCGTGCGAGGCGGTGCAGGAGAAAGACCTGCTCGAACGCGTCCGCACCATGCTGAAGGACGACCACCGAGTTTTCGAGCAGGACGGGAAATGCGCGCTCCGCACGAAGTTCTTCAACGGCGCGCGCATCAAGATCGTCCCGTCCGATTTCGAGTTGGCGAACGGCATTCTGCTTCCGGGCGACCGCTTCGAGGCGTTCAATCCGTGCGAACTCTCCAACGACGATTTCGAACTGTACGCGCCCGGCGCGAAGGAACCAGCCGGGCTCACCGTTATCCGCTGCGATTTCGCCAAGCTCGCGCCGTACTACATCCTGCTCGGGCACGGCGGCATGATCGACGCCTTCGCCGCGGAATCCCACGACAACTACCTGCGGATGCGCTCCGCGAAGAACATCCGGAACGCCATGCTCGACGTCCCGGCGTTCGACCTGAGCGATTTCTACATGCAGACCAATTTCCGGTTCGGCGACTATATCATCGTCACGATCGAGGATGCGGAAAACGGAAAATTCTCCCTCGAATACCGCCCCGCCGAGCTCGACGCGTCCAATGCCGACAAGATCGAATGGATCGAACAGTTCGAGGCGGCGCTGATCGAAGTCTGGCACCGCAGCTACAACTACATCACGATCACGGAACAGCTTTCCGCCGGGTTCTTCTGCGCATATTGCGCCGGAAACGACCTCCTCATGCACCCGCGCGTGTCGTTCGATGAATTCCACCGGAACATGATCGAGGTCACGCTGAGCAATCAGGACGGCGAGACCATGATCGTGCCGATCGACGAGACCAACGAGCCCGGCGCGGACGCCCATTCCGCGCACGATGAACACGATGACCATGAACACGTCCACGAACACGGACACGGCGATTCCTGTTCCTGCGGGCATCATCACGGCGGGAAGCACGACCCCATGCACGGGGAACACCGCGACGGCACGCCGCACGACGGCGATCCGGTCTCCGGACTCTCCGCGAGCGATTTCTCCGCCTCGTCCGGGCACCTCGACTCGCTGGACGCGATCCTGTCCGACGTGAACGCGCCGATCGGCTACATCGAACTCTATGCGTTCACGCTCGACGCCATCGCGAACGGCGTGGACTTCAATTCCTACCGCGCATCCATCCTCGGCCTCATCGAACACGATTTCGCCGACGACACGCAGGAAGTGGCGTTCCTGAACTTCCTCGACGAGAACTGGGAAGCCTGCAACGAGATCTACCATCCCGGCGAAGACGAGGCGAAAGCCCCGATCCGCGCCCGCCTGATCGAGCTCGACAACGCCCGCATCGCTATGACGAAGGCCATCCTTTCCGGCGCGGACGCGGACCGGATCAAACGGTTCGTCACACGCGTGAAACACTTCCACCGCGCCATCATCGACACGCTCGCGCTGCTGAACAACCAGGCGGACCTGCCGGAAGGCCCCGAACTTGAGGCGTTCGAACAGCGCATCGAGGACATCGAGGACGAGTGGGATGCCATCGAGGCGGATTTCGAGAACTGAGCGGAACATGGCCGGCACCGTACTCTGGACAGGCGAAGGGATCAGCCTCGCGATCGGGACGCAGATCCTGCTCGACGACGCGAAGATTTCCATTCACGCGGGCGAACGCGTCGCGCTCGTCGGCAGAAACGGCAGCGGCAAATCCACGTTCATGCGCATCGTGGCGGGCACGGAACAGCCAGCGACGGGCGAGATCACCAGTTCGCGCGGTCTCCGCATCGCCTGTATGGAGCAGGACTGCACGCGCTACCGCGATGTCTCCGTCCGCGACGCCGTCGCCGAGGGGCTGGCTTACTTCAACGAAATTCACCGTCAGCTCGACGCCATGCGGCCGGGTTCCGCCGAACAGGAGAAGCTCGAACGCATCCTCACGCTTCACGATGCATGGGATCCCGCGCACAAAATCGAGGTCGTCTCGCAGAAACTGCGCCTGCCGCCGCTCGACTCCCTCTGCGGCGCTCTGTCCGGCGGCGAACTCCGCAAGGTCATGCTCGCGCGCGCCATCGCCGCCGATCCCGACCTGCTCCTGCTCGACGAGCCGACCAACCACCTTGACATCGGCGCGATCACATGGATTGAGGACTTTCTGGCGGACTACCGCGGCACATGCCTCTTCGTCACGCACGACCGGTGTTTCCTGGACCGCATCGCCACGCGCATCGTGGAGCTGGACCACGGCAAGTTCTACTCCTGCGAAGGTTCCTACGCCGATTTCCTGGCTGCGAAGGCCGCCCGCGAATACCGCGAGGACCAGGCGGAGTATAAGCGGCAGAGTTTCCTGCGCCGCGAGATCGAATGGGTGAGGCGTTCTCCGAAAGCGCGCCTCCGCCGCAACCTCGGCCGCATCAAACGCTACGAGGAGACCGCCGCAATCTCCGCGCCCGACCGCATCGGCAGCATGGAACTCATCATCCCGAAGGCTGGCCGCCTCGGCAATCAGGTTGTACAGATCGAAAACGTGAGTCACGCCATGGGCGGAAAACCGCTCATCCGGGATTTCTCGTTCGAGTTCGAGGCGGGACAGCGCGTCGGCATCGTGGGGCCGAACGGCGCGGGCAAGACCACGCTGCTGAAACTCATTACGCAGCAGCTCACGCCCGACAGCGGCAAGATCGAGGTCGCGCCGACCGTCGTCTTCAACTATATCGGGCAGGCGCACCTTGAGCTGAACCCGAACCACACCGTACTGGAGGAGATCGGCGAGGGACACGAGTTCATCAACCTCGGCGACGAACGCGTCTCCATCCGCGGCTATCTCCGGCGGTTTCTCTTTGAGGACGACCGCGTGAATACGCGGATCGACCGTCTGTCAGGCGGCGAACGCGCCCGCATCGCGCTTGCTAAGATCCTCAAATCCGGCGGAAGTTTCCTGATCCTCGACGAGCCGACCAACGACCTCGATTTACCCTCAATGCGCGTACTGGAGGAAGCCCTCGTCGGGTATTCCGGCTGCCTTGCCGTCGTGAGCCACGACCGTTATTTCCTGAACCGCGTCTGCACGCATATCATCGCGTTCGAGCCGGACGGACATCTGTTCGCGGGGGCGGGCGATTACGATTACTACCTCGAACACCGTGCCTCGGTCCGGCAGGCCGCGGCTGCGCCCGCCCCGAAAAAGGACGTCCCGCCGCCGAAACCGAAATCCCCGCCGAAAAAGCTTTCCTACAAGGAGGAACGCGAGCTCGCGGAACTGGAACCGGAGATCGAACGCCTCGAGGCGCGCGTTTCCGAGATCGAGGCCATTTTTTCCGCGCCGGATTTCTTCGTGAACCACGGATCGGAATCCGCCGCGCTCCAGAACGAACTGAACGGCCTGCGCGTAAAAACAGATGCTCTGTACGCGCGCTGGGACGAGCTCGAACAGAAAAAACAGGCGTTGCAGTCCTGAACGGAGCGACCACGGGGGCGGACATGGGCAGAAGTTTCGCGGACAAGCTCGCACGCCGTCAGCTCTACAGCCACGTCCCCGAGGCGGAGAACGGCGCCGCGCTGCCCGATTACCTTGCCGCGCATTTCAGCCGGTTCGACCGTACAGGCTGGGTTCAGGCGATCGAAGCAGGACTTGTGACAGTGAACGACCTTCCCGCGTCTCCGAACATGAACGTAAAACGTCATGACCGCGTGGGATATTATCCGCCGGAGATGCCCGAACCGGACGCCGAACTGCATTACCGCGTCATTTTTGAGGATCCCGATTTTCTGGTCATCGACAAGCCCGGAAATCTGTGCATGCATCCGACCGGCCCGTTCTTCCGCCACACGCTCTGGCACCTCGTCGGAAGCAAGTACGGCGAGATCCGTTTCGTGCATCGTCTCGACCGCGAAACCTCCGGGTTGGTCATCGCCGCACGCACGCGCGGGGCTGCCGCCGCCATGGACAACGGCAACACTCCCGTTCATAAGGAATACCTCGCGCTCGTGACCGGGGATTTCCGTGGACACGTCCATGCGGAGGGATACCTCGTGCATGACCGGAACAGCGCGGTCCGCAAGAAAAAACAGTTTGTCTTTGCGGATGTGCCGGAAGCCGAAGCCGCGCGCCTCGACCCGACCGCCGAAACCGCCATGACCGATCTCATCGAAGAATCGCACGTGCCGCCGGACATGACGCTGGTCCGTGCCGTCCTCGGCACGGGACGGCAACACCAGGTGCGCGCCACACTCTTTTCCCTCGGATTTCCGCTCGCCGGGGACAAGCTCTATGGCCCGGACGAACGTATGTTTCTGAAGATCAAATCTCAAACTCTGAACGAAAACGACCTTGTGAAACTGAGATTCTGCCGTCAGGCGCTCCATGCAGCCGTGCTGGAGTTCCGGCATCCGTTCACAAATGAACTCCTCCGCTTTGAATCACCGTTCCCCCGTGCCGAATTCGGCTTCTGAACACAAGCTCAAAACGCGTGAAAAGCATCTTTTCCGCCTTGAAAACCGGAAAAGATATGCTACATTGAAACGGTATTACCTCGCAACAAGCTCGGAAAGGAATCCCCGGCCATGACACATATCCTGAAACACTTTGGAATCGCCGCTTTCGTTCTGTCAGTCACTTCGGTCTCCGCCCAGACGTTCACCCGCTACACCAGCACGGACGGCGACTACTGGAAGGAAAGCATCATTTCCGCCTCGGAAAAGGCCGAAGGCCAGCCGATCGTCTCCGTGAAAGGCGACGAATCCATTATGACGTTCAAGGGCTGGGGCACGTGCTTTAACGAACTCGGCTGGGACGCGCTGCAGGTCCTGCCTGAGGAAAAACAGGACGAACTGCTGAAACGGATTTTTGCCCCAGACGGCGACCTGAAGTATACTCATGGGCGTTTCTCCCTCGGCGCGAACGACTATGCGCGCGACTGGTACAGCGCCAGCATGGTGCCGGGAGATTTCGAACTCAGATACTTCGACATGACGCGCGATCTCTCCACGATCATCCCGTACATGCATGCCGCACAGAAGCACAACCCGGATCTCTGGTTCTGGTGTTCCCCGTGGTCCCCGCCCGCCTGGATGAAGATCAACCAGGACTATCCCGTTCTGAGCAGCCGCTACAACAAGATGGACCGCCGCCTGGACTATCTGCTTCACCGCAATTCCGACCCGAAGGCGCGCCGCAACGACAGATTTCCCGACTGGCTTGCAGGCGAGGATTACTTCATTCAGGATCCGCGCTATCTGAAGTCTTACGCGGACTATTTCTGCCGCTACATCGAGGAATACGGCAAAAACGGCATCCCGGTCAAACGCGTGATGTACCAGAACGAAGCCTACAGCTACACGGCGTACCCCGGATGCCCGTGGACTCCGCACGGCGCGGCGGTCTTCAATGCCGAATACCTCGCCCCCGCGTTGAAGGCGAAATTCCCGGACGTGGAGCTCTACCTCGGCACGTTCAACACGAACCGCTTCGAGGAGGTCGACGGCATACTGTCCGACAGTGTGATGAACGGAAAGGATATCTTCAACGGGCTCGGATTCCAGTGGGAAGGCTCGCAGATCATCCCCCAGGTGCGCAACAAATATCCGCACCTCAAAGTCGTGCAGACGGAGAGCGAATGCGGCAGCGGCACGTTCGACTGGCGCGCGGCGGAGCACACCTTCGGCATCATCAACGACTACCTCGGCAAGGGGTGCGAGGAATACACGTTCTGGAACGTGATCCTGTGCGACCGCGGGGAGAGTGCCTGGGGCTGGCGGCAGAACGCCCTGATCCGCGTGGATTCGCAGGCGAAGACTGCGACGCTCACGCCCGAATACTACGCCGTGAAGCATTACAGCCACTTCGTGACTGCCGGGAGCAAACTGCTCGGTGCGTTCGGCGGACGTACGGAGGAAACGCCGGCGATGGTTTTCAAAAATCCCGCCGGGAAATACGTGGTCGTGGCGGGCAACCGCGCGAACGCGGAACGCCGTCTGACGCTCAAACTCGGCGGAAAGTATCTGGAGACGATGCTCGCGCCGCACTCCTTCCAGACGTTTTTAGAGGACTGACGGTTCAGAGCCCCTGCATGAATCTTGACGGTCTGTTCGGCATCCTCGAACGGTAGCGTTCGACGTCCTCCTCGCGCACGACTGCGAACACGAGAAACTCCTCCACATACGGTCCCCACACGGGCCGTTCGTTCTTGCGCGAATCGTACAGCAGGATCATGTTCGGGGGGAAAAGGTTCGGTTTCTCGTTCATCGCAACCACGAAAAGCCCGCACTGCTGCGTCGGTTCGAGCCGTCCGGCAGCCTCGTCCGCCATGTCCTTCATGGACTGCCCGAACGCGCGGCCCCATTTCGAGAACGTGCCGTATTCGCCCCGGTCGAAAATGAAGAATTTCCGGCCCGGCAGCCACGGCAGGACCGAGACGTTCGACCTAGCCGTGAAGCAGAACATCGGGACTTCCTCCGGGATGTTGTCGAGGATGAAGTTCGCGGCGGCGTGCCCGTGCGAAAAGGGATACAGGATTTCGCACAGCACGAAGAACGGCGTTACGAAAGCCTGAAGCGTCAGAATCAGCGCGGCGGCACAGCCCGCGGTATACTTCAAGGCGAACATTGCTTGCACGGGCAGTCGGACCCAGGTTCCAAGCCCCGGAGAATCGTCCGTGGCGGCAATCCAGCATGCCGCTACCGTCCCGATCAGCATGAATCCGATATGGCGGATGGAATGGAAACCGCCGACGAGCTGAAGCGAGACCATCAGCCCGACGGACATGAAAAAGCAGATGAACGCCGGAACGGATTTCCAAACGAAATACAGCGCTCCGAGCACGAGGCAGACGATGCAGAGCCAGACCGGCAGATAGACCATGTTCGAAATCGCTTCGAACGAAGTCTGCAATCGTTCCGATACAGGCAATTGTGCCAGAGCGTCGCCGCGCCTCCCCACATACGGAGATCCGAACCCGGACCCGTTGAAAATGCTCCCAAGCGCCAGCACGAAACCGAATGCGCAGATCAGCATGGAGGCGAATATCCGGCGCGACCACATACGGCGAGAGATGACCTCATAGCCGATCGCACAGCACAGCCCGCCCAGACACGCCCAGATCGGCAGGTTGGACTGAGCGCAGAGCGCGATTCCGCACGCATACAGGACCGGATGCCGGAAGCGTTCGCGCCAGTTCATCAGCAGGACCGTGAGCAGGAAAACGCCGATCGCGTAATGCCGCGCGACCACGGTGAACTCGAACGCGAACAGCACGCTGAAAATGAGCGCGGCCCGCGTAAAGAACCGGAACGGCGCGCGCCGCACGATCAGGAAGGCTGTGGAACACGAAAGCGCCCAGTGCAGCAGATTGATCCCGAAGATCGGCAGTCCGAGTCGGGCGAACGGCCAGGTGAAAAGATACCACAGGAGGAACTGGCTTTCGAACTTCATGTGCAGGATGAGGCTGAGGAGCGAGTTGTCGCGGGCAACCAGATACGCCTGCGCCTCGTCGCGCCACGGTTCGTGGTGCCAGACCGCCGCCAGCGTGACGGCGGCGAAGACGAGCCAGAGGATAAATTCGGCGGGCGACGGAGAGAACAGCGGCCGGGCGGAATCCGCGAGGGGATTGATCCGCCGGAGCGTATCACGGAGTTTCGCCGGGAAGCCCGCCGTCGAGGTCATAGTTCAAGCCCTTTGAGCCAGTCTTTGAGCGCGTCGTGGAATTCCGGACGGGCGAGCGCGAATTCGAGCGTGGCCTTCACGAAATCGAGCTTGCTGCCGATGTCGTGGCGGCGGCCGCGGAACTCCAGGCCGAACATCGGCTGGACTTCGCACAGCGCGCGCATGGCGTCCGTGAGCTGGATCTCGCCGCCTTTGCCGGGCTTGCCGCTGTGGAGGAACCCGAAAATCTCGGGTGTCATCACGTAGCGGCTGGCGATGGCGAGGTTGGACGGCGCTTCCTCCGGTGCGGGCTTCTCCACGAACGTCTTCACGCGGAACAGGCCGTCTCCCTCGTCCGTGCCGTCGATCACGCCGTAGCGCTTTGTCAGGGCCTTCGGGACGCGTTCGAGCGCGGTCACGGAGCCGCCCGCCCGTATCGCCGCGTCGATCAGCTGGCGCGTCACGGGGACGCCGCACGATGAGGTGGTCACGGTGTCACCGAGCAGGATTGCGAACGGTTCGTCGCCGACGAATTCCTCCGCGCGGAGTACGGCGTCGCCGAGGCCTTTGAGTTCGGTCTGGGTAATGTATGTGAGATGCATCAGGCCGTCGATGGCCTCCAGCGATTCGAGCAGGTCAAGTTTGCCGTCGTGTTTCAGGCGGTCGTACAGCGCCGGGACCGGAGCGAAATGATGCCGGATCGCGTCCTTGCCGTCGCTCACGATCACGGCGGCCTCGGTGATGCCGGACGCCGCGGCTTCCTCAAGCACGTACTGGATGACGGGTTTGTCGACTACGGGCACGAGTTCCTTCGGGACCGCCTTGGTGAACGGCAGAAACCGGGTGCCGAACCCGGCCGCGGGGATCACGGCTTTCCGGATGGGTTTCATAGATTTTCTCCTGTTAATCGCGAATGTCAGGCCTTTTGAACAGCATTTATGCAGAAAATATACACTGGAATGCGCGGAAATGCAACCCGCGGGCGCGTTTTTCTTACTGCTAACTGAATGATCTCAAGTTCATCCGTGAATCAGACGGACAGGTCTTTCACCGCTTCAAGCTCGAACTGCTTCGTGTACAGCGACCAGTAATAGCCTCGGGCGTGCATCAGTTCAGCGTGCGTGCCGTGTTCGACCACGCGCCCGTCCTTCATGACAAGGATCATGTCCGCGCTGCGGATGGTGGAGAGACGGTGCGCGATGACGAACGACGTGCGGCCGCGCGTGACCTCGCCGATGGCGTCCTGAATCATCTTTTCGGTCATGGTGTCGACCGAGGACGTTGCCTCGTCCAGCACCAGGATCCGCGGGTCCGCGAGGATGGCGCGCGCGAACGAGATCAACTGTTTTTCTCCGGTGGAAAGCAGATCGCCGCATTCGCCGACCTGACTGTCCAGGCCGTTGCCCATGCGCGCGATGACGCGGTCGGCGGAAACGCGTTTGATCGCGAGCTTGATTTGTTCCTCCGTGGCGTCCGGGTTGCCGTACAGGAGGTTTTCGCGGACGGTGCCGGAGAAAAGATACGGGGTCTGGAGGACGTATCCGATGTGGCTGTGCAGCCAGAGCTGGGAGCGTTCGCGCACGTCGCGGCCGTCGATCAGAATCCGCCCGGCTGTCGGCTCGAAGAACCGGCACACGAGGTTTACGAGCGTGGATTTCCCGGCGCCCGTTTCGCCGACCAGCGCCACGCTGGCCCCCTGCGGCACTTTCAGGTTGAAATGCTCGAAGATCGTTTCGTCGCCGTCGGGGTAGCGGAACGACACGTCGCGGAACTCGACGTCGCCGTGCAACGGTTCCCAGTTTTCGCGTTTCGGGTGGAACGCGTCGCCGTACTTCGCCGTGACCTCCGGCGTGTCCGCCACGTCCGACGCGGTGTTCACGAGGCGCGAGAAGCGTTCGATATTCACTTGCGCCGCGATCAGTTCGGACACCGCGGACGAGATCCAGAAGAACGGCTCCATCATGCTGATGGCGTAGGACATGAACACGGACAGCGTGCCGATCTCCATTACGCCCTCGCGCGACAGCAGGCCGCCGCGCCACAGCACGATCGCGAGCGCGAGCGAGGACGCGAACGACACCGAGGCGGTGAAAAGCGAACGGAAGTGCATGCCGAGGATGGACGTGCGCTTCATCTCGTGCGTATCCTTCATGAAGTCGTCGCAGATGCGATCTGTTGCCACGAGCGTCTTGATCGTGCGCGCGCCTGTGATGCCCTCGTTGAAATCCCCCGTGATGCGCGAATTCAGCTCGCGTATTTTCTTATTGACATGGAACAACGCCCGTTGGAAGATCACGATCACGAACGCCGCGACAGGCAGGACCAGGCTCACGCCCAAGGCAAGTTTCCAATGGATGGAGAACATGATCGCGAGCGCGCCGAACATGAAGATCAGGGTCCAGACCGCTTCCATCACGTGCCAGGACACCAATGACGAAATGCGCTCCGTATCGCTCATGACGCGTGAATGGATGTACCCGACGCTGTTCCGGTTGAAGAACGAGAACGACAGCGTCTGAAGGTGGTTGAACGCCGCCCGGCGGAGCTCCAGCGACACGTTCATCTCCATGAAGAACGCGCGATAGAACGCGCCGTAGTTCAGCACGAACGACCCGGTGACGAAGAGCAGGTACAGCACGATGAACGCAGGCAGCGTGTCGAGCGTCCGCTCCGTGATGAAATGGTCGATGGCGTAGCGCTGGAAGAGCGGCAGGCAGATGTCGAGACAGCCGCCCGCGAGACACAGCGTTACCATGAGGATCATGGGCCGCCGGAACGGCTTCAGGAACGGCACGAGCGCGGGGATGCCGAACCACGGCAAGCAGGCGTGTCTGGATTCGTTCTCGCGGAGCGGGGCGTTACTCATGACACACCTCCGGGGATTGAGGAGCGGACGGCACGTTGTCTTCGTCCTCGGGCGACTTCATCTGCAATTCGTAGTTTTTCCGGTAGATGCCGTTGCGCCGCATGAGCTCGTCGTGCGTCCCGGTTTCGACGATACGCCCGTTGGAGAGCACGAGGATGCGGTCGGCCTCCATGAGCGTGGCGATGCGGTGCGAGATCAGAATCACGGTGCGCCCCTCGAAATCGTGTTTCAGGGCGCGGCGTATCTTCACGTCGGTCTCGGCGTCGACCGCGGACAACGAATCGTCGAAGATCATGACCGGGGAGTACCCGACCAGCAGACGTGCGATGGCCGTGCGCTGTTTCTGCCCGCCGGAAAGCGTCACGCCGCGTTCGCCGACTTTCGTGTCGAATCCGTCCTTGAACCGGTCGACCGCGTCCTCGACGCAGGCGGTACGGGCGGCGGCGCGGACGGCATCTATGCTGATGCCGGGGACGGTGATCCCGATGTTTTCTGTGATGGTGCGCGAGAAGAGGAACGGCTCCTGGAGCACGATTCCGACGTTCTTGCGGAGGTGGTCGCGGCGGATTTTCGTGATGTCGACGCCGCCGATTGAAATGGAGCCGCAGCCGGGTTTCAGGTCGTACAGACGGCACAGCAGGTGCATCAGCGTGGATTTGCCGCTGCCCGTGCCGCCGAGAATACCAAATACGGTGCCGGACGGGACCGTGAACGAAACGTCGTGCAGGAGTTCCGGGCAGCCGTCGTAGCCGAAGCTCACGTGGTCGAACACGATGTCGCCGTCGAGCGGCGGCGTGAGCGCGTCCGGGGGATCGGCCTCCTCCGGCGACGCCATGATCTCGCGGATGCGGTTCAGGGAAATGCCCGCTTTGCTGAGCTCGGAGATCATGCGTCCGAGGTGGCGGATCGGAAACATCAGCATGCCGTTGTAGGAGAGAAACGCGATGAACTCTCCCGCTGTCAGCTCGCCGCGGATGGCGAAGACGGAACCGCAGACGAGCAGGAGCAGCACCTGTAAAACGGCGATGAGGTCGCCCGTCACCCAGAACAGGCTCAGGATACGCCCCAGGCGCACCCACAGAGACACATAATACCGGTTTTGCGCGTCGAATTTCGCGACCTCGTACTGCTCGCGCCCGAACGCCCGGATCACGCGCACCCCGGTCAGGTTCTCCTGCACGATGGTCGAGAGTTTTCCCTCGTTCTCGTCGCACTCCAGAAACTTCGAGGCGATCTTCCTGTGGAAGATGACCGACGATCCCACGACCAGCGGGATCACGATCGACGCGAGCGCCGCCAGAGGCGCGTTCATGCCGAACATGAAGCACAGCGACAGCACGATCAGGATCACGATGCGGAAGATGCCCGTGAGCTGTTCGGAGAGGAACCGTTTCACCATGTCCACGTCCGAGGTGCAGCGCTGGATGATGTCGCCCGTCTGGTGCGCCATGTGCCACGCGAACGGAAGCCGCTGGATGTGGCCGAAGAGGCTGTTCCGCATCGTCTCGACCAGTGTCTCCGCGCCGACCGCCTCCGTGAGCTGGAAGAGGTAGCGGCACAGCAGAGAGGCCGCCGATACGGCCAGCACGGCGCACGCCGCCGCCCAAAGATGTTCCCGGATGAACTCCGTTCCGCCCATGAGCTCCGGCAGGACCGCGAGCAGGCCGCCGGAATCCGGTTCCTTCCCGCCCAGCACGGAGTCCACGGTGAACCGGATGATCTGCGGATTGAGGAGTTCCAGCAGGGACACGAGCGAGGTGAACATGGCGGCGAGCGCGAACCAGCGTTTGCTGCCGCGCAGGAAGATCAGGACCAGTCCGGCCTTCGTAAGCTCTTTTTGTGGTGTTCCGTTTGTTTTCATCATGGTATAATATACTTCATCCTTCAGTTCGTTTCCAGTCCGCCGGACTGTTTCCGGATGGTTTCACGCAAAAAAAGCGAAAAAAAGATGGTTTTGCTGCTTGATATTCCTCCGTTTTCCATTATATTCCTGTTATAGAATAACAGACCCCTGAAAACGGGGCGGAAAAGCGAAGACGACGGCCTCAATATGATGACACCCCAAACAGAAATGGTTTTTAACGGAAAACCCGTCGTCTGCCGCAGGACCCGCATGGATGATCTGGCGGATCTCCTGATCGACGAGATTTACACGGAAATCCGGGCCGGAAAAGACCTTTTCCAAAAGATTCCGGTCATCGTGCCGAACCGGAGCATCGAACGGTATCTTTCCCTCAGGTTCGCGCACCGGCACGAGGTGACCGCCCAAATTGAGTTCCTCCCATTGATGTCGGTCTTTCACAGGTTCATGCCTCGGAATTCCGCGCACGGCCGCCTGAATATCGACGAAAAAACAATCGGCTGGCGCGTGTACCGGATCCTGCTGGAGCGCGACTCCGAAACGGCGTTTTCCGAACTGGTCCGGTGGGTCAACGGCGATGCGAAGAAACTGTATGAGCTTTCCCGCCAGCTCGGAAGTCTGTATGACAAATACATCCTGTACCGCCAGGACTGGATCAATGCGTGGGAAGCCGGTCGGATGCCGCCCGGATTGGAGCGCGAACCCTCCGCGCTATGGCAGGGCGAACTCTGGCGGCACATCTCGGGTGAAGATTGGAAGGGCAATCATTTCGCCGCGGTATACGGGAAGATCATGCGCGGCGAGTTGGACCTGGTTTCCGATGCGGATAAGGCCGGGACGATCCGTATTTTCGGGTTTTCGCAACTGCCTCCGGCCGTGCTCCGGTGCATGGAGCAGTTCAGCGGCGCGGGTACACCCGTCAAGCTGTATCATCTGGTCCCCGGTAAAACGTTCTTCATGGAGGACGTCCGCCGGGAAAAGGACGAGCTGAAAGAGTTCCTGACGCGGTATTTCCATGAGGGACAGGACCCGGACCGGCTCCGGGAAGACATGGAGACCCTGTATTTCCAGCACAATCCGCTCGTGGCGTCGTTCGCGATGCAAAGCCGCGTCCTGCTGAGCGGGACCGGCGACTGGGACGGCGACACGGATTACGATTACGAGGCGAAAGAAAAACCGGTACCGGAGGATGACACGGTTCTGCACCGGCTTCAGGACCGCATCCGGCGGGACATCCGGCCGCGCGGCGTGCAGGCGGCCGCCCGGAAAGAGGGAAGCGGCTGCCGGTCGGTCCAGATCCGGAGCTGTTATTCGGCGTTCCGCGAAGTCGAGGCGGCGCACAATTTCATCCTGCACTGCCTGAACGAGGATCCGGAGCTTTCGATCAAGGACATCTTCATCATGACTCCGTCCCCGTCGGAATACGCCCCGCTGGTGGACGCCGTGTTCAACCACTCGCACGACACCGTGAAACTCGGCGTGTCCGTCGCGGACCGCCCTCAGACGGAGCGCCTGCCGTCGTACAGTACGCTGATGAAAGTGCTGGCGCTGTTCAAAGGCGATTTCACCGCGTCCGACGTGTTCGGGATCATGCAGGACCGCGAACTTCAGGCGCAGTGGGGACTTACGGCGGACGACTGCCAGTATTGCCTGACCTCGGCGACGCGGGCGGGCATCCGCTGGGGATGGGACGCGGACGAACACAGGCTTTCCGGAGGCGCGGCGTTCCCGGAAAACAGCTGGCGGACGGGACTCGACCGGATGCTGCTGGACTACGCCATGGACGCCGATCCGGCGGTCCCGTACCGGATCAGCGATGAAGATGAGGTCTTCCCCGTGCCGGGATTCGACGGCAGCCGCGCCGATCTGCTCGGCAAATTCATCAGTCTGACCTCGAAACTGCACGAGATCGCCCGGTTTATGCGGAGACGCGAGCGCAGCGGCGTCCCGTTCGGGGAATGGGAATCCATGCTGACCGATGCCGCCGGGTACCTTTTCGGAAAAGAATCCGAGCTGAAAATCCTGTTGCAGAGCGTGCTGAGCGCGTGGTTCCGCATCCTCACGGACGCGGACGCCGCGGACGTGCCGCTGACCAGCGGGATCGTGCTGGCGTATCTTCAGGACAAACACGTCCGGCCGGAGGACAACACCGTCGGGTTCATGCGCGGAAAGATCACGTTCTGCGGCCTGCGTCCCATGCGCAGCATCCCCGCCGACGCGATCCTGCTGCTCGGCATGGATCACGGGACGTTCCCGGAGGAGGACGACAACCGCGAATTCGACCTCATGCAGCAGTACCGGGACGCGGGGAAGGACGGTTCCGCCGCCGGACGCGAGCCGGGCGATCCGCTCCGGCGCGACGAATCGCGCCAGCTTTTCCTGGACACGATCATGGCGGCGCGGAAGTATCTGTATATCAGCTATATCGGACGGGACAACCACGACCGCAAGGAGAAACCTCCGTCCGCGTGCGTGGACGAACTCAAGAACTATCTGACGCAGGAATTCGGCGAAAACAGTTTTATCGAGCTTCAGGAGCCGATCCATTCCTTCTCGACGGAGCTGTTCCGGTCCGGCGCGGTGAACCAGTCGTACTCGGCGACGCTGCTGGCCGCCGCGAAACAGATCGCGGATCCGGCGCGCGACCGGGAACAGCTGCCTCTGTTCCATATTCAGCCGGGAATCCGTCCGTCCGATGCAGGCGGGGAGGAATATAATCGAAGAGTCGATCTCAACGAGCTGACGGGGTTCTTCCGCAATCCCGCCGGGACGTTTGTCCGGAGCGGGCTTGACGCGTCCGTGACCGTGTACGGGAATGCCTCGCCGGAGGATTCGGAGATGTTCGAAGGAGGACTGGACTGGAGCTGGAAAGAGGAACTGCTCCAAATGTATCTGGCGACGGACGATGCGGACCGGGCGGAACTGAAGCGCACGAGCCTGAAACGGATGAAACTGAACGGAGCCGTCCCGTTGACGCAGACGGAGGACGACTGGCAGGACTGGGCGGAGATCGTCGAACTCGCCCGCGGCATGGAAGCCGTTACGGCGGCTGGGACGGAGATCATTCCGGCGGAGGAATGGGAATTCGAGTATACGGCGGAGGACGCCGGAGAATGCGGCATGGAACTTCAGAGCGTCCTTTCCGGTACGTTCCGTACCACGCTGATCCTGCCGGAGATGGCCGTGTCCCCGTCCGGCGAACCGGACGGCACTTGCGTTCAGGCGTTTCCGTGTATGACGGACAGGATTTCCGGCTCTTTGCTGATCGATCCGATTATGAGGCACATCCGGGCGAACCTCAGCCGGAAGACCCGGACGCGGATCGTGTATGTTGACGAAAAGAAGGGTGCCATGTTCATGGAGGCGGACGCGATGGAACAGGCCGATGCGGAACAGGCCGTGAAGCGGCTCCTGTATCTTTATCAGGCCGGCATGCTCGCTCCGCTGCCGTTCTTCCCGAAAGCGTCTTATCAGCTGTTCCTGACGGGGAGCATGAAGGATGCGGAAAACGCCTGGGAAGGCGGATACAATTCATCGGGGGACGCCGGAAAATTCGGCATGTTCTTCGGCGGCGCGATGCCGTCCGGCGCGCTGGTCGAATCCCTTGCGAAAGCGTTCTTCGGCGCGACGGTTTTTACCGTCGGGAAAGGCGGGAAAGCATGAACCTGTCCGAATATCCCATCGACCGCGGTCGGTATCTGATCGAGGCGAGCGCCGGGACCGGCAAGACCTATACGATCACGCACCTCATCCTGCGTTTGATCCTGCAAGGCGTCCCCGTGCGGAAGATCCTCGTCACGACGTTTTCCAACGCCGCCGCGGACGAACTGAAAGCCCGCATTTTGGCGCTTCTGAACGAGGAACTCGCCAATCTGATCCCGGCGCCTGAGGCCGCGGATGCCGCCGGGGCGTATCACCCCGATCTTTTCACTCCGGCCGAAGACCTGAAATCCAGAATCCTGCTTCAGCTCGCCGTCAGTTCGATCGACGAAATGACCGTGAGCACGATCCATGGATTCTGCCAGAAGATGCTCCGGGAGTTCGCGCTCAAATCCGGCAAGGGGTTCGAAGTCGAGCTCGTCCCGGACGAATCCCCGTACCGGGACCGTCTGGTGCGCGCGTTCTGCCGCGAACGTTTCTATACGGGCGGCGCCTCGAAAGCCGGATCGTTCGACGATCTCTCCCGCGCGGCGGCTTTTGCCTCGGAGCCGGTCGACCGGGATTCGTTCGACGGCGAGAAGCTGGACGAGAAGCAGACGCTCCGCCGGGACGTGTACCGCTATGTCAGAGACAGGCTTCCGGCGGAACTGGAGAAGGACGGCGCGATGTCATTCAATGACATGATCCGGGACCTGGACGCGGCGCTTCAGGCGGACGATGGTCTGGCGAAGCTGATCCGGGCGCGGTATCAGGCCGTTTTCGTGGACGAATTCCAGGACACCGACCGGATTCAGTACCGCATTTTCGACCGGTGTTTCCCGAGGGGCTGCCCCAGTCTTTTCTACATGATCGGCGACCCCAAGCAGGCCATCTATGGATTCCGCGGCGCGGACATCTACACCTATCTGCGGGCGAAAAACACCGCGGACGCCCGGTTTACCCTCACGAAAAACTTCAGGAGTTCGCCCGCCATGATCGAAGCCGTCAACCGGATGTTCGGCGACGGCGAACTGGACGAGGGCCACACGACCGAGGGTGTATTCCTTCAGAACGACATCCCGTTCGTTTCGATCGCGTCGGGGAAGGGCGGGGAGGATTTCCCGGACAACTCCGGCGGAAGCCTGCGCCTCAGACATTACGCCGGACAAAAGGACGAATGCGCGCGCAGGATCGCGGAGGACGTCGTGCGCGAGATACGCTATCTGCTCTCGGAGAATTGCCCCGTGCGCGTGTTTGAGGGTGATGACCACACACCAAGACCGCTTCGCGCGTCCGATATCGCGATCCTGGTGCAGAGGCACGAGGAGGCCGCCGGATTCGTGGCGATGCTGAACCGGGAGGGAATCGCGGCGTCCGCGTGCAAGTCCGGCAAAGTCTACGACACGGACGAGGCGAAGCTCATGCGCCTGCTGCTCCGGTGCTTCCTGCATCCCGACATGCGGACGGTCCGCGGGCTGATGCTTTCCCCGTTCTTCCGCATTTCCGCCGCGGACGCCGCCGCCAATCCTGCGTGGTGCGAGTCCCTCATGAAACAGCTCTCGGACTGCGGCAGGGTATGGTCGCAGTCGGGTTTCCCCGCCGCCTTCCTGCAATTCCTGGATACGCCGTTCCGGGGCGAGTCTCCGCGCGGGCACATCCTGTCCGAGTTCAACGGCGAACGCGTGATCACGAACCTCATCCAGCTGATGGAGCTGCTTTTCCGGAAAGAGTCGGAGGAGCATCTCCTGCCGGAAGATGTCTACAACAGTTTGAACGCGATTATCGAGGGGCATGCGGACAGCGGCGACGCGGGCGGTTCCGAGGACAATCCCGACCAGCTGCGCCTCGACCGGGATTCCGCCTCGGTGCAGATCCTGACCATGTTCGCGGCGAAAGGGCTGGAATTCCCCGTGGTGTTCATCCCGTATCCCGCCATGAGGGAATGGAAACGCATGCAGTACGGCGTGATCGCCAGCCGGATCAATACTGCGGCGCAGGCGGGACAGACGTCCTCGCCGGAGGATGGCGAAATCATTCTGGATTTCAGCATGAGCGATACCAGCAGGGCGACCGCCAGGGACGAGGAATTCCGGAGTTCGCTGCGCCTTCTCTACGTGGCGCTCACGCGAGCATCTCTCATCACGTATCTCTATACGCGCCAGCTCGAAAAGCCGAGCGGTCAGGCCATGAACTTCACGAACTCCGCGCAGGGCGCTCTTCTGATGTCGCATGAACGTACGGCGGATACGGGAGAGAAATCCGCCGGGACCATCGTGGAACAACGGTGGATGGCCGGTTATTTCACCGGATCGAGGGACCTCCTCCCCCAGCCGACCGCCGCCTGGTGGACGGATCTGGACGAACCGGAAAATGGCGGAGCATTCCATGTAAAACAAAACGGTGTCTTCGAGCGGCATTTCGGCATGCGCGACGACATCGGGCCGCTCCGTCCGGACGATGCGCCGGAGAGTCTTGCAGCGGCGGAATTTTCCGGCGAGGTGCGCGACGACTGGAGCATCATGAGCTTCTCGGCGTTCCACAACATCCTGAACGACCGGGCGGACGCGGAAACCGAGACTCCGGCGGACCTGGACGAATGCAACGATGCGCTTTCCGAGGCGATCGAGCCTGAAACGGACGTTGAAACACAGGTTATTCATTCCGCTGATGTGAACCTGTTCCGCGATTTCCCGCGCGGCGCGACCGTCGGCAGCATGACGCACAAACTGCTGGAAATCTGCGCTGGACACTTCGATCTCTTCGCATCGACAGGGCAGGCGGATTCCGAAGCGGTCCAAAGCCGTGTTTCCGCCGTCCTCCGGGAGTTCGGTTACGACTCGGATAACGAGATCTTAAAACATCAGCTCATCGACGGCGTATCCCGCACGCTTCAGATTTCTCTGCCGGGCATGGGGATCTCCCTCTCCGAACTCAGTCAGGATCGGATGGTCCCGGAAATGGAATTCTTCCTGGACGCTCCGGCCAGCCTCGACATCGGACGCATCACGGGCATTCTGTCCGCGTCCGCATCCGAGCAGGCGCGAACGCTTGTCGAACAGGCGGATATCGCCCTCGACAAAAAAGGCATCCTCAACGGCATCATCGACCTCGTTTTCGAGCACGACGGCAAATACTACATCGTAGACTGGAAAACGAACTGGCTGGGCGGTTCCGATGCGGACTATGCGCCGGACCGCGTCCGCGACGCGATGGGGCATGCCGGATATGTCCTGCAATCCTATCTCTATGCGGCCGCCCTTCTTCAGATGCTCCGTCAGCGCGGCATGGATTACGGTTCGTTCGGCGGCGTTTATTATTTCTTCCTGCGCGGTTTGAAACGCGGGACACAGAACGGCATCTGGTTCGACGCGCCGCCGCGGGATTGCCTCGAAAACCTCCTGACGCTGTTCCGGAAAGGAAACGAATCATGACGACTATCTTCGAGTTTTTGAATCAGCTCCGGGGCCACGGCCTGCTTGCGGATATCGACGTCGCGTTTTCGCGGTTCATCGGTGAAAACGCGGACAGCGATCCCTCTCTGACGCTGCTCGCCGCGCTCGTCTCCAATGCCGCGTCCATGCACGGGGAAATCGCGCTTCCGGCGGATAAAATCAATACACGCGGAAAACTCCGGTACTATCTGGAGAACCTCTCCACCGGAGACAACGATGACACAGTGCAGGATTCCGGCGAAATGCCTGACTTCAGTTTTGTCGACCGGCTTAAAAACTGGCCGCCGGATCCGAATGCGTTTCCATGCCTTTTCCGGGAGTACAGCCCCGACTCGGGCGAAGCGTTCCAGCCGGCTCCGCTGCTTCTGGTAAACGGCCTGTATTACCTCGGCCGCGCGTTCCAGAACGAGCTGTTCCTGCGGGATTACCTGAGGTTGCGTACAAACGATGCATCTTCCGCCGAATCCATTCCGTTTGAAACGGTTACGAAACTTGAACTCGGCGAGGAACAGAAAACCGCCGCGGCCGCCGCGGTAAACTCGAAATTCCTCGTCATCAGCGGCGGTCCCGGGACAGGCAAGACGACGATCGTGTCCATCATCCTCGCCCTTCGCGGAGAAAAACCGTCCGACATCATCCTGTGCGCCCCGACCGGAAAGGCGCAGATGCGCATGAAACAGGCGCTGGACCAACAGCTGGAAAATCTGCGCGATGATTCGCGCCGGGCGGAGATCGCGCAGATCCAGTCGTCCACGATCCACCGCCTCCTTTCATGGAACCCGCAGGACGGGACGTTCCGCCACAACCGGAAGAATCCGCTCCGCTACAAACTTTTCATCGTCGACGAATGCTCCATGATCGCGCAGTCGCTCATGGTCAGCCTCCTGAAAGCCGTCCCCGACGATGCGTCGGTCATCCTGCTGGGCGACCGCTACCAGCTGTCCTCCGTGGAACCCGGCTCAGTCTTCGGCGACTTCTGTTCCATTCTGCGCGGTTCCGAGCCGGACCGCCTCGTGGAACTGACCGAGAGCCGGCGTTTTCCGCAGGGCGGCGAGATATGTATCATGAAGGACGCGATCAACGCAGGCCAGGCGGAGGAGGCATGGGAGTATATGACGCAATCGAACCGCAAGGCGGTCGTTTCCCGCGACATTCCGCCGAAACACGCGCTTCGTCAATTCCTAATGGATGAAATCGAGGCGGCGGACGCGTGGTTTTATAGGAAAGGCTCTGTCGCGGTCCGGTACTGCGACGAAGACACCGTCGATGCCGCGTGGGAACGTTTCGAGCAGTTCCGCATCCTTACGCCGTTCAACGTCGGGCCGTACGGCGCAAACGCGCTCAACAGGCTCGCCCGCTCCATTCTCGGATTCCCGGACACGGGCGGCCCCGTTCCGGGCGAAACGTTCCTGGTTCTCCGGAACGACTACGGCACAAACGTGTTCAACGGCGACACCGGGATCCTGTGGTTTGCCGGAGACGACGGCCGTCCGCTCGGACGGTCGGAAGCCGGCAGCCGCGCGAACCGCCTTCTCGTCTTCTTCCCCGATCCCGCTTCCGAGTTCAAATGGCGCGGGATTCCGCCGGAATCCCTGCCGCAGTACGCGCCCGCATACGCGTTCACCATCCACAAGTCCCAGGGCAGCGACTATGACAACATCCTGCTGTTCCTCCCGCCGTCCGGCACGGATCATGGCATCGTGACGCGCGAATCCGTCTACACCGGCCTGACCCGCGCGAAGAAAAAGGCCGTGATCGTCGCCGGACATGATGCGTTCCGCGGCGCGGTCGAACGGCACATCGACCGCGTTTCCGGTCTGCCGCGTCTCTGCATGCAGGACAAATGAGCATTTTGGAGAAACGTTAAAAAACGCCCTGCGGAAAGCCAAATCGGAATATCCGTTCATCCGCGCCCGTTTTTTCCCGTTTTTTTACTTGACTTTATTACCTGCCTCGCATATATTAACCGCGAAATGCGGCGGGACGGCTTCAATCCACCTCAAAAAACCGCCCGCTTTCCAATTCATACAACCTCAAACCGGGAGTTTTCCATGAAAGCGACACTCAAAACTCTTACGCTCGCATGCGCCATGATCGCCGGCGCGGCTCTCTCCGCGGCCGATTTCCATGACTGGGCGCCGACTCCGCCGATGGGCTGGAACAGCTTCGACTGCTTCGGCCTCAGCCTCACCGAGGCGCAGGCGAAAGAACAGGCCGAAGCCATGATCAAACAGCTGAAGCCGTTCGGCTGGGACGTCTTCGTGATCGACCACCAGTGGTACAACGACAACCAGAAGGGATTCCAGAGCGACGCCCGCCACCAGTTCTCCATGGACGAATACGGCCGCTTCATCCCCGGACCGGAACGATTCCCGTCCTCGAAAGACGGCAAGGGCCTCAAGCCGCTCGCCGACTACATGCACGAACGCGGCCTGAAGATCGGCGTGCACCTGATGCGCGGCATCCCGCGTCAGGCCGTCCGCGAGAATACGAAAGTGAAAGGCACGAACTACCGCGCGCAGGACATCGCCAACACGCGCAGCATCTGCCCGTGGAACTCCGACATGTACGGCGTCGACATGAGCAAGCCCGGCGCGCAGGAGTACTACGATTCCCTCTTCGAGCAGTTCGCCGAGTGGGGGCTCGACTTCATCAAGATCGACGACCTCTCCCGTCCGTATGCTACCGCCGAGATCGAGGCGATCCGCAAGGCCATCGACAAATGCGGCCGCCCGATCATCCTCAGCCTCTCCCCCGGCGACACCCCGATCCAGAACGGCAAGCACGCGGACGAGCACGCCAATATGTGGCGCGTTTCCGACGACTTCTGGGACCGCTGGTCTCCGCTGTACGGGATGTTCGGCCGTCTGCACCGCTGGGAACCCTACCGCATCAAAGGCTCCTGGCCGGACGCCGACATGCTCCCCTTCGGCATTATCCAGTTCAACCGCAAGACCAACTTCACGCAGGACGAGCAGCGCCTCTGCTTCACGCTCTGGTCCATCGCGCGGTCTCCGCTCATCCTCGGCGCGGACATGACCAAGCTTGACGACTGGACGCTGAAGCTCCTCACGAACAAGGAGGTCATCGAGATCAACCAGAACAGCGAAAACAACCGCCAGCTCTCGCAGAAGGGCGACCTCTTCGTGTGGGCCGCGGACGTCCCCGGCAGCAAGGACAAATACGTCGCGCTGTTCAACGCCTCCACGCCCGGCACGCACAACATCGACTACCAGAAGGCCAAATTCCACAGCATCAAAGTCGGCGGCTCCGGCGTCCGCGAAACGGAGATCAAGGCCGACATCGGCGGATCGAAGTCGTTCGCGCTGGCCGTGACCGACGGCGGCGACGGCATCAACTTCGACCACGCGGCCTGGCTGGAACCCGTCCTCTCCGGTCCCGCCGGCACGAAGAAGCTCACCGAACTCCGCTGGAAGAGCGCTTCGGCGGGCTGGGGCAATCCCCGCGTCGGACAGTCCTCCGACGGCCGCCGGATCGACGGCATCGGCACGCATGCCGCCTCGGTCATCATCTATGACCGTCCGGAAGGCTACGACACCCTCACCGCGCGCGGCGTCCTCGCCGACGGCATGGAGCGTCAGGGCGGCACGATCGAATTCCTCGTCCTGACCGACGAGGCGTTCGATGTGGAAGTCAAGGACACGGCGGAAGTCTCTGTGGACTTCGCCGAACTCGGCATCGGCAAGAAGGCAAAAGTCCGCGACCTGTGGGAAGGCAAGGATCTCGGCACGTTCGAGGGTTCTTTCTCACGCACCCTCAAATGCCATGCCGCGGGCGTCTACCGCATCTCTCCGGCCGACTGAGATAAAAATCAGTCTGTCCTGAACATAAAAAGCCTCCGGAATTCCAAAACGGTTTCCGGAGGCTGATTATTTATGATTGATTGTGTGAAGGAGAACTCAGCGTTTCGTCGTTGAGGCCGGGGACGGGTCAGGTTCGGTCAGGGCATTGTCGACCGCGCGGACGGAACAGCCGGAATCGTTCCACACGAGATACGCGTAATTGCTGTCCACGGTGAAACTCTTTTTCGCATCCAGTTTGATGGAATTATTACCCGTGACGGATTCGGCATCCAGCACGACGGTGTACGTGACCGGGACATCGCCCTTCGCGCCGTTCTCCGCGGTCGTCTCCACGGAGTCGAACATCGTGAGGATGACGTAACGGCCGTCGGTGATGATATTCGTGATGGTGCCGGAGAAAGAGAGGTTGGTGTTGGACGGGATGGCCTTCGCGCGGATGCAGTCGGCGATCTTGGTGTTCGTTTTCCAGCGGCGCGCCGAGGAACGCGTGCGTGGCGAGGTGGTGCCGAACGGCGAGGCCGTGGTGGTACTTCTGCCTGTTGCGGGTGAGACCGTGCCGCCCTGCTTCCCGGCATCGGACGAGGTCGCGATATCGAAAATGCCCCTGCCGCCGGACTGTTTCGCGGTCGTTTTGCCGGAGGATGAAGAAGACGGAGCCGCCAGCCCGGTCCGGGACTGGGCGACGAGGGTACAGGCTGCCGCCAGGCAGAAGAAAGCGGTTAGTGCGATGCGAATCCTCATGTGTCCGGTCCTTTCCGGGTTAAAATGCCATCCGTGCAAAGGGTTGTGTTCATAACTATAAAAATACCACGCATACGCGGAAAAGCAAGCCGTTTTTCCGAAAAAACTTGAATTCCGGGAAAAAACGTGTAGATTAAGAGGTCGAAGTTTCCCGCGGCGTCCGGAGGTCCGGAGCGGGGATCTGTTTTGTTTTTCATTTTAGGGAGTTTGTTTTTATTATGCCGATGCTTGATCTCTTCCGCAATCTCGGGCTTGCCGTCCTCGGGGTGGCGTTGCTGTACTACGGGGCGGAGTTTCTGGTCAGGGGCGGCGTCTCGCTGGCGCTGAAGGCGCGCATCTCCCGTCTCGTGATCGGCCTCACGCTCGCGGCGTTCGCCACCAGCGCGCCGGAACTGGTCGTGAGCATCGACTCGGCGCTGCGCGGTTCGGCGGACATCAGCCTCGGCAACGTGGTCGGGTCGAACATCTGCAACGTGGCGCTGATCCTCGGATTGTGTGCCATCCTGCGCCCGATGCCGTTCCACGCGAATCTGAAGCGGTTCGACCTGCCCGTGATGCTGTTCGCCATGCTCGCGCTGACCGGATTCTATTTTCTGAGCCACGGCATCAACCGCTGGGAAGGCGCGTTCTTCTTCCTGTGCATCCTGACCTACACCACGCTGAACGTGATCCTGTCGAAGAAACAGGAGGCGAAGAAGGCGGAGGGCGCGGCGGAAACGGAGGCGGATTCCGGCGTCGATCCCGAGGTCGAGGAGAGCATGAACCGGCCGCTCGGTGTGCCGCTGGCGCTGCTCGCGGTCGCGGGCGGCGTCGCCATGCTGGTGTTCGGCGCGAAATCGTTCCTGATCGCCGCCGTGGCGTTCACGAACGCGGCCGGCATCAGCGAAGCCGTGACCGGGCTGACGATCGTGGCGGTCGGGACCAGCCTGCCGGAACTCGCCACGTCGTTCGTGGCGGCGCTGAAGGGCGAAAACGACATCGCCATCGGCAATATCGTGGGGTCGAACATCTTCAACGTCTTCTGCATCCTCGGCATCGTGCCGGTGATCTCGCCGCTCATGGGACAGTCGATCCGCATGCTGGATTTCGCGGTCATGCTCGGCACGTCCGGCGCGCTGTTCCTTTTCGGCATGTTCGGAAAGCGTCTCAACCGCGTTCAGGGCGCGCTGCTGCTTTCGGCGTATATCGCGTACACCGTCTACCTGGTGATGCACCACGCCTGAAGCCGGAAAAACGCAAGAACTACTTCGCCGGGTTCGCCTCTTTTTCCGGCGCGGGGAGCGGCTTCACGGTCCGTATCTCCCACATCTCGAGCAGTTCAGCCCTGTGCGCGGACAGCCACTTGTCGAGCGTGTCCTGCTTTTCCTGAGGCAATGACCATTTCCACACGAAAACGGCTTTTCCCGTCTGAACGTCGATGTCTTTTTCGCTTTCTCCGCATGTCACCTCGATCTTTGCGTTTCCGCGCTCCTTGCCGTAGGGATGCATTTTTACGGTCATCCCGTGGAACTGCGCGATCAGATCGGTGCGGATCTTTTCCGAAGACGCGTTCGGCGGATAGATAAGTTTGCCCTTGCTGAACTGGTTGTAGTAATATTCGATCGGTTTGAATTCCCCGGGCGTCAGCAGACATGCCTGTTTCAATTCCGCTTCGGTCGGCAGCAAGGTCGTTTTGCCGGTCGCGTATTCCAGATAGCCGAATGTCCCGTCCTCTTTCCGGAAAACAGCGAAGTCTTCCAGCGGATGAAGATGCGTAATTCTCCCCCCGACATCAATCCCTTGCATGGATTTCGATCCCGCCGCGATATCGCCGCCGGTATGCTCTTCCAGATATCCTTCTCTCAGTTGGTCGATCGTCGAGATCTGGTACGGATATTTCAGCGGAAGACGGTACCAGTCCCGGAAGCCCGTGTATGTGTAGAACGGATGCATGGGCGGCGGCTTCGGCGAACTGCTTCCGCTCAGTTTTCTTTTTACACGTCCGCAACCCGTGAGCAGCACGACCAGACACAGAAGGACAAAGAGCAGTGACCTTTTCATGGTTTCACCTCGGGGTTGAGTGGGAATTGCAGTATTCGGAAGATTATATTGTCGGTCGCCGGATCTGTGCAACATCGGAAACAGAGGCAAGCTCAAACGGTGGTTTGACCTCATCCCCGTTTTTCCAAAGTTCCTCCGCTTCCAGGTCAAGATCGTCGTTCCAGCTGATTCCGTATCCGCCCGGATCGATGCGGACCTGAGCGAAGAGATCAGGATTCCGCACAAGGTCACCGAAAACGGAATTGACCTCCGTCAGCCTGGAAACATCATAGATGACCTCCCTGCCATCCAAGAACTTCGCCCAGAGCCTGCAGCCGGGTAATGATTTGATCTGATTCAGTTTGTGAAACATGTCCGCCTCCTTATTCCAGCGGGGGAAGCTGCCGGAACTAGTCCCGTGCTCAAATGAGGGCGATTTTCTTTCCGCAGGCGCGGGCATAACGCGCGAGCGTGGAAAACGTGATGTTCTTTTTGCCGTGTTCGACCGCGGCGATATAAGTCTGGCTCGTCCCCATCCGCCGTGCCAGTTCCTTTTGGGTCAGTTTGGCTTCCCGGCGGGCTTTGTACAACTCTTCTCTGAGGCGGAAACGTTCGAACATGGCGTTGACCTCTTCCGCATTTGCCGGGTCGTTGAAATACGCGTCACGTTCCAGCTCTTCCTGACTTCGGATGCCTTTTTTCGCACGTTCTAGTATTTCTGCGATATTTGCGGCATTTTCCTCGTCCGTCCAGTCCTCTTGTCTTTTCTTCTTCATATGCAACCTCCTTGTATCAACTGCCTCAGCAGTTTTCGTGCTTGTTTCAGTTCGTTTTCCGGTATTTGTCCGGTTTTCTTCACGTAGCCGTGAATGCCATAGATTACATCATAAAGACCGTACACATAAAAAACACGTATATTTCCCGTTTGGATTACACGCAGGGCAAACAAATCTTCACCCTCGATCTTTTCCGCGTTCGGATAGTTCAAGTATCCGTCCCGCTCAAGTTGAAAGATCAGGCCGTTCAGCTCCTGTTTGACTTCGCCGGGCTGGTCGCGCAGGAAGTCTTTCACTCTGTCGAGCAATTCAAAGTGTTTTTTCTTTTCATTCGGGCGGCGCATGATTTCCTCATTTGTTCCGGGCTCTAAGTAATATATCCGCCGGGATAACTTTTTTCAAGCATTTTCTTGTTCTTTTTCAGAAAAAAGCAGGAGCAGGAGGATAGCAATGCTGTATGGCAAAACGGATTATATGCATTCAGAAGATCACGTCGTCGGCGAGGATCAGGAAGACGATCATCGCGCCGAATTCGGCGGTCTCGCAGACGGTTCCGGCGAACTCGGGCGGCGGGCTGACTCTCAGCTTCTTCGACGCCTCGGTATTCCAGTACAGCACGGACAGGAACCCGCTCGCCAGGAACGTGACGGCGTCCTGGATGCCGAGGCTGACGACCGTGAGGACCGGGGAGAAACCCGTGGCATCGCCGGTGCGGCTGCGGAACCCGGACATCGTGAGCTTCATCGACCGGAACGAGAAGAAATCGCCGCCGTAGGTGCGGATCATGCCGAGCGCGAACGCCAGAAGCAGCATCGCGACAACGACCCAGCCCAGGCGGATCACGTCGTAGACTTCGGGGCGTTCCCTGCCGGACCCGGACGGATACGCGAACAGCATCGCGATGCGTCCGAAGAACGGAACGGCGACGAGCGTGAGGGCGAGCATCATGTTGTCGCCGAAGAGCGCGGTCCGCATGAAGATCAAGTACATCACGAGCAGTTTCAGGCCGACCAGGAGGGCGGTGCACGGGGAGGAGCCGGGCTGCGCGGCGCGACCGAGGCGTTCTTCGGGGGAGACGCCCGCGCCCGCGAGCATCCGGCAGGCGGAGTCGAACGCGTGGAGATGGTCGAACCGCGTGAGCCATTCCAGCAGGAAGACGTAGATGCCCGAGGCGAGCAGGACAAATCCCTGCAGGCCGCGGAAACTCGCGCTGACGAACAGCGTGGGGATCGCGGCGACCGCCCCGATCAGAAGTCCGAGGAACGGCTGGAACGCCAGCGCGCGGGAATACAGCGCGGGCTCGGCGGGCTTCACGGGACCGCGGAACCGCGTGCCGAAGCGGAGTGCCGCGAAAATGATTTGCAGGAAATGGGGCATGAATATCGTGTTTTTGAGGTAAAAAACGTACCGCCGGACGTGTGGATGGTGCTGCGCCCGGCGGACGGGATTACATTTGAGAGAAGATCACTTCATCAGGTCGAGCTGGACCACGTCGCCGGGACGGGTCTGGACGTCGGCCCAGATCTTGCGGCCGGGGTATATCGCCGTGTGGATGCCGGTGTGGACGTTCTCGCCGATGATGGAGCCGAATTTGCGGCGGCCGGTGTCGATGAGGCAGCCCTGGACCATGGAACGGTGGTTCTTGCCGTCGTGGCGGAAATTCGAGGTGATGGTGCCCGCGCCGAAGTTCACGTTCTGGCAGACGATGGAGTCGCCGATGTAGGAGAGATGCCCGGCGGCGACGTGCGTCATGAGGATGGAGTTCTTGATCTCGACGGCCTGCCCGATATGGCATTTGTCGGAGATGAAGTTGTAGCCGCGCAGATAGCAGTTCGGGCCGATCTTGCAGTTCTTGCCGATCACGGCGACGCCCTCGATGTAGACGCCGGGGAGCAGCACGGAGCCTTCGCCCAGGATCACCACGCCGTCGAGCGTGACGCGTTCGCGCACGGTGCCGTTGATGACGTTTTCGGTATAGCCCGCGAGGTACTCCTCGTTGATCTTCAGCAGATCCCACGGATAGCGGATGCGGAAGGAAGCCTCGTCGGCGGGGATGGCGACGGTGTTCGCGCCGCAGCCGGTGCATTCGGCGGCCACGCCGTCGGTGTCGGTCACGGAGAAGGACTTGCCGTCCGCGATCGCGGCGGACGCTTTTTCGAGCAGGGCCTTGGACGGCCAGAAGTCGGACGCGAGGCGGAGATGCGCGCCGGGCGCGGCGTTCTGGATCGCGGACCAGCGGGCCAGCAGGGTGGATTCCAGCGTGCCGGCGGCGAGTTCCAGCTCGAGCGCGGGCTTTTTGCAGGTCAGGGGTTCCAGCAGGGCGGGATTGCCGTGCTCGACGATTTCGAATGCGAACGTAGCCATTATGGGATTACCTCCAGTTCGCGGGCCGCGACGCCCGCTATTTTGTCATGCCAGAGCCGCGCGGCGGATTCCGTTCGGGCTTCGGCGAGAATACGAAGTTTGTTTTCGGTGCCGGAGTAGCGCACGATCACGCGTCCGGCGTCCCCGAGGTCCTGTTTGGCCTCGCGGATGCACTTGGAAAGTTCCGGCAGGTCGTCGAACGGGACGCGTTCGGCGATGCGGAGCGAGCTCTGGATCTGCGGATACTCCTGCATGAACGCCGCGAGCTCGGCGATGGATTTCCCCGTTTCCTTCATGATGCGCATCACGTGCAGGGCGGAGATGAGGCCGTCGCCGGTCGGGGAGTGCTCCAGAAAGATCAGGTGTCCGGTCTGCTCGCCGCCCAGATTCAGCCCCTTTTCGCGCATGCGCTCGATCACGTAGCGGTCGCCGACGTTGGTGACCTCGACCTTGATGCCCGCCTGGCGCATGGCGTCGTGCAGCCCGAGGTTGCTGATGGACGTGACCGCGACCGTGTCGTTGCAGAGCTGGCCGCGCGACTTGTAGTCCAGCGCGCACAGCCCGATGATGCGGTCGCAGTTGATGATGGCGCCGGTGTGGTCGCAGAACTGCACGCGGTCGGCGTCGCCGTCGAACGACACGCCGATATCCGCGCCGTGCTCCTTCACCAGGCGGCACATGTTCTCCGGATGAAGCGCGCCGCAGCCGTCGTTGATGTTGAGGCCGTCCGGTTTTACGCCCGCCGTGATGACCTCGGCTCCGAGCTCGCGCATCACGATCGGCGCCACGTAATAGGACGCGCCGTTCGCGCAGTCCAGCACCACTTTCATGCCTTTCAGCGAGGTGTAGCCGATGGAACGTTTCGCCTGGTGGATGTAGCGGCCGCGGGCGTCGTTCACACGGAACGCCTTTCCGATGTCGGGCGTGCCGTCGGCGGGGTGCTCCACCATCGCGAAGATTGCGCGTTCGATGTCGTCCTCGACCTCGTCCGGGAGTTTGAATCCCTCGGAATTGAACAGCTTGATGCCGTTGTCCGAGGCGGGATTGTGGGACGCTGTGATCATGACGCCGCAGTCGGCGCACATGGATTTCGTGAGGCTGGCGACTGCGGGCGTCGGCATCGGGCCGATCTCGTAGGCGTCCATGCCCATGCTCACCATGCCGCTGATCAGCGCGGTTTCGAGCATGTAGCCGGAGATGCGCGTGTCTTTGCCGATAATGGCGCGCGGGTTGCCGCGCTGCCCGAAGGCATCGTTGCGGGACGTGTTCCGGCAGAAATGCCGCGCGACGGCTTTGCCCGCCAGCAAGGCGAGCTCCGGCGTGATAGGATATTCATTTGCCTTGCCTCGAATTCCGTCGGTCCCGAATAACCGCCCCATACGCTTCTCCTTCCGGTCCGGACGCCCTCATCCCGGCGTATCCGGACGATGTGTTTTCGTCTTTTTCGTTGTCAAATCGGCTATGATTCCGCTCGTGATTTCCTTCCGAGAACAAAACCATACTGTTAATATACTTTTTCCGGCTTATTTTTCAATAATCCCATAGCTTTTTTTCAAAAAAACGTGCGGAAAACGATTGCCGGATGAAGTGCCTCACGTTCCTGATCCAACAATGAAGAGGTCCAATGCGGTCACATGATATCCGTCATTTCGGTGTATTACCGGAATGACGGGCAAAAAACGCGTGGGCGGAACAGAACAGAAACCGATGATTGACCGACTTGTCCGTTCCGCCTGATCCCAGATTCTGGGCTGAGTTCAGCGGTCCACGCGGGCGCCGCCTCCGCCGACCAGCTTCTCGACCTCGGCCAGACGTGCCATGGATGTGTCGCCGGGAGTGGTCATGGCGAGCGCGCCGTGGGCAGCGCCGTATTCGACCGCGAGCGCGGGATCGCTCTTTTCCATGAAGCCATAAATGAGGCCGGATGCGAAGCTGTCGCCGCCGCCGACGCGGTCGAAAATCTCGAGGCCGTCGCGCTGCTTGGCCTGGTAGAACTTGCCGTCGCTCCAGACGATCGCGCTCCAGTCGTTGACCGTGGCGGTGCGGACGGTGCGGAGCGTGGTGGCGGCAGCCTGGAAGTTCGGATAGACGGAGACCGCGCGTTCGATCATCTTGCGGAAGTTGGCCGGATCAATGGCGCTGATGTTTGCATCGAGGCCCTCGACCTCGAATCCGAGGCAGGCGGTGAAGTCCTCCTCGTTGCCGATCATCACGTCCACGTACTGCGCGATCTCGCGGTTGACCTCGCGGGCGCGTTCCTTGCCGCCGATGGCCTTCCACAGCGACGGACGGTAGTTGAGGTCGTAGCTGGTCACGGTGCCGTATTTCTTGGCGGCTTTCAGCGCCTCGATCACGACGCCCGGCGTGGTGTCGGAGAGCGCGGCGAAGATGCCGCCCGTGTGAAACCAGCGGCTTCCGAGCTTGCCGAAGATCATGTCGAAGTCGATGTCGCCCGCCTTCAGCTGGGAAACCGCCGTGTTGCCGCGGTCGGAACACCCCACCGCGCCGCGGATGCCGTAGCCGCGTTCCGTGAAGTTCAGTCCGTTGCGGACCTGACGCCCCACGCCGTCGTACGGGACCCACTTGATGAGGGAGACGTCCACGCCGCCCTGCAGCATGAAATCTTCTACGAGGCGGCCGACCGGATTGTCCGCGAGCGCCGTGATCGCGCCCGCCCGGAGGCCGAAGCAGCGGCGGAGCCCGCGCGCCACGTTATACTCGCCGCCGCCTTCCCACACGTTGAACTGGCGGGCGGTATGGATGCGGCCCGGCCCCGGATCGAAACGGAGCATGATCTCTCCGAGCGAGAGAATGTCGTATTTGCACGAGTCGGCGGATTTGATTTTCAGCATGGTGAACTCCTTGTGTGTTTGGGTGTGTCGAATCAGTTTATCTCAAAATCAGAGCAAAAAACAATGCTCGGAATCGGACCGAGGCCCTGTTCATTACGAGCTGTTGCGTTTTTATGGCAATATCCCATTCAGAACAATAATGTTGCGTTTTTTGACTCGCTTTGATGAGATGGATATGTTTTTCAAAAAAAAGTTGAAAAAGAATCGTTTCCCGTCCGATAATATCAGCGTTTGGTTGTGCTTGATGTGAATGCCGCCTGCGTAACACAAAAGAGGTTTGATATCTCGAATCTGAACGCAGGAAGTCCGAGGATTTAATACTATAGCATCTTTCAATGGCTTTTCAAGCATTTTCCCTGATATCGTCGCGAAAAATGGGGTTGTCCGACGGTTTCTGACAAAGGAAAGCATGGAAGAGTTCCTGGAACGGGATGCATGAAAAAAGACGATTGGTCTGATACAGGAAGTTCGTCTGGTACGTACACGGCATCGAATCTGCTGTTACCGTTGTCATGGGGATATGGAACCAAAAACATATTCTGCCGCATCCAAAAGGCCCTCCTCACGGTTGCATTGGAACAAACGATTCTTGTATTTCGGGAGGAAATCAGTATCCATGTGTTGACAAAACTTATAGAATCCATAAACATTTACATTTATCTCGCAAAAACAAAACGGGCCAGTCCTGATGGGTCGGGGAAAGACTCGGTGTTTCGGCATATATCAGGGGGTGCATCTGTTCTCGGGAACAATCGGAAGAAAACGTCATTCAATACCTCAAACAGTCTGTTTTCGCAGGAAAAAGTGTTTTTTTTCCATTTTCAGCTTGATTTTTCCGGAAAACGTGGTATATTCTATGAATCGAACATTTCGGGGCGTAGCTCAGTCTGGTTGGAGCGCTAGGTTCGGGACTTAGAGGTCGCTGGTTCGAATCCAGTCGCCCCGACCATTTGCAGTAGTGAAGACTTTTGGGACATGTCCATTGAGACCTGACCCCAAAAGTCTTTTTCTTTAGTTATTGTTGATCAGTTGTCTTGATGCTTTGCCCAGTATTCCCGTTCGTATTTGTCAGGGGTTTGCAAATTCAGCTTCCGATGCGGCCGTTTGAGGTTGAAGAATTCAATATACTCCCGTATCGTTTCATCCAACTCCTCCGCAGAGTTGTACCATTTGTGCGACAGTTCCTCCCGCTTCAGAATGCTGAAAAAAGCTTCCGCCACGGCATTGTCATGAGGTGTTCCCGGATTTGACAGCGATTGCCTGACGCCGAGATCACGAAGCAGCTTGCGAAACGAATACGCAGTGTATTGACTTCCCTGGTCACTATGGAAGGTCAGCCCAACGGGGCGATTCCTTGCTTCAAAAGCTTTCAGAAATGTCGTCCTGACCAGATCCGTTTTCATTTCAGGCGAAATCCCGTAGGAAAGCACCATGCGGGAGAACAAATCGATCACAACGCACACGGCATAAAACTCATCGTTGACTCTTGCATAGGTGATATCGCTTACCCAGAATTTGTTCGGAGCATCCTGAGTAAATTTGCGCAGCAAACGATTCCTCCGATATTTGTATTTCCTGTGTGTCGAGTTAAAAACGCGAGGCCTGTTCTGCTTGCTCACCAGATTCATTTCCCGCATCAGGCGTTGGATATGTTTCTTGGACACAGTATAACCACGTTCATTGAGCTTGACTCTGATCATGGCTGCTCCAAATCGTTCTCCGCTGTCGTAGAACTCGGTTTCTATCGCAGCTCGTAACGAGTCATCAATTGTCTCATAAAGAGTTTTTCTCTTTTGCTCCAATGTGATGCGATAAAACGTCGTATGAGACATATTAAGAACACGACAAATCGAACGAACAGGGAACTGATCTTTCAGTCGTTTGACTTCTTCGACTTTTTCCTCGTTGGTAGCAGATGCAGTACAGCGGCATTTGCGAATAATCTCGTTCGTCCTTTGCAATGAACTGAGCTCCCGTTTCATTTTGTGGAGTTTTCCAGCGGTATATACTGCTCCGGCTTGACTGGTAGCGATTACCTTTTTTTGCCTCTTCCAGCGGAACAACGTACTTTTCACGATATGATATTTTGCACATATCTTCTTTGGGGAATGATTCTCGGCATATTCTGCCAAAATCTTTTTCCGTTCCGCCTGTGTGTAGTACCTGCGAATCTGGATCCCTTCGTCATTTTTTGCGGCAGCCTCTTTCAGCCACTTTTTGACGAGTGTCAAGCAGACACCAGTTTCAGAAGAAATCTCCTTCAGGGTTTTGCCTTCCTGCCGAGCGGCAAGGACACGTTCAACTGTTGCACGATCAAATATCTTCTTCATTTTCCCAATTCCTTTCTTTGGTTGGTTGAGGGTTGAAGAGGGGAATAATCAAGCACAGAACGTACTTTTTTTCAACCACAATTCTCATGTTTTCTGTTTTTTCGCAGAATGGAACATTTGGTCCATGAATAGGGGCTCTATGGACAGATTCTTATTGTTTTTTCGAATCAGACTTGACATCCAGTCAATACCTGCTATAGTATCCATAAACATTTTCACCAATCACGTCAATCAAAACAATCCAGTCCCAAGGGGACAGAGCAAAATACCCCCTGCTTGATTCCTCCCAGTGCATTTTCTTTTTCAAATGGCAGATCACATCCTTTTCCTTTTTTTGCGATATTTTACTTTGGGACTTGTATTTTTCAACTATATGCAGTATAATATTTATCGGAAATGAATTTTAGTTTTGAACATAGAAATGTTATAAAACATATAAACCAAACATAATCCCAACAATCCTACCTAGGAGGTGAATATGAGTATCGAAAGCAATAATCGTATTATAGAAGTAAACTTTGGAAACGAATTCGTAACAAAAGCAGATCAAGTCCCTGATCAATCTGGGATTTATGCAATTTGTCGGGGTAAAAAAGAAAATGGGAACTGGATTGTTTCAGAGGTGCTTTACATTGGCGAAGCGGCCAATATGAGAGAACGTTTAACTCAAGGGCATGAGAAGCTCCCTCGTTGCTTTGTGCATGCATCGTTTCTCGGTGAACAACTGATGTTTTTCTCAGCATTAATTCCAAATCATAGCAATCGTGAACTGGCCGAAAAAGCTTTCATTTGGAAAATGACACCGAGGTTTAATGATAGAATTGATTGTCCTATTGCAGATCATGTTATAATAAAAACAATATCACATCTCGATATTCCATCCATAATAATAGTCTCTTCACATGAATAGAAATAATCTTTTATCAAAAGATTTGTTTGTCGTTCTTAAAGACAATGGGAATAGCATTTTTACAGCGATTTCCTCGACACACTTGTTTTTATTTTCAGCCATAAAAAAGAGTTTTTTATCCGCACACTTTTTTCGAGAAATAACACCTGCAACTAAAGCTCAGGAGAACAGGTAATGAACCCTAGTGGAAAAACATTTAACTGTATTTCTTCTCATCCTCTAATAAACTGGATATTGGGGGTTATTTTTGCCTCTTTGATTTCAGCTATTATTGCCATAATTGTTGAAGTTTATTTTATTAACAATCATATTTCGGAATGGAAATCCATTGAAGTTAAGCACAGACTTGCTCACTTGCAATCTCCGAACTCCTATTATTCGAGAAAAAGAAAAGATATAGCAACAACAATGGATGAGAACATTATAATTGACATAGACAAAATTGAGTCGTTTTATGATCGTCGTTTTGTGTCTTTGTTGTGGACAATGGGAATGTTGGTCTCTTTAACAGGAGTGCTTTTACCTATTATTTTTGCAATCATTCAACAGCAATCTGCAAAAACAGAAAAAATTAAAATTGACAATAGCTTCAAGGAAATTGAGAAATTAAGCAACGTCTTGAAGGAAGAAGCAAAACAAAATGATGAAAAGTTTAAATCTCTGCACAGGGAGTTCTATTTGCAAAATGCAAAAAACTATCACGGATTTGCAGAAAGTTGGTTTAGGCAATATCAGGAATCAGGAGGCGTTGCTATTGTAGGTGCTGCCATTGTATATTGTGGAATTGCTATGAGTAACAATCAAATGGCTTTTAATGGAAAAGGGCTACGTTCTAACATTCTAATGTTGAAACGTATTGACGACTGTCTTTCTGATTCGAACCATTCAATGGATAAAGGCATAGTTGTATCTCACTTAAAAAGTTTTAGATGGCCTGTGGCATCTTCCGAAATCCGAGTATGCATGGAAAGAGACATCAATTTAGCCGAAAAGTATATTGATTTGTCCGTTGAAACATATGAAAAGATAACGGACACCTATGGCATTCCAAATATCAGAGACGATGAATAATATAATTTACATTATATTTTGAGGATAGTGCGCTGGCCCCGCGAAATTGGACACTTGACAAGGTGTAGAACGGCGCTATATTATAACAACCCAGAAAGGAGCCAGCCGTTTTATGCGCAAAACCTACGACAGCAAGTTCAAGAGCCGTATGGCGCTTGAGGCAATGCGAGGGGAACTGACCATTGCCGAGATCGCCAGCAAGTATCAGGTTCACCCCAATCAGGTACAAAGCTGGAAGAAACGTCTCCAGGAAGGCGCGACCGAGATTTTCATGAACGCCTCGGAACGGAAAGCCGAGAACAAGAAACTGTACACGGAGGACGACCTGATGCAGAAGATTGGCCGCATGCAGGTGGAGCTCGATTTTTTACGAAGAGCGTCCTTGGCGTTGGGGTTGAACATCGAAAAGCCCAGATAGATCCGAGTTTCAAAGCCGTGAGCATCCGGAGGTAGCTGCAATTGCTCCAAGTGCTGCATTCGAGCCATTACTACAAGCCGCACACCAATCCGGAGAAACAACGCATCGATCAAAACGTCAAGGACGAAATCGTGGACATCTACATGGAAAAGCCGTTTTACGGGATTCGCAGGATCACCGCTGAGCTCCAACAGAAGGGCTACAAGGTGAATCACAAACGCGTTTATCGTCTGCGCAAGGCAATGGGGCTGAGGACGGTCTATCCCCGGCCTCGGTTCAGCACGTCGGAACCACATCCGGATCATGAAGTGTATCCGTATCTTCTGAAGGATCTGAAGATCGACCATTCGAACCAGGTTTGGGCGACGGACATCACGTACACCAAGGTCTCAGGGTGCAAAGCTTTCGTGATCGCCATTATAGACCTCTACAGCCGCAAGACTTTGGCCTACAACGTCGTAAACACCATGGACACGTATTCCTGCGTGGAGACGCTTCTGCTCGCCATGACGCGATATGGCATCCCGGAAATCTTCAATTCGGATCAGGGCAGCCAGTTTACCAGCAAGGAGTTCACAGATGAACTCAAGGCGTATGGCATCAGAATCAGCATGGATGGCCGGGGCAGATGCCGGGACAATGCCAGGATGGAACGGTTCTGGTGGGCGCTGAAGTACGTGGACCTCAGAATCAAAGAGTACAAATCCCTGCCTCAACTACGCAGAGGCGTCCAAAGCTATGTGAACTTTTACAACGGAAAACGGATTCATTCCGCCCTGAACTACCAAACCCCGGACGAGGTCTATGAGAAAGGACTCCGTAAAAAAACAAAAGATAATTCCCAAAACGCTCAACCCAACACTTGCAATCCCAGCATAGAGGATGTCTAGTAATGAAGTCAAGGGGGCTCCGCAAAATCCCGACCTGCTCCTACGGAGCTATATGGTCGGTCGGGTTTTGCTCCGCCCCAGCCCTCCGACAATCCAACACATTTACACCTATCAAATCAAGAAATCTGTCCAACCAACGGGGTACGACGCAGACGCCGGTCGCGAGATCCGTTCCATTGTTCCTTATTGGAGAAGAAAACCCTTGTTGCTCCTCTTTTTTCAAGTATCTTGCGTTCTCAATTCAATGACATCCCAATCTTGGAATGCTTTTTTGCCTTTTTCGAACGTCGACTTTTGAATCGCCAGGCAAAGCAGTTTCCTCGGGCGGCTCATTCCGACATAAACGATTTTACGGCTGTAATCATAAAGCTGGGATGGTCCCGGCATGCCGATTCCAAACAAAGTCAACACCCTCGCAATATCCGAAGACCGCTGTAATTCTGTTTCCAGATACAACGTTGCGTCATGTGTCTCGCCTTTTACGCCATGAACGGTGTCGAACTGAATTCTCCGGCAGGAGTTGGGATCGACATACACATTATGCTCGTTCTCCGGAGCCGGAACGTCTTGACTTTCAGACATAAAATAAGAAGAGAGTTTGACTGCATAATTCCACGAAACACCTTTTGAGGCAAGAATACCTGCAACCATTTTTTTGATGATTGCGTACACGTTTTCCCGTTCATATTCCGAAAGAGAAATCATTTCCATCAATGCATCTCGATATAACTTGAAGAATTGCTCATCAAGCATAGTTTTCAATGTCAAAACAGTGTAATCCCTTCCCGTTTTCGGATTGTTGATTCCGCAGTAATGAAGGATGCGACAGACAATTCTCCTGACAAGGGGCTCTGCCAGATATGCCTGACCATTTTTGCATTTCTCACAGATTTCATCAATTGTTTTCCAGAAACGGAAAGAACGATCGGGAGTCCTTTTGCCGTCAAATGCATCCCAGTAACTTCCGATTGTAAGACCTTTCTTTTCCTCGTCCCGGATAAAACCGATCGCCTTATATATCCCATTGGGATCTGTCAAACCATACCGATTAAGCTGAAGGATGAATTGCGGCAAGACCTCTGAAATAGTCTCGTCGTCAAAAACTATAAGAGTCGGCTTATACCCCGTTTCTCCTGCGGATGCCACAATCTTCTGATTTCCCGTTCTCATTTTGTACAAAACGTCAGCTATTTCCTGTCCGTAGCGATTCGACCGTTCAAGACTCAGAAACGGACCTTGAGGTATCCAATCTTCATCAGCATTGTTGGACGACATGTAAATCGCCTGATCCGAATCCCCGATATGAAAGCAGCAACACTTTTCCGGATCAAAAAGCCTGTCCAAGGCTTCCCTCTGCGATGCTGTGCAGTCTTGATATTCATCAACAAACACAAATCGGAAACGTTTGCTGAACAAATCCGCATACTCGTCTGTCAAATCATTTACCGCATCTTTTGCGTACTTGTAGGCATCTGTATATTTGATCAGTTCCTCGTTTTTCAGCATGTCATCAAGAGCACTTTTGAACTGACCCGCGGAAATACTGCCTGCACGTGCAATAGTTCTCATACCTTGATTCTGTTTGAGATTTCCATCCTGATCAAGGAAGAGTGTCTCCACATATTCCTCGATATCCGAATACTGTCCCGATCCGTGTTCGAAGTGCATTTGAAGAAAACTCCTAAGCGATCTATATTGACCGGAAGAAATAATGCGATAAAGGTGTTCGGCATAGGTGCGATTGTCAACAGGCTGAACTTTTTTTCCAAACTTTTTCTTCAAATATGGGATTGTAACAAATCTGTCGATGAACGACTGGATGGTTCCCACATAGTTCGGGTAACCCAGCAGTTTCCCGGCATAATCAGCCATCTTCTCCTTGATCTCATCGACTGCGACATTGGTATGAGAAAGAACACAGATGCCGGCGCCGTTTTCCAAGGGCATTCGATCCGCGAGAAGCTTCAGTTTCGCAAGAAGAACGGTTGTCTTCCCGCTCCCCGGGCATGCCGCAACATCCTTGGATTCCCAACAGCGTATTATTGTTCTGGCATCCTCCGGAAAGTGACAGTTTTCGGGAAGAAGCAACCCCTCAACATTCAGAATTTCATTGTCGTTAATTTGAAACATCTGAATCTTTCCCCTCCTCCGGACGCGACGTTTGCCGTTCGACCCCCACTGCATGCTTTATGGCATCGACAAGATATTTCAAATATGGGTCATTTTCAATCTTTGTTTTTAACGCCGTTCGTTTCATCTCGTCCACTGTATGTTGATACAATTCCAAATCGAACATATATGCCGGTTCGAATTGTTCCGTGATTGTTTCCATTCGAAGCATGGAGGCGAAACACTGTGCAACAATGGACTTCAATCCACTCTTGCCACTGCCGTCCAGCATTAAGTGGAAAATGTTGTATGCCCGCTCAACCGCGTCAACATCGCCCCATTGTTCATTCTGTCTTTTGGTTTCCATGTCCGCTTCTCCGATTTTCTCATGCGTGAGAGTGTATCTGTCACTGTTCTTGATCTTCTTTCCGTAATTAATCGCCCGATGAAACAAATCCCCGAGAGAACTCCTGGCGATACAGTATTCCAAGGTCCATCGTGGTGAAACAAATCCTTGAATCGAGTCGACAGAATACCGTTTTTCCTTTTCCTCTATCGCCTTTTGTGATTCTTCCGTTTTCTCGCAAATACAGTTGTTTTCGTCCTTTTCCAATTGAACATCGCAATCAGTAATCACAGAAACGGGGATATCCAAGGTGTGCTTTTGATCACCTCTGATAAAAATCCGCGAGTAACGCAGAAAAGCCGTGCTCCCGACATTTACGACAGATACCCCATGCTTTTCCAGCGGGAAACCGATGATATCCGCTATCACTGGAATCAGAATATTCTCGGCATCTCCCTCGACCATGATGATACCTTTTGCAAAAAACAGATTTGCCTTTGTAGCATCCAGGAAACGCTGGAGGAACAGATAATCTCCTTTTTCAAGCCCAGTGTTCCCTTCAGAAAGATCGTAACCTTTTCCTCCTTTCAAAAGGACGATGTTCTTCAGATTGATTTTTGAAGCCAGGACCGTGCTGTGTGTTGAGATTATTATTTGCGCTCCCGATTTGTCATATTCCTTCTGCAAATAACTTATCAACCTCAGTTGAGCCTGCGGATGCAGATGCGCCTCCAATTCTTCAATCAAAGCAAGTTTCAGTCCTCCGATATCATCCTGTTTCAACAGCAGCAACTCCGCAGCAATAAACACCAGATTCAGCTCTCCCAACCCCGGATGTGTCTCCGCCGCATTCAAGGAAAGGCTCTCAAGTATGGATTTCAATTGCACTTCGGATGCAGTCAGAGATGCCTTTCCGCTTGTTGCGCTGTCATGGAATTCCGTCAGATTGGCCCTGATGACCTGAAGAATATCCTTTCCCTCTTCCTCTGAAAAATAGTCCTCAATGTCCTGATTCGCCTTTCTCAAAATATCAATTAGGGCATGTGTCTCCCGATTCTGGAACAATTTATGGCTTAATAGAATTCTTGAAAGTCTAGAATTTTTTCCCGAATGCATTTCCCGTTCCGCATCTCTCAAGGGGCGGAGATAGACCGTTTTCAACAATTCTCTTGCCCTGCTGTCCAAGACTGTACCTTCTTCCTTATCACTCACCTTCAGCTCCGTAAAAATCCGATTCTTCTCTTTCCAAGCCCGATAATAAAGACGCATAAAACAATGCAAGCCATCAGCATCTTTCGTGTAATCCAAATATTCAATGAAATTCTTTGCTTCATTCGGAGAAAAATCAGAGAGAACACACTCGATTCTGAACTCATCGGCGCTCTTGCCGTCAGGGGCGAGATAGAAGTCCTCTTCCGTTGGCTTTATATAATCATTGCTCTGTGTAAGCAGGACTAACTTTAGCGCATCAATCACAGCCGTTTTGCCGGAGTCATTCTCTCCAATAAGCGCATTTAGCCCCTTATGGAAAGACACGGACAAGCCGGGACTTCCATTCTTTTCTTGAAACCTTCTGAAATTATACAAATTCAGCTCGGACACAATCATGTAGATTCTCTCCTTTGATAAGGTTATACTAAAGAATAGTTTAATATACTCTCGCACATGTGCGAAATCAAGCACAAAATATGCAAAAATCTTTTTTTATAATGCTGTTACAACTTCTCTTCCCACTCCCCCCCACTCGCAGAGCAGAAGCGAATCGTAAGGAAACTGGAATCCATCCTTTCCATGCTGGATATTCAACAGAAAACCTGCTGCGCCACTGTGTCCGTACCATTCTCCCGTCAGGAAAAATCATCCTGAAACCGGGAGAATGATCGGACCTAATCGTTTGTCTGATTAATCGGGTTGATTCGTATCCCAAATGACCGGGGCCTGATCATCTGGGACCCCGTCCTGCTTTTCAATCAAATAGATAGTCAATTTGTGGTTTTGAGCCGATACTTCTCTGGCGATCTTTTTAGCAATAGAAACATCAGGCGTCACACTGACGATCTCAGCAATCTGTTGTCCCGCGACTGTTAATGGATAGCCGTTAACCCCAATCCTGCTTGTATCAGCTTTAAGGATGAATCCATCCTTCATGATCGGAATGAAAAACGTTCCATTCTCAGGAACATCAATATGGGCATTAGCCTCATGCCCGATTAACCCCGCTTCCTGGAGTAAAAGAGCATCCTTGTACGTTCCATTAAGAGGATAGCTTTTATCGTTTAAAGGAAGTGCATCGAGAATTCTATATGGGCATAATCTTTCAAACGTTTTTGCTTCTTCCTTTGAAAGATTCCTTGCGACACTTAATGTTCTGGGACTGATCGAATTCGGGCAGCAAGTCTCCTCAACCAAAAGTCTAGCCCAGAAGATCCGCATCGCGGCATCATCAATCACTTCGACATCTTTTCTCCAACGATTAAAGAAGTCCGGATCCACAGATTTGTCCGAGATGCTTTCGTCCGGACGCTGGCGGATATCTTTAACTGCTTCAAGAAATGCTGCGAGAAACCTCCTTGCATCTTCTTCTGCATGATAGTCGATTATTTGACTGCAAAAATCGGGAGCACTGTCTACATTGCTTAATTGACCGTTGCGATATTCTTTTGTCCCGGACAAAACATCTTCTTTATCTTTTTGTTTTTGAGCTTCTGTCAGGATTTGATTGCGTTCTAATGTGGCAAGGAGGGAACCAGCACACAATGAAAAAAGCTTTCTCATCCCTTTTTGTCCGTCCTGAATAGGACTCAGTATAGTATGAACCAGCTCGTTAAGCGCAGGCGTCAAATCAACCTTAGCTTTCAAGGGAATAAGATTCTTCATTGTTGCTTCTCCTGTATTTGAAGTTTGTTTGGTATAGTTTCGTGTTGATTGTTTTATCCGTTTCGTTTAATATCTTTTATTTCTTCCCTGAAATCCAAATATGGCAAAACGGCCATGCAGGTAAGGACCGTTTTGAACGCTCGATCATACCACTTAATCCGTTCTTGATCCTCCATCGCCAGGAATTGAGCTTCAATACCATCGTTTGGATCAAGGGCATGTCTTGCCCCAGTTTTGTTTAAGAGGAATGTCGCATCTTTGCATAACTGCCGATACCCGTTGTCGTTCAGCATTTGTTCGTTAGGTTCCAGAATCTTTGCCAAGCTGCATAGGACTTCACCTTTTCGGGCAAGGTCGTCTCTGTTGTTAATTTTTTGATACTCAATGATGCAGGGGGCTAATTCCGGCTGTTGGATGGATACGGCTGCTGCAACGGCATCCTTATATGCTATATAGAGCTCGGAGTCTGTTTCTATGACTTCAGCGTTAAGTTTCTCCAATATCAGGGCGCAGTTCTGTGCGATTGCTTTTTGAATAATTCTTCCTTGATTACAATGATAAGAAACGATTAAAATGTTGCTTGTGTTAAAAAAATGTATTGCATTCAAAATTAATTGTATATAATCCAGCAACCTTTCTTCTGAACTGTCATGGTTGAAATCTTCATCCCTGATTTGAAATGATTTCAACATTTCCTCCAAAGAAGTAATGCTTCCTCTAAGAGGCCATTTGAGGAAAGAATTTCTAAGAATATCATAAAGGCTATAATGAACGTAATGGAATGCTTCTTCTGTGTAATAAGCTCCTTTGTCACAGAATAGATTTTTCAGCTTAAAAAATTCTTCATGTGAAGAAAAAGAAGGAAAGACATTGCGTTCTGATATTTTTGTCATATTATGTCCTTGATTTAATCACGAATTGGTGTTGTAACACTTTTTTTCCGGGGGGGATTGTTTCTCCCTCAAATATGATAGCATAAATGACGGAGAAATCAAGTGTGGGACGATATTTTTTTAAATAAACAAAACGCATTTAGCTAATATTTGTCCTATGGCATGAACTAAAAACGAACCAGTTTCTCCTGCGCCTTCGTTTGTCGCGAGTCAACATGTAAAAGAAGAAAGGGAGTAGCGGAGCTAAAGACTGTTTTTGCTGTTGCAACCTGAAATTTATAACAATATAAAAGTCTGCCAGCCAGAACAGGGGCCATGCGCAAATCGCCCGCATCCCCTGGTTTCGCAGGATGCCACGTACCAGGCGGCGATGCTGAATTCCGACCGGCAAAACGCCCGTCTGGAAAGCAATCATGTCTTGTCCGCGGTTATGCTCAAAATCATGGCCGACAATATCAAACTCTACAAGCAGTATTCCGATAATGCCGACTTCAAGAAATGGTTTTCCGATATGGTCTTCAACCTGACTTACAACAAGGAAGGAAAAACATTGGTCGGTGGGCGGAAATGAAACGTTTTTGACACGCGCTCGCAAATCAATATATACAACTCGCGACCTCTCTCAAATCCGACCATGCGAAGTAAAAAATCATTGGGCTATAGCGTAAATAGGAATTCGGAGTTCTCTTCCAAAAACTCGTCCGATTTTTATAGTTTTTGGATTATTTTCCAAAAACGCGCTTGACTTTTTAAGTTTTTGGATTATATTCCAAATGCAAACCAATGCGTAATCGGAGGTAAGCAAATGAGAATTGAACGGCCAGAATACATGAAGGAACTCCAAGCTTGGCGGGGAAAGCAAATCATCAAGGTCATTACGGGAGTACGTCGATGCGGAAAATCCGTGCTGATGGAGATGTACGCCGAATGGCTCAGAGAACAGGGCGTCCCGAAGAAGCGCATCATCGAGGTGAATCTTGAGAAACTTGAGAACGAGGCATTGTGCCAGCCTCTGGCGCTTCATTCCTACATCAAGAAGCGGCTTTCCTCGAAAGAAATGACTTATGTGTTCATCGACGAAGTTCAGCTCTGCAAGGAGTTTCCCCGTGTGGTGGACAGCCTATACATCACGCCCAACACCGACATCTATATCACCGGGTCCAACGCAAATCTGCTCTCCTCCGAACTGGCAACCATGCTTTCTGGCAGATATGTGGAGATCCGCATGCTTCCGCTGTCCTTCCGCGAGTTCGCTCAGGCCCATACGGAAACCGCCAACCGACAAAGCCTGTACCGGGAATACGTATCGACCAGTTCTTTCCCGTACACAATAGAGCTTTCCGGGGCAGCGCGCGAACTGGACAGCTATCTGGAGGGCATCTACAACACGATCCTCGTGAAAGACGTAATGGCCCGGCGTCGAATTCAGGATCCGATGATTCTGAACAGTGTGGCGAAATTCGTGTTTTCGAGTATAGGCAGCGAATTATCCGTCAAACGAATTGCGGATACGCTGACCTCCGGCGGCAGGAAGACCGACAGCAAGACCGTTGAGAAATATCTTTCAGCCCTGCTGGAAAGCTTTGTTGTCTACAAGGCAGAACGTTTCGACATCAAAGGCAAACAGCTCCTGAAAACGCAGGACAAATACTATGTTGTCGACCTCGGATTGCGCCGACATCTTCTTGACGGACAGTATCAGGATGTGGGGCATATCCTGGAGAACGTGGTCTATCTGGAACTGCTGAGATGCGGGAGCAAAGTGTATGTAGGAAAAGTCGGCGGACTTGAGATCGATTTCGTGGTGGAGAACTCCAATGGAACGGAATACTATCAAGTTGCCGCAAGCGTGCGTGACACCAAGACTTTGGAACGTGAGCTTGCCCCGTTCAATACAATCCGGGACAGCTACCCGAAATTCCTGCTGACTCTGGACGAAGACCCATCGGATGACTTCAACGGCATACGCAAACTTAATGTGCTGGACTGGCTGCTACAGTGAGGAGCATTTAACCCAATTCTCGCAATTCAACATATAAAAACCTCGACCTCTCTATTTCCATGCTCAAAAGTGCACGTTTTTTTCTCCTTTCGTCCTCCAAAAGTTTGAGAGGTCGACGTTTCGCAACGCAAAAATAGTTCAGAAATTTAACGGTTTTATAAGGTTTTACCCTCAAACGGAGAAGCGCTGTTTCGAATCCATTACGCCGACCATCTATTTGAATATCCGCGCGGTTGTCCTCTCAATCGCGCATTTTTTATTTTCCTGGTCTATGCCAAAACTCCTTGCTTCAATATGAGCAATCTGGACATCAGTAACGCCCCTTTGCTTATGGAGTAAGGGGACAATACGCTCCCCAACCCGTCCGCTTCCTCCCTTTTCTTAGGAGGGCCCGATCTCCGTGGTGGGCTGCGCGACTTCGCCGGAGAAATGCAACCGTCAGGCGCTGTGCCCGATGCGGAACGTCTGGCAACGTCTGAACAACGACATCCGGGAAGTCACGGAAAAAAAGATTACGCTCGAAGACATCCTGGACTCCTGCCGCACCCGGCGCGCGGATGAGGGCTTCTGGGATTATTGCATCTGAGGCGTCGTTCGCACTGTTCCAGGTACGGAATCACTTCATTTTCAGCAGAGCGTCTCTGCCGGACATGCCGGGAACGACACCGAGTTTCGCGGCGGCGGATGAAACGCCTTTCACCTGGGCGTTCAGCATGTCGTCGAAATTCTTCACCCCGCTGACGATGGCGACCGCATCGCCGACTTTTTCAGCAGTCTCAAGCGAGATGTAGCCGCACCCCAGGAATCCGTTCTTCCCCTTGATGACGAGAATGAACGTATTCCCGGACGGGATCGCGTATCCGTCGAACTGGTTTCCGTCAAGAATGATTTTATGGTCCATAGCCTTTCCTTTTCCGGTTATGTTGGTGATGATGCTCCAAAAATATACTTGAACTTCCGTGGAATTACAAGGCGAAACCCGAAAAACAAACACAAGATTCAGCATTCTTCTCTAAAAACAAGTCCATCCTGGCCATCACATCCGGCATGAGGCGAATGATTTTTTGTTGACGGCCTGTGGAACGCCACAGCGAACGGCTCATAAACAGAGATGTACAACTCTCGCTTTTTTGTTTTTGCGCTCGGAACCGGGGACTGATTCTCCGATTTCGCTAAAATCGATTGAGAGGACGACTGACAATTGACGGATTATCAAAAAAAGGGCAAGGTCGGTCGGCGAACAAGACGCATCCCCGGAACATCCGGACCAAAGGACGGAGCACATCAAGCCTTCATCACGGAGCGGACGAAGGCGTCGATTTCCGCGCGGAAACGTTCCGGGTTGAACATGGCAGCATGTTCCGTGCAGACGGCGGGATCCCATGCCGGAGCCGCCTCGAATTCTTCGATGGTGTTTGCGAGCGCTTCCGGAGTCTGTTCGGGGAAGAAAAGGCCGGTCCGGCCGGGCAACACGGTTTCCAGCGCGCCGCCTTTCCCGAATGCGATCACCGGAGTCCCGGCGGCCTGTGCCTCCAGGGGGATGATGCCGAAGTCCTCGATGCCGGGGAAGATCAGGGCGCGGGCATTCGTGAAGAGTTCGCGGAAGCGTTCGTTGGAACAGAGGTTTTCGAATGTGATCAGGGGAGAGCCTGCGGCGACCTGCATGATTTCCGCACGTTCGGGGCCGTCTCCGGCAACAATCAGACGGCGTCCGAGTTTCAAGCAGGCGCGGACAGCGATCCCGACGCGTTTGTAATGCGTGATTTGTCCGGCGCACAGATAATAATCGCGCGTCGGGGCGTTCGCGCCGGGGCGTCCCGGATCGCTGAAGAATGCGGAATTGACCGGAGGGTGGATCACGATGGATTCCCTGCCGTAGATGCGGCGGATGCGCTCGGCCACGAACGCGCTGTTCGCGATGAAATGGTCCACGGCGTCGGCGGAACGCCGGTCGTAGTCCCGCAAGCGGCGGAGGAACAGCTTCATGGCTAGCTTGCCGCCGGGGCCGGCGGCCTGATAATACATGTCGCTCATGTCCCACAGGTAGCGCATGGGCGTGTGGCAGTAGCAGACATGGACCGAGCCGGACGGCTTCCGGATGCCTTTCGCCGGGCCGGATTCGCTGGAAATGATGAGGTCGTATGGCGAGAAGTCGAGGCGGCGGAGCGCCGCGGGCATGATCGGCAGATACCTCTGGCAGGCGTTGCGCGCGCCGGGAAGACGCGCGATAAAGGTTTCTGTGACCTTATGCGAAGAAAACGGTTCGTGGAGTCTGTCGCGATTCCAGGCGTGCGTGAAGATGTCTGCGTCAGGGTACAGCCTGCAGAGTTCTGCGAGGACATTTTCCCCGCCACGCATGGCGGTCATCCAGTAGTGGATCAGTGCGGTTTTCATCGTGCGCCTCTGCATTTGACGACCTCGGCGATGGTGGCAAAGAAAATGTGGATGTCCAGCCAGACGGACCAGTTGCGAATGTACCACATATCGAGCAGAATGCGTTTGCCGTAGCCGGTGTCGTTGCGTCCGGACACCTGCCACAGACCGGTAATGCCGGGCTTGATGCGCGAGAAAACCTCGTAATTGTCGCCGTAATAGTCGACCTCGGCCTTCACGATGGGGCGCGGCCCGATCATGGCAAGTTCGCCCGTGATGACGTTGAAGAACTGCGGAAGTTCGTCGAGGCTGGTCCTGCGGAGGATACGCCCGATGGGCGTGATGCGCGGATCATGTTCGAGCTTGAAGTTGGCGCGCCATTCGGCGGCGAGCTTCGGATCGTTGGACAGGAGTTGTTCGAGCTGGTCGTCGGCGTCGGTGTACATCGTGCGGAACTTCCAGACGTGGATGGGGCGTCCGTTTTTGCCGAGCCGGTCGGCGCGGTACAGGACCGGTCCCCTGCTGGAGAGCTTCACGACGACCGCCAGGACCAGAAATACCGGGATCAGCACCACGATGCTGGTGCATGCGAGAATGAACTCAAGAATGGATTTTGTAAGGCGCGGAACCGGACGGAGAAGCTGATTGCGGATTTCAAGTCCGGCGAGCTCGCGCAGACAGACCGGCGTGCCCCATGCGACGGGGATACCGATGTCGTCGGTCATGAGCAGAATCTGCCGGAAACGCCTGATGTAGTCGCGCAGATACTTCGTGATCGCCTGAGGCGGGAGACAGCAGATGAGGAACTCCGCGCCGGTACGGGCGGCGACAGCCGGGGCGTCGGAGAGCGAACCGAGACGGTCCTGAATGGCGGGATTGTCGTCGACGAATCCGACGACCCGGAGTCCGAAATGCGCGTTGTCCCGGATTTCCCCCTCAAGTTTGCGTCCGCATTTTCCCGCGCCCGCGATGAGGACGGGTATCTGGCCGATATTCAGTCCTTTAAGGAGTCTCCGGACCAGATTGCGGACGAGGCCGACAAGGAAAAGGTTCAGGAATGCGCTGACCGCAATGACCACGCGCGAATAATGCTCGGTTTCCCGGGAGAATGTGAGGTAACAGAAGAGCAGCAGATACGTGACCAGGATCGTGTAGACGCGCCGCCGCATCTCCTCCACGGGATCCAGTGCCATGCCCGGAGAGAACGGGTTGCCGTGGTAGAGCCGCATGACCGCAGCGAGCAGGATGAAGACGAACAGGAACGGCCACATGGCCGTGTAGGTGGACATCGTGTAGTCTCCGCCCATGGCGTGATAGACCGCGGCCGTGCCGAGCCAGCAGCAGGACAGCGCCATGGCGTCCGCGAGCATCAGGAACAGGATGCGGATTCGTCCGGCTGTCATAACGGGGCCTCCTTCCTGCGGAATACCGTGCAGAACGTTCCTCGTTCCATCGGAACCGGTTCGCTTACGGGGACCCAGGTGCCGTCCGGCGGCGGGGCGGGAACCGCACTCGCTTCGGACACGTAGAAATCGGCGTTTTGCAGGTCGCGGACGCGGCGGCCTCCGGCGAGGTAGGCGGAAACGGTGTATTTGTTGTCATCTTCGAAATAGATGCCGGGCGCGGTGCAGCTTTCGTATTCAATCAAGTCAAATCCTGGAGCGGCGGCCAGTGAGTGCGCGGGCGGATTGGCGCGGAAGAGCGCCTCGAGCTGAAACGTGCCGTTGCGGACGGCCTTGTGGCGCGGCTCGAAATAGTCCTTCAGGATCGGGCCGAGGCAGTGGAACAGCGCTCCAAGGACATACGCGACAAGCAGGACGTTAAGAGCTGCTCGTATGGAGACGTGCGGCAGATATCGCGCAAACAGTCCGGCGATGACCGTGACGCCGCAGAACGTCCAGCCGAATCCGAGCGGGGACACGGGAAGCAGATAGCGCACGGAGAATGTGAGCGTCCGGTCGTAGAAAAGGAGTTGGGCGGCAACCACGCCCGTATGAACGGCGATGAACGCGAGCAGAAGTTTTTCGCCGGAGGAAAACTCACAGTCGCGGAGTCGGAACGCCAGTCCGACGAGCGCGGGCGCCGTCCACAGGGGATCGAACGCGCGTTCGAACGTGAGTAAGAACTCTTTCATGACCTCGGAATCCGCCCGGAGCATTTGTCGGATGAACAGGACGGCGAGGAATGTGGCGAACAAAACGCCGCAGACGATCAGCATTGGTTTCATGGATTTTCCGGCGAAAATGCGCGCCAGTATCTTCGCCGCCGCGGCCATCGCAAACGGAGTCAGCCCGGCGATCATTGCCGCATCAATCAGAGACGGTGCGCGTCCGAATACTTTTTCGAATATTTGGAGATACCGGACCTCCGGCGTAGCCAACCCGAATACCGCATGATTGACGACGGCGGGAAGGAATACCAGTCCGGCGGCAAGCAGCGTACACGCGAGACTCCGGTACGGCACCGGAATGAACTTCTTTTTTGCATGTTCAGCTTCAAAACCGTTGCGAACCGCATTCAGACTCCAGCGCGCTTCCCGGAGCATGACGCCGAACAGGACAACCCCGCAGAACAGGATCATCTCCGAGCGCGTGATCATGACGGTCCCCGCCGCGAGCCCCAGGTAGAGATACCGCGCGAACGAATCCGGGTTTTCCATGATCAGGAAGATCGCGTGGACGATCAGGACCAGCAGCAGACACTTCATGTTTTCGCGGAGCCCGGTTCCGGCGAGCCGGAGCATGAAGGGATTGACGATGTAGACCAGAAGTGCGCCACACGCAATTCGTTCGCCGAAGACGCGTCTCATGACGCTGAACAATGGAAAGACCGATGCCGCGAAACACGTCACGCTGAGAAACTTTGCCGCCGTGAATCCGGTGATTCCGCCAAGCCATACAAGCATGCCGCAGAGCGTCGGATACAGCATCGGGATGCGCGGATGAAACGCATAGGCCCAATTCCCCTCCGCGAACGCTTCCGCCATCGGCGCATACCGGGTCGCGATGTCGCGCTCCGGCATGTCCGCGAAATACGCCAGCGGCACGGCGAGCAGAAGCGCCGCAAGGAAAAACAGCCACGGCGTGCGGCATGTTCCGGCGGGGTTCCCGGGCTGCTGGTTCAGAATGGTGCTGGACATGCCGGAACCTTTCAGCGGTGCACGCAGACCACGGTGAGGATCAGCAGCGCGGTCTCGATCAGATAGGCTGCCGTGTCGAATGCCCTGCGGTCAAGCTGGAGCGTGCCGTTTTCGGTCCGTTTGATCAGATACCAGCTGGTCAGCCATGTGAGCAGGAACATCCCGGCGGCGCCCCAGATGCGGCGGCTGACCAGGATGAACAGCAGGATCAGGACGCAGCCCGCCACAGCGCCTTTCCGGCGTTCCGTGGCGTTCGAGCGGATCAGTTCCGTGCCGGACGGCGATGTCGCGGCGCTGAGTTCCTCGCGCGCGAAGTACGAGCACAGCAGAACGGCGATCAGCCAGCATGTCCCTTCGGCGTTCACTGCCGCCGCGAGCATGATGGCGCGGACGGCGAAGAAGACCGCGCCGAAGAACATCGGCTGGGCTGTGAATCTGTCTGGAGCGGAATTGGCTGCTTTCGGGAAGAAACGCATGGCGAAGAGGGCCGAACCGTTGAATCCGCGCCATCCTGTGAGGATTTCCAGCAGAAGCGCGATCAGGATGCCGGAGAACATCGCTCCCGCGAAATCACCGAAGAGCCAGACGACAATCCAGGCGATCATGGCGCAGGCCAGTCCGATGACCAGCCCGACCAGCGGGAACCAGACCGGAAAATCCTCCGGGATACTCTTCGGTTCCGGCAGGAACGGCAGGGGACGCCCGGTCGCGAGCGTCCACACGGCGGAGAGCTTTTCAAGCGTGCTGTTGTTCACGTTCGGTCTCCTGTGCTTTTGTTTCCGGCATGGCGGGCGATTCCGGCGGATCGGGCGGCACCCATCCGGTATGTTCGCAATAGGCCTTCAGCATGGCGTCGCGCACGGCTTTCGCCAGCTGTTTGCGGTTCCGGCCCTCCGGGTAGATGAGCGGGAGGATGTAGACGTCGGCGGTGGACCGGCGGTTGCCGAGGATTGCCCACAAGTGGGGCATGAACGTGGCATCGCCGTACCAGGCCGGATGCATGTCGCCTTCTGCGACGCGATAAATGGAAATCATGGGCTGAATGGGGATGTCCGTGCCGCAAACGGTCTCGAACGGCGTGGTCTTGAACTCCTTCAGACCGTGCTGCCCGTCGGACGTGGTCCCCTCGGGATAGACGATCAGCGGGATCTTCTTCCGCAGAGTGTCGCGGAACTGTTCCATGAGGTTCGCGGCGCTCTGTTTGGAGTCGCGGTCGACCCAGATCGGGCGGATCATGTCGGTGTACCAGCCCAGGACCGGCCAGGATTTGATTTCCTTTTTCGGCGTGAACCGCAGTCCGAAAATGGACGCGTGCAGGAAGATGTCGACGTAACTCTGATGGTTCGCCACGACCAGTCCGCCGGTCTTTCTGTATTCCTCCGGATCGCCGTGGACGGTCGTGCGGATGCCGAGGATTTTGACGATGCCGCCGCCCCAGTATTTCGTCTGGAGCGCCATGCGGCGGATGCTGTGCTCCTCCTCGTAGAGATAGCGGATCGGAAGGCAGTAGATGCCGTGCCAGCTCCCCCACAGGAAAAGCGCGATCACACGGTAAATCCTGCGCAGAATCCGCATCGGTCAGTCTCCCGGAAATGTGACGTTATTCGGGAAGAAATGCTTGTGGTAACGGTCCGGCAGACGCCACATGTCGACCATGACGGGCAAGTCGATCGAGCCGAATTCATAGTCGAACGCAGGTTCGCCGAGGAGTTTCGCGCCGATCGTGATGTAGCCCTTCAGAAGCGGCGGCATGGCGGCGCGGAGACGCGCACGGTCGTTCAGGATGCTTTCGATTTCCGCCTGATCCGGACGGGGAAAACTGAACTGAGGACGCGCCTTGAAGTCGACGTCCGGGAAATACAGCCCTTTTGCGCGCAGTGATTCGTAGACGGCCCACGCGACCGCGGGCCGAGCGTCTTCCAGACTTACGCAGCCGCACAGGTAACGGCAGCCCGAGCGCAGCGTGATCGCGGCCATCCCGCTCCACAGAAACGCCACCACGGCGCCGTTGCGGTAATCCTTGTCCACGCAGGAACGTCCTACTTCGATGATCCGCGGCACATAACGCTCAATGCCGTTGACCTCGTATTCGCGGGCGGAGTACATCTTTTCCGGGTCGTTGCCCGGCTGACCGATCGCGCGGTACGTGCCGATCGGCATCCCGTTCGCCTTGTCGAAGACGATCAGGTGCGCCGCGCCCTCGTCGAACTCGTCCCGGTCGAACTCGGCGTCCTTGGCGGAGTCGAGCCCGCGGTTCTGTTCGCAGTTGAACACCCGGTAGCGGAGTTTCTGCGCGGCGAAAACCTCGTCCTCGCTTTCCGCGAACTTGAGCAAATAGGCGTCATTTTCCGCCACGAGGGGCGGAGTGATGATTTTCTGAAGCAGATTGTCGGTATTGAAATCCACGGTCGGTTCCTGGGGCGGGTCAAGGTTTTATATTCTATATAACTTAACGCCGATTTCCTGTTTTTCAATCGCGAATCGCGGTTTTTCAGTCTTTTTCTTTGAAAAAGCCCCTGCACCCGGTATCGGAGAGCAGGGGAACGCTGTTCTTTGTGTCCAGTCGGAGCCTGGCGCAGTATCAGCACGGCTTGCCGTGTGCGCGAGCGTAAGCCGCGCATTCCCGGCACACTTTATGCGATGACGGTCCAGTTCATGTCAACGCCGTCGCCGAGTTTGACCCACTGGCTCTGGTCAGCCGAGCTGTAGTAGCCGAGCGTACCGGTCGAATACTGGCGGACAAGCAAATCGTCCATTCCATCGCCGTTGTAGTCGCCGGCGCCGGCCACGAACCAGTCTGACGCATCAATCTGGCCAACGTTCACATAGCTGTCGATGTCGCCGTCGGCGCACATGACAATGGATCCGGTATTTTTGTAGTAGAGGATGATGTCGTCCTTGCCGTCGTCGGAAAAATCGCCGATGGCGCGGACTTCCCAGCCGTTCCAGATGGCACTGCCGAGCGACTGCACCCCGTCAATATCGGCCGTGTAGAAGCTCTGGCCGTTGTTGTAGTTCATCAGCACGGAATCCTTGCCGTCGCCGTCGAAGTCGCCGCAGCCGGCCAGAGTCCACTCGCTTCCGCCGAAGTCCAGGCTGAGGCCAACCCAGGCATCGGTTCCGTCTTCCCAGAAACCGAGAATGTACCGTTCCGGCGCGTACCAGACGATGGAGTTCGTGTTTTTATTGCCGGTCAGGTTGCCGACCCCGTTCTGCCAGGCGATGTCTTCCGGACTGCTTGCACAACCGATGTTCCGCCAGTTGGCGTCGGTGTCGACGGAGTCAAGGTAGTAACCGATGGAAACGTCCTTGCCGCTTCCGGAGGATACACTGCTGATCATGATGGTATCCGCGCAATCGTCGCCGGACATGTCGTAGGCGCCGAGGATCTTCCATGAGTTATCCAGGTGGGGCGTATCGGTACTCCTCCATTCATTTGTGCCGTTCATCCAGAAGCCGATCTGGCCCTCGCTGCCGGCGGTGTGCTGGAACATTACCTCGGAGATGCAGTTGTTGTCGATGTCGCACTTTGCATTCGGTATGTCGCCGATCCTGAGAACGAGGTCGGTGCCGACGATGGCGACCGAGTAGGCGAGGTCTCCGGCTATGATGGGTGCGCCGCCGACGGTCAGCGTCAGGTCCGAAAAAATGATTTCGCCGTTGAACCCGGCCGCATCGGAGGCGAGCTTGTATTTGCCCTTGACACCGGCCTCATCGGTCAGCGTATAGCATGCGTTCTCGCCGATCGTGGCGACGGAGAATCCGCTGATCTGGGCTTTTTCCGCGGTCGAAAACGCGGTGTCGAAGGCGATCGTGCCGTCGATTGAGATGCTTGCGCCGGAAACGAAATCCGCGAAACCGCCGAGCGTGGAACCGCTGTCTATCGTGACTGTTGCGCCGTTTCCGATTTCGATGTTGGTGATGGCCGTTCCCGTGAGATTCGCGGACCCGCCGAGAATCGCCGTGTCGGTCAACGTGCCGCCTTCCATGGTGAACTGGCCGTCATTGACCGTCGTGCCGGAAAGCGTGCCGTAAAAGACCTCCATGACGCCGCCGTTCTGGACAGTCGTGTCCGCCGAAGCTTCGTCCACGGTCAGTTCGCCGTCGTTGAGAGTCGTTTCCGTGACCGTATTGCCCGTATACACATACATGATGCCGCCGGTGACGACCGTTTTGGCGGCAGAGCCGGACACGACATTAAGGGAACCGCCGTTTAACGTTGTGTCGGTCGCATTGCCCTCCTCGGTGATGCGCATGACGCCGCCGTCGAGGACAGTTGTAATGGATGTGATCGCGGTCGCGCCCTGGACAAGGAACAATCCGTCGCTCATAACGTTTGTGTCCTGAACGGTTCCTCCGGAATTCAGGAAATATCCGTCTTTCAGGATCGTGACACTTCCCGCGGTCCCTCCGGGGTAGACGGTGCCCATTCCGTCGCTTTTGACCAGGCCGGTATCCAGCGTGCCGCCCATGCCGATGTCAAATGCTCCCGCTGTTTCCGCCGTGAGGTCCGTGGCGTCTCCGTCGACGCAGATGTAGCCCATTTCGCTTGCGGATGTCCTCAGGACGGTTGCGCCGGGATCGACGAAGATCATGCCCTCGTTTGTAGCGAGGGAGTCGGTAAGCGTTCCCCCGGACAGAACATCAATTTCGCCGTATGCGTCGGCGATGAGCTCGGAGGCGGTTTCTCCGTCGTTGACGTAAACGATATCGTTCGTGACAATAACCGGCATGATAAAGACTCCTTATGCTGAGTTGTGATGACAGGCGGATCAATATTCCGGGCTGAAATCCGTCCGCGCATTGTCCGAATTTGAAGAAAAGTTTATATTTCTTCAATACAATAGCACTGCTTTGCCGGATTTCAAGCCGTAAAAAAACCTTTTCTACGGAAAATGCCGACAAAAAAAGGTAAACCCTGTCAGAAAAATGCGCTGTGTGTCGCCGATGCGGAGTCTTCCTGCGTTCCGGCCTTTTCCAACGTTTGAACCGTTATTGGAACAGATACATCCCGATGTTGCGCCAGATGCCCGATTTCCTGATGCCGTATTTCCACAGGATTCTCCTGCGGCCCCAGAAACCGCGCGACTGAAACGTTTTCAGAGCCTCAAGCATCTCCGAATCCCTTTTGTCCAGCAATTCCGCGTAGCGGATGCCGAACTCGACCGCCTGGTCGATGTTCTGCTGGAACCGCGTCCGGATCTTTTCCCGTCCCAGCTTCAGTTTCCGCAAGAAGGCCGGCAGGGTATAACGGAATGCGCCGTAGACGTTGTCCGAATGCTGGCGGTAGGAAACGGTCGGAATATCCAGGAATCCGAACTTTCCCGTTGTCGCAGCGACGAGGGTCAGCCAATGGTCGTGCATGACAGCGGCGGACGGGACCGGCAGGGCGAGTTCGACGAGCGCCCGGTTCACGAGCATGGTGTTGCCGGATGGAACATTCTGGACGATCAGCCGGTTCAAGGTCAGTTCATGTGTGTTGATATTCTGGTATCGGAACATGGAGCGGGAGATCGGGAACTGATTATCGTCGACTACCTCGGAATCGGTAAAGACCAGAATCGGCATGCGGCTCCCGTACTTTGCTTCCATTTCGCGATACTTTCCCAGGGAGAGCCGGACTTTATCCTGTTTCCATACGTCGTCGTGGTCGCTGAACATGATCAGCGGGGCAGTGGAAGCCGTCAGCAAGGCAGAGAAATTCTCCAGAGCCGAGGCGGGTTTCTGTTCCAGGAACCGGATCGTTTCGGGATATTTCCTTTGGTATTCGTCAATGATTTCGAGCGTGTCGTCGGTGGAGCCGCCGTCCCGGACCAGAAGCTCGAAACCGCGGCAGTCCTGCGCCAGAATGGAATCCAGCTGTTCACGCAGAAACCGCGAGGAATTGTACGTGGCCAACAGGATTTGAATCTGTGCCGCGCCGCTTTCGGTTGTTCGTATGTCAGGCATGATGTTTGTCCTGATAGCATGCCCGGTACAGTTGCGAGATGGTTGTCCAGGCGGATTCCGGGGTCATTTCAGGAATGATCCGGCCTCTTCTCCACTGTCCGATCCGGTCGCGGGGCGCGCCGATATCGAAACACACCAGCGGCAGATTCAGCATCATGAGTTCTTGCGAGACATAGCTGAACGTCTCAGGCCAGATGGAGGAGATGAAACCGATGTTGACTCTGTATCGGTCGAGCAGGGCGGGAAGATCGGGCAGTTCATATTTCCCATGGACGATGACATTGTCCGGCAGACTTTTCGCGTCGATGATCCCGATGACGACGATCTTTGCGTCAGGAGCATGCGCTTTCAGGTGGTTTGCCAGCTTGACGATGAAATCGGCTCCCTTCACCTCGCCGATGGCACCCACACATCCGATCCTGACCGGCCCGCGGCTGAACCGCATCGGCTTGAACGGGATGATCGGGTTGTGCGGGATCAGCCTGATCTGGCGTTCCTCCAAGTCGTACACCTGACGGAATATGTCGATGGAATTCTGCGAGAAGAAGCGTATTTCGTCCAAGGATTTGAGCAGCGGACGCATGGCGTCGCGCCACTGTTCGCCGGTGATCGTTCCGGTGTACCGCTCCATTTTTTCGTAGTGCCGCCGGACCGTGATGCATCCGGCGCAGGCCGCCGCGGATCGTCCGGGATTGCAGTACGTCCTGTTTATCCCGACCAGATTCAGGTGCGGACAGATCAGGAAGTAGTCGTGGACCATATACTCGAGGGTTGCGGCGTTCTTTTCTTTGAGGACCAGTATCTCTTCGGCGATTTTGCGGTACAGATCGACGGAGAAAGCCCGTTTCCCGTAAATGTACGCCCACGAGATCAGTTCGTTGATGACGATCCGTCTGATGCCGGAGAAACACGGTAGATGCAGTGCGGCGAAGTCGCGTACAGGATAGGAATAACGAAGATCGCGGTAGTACGCGGTGATTCTGATGAATCCGACCTCTGGCTGTGCCAGCAATACCGCCTTTCCCTCCGAAAGAAGTTCACGGATCATTTTTTCCCGGTACGAATTCGCCCCGCCGCCCCAGTCGTGGTCCAGAATCAGCACGGGTTCGTGTTCCGGCTTCAGGATCAGGCCCAACGTCGCGGCGCAGCGGATGATGTCCCACACCGGAGCGGTCTCTAGATCGTGTTGAGCGAGTACGGCATGATAATCCGGGTGTTTCTTCAATTGCAGTTTTTCATGTTCCTCAAGCAGCGCTTGTCGTTCGGCGGAGTCGAAGCTTCCTCCGTGATAATGGGAGACGAAAAGATTCGGGGCGATGACGTTTCTGAACCCGTGTTCGGCTGCGCGGCGGCACCAGTCCACTTCTTCGCCGAACCCCCTGCCGAAACTTTTCTCGTCGAACCCGCCGAATTTCCGGATCAGCTCGTTCTTCATGGCCATGCAGAACCCGACGCCGCACGGAGCGGTCCGCGCATCCGGCGGGAGCGAACATTTCCTGATTTCCCGGTCGATCTCCTCCAGCGGGAATACCCGGATGAAATCCCGGTTGTTCCGGTCGTCCGTGAGGGGAAGGCTGAAGATGGTCGCGCCGTTGGAGAACGGCGTGACGGACGCGACGTCGTTCTGTTCAAACGGAGCCAGAAGCCGTTCCACCCACTGCGGCGGCACCTCGGTGTCGGTGTTCAGCAGGATTATATAATCCTGATCTTTGCAGAGTTCAAATGCATGGTTCACGGTTTTCACAAATCCGCGGTTCTCCGGATTCTTCAGCAGTGTGACCCTCGAATCCGGCTCCGCCTGAGCATGAAGGAACGGAGCAATCTCTTCGTCGGGACTGCAATCGTCGATCAGCAGGATGGAAACGCCCGCCGGGGTATTGGCCAGAAGCGACGGCATCAGGCGTTTCAAGTGGTTCAGGCCGTTGTAAACTGGGACGATGACCGTGGTCTTGCCGGAAGAAACAACTTCGGAACGTATCGGTTCCGGTATGCTGACCTGATTGTATTTGTCCGTGTCAAATATCCAGCCCGGTCCCCGTTCCTTCCGGAAAAAAGATGCGATCTTCTTCAGCGTAAACCTCAGTCCGTTTTCCCGGATGCTCCGGATCGTTTTCAGGATCATTATGAACAATTTCCCCATGAACAGCATGGGAAAGAAGAGAGTTTTCAGGATTCTTCTCGACAACAGAAAGTCGTTCAGCCGCTGAAATGCAATGCGGGTTTTTACAGGAATCCGGCCGCAGGTGTAGACGAGGCCGTTTCTGCGCCAGCAGCGCAAACCGTCACAGACTGTGCGTAGAGGCCACGTGACCGCGCGGCCGATAAAGAACGAAACGGACTGCTTCATTGCCTGAAACTCGTCATGGCTCTGCCGCAGTTGTTCGCACCTGATGCTCATATCTTCAAGCTGGCTTTGCGTATTCTGCAGCTTTTCCCTCAGTTCTGTAATCTGGCGTTCCGTTTCCGATGTCGGCATGTTGACGGCGGGATGGTATTTCCCGGCCATTTCCTTGACATGCGGCAGATACACTTCATCGAAGACGTTGCCGGGGAAGCGCCTCCATTTCCGCAATGCTTCCTGAACCGGAAGATCCCGGAGTTCCGCGACCATCCGGATATGCTCCGGCGCCAGCCGGGAAAACAGTTGCGCCGGGATTGAGTAATGCGTCAGATTCCAGACGAAAAAGTTGTCCTTGTTTCTGACTTCATTTTTGAGCATGTCGGAAATGCCGCTCAGGGAACAGCAATCCGCCAGCCCGGAGAAATACGAGCCGACGGAAACGAAATATCTGTTCAGAAACGCGGCCTGAAGTCCTACCGTGGAGCTTTGTGTGATTGCACCGTCCACGTACGCCAGCGCGATTTGGGAGAACCCCTCGACCCGCGACGAAATTATATCGGAAATCAAATTCGGATGAAGTCGTTTCAGTTCATCAAGGGAATTGTCGTTGATCGACTTGCATACGGGGTGCTGTGTGACGAGTACGCCGACGTCGTCGCCGACAGAATCCATGATGTGCTCCACGAACTCAAACTGCGTGGCATATTTGGAAAAGGCGTCGGTCTCATAGAAATTGCTGTATCCGAGCGGGACTAGGAAGATGGTTCGGTATTGCTGACGCAACTCGCCGAAGAATGCCGCCGCTTCCGGAACCGATGACAGACAGTTGAGGATACGTGTACGGTATTCGTTGAGTTTTTCAACGTCCTCCTGTCGGGCCGCGACGCTGTTGATCTGATCGGCATAGCGCGAGTTGAACGCGCGAAGTCCTTTGCCCCACGGATCCAGGTAGAACGTTTCAGGATAGGGCGCCCTGGAAAAACATCCGTATTCGTAATACAGGACCGGGACTCCGCGGAAAAGCTGTTCGAAGAAAGGCGCCGGACTGAATGAGAAGACAAGATCGGGCCGGTAGTCCGCGGGGAGGCGTTTTTTGAGGAGATCCGCCAGATACTGCGAATACGCGGAGTCTTCGTTTCCTTCCTGCCAGTTCCGTATTTCCCGATTCCCGTCGAACCGGTAACCGTCGAGCATGTCGCGCTGTGACAAAACGCAGAAATCGTCCGCGGCGGTATTGATGCCGTCCAAAAACGCATGTACGTCCGCGCTCACGACCGCGGAGATGCGGCATTGTTCTCCCCCCCTGCGGAATGCATTCGCAATGCGCGGAATCCAGTCCGTGACCCACACGGTTTTCTGGCTCGGCCTCTGAATCTCGGTCAGCGGATTGACGTAAAACAGGATGTTCATCTGCGCCTACAGGATGGTTTCATGGTTGAGCACAATCTTGCGGAAAAGCTGTTCGGCAACGAAAAAATCAAGCTCGGTGTCAATGTCAATCGCCTCAATTTCGGGCAGTGCGAATATCTCCGGTTTCCTGCCAACGACGTTTTTGCATTCGATCATGGTCTCGCGTTTCAGGATGCTGATGGCGAAATTGAGCGCGTAGATCTCGGGCAGTTCCTGACTTCTGGGCTGGTGCTGCAGATCGTAATTGATCGGACGGTTGTCGCGGAAAAGGAACTCATGGACCAGAGTGCCGGAATTCAGCGAATCAAGAGAGTCCGGGCCTATACCGTCGAAGAAACGTCTGATCGCGTTTTCGTAGCTGATGGTCCGGGTGAGCGGATTTGTCACGTTCGCGTACAAGATGTAGTCGCATTGGCAGTTCTCCGCCATGTTGCGGTACACATCACTCATGGAAACGCTGTTCGAAGCGTAGTATGGATCGCGAAGAACGGTTTCCGCCCCGAGCGACGCCGCGATGTCGAGCATCTCGGCGGAATTCGAGTTGACGATGACGCCGTCCAGTCCCTTCACGTGTTTCAGCTGTTCGATTTTGTATTCCAGCAAAGTCTTTCCGGCGAAGGGACGGATATTTTTGTTCTGAACACGGACGGACCCCGAACGGACCGCGACGAGTGCTTTTATCATGATGACTCCTTCCCGTCTGTTATCAATGTCATCGGCGAGGCGATAAAACCGGGCTGTTCTCTGGCGGATGAGACCTCAATGGCCCGGATTGGCCAGCGCTGGTCCAGTTCGACGCGCGGCATGGTCGAGATGTCGGCGATTCCGACGGTGACTCCGTACGTCCCGGAATTGAGGTAAAACCTTGTCTTGAACAAAAACACGTTGTCGCCTGTTTTCAGGCGGAATCCGACCGGGAACTCGGTCATCGTGTTGTCGCCCCATATCTCAAGACCGTCCCGGGTCTTGAGTCCGATTCCCATTACCACGTGCTCGAAATCGCGTTTCGCGCGGATCACGATCTCCATCACCACGTCCATGTCCGGGCTGACCGCCTGGCGGTCCGTACCGGTCTCGTTGGCGTCGAAGATGCGGCAGGATTCCACGGTCGCATCGAACGAACCGAAGCGGTATTCGGAACCGCTGCTGTTCGCGGGGGTGCTTCCATGAACGTTTTTGACGATGCGCATGCTTTCCTTGAATGCGTTGACCGTTTCCAGCACGTTCGAAGAGAACCGGATCAGTCTGCCGTTGTTCATGAAGATTACTTTCTTGCAGAACGTGGAAACGGAGACCAGGTCATGCGTGACCAGCAGCAGCGTTGTGCCTTTGGCAATGACCTCGTGAAGTTTCTGAAAGCATTTCATCTGGAACCCGATGTCGCCGACCGCAAGCGCCTCGTCCACGATCAGGATATCCGGGTCGACGAACGCGTTCACGGCGAATGCCAGGCGCACCATCATGCCGGAGGAATACGTCTTCACCGGCCGGTCGATGAAGTCGCCGATGTCCGCGAACGCGACGATGTCATCGTACTTCGCATCGGTCTCGGCCTTCGTGAGCCCGAGGATTGCCGCGTTCATGTACACGTTCTCCCGTCCTGTGAACTCGGGATTGAATCCGCTCCCGAGCTCGAGCAGGGCCGCAATCCGTCCGTGCCGCTCCACTGTCCCCTCCGTCGGCTGGAGCGTGCCAGTCACGATCTGAAGCAGGGTCGACTTCCCGGCGCCGTTCCGCCCGATGATGCCGACGCATTCGCCTTTCTTTACCTCGAAGTCAATGTCGCGCAGAGCCCAGAATTCGCGGTAGTACGTCTTCCACCGCCCGAACAGCATTTGCTGCAGGCGGTGGCGGGGCTTGTCGTAGATCTCGAACCGTTTCGAGATGTGCCGGATACGCAGGACCACGTCTTCAGAGGACATCGGCAAATCCTTTCTTCGTCTTGTGGAACCACAGAAATCCCAGGTGAAGCACCAGCAGCGAGATCAGGAACGCCGCGCCGAGGAACCGCCAGTCCGGCAGTTCGCCGTACAGGAACACCTTCCGTGCCTCCTCAATCAGGAGTGCCAAAGGGTTCAGCCGGAGGGGCCAGCGGAAACGTTCCGGGATCGCCGCGATCGGATAGAAGATCGGCGTCATGAAAAACAGGATCTGAATCAGCACCCCGACCAGATACGGCGTATCGCGGACATACACACTGAACGAGGACACAAAAAAGGAAACGCCCAGCGCAAACAGAAACAGCGGGAGCAGGATCAAGGGAAGAAGCAGCATCGTGAAGCTGATCTTGCCGAAGACGAACACCGTGCCGAGGAACAGCAGGAAAAACCAGACCATGCCCACGGCGAACGAGGCGATCGTCTGCGACAGCGGCAGGATCTCCAGCGGGAAAATAACCTTTTTTACCAGATTGGTGTTTCCAACTACGACCCCGCAGTTCAAGTTTACCGCCTCGGAGAAGATGTTGAACAGGGCGAGTCCGCAGAACATGATGATCGCGAACGCGCCGCGCCCGCCGCCCGTGTCGATGCCCCAGCGCGACTTGAACACCACACTGAAAACGAACGTGTAGACGCAGAGCATCATCATCGGATGGACGAAGCTCCAGAACAGTCCCAGCACCGATCCTTTGTACCGCGCCGACACGTTGCGCTTCACGAACTGCCACAGCAGGGACCGGTTGGCGACCGCGATCATCGGCAGCCGCCGGAAATCCAGGACATGGCGCAAGGTGTTCAGCATTGTTTCTCCATCATGCTTTTATGTGGGGCAGGGGGAACGGGCGCATCTTCAAAAGAATAAGAGAAATGCGTCTAATAATCTACCATGCGTTCCGGTTATTTTCAAGATGAAGTTCAGCTTTTTTCGCCGTTCGCGCCGTCGCGCAGTCTGCGCAGACCGGGATAATCCGGCGAGGTGTAGATGTCCTGCGGGAACACGCCGCCGATCTTCCTGCGTTGGCCGCCCGCCTCCTGGTAGATGTCGCTGCATTCCTGGAACACTCTCAATCCGAACACCGGCAGGATCGCGAGCAGGTGGTCGAAGATGTCCGACTGAATCCGTTCGTATTCGAGCCAGTCGGTCGTGTTCGTGAAGCAGTAGACCTCGATCGGTAGTCCTGTGGAGTCCGGCGGGAGCTGGCGCACGAGCACAGTCATGTTTTGGTTGACCGTCTTCAGAGAGCGCAGGTATTTGTCGACGTAGATGCGGAACGTCCCGATGTTGGTGATGCGGCGTCCGTTGATCGGTTTCGCGCCTTTTTCCGCCAGAGCATGGTTCCACGCCTCGATCTCCTGCTGTTTTTCGTTCAGATAGTCGTCCAGCAGCACGAATTCGTCCAGCCGCGCGATCTCGTCGTCGTCGAGGAAGCGCACACTCCGCATGTCGATGTTCAACGCGCGCTTGATGCGGCGGCCGCCGGCCTCGTAGACGCCGCGCCAGTTGATGAACGTCTCCACGGTCAATTTCCGCGTCGGCACGGTCACGATGGTCATGTCCCAGTTCTGCACCTTTACCATGTGCAGGGCGATGTCCACGATCACGCCGTCCACGTTCTCCGACGGCAGCACAATCCAGTCGCCGATCTGGATCATGTGGTTTGTGCTCAGCTGAATCCCGGAGACCAGCGCCAGGATCGTGTCCTGGAAGATCAGGATCAGCACCGCCGCCACCGCGCCGAGGCCGGAGAGCAGCATCACCGGGCTTTTGTTCACCAGCATGGACGCCACCATGATGAACGCGCCGAGCACGATGAAAATCTGAATCAGCTGGACCAGGCCCTTGATCGAACGGTTCTGCGAATCCGGCTGTTTCCGGTACCACAGCGCCAGCAGGTTCAGAAAACTCAGCAGAGCCCCCACGATGCAGACGATCGTGAGCGCCATGCAGATCTTCCGCATCCGCAGCAGGTAGTCGTGCTCGATGTCCATGATGACAAGCAGGATATACACCACCACGATCGGTGCGATGTACGCCAGACGCGTCGCGATCTGGACCAGCAGGGTTTTCCCTTCGGGAATGTCGATCGGGAGTTTCTGGAATATCACCTTCATCCCGTACAGCACGATATGACGCGTGATCAGGTTCACCAGCAGTCCGCCCAGGATCGCCACGGCGAGGATGCACAGATTGACCAGAATGGGATGGATCGACATCGAGTCTTTGATGAATGCGGTCAGCTCGGGAAACATGGGTTCAATTCCTTATGAATGGGCGGTTGGACCGTCGAAACCGGTGAATGAAGGCGTGCTCTAATATACCATTCCGGTTGCGCGTTTTCAAGATTCTTTTGCATCTGTCCGGCCGTTTTTGGAAAGGCGGGAGCTGTTGTTTCCGTTTATCCGTGCCGCAATTATATCCTCAAACCATGCTTCGGCTCCGGTTTTTTTTGATTCCGGTTTGATTTTTCCTGACGATGCAGTATATTATATAACTCGTTTTGTGCGGCCGGCCCCCGGTTTACTGGAGCTTGACGCCTGCCGTGCAGTATAATTAACCCTTCTTATGAGAAAGGATACATGGGATGAAACAAGGTCAAGCGAAACACAAAATCTGCCGCCGCATCGGCTACTGCATCTGGAACATGCCGAACTGCCCCACCGTCAAGGGCCGCGCCCGTACTTACGCCGCCGGTCTCCAAGGCAAGAACGCGCACCGCAAAAAACTCACGGCCTACGGCGAAATGATGCTCGAAAAGCAGAAACTCAGAGCCCACTACGCGCTCACCGAAAGCCAGCTTCGCGCCGCGTACCTCTACGCCAAGCGCATTGAAGGCAAGACCAACGAAATCATGATGCAGCGCATCGAAACCCGCCTCGACAGCATCGTCTACCATGCCGGTTTCGCGCCCACCATCTTCGCGGCCAAGCAGTTCGTCAGCCACCGCCACATCCTCGTTGACGGCAAGATCGTCGACCGCGCATCCTACATCGTGAAGCCCGGCCAGGTCATCTCCATCAACGCCGAAAAATCCCCGAAGATCGCCGAGATCGCCAAGGCCGTCACAGCCGAAGCTCCGGCCTATTTCGAGGTCGACAAGGAACAGCTCAAGATCAAGCTCGTCAGCCTTCCCACCATCGACGCGATCCCCTTCTCCGTCGAATCCATGCGCGTGGTCGAATACTACGCCCGCTAAGTCTGACAGTTTATCTGTTCCGCAACAGATTCTTCTGTTTTCTCAACCGTTCGAGCCCTCCCGGCCCGGACGGTTTTTTTTATGCCCAGACGGCAGGCTGCCTCCCGTAAAACAAGTGTTAAAGACGGGGTATATGAGGGCGTTTTCGCGGAAAAACGGCGGAAAAACTTGATTTCGGGCGAAAGTGGAGTATAGTAAGAGAATTATTCACCCCCGAACGGAGCCAGTCATGGGAAAACACAAAGTCCTGAACACGCCCGCCATCCGGCGCATGCCGACCTATCTGCACAAGCTCATGCTCATGCAGGCGGCCGGTGAGCGGTTCGTGTCGACGTCCAAGCTGGCGGACTATATGGGGCTTGACCCGATCATCGTGCGGAAGGACTTTGAGCTGACCGGCATCCAGGGGACGCCCGGCGTCGGGTTCAAGACGGTGGAGCTGATCGCCTCGCTGCGCCGGTTCGTCGGCTGGGACGAACGCACTACGGCGTGCCTGGTCGGCGCGGGCTCGCTCGGCAGCGCCCTGCTCGGTTACGAGGAATTCGCGGAATACGGCCTGCGGTTCACGTATGTGTTCGACGCGGACTCCCGCAAGCACGGGATGCTGATCCACGCGCACGAGGTGCTGGACGTGCGGAAGATGCGCGAATATCTGACGCCCGCGCCGCCGGACATCGGGATCATCTGCGTGCCGTCGTCCACCGCCCAGATGGTCGCCGACGAGCTCGTGCAGTGTGGCGTGAAGGCGATCTGGAATTTCGCGAACGTGTGCCTGCAGCTCCCGCACGACGTGATCGTGCAGAGAGAGGTCATCGCGGGCGGATTCGCCCTGCTTTCCATGAAGCGACGCAGCCACGGCGCGGAGACCGGCCAGGACGACTGAGCGCCGGTTCCGGTCTTATCCCTCGCCTCGTTTCTTCCTCAGATCGCACCGTTTTTGACGCGGGCGGCTCTGCCCTCAGTCGAACAGGTCGAGGAACCAGTTCTTTTTCTTCGTCTTCATCTTGGATTTCCGGATCATGGCGACGTCGCTCTGGACGGTCGTCACGCAGTCCATCACGGACCCGGAAAAACCGGGCACGCCTTCGGGGATCGCGCGGTTCACGACTTCCGTGGCGGAGCGCTCGACGCGGAACGGCGGATCGTCGCCGTCGTCGGGGAACTGGAAATGGACTTCGAGCTTGAAATCATAGCCGGGGATGTTGGCGGATTCGGCGAGGAAAAAGACGTTCTGGGCGAGGATATTTCCTTCGTAGAATTTCGAGGGGTTGTTGTATGTTGCGGTTGCCGTGACCTTGTCCTCGGCGAGTTCAAGCCCGTTCGCCTTGATCGCCTCCAGCATCGGCTTGGCGGAAGCCGTCCACTTCTCGCCCGGCTTGACCTTGCGCGACTTGCCGAGGTATTCCTCCGGGTGGTCCAGCGGGGCGGAGAACATGGACGCGATCAGACGGCGCGCGCCGGGGAGCATCTCGCGAATCTCCTTCGTGGTCTTTTTCTTCGTGTCGGAAGCACCCGAAGCGGAACCGCCGCCCAGCACGGATTCCGCCGCGTCCTCCTCCGTGCCGACGGGGATGTCCCGCAGGTTCACGCCGGACGAACGTACGATGGCGGTCATGCCCGCGAGCGGAGCGTAGTCGGTCTTCACGCCGTCGACGGTCTGGTTCAGCGCCTCGACCTTGAACTGGATCACGAGCGGATCGAGCGACTGGTAGACGAGCTCGCCGACAGCGTGGATTTCGTGCGTCTCGCGGCGGCGCGGCGGATTGTCGATCCCGACCAGCTTCATCCGGTAGGTCCGCACCTGCCGCGTGTTCACGGAGATCACGTACGGCTCGCCGACCTTCGGGCGTCCGTCGAACCTCAATTCGACCTCCTTGGCGTCCTTCGCATTGAGGAGCGCGGGGAGCAGGAAGAGCCCCGCCGTCAGGAGCGCGGCGCAGCAGAACGCGATTGTGGTGCGGAGTCTCATCATACGAATTCGAAATCGTCCATGGTCTGAAGTTCGCGGTGTACGAAATCGGCGGCCAACGCGAACGCGCGGGCGCGATGGCTGAGCTTGCTCTTGACCTCTTCGCCGAGCTCGCCGAACGTCCTGTCGTAGCCGTCCGGGATGAAGATCGGGTCGTAGCCGAATCCCTCCGTGCCGCGCGGTTCAGGCGCGATCGTGCCCGTCACTTCGCCGCGGAACGTCTCCACGATGTCGCCGCGGTAGGCGAGCGCGATGACGCAGACGAAGCGTGCGCGGCGGTCGTCGAAGTTCTTCAGCTCGGCGAGGAGTTTCGCCATCTTTTCGGGGTACGAGGTGTTTTCCCCGGCGTAGCGCGCGGAGTAGATGCCCGGCGCGCCGCCGAGCGCCATCACTTCCAGCCCGGAATCGTCGGCGAACGCGGCCATATCGGCATAGCGCGCCGCCGCGCCCGCCTTGATGCGGGCGTTCTCCTCGAAGGACTTGCCGTTTTCGACGATCTCGGGGAACCCCTTGATCGTGTCGGGGGAGATGATGCAGACGCGTCCGGAATCGGCCGAAGTGTTGAGCATGGCCTGGAATTCCCGGATCTTGTGTTTGTTCGTGGTGGCGGCGAGGATCTGAAGCATGGGAGCGTGTCTCCTGTCTTAATTGCCTGTCAGTTCGTTGTAGATTTGTTCGTATTCATCGACCATGTGCGCGACGGAACACAGCACGAAAGGCTTGGAGCGGCCCGCGCCGGCCGCTTCGGACAGCGCCTTCGCAAGCCGGATCCCGTCCGGGTCTTTGCTGAAATCGATGCATTGCGCGAACCCGTCCTTGTACTGTTCGCAAAGTTCGGGGAGGGAGTCGGCGGTGGAGGTGACCACGGGGAGCCCGAGCGTCATGGCCTCGGTGAGCGTGAGCCCGTAGCCTTCGTAGCGGGAAGGCACCACCATGACGTCGAACGCGGCCATCAGGCTGCGCGCGTCCGAACGGTAGCCCGGCAGCGCGAATGCGAGGTTCGGGAAGTTCATGGCGCGCACGCGGCGCTCCAGGTCGTCGCGTTCCGGGCCGTCGCCGATGATGACGACGCCCCAGCGCTCCCCCTCCGGCACGCGGTCGGACAGCGCCTTCATGCGGTCGAACAGCAGGTCGTAGCCCTTCTGTTTGTCGAGCCTGCCCACGGATCCGATCACTTTCGTGCAGTCCTCCATCATGCACCACTTGCGGAACTCGCGGCATTCCTCCGGCGTGGCGGGCTCCACGGCGTCGCAGCCGTTGTATACCACGCGGAATTTCTTCCTCGGGATGCGGCAGACGGCGGAGTGAAACCGTAAAGCGGCCTTGGACACCGCGGTCAGCGCGGTCGCGTGCCGGACCGACATGCGGTCGAGCATGAAGTAGAACCCCTGCGTGCGGCGGCGGTCTGCGATATGGATCGTGTTTACGAGCGGGATCCCGCTCCCGGCAAGCGCGAAACGCGCCAGCAGGTTGGCGTGCATCATGTGCGAGTGCACGATTTCCGGTTCGAGCCGCTGGAGAGCGTACCGCACCAGGAACGGCAGCACAAAGAAATCGAGCTTGGTCGCGTTCAGGAACGCCACGCGTGCGCCGGCTGTCTGAAGCGCGTCCACCAGACAGTCGTCCTGCGGCGGCGCCATCAGCGACAGCACGTCGCACGTGTGTCCCCGGGCGATCAGGCTGCACACGAGATCGGTCAGGACGCGTTCCGCCCCGGCCGGATCCAGATCTGTTATGAGCGATACGATTTTCATAGCGTTGTTGATCCAAAAAAGCGAACTGCAACATAAGCCGGATTCTGTCTCCGCGTTTCCGCGGGGGCGGCCATCTGTCTAAGCGGCCAGAACCCGGAACTGATAACGCCGCGGGCAGCGGCATCGTCCCCTATTTGGCCTTGCTCCGGAAGGGGCTTGCCATGCGGCCCGGATCGCTCCGGAGCCCGGTGGTCTCTTGCACCGCCGTTTCACCCTTGCCGGACGTCCGAAAACGTCCGGCGGTCTGTTCTCTGTTGCGCTTTCCTTCCCGCGGGGTTGCCCCCGCGACATCCTTCTTGAAGAAGGACTTCCTGCCCTGTGGAGTCCGGACTTTCCTCTTTGCAAAGCAAAGCGGCCGCCGTTGCAGTTCACGCATCTACTATATCACGCGCCCGCGCAAAATGCAAATCATTTTCGTGTTTTTCGGTGCGGATTCACGCCGTTACCGGACAACGGAAGAAACCGGTATCGTGAAGTGCGCCGAGGACATGACGCAGAGGGAAAGACAGAGGCTTTTTCGGACTTTTTTTGTTCCGCGGTTTGCAATCCGGCTTCCCGCGTGATACATTGTTTTCCGACTCCATGAGTAATTGAACGGAAAGAACACGGAGCAAACTATGATGTTATGTCAGATCTGCAAGGCCAATCCGGCTACCATTCACATACAGGAAATCGTCAACGGCGAGACCAATACCCTACACATCTGCGCCGAATGCGCGAAGAAGCGCAACCTGGCCGAGGGAAACGCCGTCAATTCGCATTTTCACGAGATGCTCGAACGTCTTACGCAGGCGATCGCGAACAGCGCCGACCTGAAACTTGCCGAGCTGTTCGACCAGAAGAAGCCGCAGGAAGAGGAAGCGCAGGATCTCCAGTGCGATGTCTGCGGCGCGAGCTGGCACGCATACAAGAAAAACGGCAAAGTCGGGTGCGCCGCCTGCTACGAGCAGTTCAGCCAGGTCCTTCTGGAGGACATCGAGCTGAACCAGCACGGCAGCGTGCATTGCGGCAAGACGCCGCCGGAAACGGTCGAACAGTGGCACGATCCGGCTGTTTCCGAACGCATCGGCCTTCGGCGCGAGCTCGAACGCCTCCGCAAGAGCCTCGACGAATCCGTCCGGCGCGAGGAATTCGAGCTGGCCGCCGAGATCCGCGACAAGATCGCCGGGATCGAGACCGAACTTAAGTCCGCCGAGCTTATCCCGGACGAATCCGCGCCTGAAACGCCCCCGAAAAAAACGCGTGCCCGCGGAAGGAGGAAGAGCTCATGATCTTCCATCCGCGCATCCGCCATCTCGCAAGCAAAGGACCTGTCTTCATCGGGCAGGGGCCCATCCTTTCCACATTCCTTTCCCTCTCGCGCAACATCGAGGGATTCCAGTTCCCCGCGACGGCCTCCGCGAACATCCTGGAATCGGTCGCCGAGCTCACGCTTGCCGCCATGCACCACGAGGACGTCCACAGCCTGCTCCCGAGCATGTTCCAGATCAAGCACGAACTCCTGACCACATCCGACCGCGACCTGCTCGTGGAACGCGAGCTGATGGACCGTTCGCATACGGACATCGCCGCCTGCCGCGTCTTTGTCTGCGCCGAGGACGGGTCCACCTCGGTCCTCCTGAACGGCGACGACCACATCTGGCTTCACATGACCGCGCCGGGTTCGGCGTTCCGCGAGACCTGGGACCGCATGTCCGAGCTGGAATCCGCGCTCGCGCGCCACCTCCGGTTCGCGTTCCATCCGCGTTACGGCTACCTGACCGGCGCGCCCGCGCTGGTCGGGACCGGCCTCAGGATCACGTTCCTGATCCACTTGCCTGCGCTCGGGCTCTCCGGCCGACGCAAACGCATCCTCGAACGTCTGGAGGACGCCGGACTTACCGCCGCGCCGTATTTCCCGGTCGACGGGAAGCCCGCCGGAAACCTCTTCCTCATCTCCAACCGGACCACGCTCGGCGAACGCGAGGAGGACTTGGGACTCCGCATGACGGAGGTCGTCACGGCCATCTCACGCGAGGAAGAACGCACCCGCGCTGAGCTCATCAGCCGTCAGAAACTGCTGTTCCTGAACGCCTGCGGCCGCGCCTACGGGTTGCTCCGCAACAACTACCTCATCCCGACCTCGGAAGCGCTCGACGCACTCTCCATCATGAAGCTCGGCGCGGATTCCGGCGTCTTCCGGGATTTCACGCGGCAGGACTGGGCGGAACTCCTCCTCGAATGCCAGCCCGCGCACCTCTGCTGCCGCATGAACATGGCGCTGTCGCCCATGGAACGCGGCAAGTACCGGGCCGAACGTTTCCGCGAACGCCTCCATGGACCGGAGGCCGCCGAAGAGACCGGACCGGAGAGCTGAGAACATAAGACGAACCGGACGCCGCACCGCATAACCCCGCCTCGGACGAGCAGACATGGACACCACGTTTTTCAGCATCGCACTGGCCGTTCTCGAAATGACCTTTCTTTTCGTGACGCTCCTGCTGCTTCACGGGCTGAAAAAACAGCTCGGCGCGCCGGCTTCCTACGTCGCGATGGGGCTGCTCTTCGGATTCACGCAGTTCGCGGGCGCGGGCGGCATCACGATCGTCACAGGGTATTCCGGGTTCGACATTCCGCTCTCGTCCGGCGTGCTCATGTTGCCGTTTCTTGGGATCCTCGCGGTCATCTACATCGCCGACGGCACGCTTTCGGCCCAGCGCGTGATCATCGGGCTCATGATCTCGCTGGCGCTGTATCTCTACCTGGCGCACCTTACCGTGACGCAGGCCGAGATGATCCCGCCGCAGGACACCGCGTCCGACCAGCTCCCCGTGACATTCGCCTCAATGATGCGAAGCAGCCTGCGCGTGATGGCCGCGAATGTGCTGTCCTTCACGGTCGACATCTTCCTGATCCCGATCTTCTATCAGGGGCTCCGCAACCGCCGCATCAACCTCTTCCTCTGCGTGGCCGCCTCGCTCATTGCCGTCCAGCTGAGCGACGCCATGGTGTTTTCCGCCGTGTACCGCTGGGGCCGCCCGGACTGGTGGCTCGACCTGGAGGCGTCCTATCTCTTCAAGACGCTCATGGTACTGTGGCTCAGCGTCATCATCACGTTCTACATCTCGCGCATCCGCTACGAACTGCCCGGCGAGGGACGCGGCGCGCTCGACATCGTGATCGCGTTCTTCGGCAACTACGGCAAGCGCGTCGAGCTGGAAAAGACGCTGCGCGACACGGAGGAACGCTACCGTGTGTTGTTCCGCAACGCCGTCGCATGCATCTTCCTGACCGACCAGAACGGCATCATTTCCGAGGTCAACGATTCAGCCGCGACGATGTTCCGCACCACCGCCGACGAGCTCAAGGATAAATCGTTTCCCGAGCTTGCCGGGATCGAACGGGAGAAGTGGGATGCGCTTCTCGCGGAACCCGAGGCGCGCTACACCGCCACGCCGCCCGGCACGGACCGCATCCTGGAACTCGCCATCAACCGCGTCGTGATCGACGAGACGCCGATGGTGCTGGTCCACGGGCGCGACGTGACCGAACGGACGCGGCTCGAACGCGAACGCGAAGTGTGGCGCGAGCAGACGTTCCATCGGCAGCGTCTCGCATCCATCGGCGAGCTGGCGGGCGGCATCGCGCACGACTTCAACAACTTCCTTCAGGCGATCCAGGGGCACCTCGATCTCATCAAGTACATGTACCCCGTCCGCGAGGAGAATGCCCGCCGTCACATCGAGGTCATCGACACCATCACCGAGCGCGCCGCCACGCTCACGCGCGACCTGCTCGGATTTGCCCGGCGCGGCAACTTCACCGCCTCGGAGATCGACCTTGCCGCCTTCCTGAACACCTCGGCCGCCATGTTCCTGCCGTCCGCCGCGGGCATCGACTTCAAGCTCGACCTTCCGAACAAACACGCGGATAATGCGCCGCTGATCGTCCGCGGCGACTCCGTCCAGCTCCAGCAGGTCATCCTGAATCTGCTCATGAACGCGCGCGACGCCGTGCGGAAGATACCGGAACACGACCGCCGCATCACCATTTCCCTCGGCACGCCCGCCGCGCTCGGCGTCGACCCGCTCCCCCCGCCGGACGCCGACGTCTCCCCGGACGCCCGTTACTGCGTGATCCGCATCAAGGATTCCGGCCCCGGCGTGCCGGACGACCTCCGCGCGCGCATTTTCGAGCCGTTCTTTACCACGAAGCCGGTCGGGCAGGGCACCGGCATGGGGCTCTCCATGGCGTACGGTATCCTCATCTCGCACAAAGGCTGGCTCCAGCTCGACCCCGCCGATCCTGAATCAAGCGGCGCGGCCTTCTCGCTCTTCCTCCCTCTTCAGGAACAGTCAACAAAAGTGTAGATTCCCCGGTTGTCAGTTTTCCTCATTTCGGGTGTTTCCCATGCGTGCGGTCTTGACTTTTTCCGTTTCCGCGTGTAGATTATCGTGTTTCTTTTTATAAAAACATGACGGCGGCATCTGCCGTCGAAACGATTTAAGGAGACTCCCCGATTATGAATATCCTCGTGCTCGGAAGCGGCGGCCGCGAACACGCGATCTGCCGCAGTTTGAAGCTCAGCCCGGAAACGGAACGCCTGGCGTGCATTCCCGGCAGCCCCGGCATCGCGCAGATCGCCGAATGCCCGGCGGACGTCCCCGGCTCCGACTGGTCCGTCATCGCCGACTGGGCCGCGTCGAACGGCATCGACTTCGTGGTCGTCGGGCCGGAAGCGCCCCTGTGCGACGGTGCGGCCGACCTCATTCGTGCGAAAGGCATCCCGGTCTTCGGTCCCTCGAAAGCAGCCGCGCAGCTCGAAGGCAGCAAAGATTTCTCCAAGAAGTTCATGGACAAATACGGCATCCCGACCGCCGCGTTCGCCACGTTCGACAACGCCGCGGACGCCCGTGCATACGTGAACGCGCAGTACGACGCCGGGCGCGAACTCGTCGTGAAGGCGGACGGACTCGCCGCGGGCAAGGGCGTGATCGTCTCGAAAGACCGCGCCGACGCGCTCGCCGCCGTGGACGCGTGTTTCAGCGGAGCGTTCGGCGCGGCAGGCGCCCGCGTCGTGCTGGAGGAACTCCTTGTCGGCGAGGAGGCGTCCATTTTCGCGCTCGTCGACGGCAAGACGATCACCGCGCTCGCCAGCTCGCAGGACCACAAGCGCCAGCTCGACGGCGACAAGGGGCCGAACACCGGCGGCATGGGCGCGTATTCGCCTGCCCCGGTCGTGACCGACGCCCTGATGGCCGAGGTGCAGAAGAAAGTGCTCGATCCCTTCCTCGCCGGGATCCAGGCGGAAGGCCTCGACTACCGCGGCCTCATCTACGCCGGGATCATGGTCACGAAGGACGGTCCGAAGGTGCTTGAGTTCAACGTGCGATTCGGCGACCCCGAGACCGAGGCCGTGCTCCCGCGCCTGCGTTCCAGCCTCGCCGACGCCCTCTACAAGACCGCGACCGGACGTCTCGCCGAGGTCAAGCTCGACTGGAATCCCGATCCGTGCGTCTGCGTGGTGCTGGCTTCCGGCGAATACCCCGCCGGTCCCATCGTGAAGGGTCACATCATCAGCGGCATCGGGGAAGCCGAGGCGAAGGGCGCGGTCGTGTTCCATGCCGGGACCGCCATGCAGGACGGCAAGTTCGTGAACAAGGGCGGCCGCGTGCTGGTCGTGTCGAAGAGCGCGCCGACCATCCAGGCGGCGATCGACGCCGTTTACGAGGCGCTCGCCCCGATCTCCTGGGAGAACATGCGGTACCGCCGCGACATCGCGAAAAAAGCCCTGAAGCATCTCCAATCCTGAACTCGAATCAACATTTACACATATCCCCGAAAGGAACCTCCGACCATGAGTCTCCAAACCATCGAATACAAAGGCTGGAAAGACTGCCTTCTCCTCGACAACGGCGAAATCGAACTTGTCGTTTCCGTCGGCCTCGGCCCGCGCGTCCTGTCCTTCAAGCGCAAGGGCGGCGCGAACTTCTTCAAGAACTTCGACGACCAGATGGCGAACATCTCGCAGGACACCTGGCAGAGTTACGGCGGACACCGCCTGTGGCACGCACCGGAAGTCTGGACGCGTACCTATTACCCGGACGTCCAGCCGGTCAAATACGAGTGGGACGGCGCCCGCCTCACGCTGACCTGCGAAACCGAAACTGTCTCCCGCCTCCAGAAGGAGATCGTGATCAACTTCCCGGCTTCCGGCAGCCTCGTCAAAGTCACGCACCGTATCTGGAACCGCGGCCCCTGGGCGGCCAAATTCGCCACGTGGGCGCTTTCCGTCATGGCTCCCGGCGGCACGGTCATCGTCCCGCAGGAACCCTTCGTGCCGCACGGACCGGGCGCGGGCCAGTCGTTCGCCGCGGGCCGTCCGATCGTGCTGTGGCAGTTCACGAACATGGCCGATCCGCGGTTCGTCTGGGGTAAGCGCTTCATCCGCATGAGCCAGGACGACGCGTACCCGACCAAGCAGAAATTCGGCGCCCTCGTCAAACCCGGCTGGGCGGCCTACGCGTTCGGCTCCGAACTCTTCATCAAGCACTTCCCGTTCATCGACGGCGCGCCGTACACCGATTACGGCTGCAACGCCGAATTCTACACCGAGCCCGGCATGCTTGAGGTCGAGTCCATCGGCCCCGAGGCTCCGGTCGAACCCGGTGACTTTTCCGAACACATCGAGACCTGGCAGATCGAACAGGTCGAGGCGTCCAAGGACGACGACACCCTCGCCGAACAGCTCAAGCCTTTCGGCCTCTGAGCATCGTTCCTCTCTTTTTTTCAGCATCCGTCTCCGTCCGGGGGCGGATGTTTTTTATAAAAAAAACAGACGGAAAGAATGCTTTAAAGTTGAAAAGAAAAAAAAACGCTGTATATTATTATGGCAAATGGTATTGAGAAAACAAAGCCGTTGCCAAGTGCTGACGCGGCCCGGCGCAAACGATCGGAGCAGCTTATGAGCAATCAAAACATCGACGCCTTCATGGCGAACTTCAAGTTCGAAAGCCTCACTTTCGACGACATCTCCCTCCTGACCCAGTATGCCGATTTCCTGCCCTCGGATACCGACATCTCCACGAAGTTTTCGCGCAACATCAAGCTGAACATCCCGTTCGTCAGCGCCGCCATGGACACCGTGACCGAGGCGGAAATGGCGATTGCCATGGCCAAGCAGGGCGGCATCGGCGTGATCCACAAGAACCTCGACGTGCAGACGCAGGCCGAGGAGGTCCGCAAGGTCAAATTCTACCTCAACGGCTTCATCAAGACCCCGATCACGTTCCGCGAAGACCAGACCGTGCAGGAGATGCTGAACTACAAGGAAGCGCACAACTTCTCGTTCTCCGGATTCCCCATTGTGGACGGCAGCGGCAAGCTCGTCGGTATCATCACCGCCCGCGACATCAAGTTCCTCTCCAGCTTCGACATCCCGATCCGCGACGTCATGACCAAACCGGTCGTCTACGCCAACGGCGCGCCCTCGCTCGAAGACGCGTTCCAGCTCATGATGAAGAACAAAGTCGGCAAGCTCCCGACCATCGACAAGGACGGCAAGCTCACCGGCCTCTTCAGTTTCACCGACGTCCGCACGCTCATCGAGAACATGGAACCGGCGTACAACCGTGACGCCGAGCACCGTCTGCGCGTGGCGGCCGCCGTCGGCCCGTACAACGAGGACCGTATCGAGGCGCTGGCGCAGGCCGGCGTCGACGCGTTCGTGATCGACACCGCGCACGGCCACAGCAAGGGCGTGATCGACACGGTGAAGTACATCAAGGACAAATATACCGGCATCGATGTCGTCGCGGGCAACATCGCCACGTACGAAGCCGCGAAGGCTCTGCTCGACGCGGGCGTCGACGCGGTGAAGGTCGGCATCGGACCAGGTTCCATCTGCACCACGCGCGTCGTGGCGGGCGTCGGCACGCCGCAGGTCTCCGCCATCTACGAGGCGTACAAGGCGATCGGCGAGGAAGTCCCGATCATCGCGGACGGCGGCATCAAGCAGTCCGGCGACGTGCCGAAGGCCATCGCGGTCGGCGCGTCCTGCGTCATGATGGGCTCCGTGCTCGCGGGCACGCTCGAAGGCCCCGGCGAAAAGACGTTCCGCAACGGCCGTCGCTACGTGCTCTACCGCGGCATGGGCAGCCTCGTGGCGATGCAGAAATCCAAGGGCAGCCGCGAACGCTACGGCCAGAAGGACACCGACGACGTGAAACAGATCGTCCCGCAGGGCGTCGAAGGCATGGTCCCCTACCGCGGCTCCCTCAGCGAGGTCCTCTGCCAGTTCATCGGCGGCCTCCGCTACTCCCTCGGCTACTGCGGCACCAAGACCATCCCCGAGCTCCGCGCCCGCGCGAAAGTCACGCGCGTCAGCCCCTCCGCCCTGAAGGAGGCGCATCCGCACGACATCATCATGACGCGCGACGCGCCGAACTACATGCAGGAAAACTGAGCCGGATCTTCTTCCGGCTTTTAACCACGGGAAAGATCGCGGACCATGTTCAAATTTCTGATCTCTCTGTTGATCTCTCCCGTGCTTTTTCTGCTCGCACTGGACGGCATCGCCGCCGGCATCTGCTATTGGCTGGTCTCCCGCGGGTTCTCCGGCGTGGAGTCCGCCATGCACTCGGCGAAGGCGACCGCCTATTTCCTGATCGCGGGCGGGCTCACGCTGAGCGTGATCTGCGTCGCCGCGGGCATCCCGCTGACGGTCCTGTCGTTCATTTTCAAGAGCTGGCGGCGCGCGCTTCTGTGCATCGGCATCACGGTCGGAGCCGCCGCGCTCTGGCGGTATTTCATGCTCCTGCCGTATTTCCTCTGAGGAGGATTGAATCGTGCTCATCGTCGCCGACTCCAAAATCCCGTTCCTGAACGGCGTCTTCGAGCCGTACGCCGACATGCGCTACCTCGATCCCGGCGAAATCACGCCGGAGACCGTGCGCGATGCCGACGCCCTCATCATTCGCACGCGTACGAAATGCAATGCAGCGCTTCTCGAACATTCCCGCGTCGGGATCGTCGCCACTGCCACCATCGGCACCGACCACATCGACACCGACTGGTGCGGCACGCACGGGGTCATGTGGGAGAACGCCGCCGGATGCAACGCCGCGTCCGTGGCGCAATACATGACCTCCGCGCTGCTCCGCGTCTCGCTCCGGCACGGCGTAGATTTGAGGGGGAAGACGCTCGGGATCGTCGGCGTCGGAAACGTCGGCACGAAGGTCGCCGTCGCGGCCGCCGCGCTCGGCATGAACGTGCTCCTGAACGACCCGCCTCGCGCCGAACGCGAGGGAAACACCGGATTCGTCCCGCTCGAACGCATCCAGCAGGACGCCGACTTCATCACGCTCCACGTGCCGCTGCGGGGCGCCGAGTACGGGCCGGACCGGACGGAGCACATGGCGGACGAGGCATTCTTCCGCGGACTGAAACGGAAGCCGTTTTTCTTTAACGCCTCGCGCGGGGACGTGGTGGACGAACCCGCGTTGAAAACGGCGATCACCGAAGGGCTCATTTCTGGCGCCGTGCTGGACGTGTGGCACAACGAGCCGGAGATCGACCGCGAGCTCCTGTCGCTCGTCGATTTCGCCACGCCTCACATCGCCGGGTATTCCACGGACGGGAAGGCGAACGGCACATCCATGGCGGTGCGCGCCGTCGCGAAGCATTTCGGAATCGAATCTCTTCTGAACTTCTTTCCGGCAGAGATTCCCGCGCCCGCCAATCCGGTCATCACGCTCGATCCCGCCTCGCAGCATCCGCTCGCGGATGCCGTGTTCGCGTCCTATGATATCGCGGATGACGATGCCGCGCTCCGTGCCGCGCCGGAGAATTTCGAAGCACTGCGCGGCTCCTACCGCGTCCGCCGTGAGTTCCCGGCTTTTACCGTGCGTTCGGACAAGCCCCTGCCGTCCGAGCTCCGCGACACGCTCCTGAAGCTCGGTTTTCGGCTTGCCTGAGCCCACGGGCGCGCATTTCTATCTAAAAAAACGCGCGTTTTCCGGAAAAAGATGTCAAAACGGCTTGAAAAACGAGGCAAACCGGAGTAGAGTATGTTCAGGTAACTTTCAGGTACCGCGACACCCAGCAGCGGCATCGTGAATCACGATATGCAACCACACAACACGGGAGACCAGATTATGAGCATCAATATCCTTTCCGAGAGCAATTTCGACAGCATCGTCGGCACGAAACCCGCCCTGATCGATTTCGGCGCGGAGTGGTGCGTCTACTGCAAGAAGATCGCCCCGATCATCGAGGAGATCGCCGCCGAAAAAACGGACCTGGTGTTCGGCTACGTCGACGTCGACCTTCAGCCCATGCTCGCCGCGAGATTCCGCGTCCACAGCCTGCCGACCGTGCTGCTCCTGAAGGACGGCCAGGTCGTGAAACAGTTCCTCGGCGCGCAGTCGAAAGAGACATATCTGAACGCTATCAACGAACTCTGACCTTTTAGCTGTTCCCGTCCAGTATTTCTCCCTTTTTACCATGCCCGGCTCCCTCTTCCCCGGTTTCAGCATTCCGTCCGGCATCCGCACCGTCTACGCTTCCTTCAGCGGCGGCGCGGACAGCTTGGCACTGCTCGTGTGCCTTTCCGAGCTCAGGAAGAACGCGCCTTGGGAACTCCGCGCGGTGCATTTCGAACATGGCATCCGGGGAGCGGAGAGCCTGGACGATGCGGAATTCTGCCGGGAAATCTGTGAAAAACTTGATGTCCCGATTCAGATTATTTCATTGAATGTCCCGGATCATGTTCAGTCTGGTGAGGGCACGGAGGCCGCCGCGCGGCGTCTGCGTCAGGAGGCATGGCGGAAGATCGTCCGTGAAACGGAAAAACAGCCCGCGGCGGTCGCGCTGGGACACAACGCCGACGACCGGATCGAATCGCTGTTCCTGCGCCTGATGCGCGGCTCGAATCTCTCCGGTCTTCATGCGCTCCACCCCGTCCGCAGATTCGAAGACGTTCTCTGGCTTCGTCCTCTGCTGGATTATTCCCGTGACGCGATCGAAGCGTATCTCGCCGAACGCGGCTTCAAAACGTTCCGCACAGATTCCACCAATCTGCAAAACGAATACGACCGCAACAAGTTGCGCAACGTGGTCCTGCCGACGCTGTACCGCGAGTTTCCGCGCGCCCGCGCCGGAATCCTGACCGCGCTGCATGCCATCGCGGATGATGCCGCGGCGCTCGACGATGCCGCGGACGAGGCATTCCGGCAGGCGGTCCGTCCCGGCGGTTTGGATTTGAATGAATTGAAAAGAATCCCGCCCGCGCTTCTGCCGCGCGTCCTGCGGCTGTGGCTCGACGATATTCCCGACCGGCATTTCATCGAACGTCTCCGCGGTTTGCTGGATGCCCCGGATCACGCCGCATCGGGACAAATCCCTGCGGAAGACGGTGTTATCTTTTTGTGGAACAACGGATTGTTGCAAAAAGATGGTTCCGTCGAAATCGAAAAGGCAGATTCGGTCGTTTGGGACTACCGGGTCGTCCCGGTGGTCCGTTTCGGCAAGGCCGTCCTGCGATTTCGCGGAGATGTCTCCGGCGTTGAAGAAATGCCGTCCGGAACGGATTCGGTACTCTTTGATGCGGAGACATTTCCAAACAAACTTGAGATTGTGGCGCGGCGCTCCGGCGATACCATGATTCCCTTTGGCGCGGCGTATTCCGTTTCGCTCAAAAAGCTCTTTACCGATGCCCATGTCCCCGCTTCGGAACAGCCCCTGCGTCCTGTGGTACGGGATGCCGAAGAATCGGCGAAAATCCTGTGGATTCCCGGCGTCCGGCGGTCCGCATCGTATCCGGTCGATCCGTCCAAACCGTTCAAGGGATTGCTGTTTTCTTCGGAACCCCTTGTGGATGTGACGGCAGCGGTGATCGGCGGCCCGGACGGACGAATCCTGGTGTGTTCGCGTCCGGCTGGCAAGCACATGGCGGGAAAATGGGAATTTCCCGGCGGCAAGATCGAACCCGGCGAGACGGCGGAGGCGTGCATCCGACGCGAGATACGCGAGGAACTCGGCATGGAGATTGCGGTCGGTCCGGTCTTTACGGTCATGGAACACGACTACGGTGTCAAATATGTCCGTGTTACTTTTTTTCTCGCTGTCTCGGACGACACGCCGTCGGCAAAGGACCGTCAGGGGTTCCGGTGGGTCACGCCGGAAGAGATTGATTCGGTGGATTTTCTGGACGCCGACCGTCCGGTGTCCGCTGAAATCAAAAAAAAATCGGAAAATATTTCCGGTATATACAATAAGATGCGCCAAAAAAGCGTTATTTGGGTATCGAAGCAACCATAATGGAATTTCGAGACATGGAAACAGATAAAACAGATCTGGAGCTTATCCAGGAATTCCAGAGTGGATCAAGTCCCGCTTTTGATGCTCTTTACGAACGGTACAGGCGTCCGCTTTACGGGTATGTGAACCGGCAGATGCAGGGGCACACCAGCCAGGCGGACGACGTATTCCAGCAGACATGGATGCGCGCGATCGACAATCTGTCGACCTACCGCGATCAGGAGAAATTCTCCGCATGGCTCATGAGGATCGCCCACAACCTCATTATCGATTATTACCGCTCCCTGAAACGGAGAGCCGAGGACGAACTGGACGATACTTACGGAGACACGACGGCGGATACCTCCGACGAGACGCCGGGCAGAGAGATGGACGAACGCGAACGCGCCAGGCGGCTCACGGCGGCGCTGAACTCGCTGACGCCCGAACTCCGCGAGGTCTTCCTGCTGCGCCGGGAGAACATCCCGTTCCAGCAGATCGCGAAGATCCAGAACTGCTCCGTGAATACGAGTCTCGCTCGTATGAGATATGCAATTAAACAACTTACGGACAAACTGAAAGACTGGGAATCTGACAATTCCTGAGGTGAGACCATGAACATTTGTGAATTTATTCAAGAGAAGGTCGCGGTCGGCGAGATCAATGACGACGTCTTGGCACATCTTCGCATCTGTCACGAGTGCAAAGCATTTGCCGACGATCTCGAACGTTTCCTCTCCTGCGAACTGCCGGAGGTCGAACCCCCGAAGCATGTCGACGACGCAATCCGCGCCGCCGCTGCCGAGGCCGCGGATGTGAACCGTTTCTTCAGCGTCCTGCCGGATATGGAGCCCCCGAAGCACGTCGACGATGCAATCCGCGCCATCGCGCAGGATGTCGCGGCCGCGAACCGTCTCCACCGTGTTCTCCCCGATCTCGAGCCTCCGAAGCATGTCGACGACGCCGTCCGCGCCGCCGGCGCCTTCACGGCTTCCGCATACGCCCGCAAGAACCGCGTGAAGAAGGCGTTCCGCGTTTTGATCCCGGTCGCGGCTGCCCTCGCGGTCTGCTTCCTCTTCTACTTCGAACCTGTGGCAAAACCCCAGCCGCTGGCGGTCCCGACGCAGGCGACCGCGGCTGCCGACTGGACCGGCGCCGTCATGGACGGCGAACTGACGAAGGTCTCCATGGAGCTGACAAGCTCGATGTCCGATCTCTCGCTCTCCGATACCGACCTCCTGATTGCCCAGCTCGAAGCCGACTTCGCGGCTTACGCGGAAAACTGAGTTCGTCTGTTTCATCTCAAGCCCCGGAGATACAGCCATGACCGCTACCCGGAAAATCCTGCTTCTTCTGTTCTGCACCACCGCCTCCGTCGCGCTCGCCGCGCAGGAGGCGAAGGATGACACGTCCAAATCCGAGGAAAAACCGAAGACGGAACAGCGAAATCCCGTGCAGTTCGGGCAGATCCCGATGATCTCTTTCCCAGGTCAACAGTGGGGGCAGAATCCGTGGATGTTCGGCGGTGCGCCCGGCGGCAATGATGAGAAAAAAGACGACGGGAAAGACGAAAAGAAGAACGACAATCCGTGGCAGAATTCGCCGTGGGGACAGCCCGGCGGCGGCTTCGGCGGTTTTGGCGGCGGTCCCGGTTCCGGCAATCCTTGGGAACAGGGCTTCGGCGGCGGCTTCGGCGGTTTCGGCGGCGGTCCGGGGTTCAACCCATGGGACGATGGCCCGATGTTCTTCGGCGGATCCGGCAGCTTCTTCGGCATGGACAGACCGTGGGAAAACCGCGGCGACGATAACAAAGAAGACAAAGAGAAAAAAGACGATCCGTCTCCGTTCGGTGGCTTCGGTGGTTTCGGAGGCGGCTTGTTCGGTTCCGGCAACCCATGGATCGATATTCCGGTTTCCCCGTGGACATTCGGGTTCGGCAACCCCGGCATGGGCGGCGGCTTCGGCGGTGGTCCCGGCTCCGGCAATCCGTGGGAACAGCGTTTCGGCGGCTTCGGCGGCGGTCCCGGCATGGGCGGCGGCTTCGGCGGCGGCTTCGGCGGCGGCCCGGGTTTCGGCACCCCCGGTTTCGGCAACCCCGGTTTCGGCGGCGGCCCCGGCATGGGCGGCGATTCCCGTCGCAGCATGTCCATGATCGACACGATCCCGCCGGAAGACCGCGAACGCCTTCTGAATCTTATGCGGACCGATTACGATGCGTTCCGCAAGGAGCTTCGCGAGCTCGTCTCCGGCAAACAGGAAAACGAATACAAGGCCGCCATCGAGCTTCGCGAAAAGTATTTCAATGCGACCGGCAGCGCCGAAAAAGACAAGATCAGAAAAGAACTTCATGAACTCATCGGCGTCCGGTTCCAGACCTACAACAGGTCCGCGGAACGCCAAATCGCGGAGACCGAAGAGGTCATCGCATCCGCGCAGGAACGCCTCGCCATCCTCAAGAAACAGCATGAGGAACGCGTGAAAAACGCCGATATCTTCATCGACTCCACGGTCGAGGACTACCTGAATCCCGACAAGAAACCCACCTACGAGGAGGCCCTCCGTAAACGGAACGAACAGGAC
>JAEEQN010000038.1 GCA_016285345.1 Victivallales bacterium | reverse complement strand
GTTTTCGACCACGCAGCCTGCGAGCGGGCCGCGTTCCATGGCCTCGTGGATGCCCTTTTCGACCGCGGGGATGAAGTTCTTCGGGATGGCGCCGCCGACGATGGCGTTGACGAACTCATAGCCGCCCTCGAAGGGTTCCATGCGGAGGTGCACTTCGGCGAACTGGCCGTGGCCGCCGGACTGCTTTTTGTGGCGGTAGGCGGCTTCGCCGCGGCCCTGGATGGTCTCGCGGTAGGCGATTTTCGGGAGCTCGAGGCGGACGTCGACCTTGGCGGTCGCCTTGAGGTTCTTGATGGCGATGTTGATGTGCTGTTCGCCCATGCCCTTGAGCAGGGATTCGTGGGTCTCGTCGTTGCGCTCGATGTAGAGGGTCGGGTCGCATTCGGAGAGGCGCTGGAGGCCCTGGATGATCTTGTCTTCGTCGCCGCTCTTGGTGGCGTACAGGGCGAAGGAGATGACGGGCTTCGGATAGACCTGGCGCGGCATGGCGTGGTTGTCCTTGGTGGCGCCGAGGGTGTCGCCGGTGGTGGTGCCTTTGAGCTTGGCGACGCCGACGATGCAGCCGGGGCAGACTTCCTCGACCGGGATCTGGTTCTTGCCCTGGAGCAGGACGAGCTGGCCGACGCGTTCCTTGGTGCCCTTGCTGAGGTTCAGCATATCGGTGTTGCACGCGATCTTGCCGGTGAGGACACGGAGGTATGCCATCTGGCCGATGAAGGGGTCGAGGGCGCTCTTGAAGACGTAGGCGGCCGCGGGGCCGTCTTCCGCCGGGACGATCTCGGTGCCGTCTTCGGCTTTGCGGACGCGTTCGAGCGGGTTCGGCATGAGGGAGACGACGCCGTCCATGAGCTCGGTGACGCCGATGTCCTTGGCTGTGGAGCCGGCGAACACGGGGACGAGGCTGCCGGAGAAGATGGCCTTGTGGAGGCCCTTGGCGATCTCTTCGCCGGTGAGCTCTTCGCCTTCGAGGTAGCGTTCCATGAGCGCTTCATCGGATTCCGCGGCGGCGTCCTTCAGCATGGTGCGGTATTCTTCCACGGCGTCCTTCAGGTCGGCCGGGATCTCGCTGTCCGGGGTGTCGAGCACGCTGATGACCTTGGAAAGGCCGGCTTCCTTGCCGACGGGGAGGGTCATCGGGACGCAGACGGTCTTGCCGTAGGCTTCCTGGAGGTGCTCCAGGATGGTGTCGAAGCTGGCGCGTTCGCGGTCGAGGCGGTTCACGAAGATCATGCGCGGGAGGAGGAAGTCGCGGGAGAAAGCCCAGGCGCGGGTGGAGCCGATCTGGATGCCGTCGACGCCGTCGAGGACGATGACCGCGAAGCCGCAGGAACGGAACGAGGAAATGACTTCGCCGACGAACTCGCCGTAGCCGGGAGTGTCGGTCAGGAAGAGCTTGTGGTCCTTCCAGTCGCAGTGCATGAACGAGGCGTAGATGCTGGAACGCTTGTCCTGCTCGTCGGGGGTGAAGTCGGAAACGCTGGTCTTGGCGTCGACGGAGCCGAGACGGTCGACAGCGCCGGACTTGAACAGCATGAGGTCGCAAAGCGTGGTTTTGCCGCAGCCGTTGTGACCGGCGACGACGAAGTTGCGGATCTGCGCGGGATTGGTGATCTTCATTTGGTTTTGTGCTCCTTATGTGAGTTTGAATTGTTTCCGAAAGCAACGGCCGCGAGCTCGAAACGCGCGGGCTTCCGCAGGGACGGAATACCCGTGCGACACCCCTTTCAGATGCGGCTGTATTTTTTCATCCTCTAATAATAGCACGTCTTTCCCCGTATGTCAAACCGGGTTTGACACAAAATGATACTTTTCTTTTGGGTTTTTGACGGTTTCGCGGGACAAAAGAGGATAGGGGAACGACGTTTGCGGCAAAAAGCGTGGCGCGACTGTGATTACAGCAGCTCGTCGTCCTTCACGACGTTCGGCACCTGGAAGTCGCTCAGCTCGACGAACTCGTTCCGTTTGTAGTTCAGCACGGCGCGGACCATTGACGGGATCGGGAGCGTGGTGATGATCGACAGGATGATGATGGCGTTGAAGAAACGGTCGTCGAGGATGCCCGTGTCCTTGCCGATGGCGGCCGCGGCGAGCGTGGCGGAGAGCTGGGGCACGGTCATGAGCCCGGCTGCGAGACTCGCCTTGTTGCTGTAGCCGGAGAGCTTCATGGCGGCGAATCCGCTGCCGACCTTGCTGCCGATGAGGCCGACCACGGTCAGGAGCACGATCACGATGTTCCCCCTCTGGAAAAACGCGCTGAAATCGGTCTTCATGCCGATGGAGATGAACAGGAACGGGATCAGGAACCCGTAGCCGATGCTCTCGAACCGCTTGAACAGCAGCTGGTCGCGTTCGCGCACCACACGCGCCAGCCCCAGGCCCGCGATGAACGCGCCGACCACCAGGTTGATGCCGAAGAGCTCGCCGACGATGACCGTGACCAGGATCATGAGCAGCAGGAGCGTGATCACGATGTCGTCGCTGAGCTTGAAGTGCGACAGCACCCAGCGTCCGAAGCAGTTCGTGATGAAGATCATCGCACCCAGGTACACCAGCACGATCAGCAGGAAGACCGGCAGGAAGCTGTTTCCAAGCAGGTGCGTGTCCATGTGGTCGAAGATCGACAGCGTGCCGCGTCCGACCATGTGCGAGATGTTCTGCGACTGCCGGAAGAGCTGCACGCTGACCGCCAGCAGGATGATCGAGGCGATGTCCGTGATGACCGTGGAGATCAGGACCGCCGCGCCGAACCGCGTGTGCGACAACTTCAGTTCGCGGATGACCGGGAATACGATGCCGACCGAGTGCGAGGCGAAGAGCGAGGCGTACAGCACCTTGCCGGCGAGTTCGTCCGGGCAGAAGTGCCAGTAGATCAGATAGCCCGCCACGGCGGGGATGAAGAACGTCAGGACGCTCAGCATGACCACTGCCTTGCGTGCGGACCGGATCAGACGGAAATCCGCCTCCATCCCTGCGAGCGCCATCAGGAACATCAATCCGAGCGAACCGAGCGAATCCACGAACGTCTTGAACTGCTGCGCCGTGTTCGCCGCCGTCTGCGCCTCCTCGCCCGGCGTACCGAGGAAACTCAGCCATCGCGAGAGCACCGCCACCAGGTCGAATCCGAGCAGGCCATTCGATCCGATGAGCATGCCGACCACCAGCAGCGCGATTACGTTCGGGATATGGTATTTGCGGAGCAGAAACGGGAATACCGCCATCAGGGCGGTCAGCGCGATGAAGAGGATCAGGAAAGAGGAGTCGTTCATGGTATTCCGGCGTTTCGTTTGGTTCCGGCGGCGGAGAGGGTGGTACGGTTTCCGCGCCATCCCGTACTATATCATCGTTTGATGTTTTTTCAAGGAGACATGCCGGAAAACCCGGAAAAAAGACGGACGCGTTCCGTTTCCTGACAGTGAATCCGCCGGACTTCCTGGACTAAAAAGACGACAGCCCTAGTCTTCTTTTCGGATCGCGTTTCCTTTCCTTCTCGTCAATTTCGGATGCCGGGATCGGAAAAACGCATGTTCCCTCTTGAAAAAAGTCTTCATACGGTGTATTTTAAATAGCATAGTCTTTTTGTTTTTTCTTCAACATTTTTTGATGTTCTTTTAACATCCGGAGGTTCTTATGTTCGGATCTACGTCCATCTGGTGGATCGCTCCTGTCTGCTCCATCATCGCCCTTCTTTCCGCCGCCTTGTGCTACATCCTGATGAAACGCGCCGGCACGGGCAACGAGCGCATGGAGGAGATCGCCGGATATGTGCGCGACGGTGCCATGGCGTACCTGAAACAGCAGTATTCGCGCGTCGGCATCGTCTTCGCCGTCCTCTTCGTGATCTTCGCGATCCTGGCGGTCCTGAAGCTCCAGAACCCCTTCGTCCCGGTCGCGTTCCTGACAGGCGGCTTCTTCTCCGGCCTCTGCGGCTTCGTGGGCATGAAGACCGCCACCAGCGCGTCCAGCCGCACGGCGCAGGGCGCGAGCGAGAGCCTGAACCGCGGCCTTCAGGTCGCGTTCCGCTCCGGCGCGGTCATGGGACTCGCCGTGGTCGGGTTCGGCCTCTTCGATATCACGGTATGGTATTTCATCCTTGACCGCCTGGTCTACACGCCCGAGCACATGGCGCAGGGCCTTTCGTTCCTCGGTCTCCCGCTCGTCGCGCCCGGATTCGACGCCACGCACAAGTTCGTCGAGATCACGACCACCATGCTGACCTTCGGCATGGGCGCTTCCACGCAGGCGCTCTTCGCCCGCGTCGGCGGCGGCATCTACACGAAGGCCGCGGACGTCGGCGCGGACCTCGTCGGCAAGGTCGAGGCGGGCATTCCCGAGGACGATCCGCGCAACCCGGCCACCATTGCGGACAACGTCGGCGACAACGTCGGCGACGTCGCGGGCATGGGCGCGGACCTTTACGAATCCTACTGCGGTTCCATCCTCTCCACCGCCGCCCTCGGCGCGGCCATCCCCGCCGCGATGAAGACCACGGTCGCCTACGTGAACGCCCCGATGATCGTCGCGGGCATTGGCGTGGTGCTGTCGCTGATCGGCATCTTTGCGGTACGCTGCAAGGAAGGCGCGAGCATGGGCACGCTGCTCCGGGCGCTGCGTCTCGGCACCTGGGGCAGCTCCGTCCTGATCGTCGTCGCGTGCGCCGTCCTCGCCGGATGCGGCATCCTCACATGGGGCGTGTTCGGCGCGATCGTGTCCGGCCTGATCGCCGGCGTGGTGATCGGCTACAGCACCGAGTATTACACCTCCGACGAATACGGCCCGACCAAGGAACTTGCCGCGCAGGCGCAGATGGGCCCCGCCCCGACCATCATCTACGGTCTTTCTCTCGGCATGCTCTCCGCCGCGATCCCGGTCGTCGCGACCGTCGCCGCGATCATCAGTTCGTTCGCGTTCGCGGGCGGCTTCACGCAGGGCACGATCTTCGGCCTCTACGGCATTGGATTCGCTGCCGTCGGCATGCTCGCCACGCTCGGAATCACGCTCGCCACGGACGCCTACGGCCCCATCGCCGACAACGCCGGCGGCAACGCTGAGATGTCCTCGCTCCCGCCGCACGTCCGCGAACGTACCGACGCCCTCGACATGCTCGGCAACACCACGGCCGCCACGGGCAAAGGATTCGCCATCGGGTCCGCCGCGCTCACTGCCATGGCGCTGCTCGCCGCCGAGATCCAGGAGATCGAAATCTGGGGCGGCAAGTTCAACGCGTTCCCGATGGAGGTGAAGGCGAAACTCCTGCTGGATTCCGACCATTTCGCCATCCTCGTCGATTTCTTCAAGATCAACGTCATGAACCCGATGTTCCTCTGCGGATGCTTCCTTGGCGCCATGATGGCGTTCGTCTTCTGCGCGCTCACCATGAAGGCCGTCGGCCGCGCCGCCGGACGCATGGTCGAGGAGGTCCGCCGTCAGTTCCGCACCATCCCCGGCATCATGGACGGCACCGGCAAGCCCGACTATGCCCGCTGTGTGGCGATCTCCACCAAGGGCGCCCAGCACGAGATGATGCTCCCCGCCCTCCTCGCCATCATCATCCCGGTCGCCACCGGCCTGATCCTCGGCGTGCCCGGCATCATGGGCCTGCTCATCGGCGGCCTCACCTGCGGATTCTCCCTCGCCTGCATGCTGAACAACGCCGGCGGCGCGTGGGACAACGCCAAGAAGCACATCGAAAAGGGCAATTTCGGCGGCAAGAAGCTCCCGGACGGCACCAAGAACCCCGTCCACGGCGCGGCCGTCATCGGCGATACCGTCGGCGATCCCTGCAAGGACACCAGCGGCCCGGCCCTGAACATCCTCGTGAAGCTCATGAGCATGGTCGCCGTCGTCTTCACCCCGCTCTTCATCAAGGTCGCGCCCGCCATTCAGGAATGGCTCGGCCTCATTCAGAAGTAACGCCGACTGCGATTTTCTGCATAAAAATACCGGATACAGCTTTTCACGAGCCGTATCCGGTTTTTCTGTCTTCCGGTAATCCTGCCGCGTGTTTTACGGCTGTTTGTTAAGAAGCGGTTCGTCCATGCTGCCGGACCGGAATCCCTCCATGTCGAGCGTGACGTACGGGAATCCTTCTTTGCGGAGCGCGAATGCGATCTCGAAGCGTCTGGCGGATGCCAGTTCGAATCCGTCGGAATCTGTCTCGATGCGCGCGACGTCGCCGTGGACGCGCAGACGCACCACCTTCAGCCCGAATTCGCGCAGCACAGCCTCGCCGCGTTCCACCCGGCGCAGCGCCTCGTCAGTCATGACCGTTCCGTAGGGGAAGCGCGTCGCGAGGCACGGCGTGGAGGGCTTGTCCGCGACGGGGATCAGGAGTTCACGGGCGGCGGCGCGGATCTCGTCTTTCGTGAAGCCGCAGAGCGCCAGCGGACTCAGCACGCCGAGTTCCTCCAGCGCCTTGCGTCCGGGACGGTACACCTTCGTGTCGTCGGCATTGGTGCCGTCCACGAGGTTTTTGATGCCGTGCGCTTCGGCGATGCGTTTCATCTCGGAGAATAATCTGCGTTTGCAGTGATAGCAACGGTCCTTCGGGTTCCCGCGCAGCACCGGATCGGAAAGCACGTCGCGTTCGACGCGTTCCGCGGGCACGCCGAGTTCCTCCGCCTGCTTCATCGCGGACGCGGTCTCCTCGGCCGTGTGGAACGCCGTGGCGAACACGACGGCGAGCAGGGGGAACGGTTTCCGCGCGTTGATCTCGGACAGGACGGTCAGGAGCAGGGTGCTGTCGACGCCGCCGGAAAACGCCGCACAAATTCCGTCCGCGCTCAAATCCTCCAGCATCCGCCGGAGTTCGTTCAGCTTATCTTTCATCGTTTGCCCTCGCAGTCTCCGCGGCGTCGCAGAAGAGATCGGCGAACGGGACGCCGGAAGCGGCCGCCAGCGCCTTGATGCTTTCGTATTCGGGGTAGTAGAACGTCTGCCCGTCGAAACTGCATTTCTTGACCTTCGCGGATCCGGCGGGGAGTGTCACCTCCACGACCGTGCGCGCGAGGCAGGTGCGCCCTGCCGGGAGCTTGCGAATGCCGATGGAGCTGGTCTCCGTGAAGATGACGCGTTCCATCGCGGGCACGTCGGCCTCGCGGCAGATCACGCGCAGAAGCCATGCCGGACGGTTTTTCTTCATGAAGGCGGGGATGTAATGCACGTCCAGCGCTCCGGCGGCGAGCAGGGAATCCATCGCCAACCCGAGCGTTTCGCCCGTGGAATCGTCGATGTTGGTCTCCAGGATCATGATTTCGGCGGGCGGTGCGTCCGCGGCGGCGGTCTCCTCGATCAGCATCGCGCGGAGCACGTTCGGCATGCCGAAATCGCGTTTGCCCGCGCCGAGGCCGATCTTCTTGATCGTAAAGGATTCGGGCAGGGCGGAACGCGTCCGGATCGCAGCGGCGATGGCGGCGCCGGTCGGAGTGACCATTTCGCCCTCCACGGAGGGAAGGATGCGGAGCGGGAGCCCTCTTGCGGAAGCGATGTTCGCCACGGCGGGAACGGGGATCGGGAGCAGACCGTGCTGGCACTCCACGAATCCGGTCCCCTCGCTCAGGGCCGTCACGACAACGTCGTCGATTCCGAGGTCGTCGAGGCAGACCGCGGCGGCTGCGATGTCGACGATGGAGTCGATCGCGCCGACCTCGTGGAAGTGCACCTCTTCGACCGGTTTGCCGTGCGCTTTGGATTCCGCCTCGGCCACGATGCCGAATATCTTCAGCGCGAGTTCGCGTGCGTGCGGCGTCAGGTCGCCGCTGTTCAGGATGGCGGTCACGTCCGCGAGATTGCGGTGCACGTGCGGATGATGATGCCCGTGGCGGTGCTCATGCTCATGATGGTGTTCGTGGGCTTCGTGCGGATGCTCGTGTTCGAACGCAGCGTGGCCGTGACGATGCCCATGTTCATGTTCCAGTTCGACGTCGAACGAGCAGGCGTCCACGCCGTGCGAATTGACGCGCGTGACCGTGACGGAATATCCCTCCACGTTCAGGCTGTCGAGGGCGGCCAGCAGTTTGACTTTGGAAGCTCCGAGGTCGAGCAGCGCGGCCACGGCCATGTCGCCGCTGATCCCGGTGGCGCATTCGAGGTAAAGGATGGTTTTGCTCATGGACGGTTCCCCTGTGTGACGAGCGAGTTGATGCGTGCGGCGAGATAGCCCGCGCCGAATCCGTTGTCGATGTTCACGACGGACATGCCCTCGGCGCAGGAATTGAGCATGGTCAGGAGCGGAGCGATCCCGGCGAAGGACGCGCCGTAGCCCACTGAGGTCGGCACGGCCACGACCGGCACGGAGACAAGCCCGGCGATCACGCCGCCGAGCGCGCCCTCCATCCCGGCGATGGCGACCACTGCGTTCGCGGTGCGGATTTCGTCCAGGCAGGCGAACAGACGGTGGATTCCGGCGATGCCGACGTCGTAACAACGTATTACGTTCGCGCCGAAGAACTCGGCGGTCTTTGCGGCCTCCTCGGCGACCGGCTGGTCGGACGTGCCGCCCGTGCAGACCGCCACGCATCCGGTCCGCGGCTTCGGATTGCCCATGATGTACAGCAGGCGCGACACTGGGTCGTACTGGACGTCGGGCAGGGCGGCGCGGACGTATCCGGCCTGTTCAGGGGTGGCGCGCGTCCCGATGGCGTTTCCGCCTGTGGAAATGAACCGTTCGAAGATGGCGCGGACCTGTTCGGCGGTCTTGCCCGCGCAGAACACGGTTTCGATGCCGCCGCGCCGGATCTGTCTGTGGTGGTCGAGTTTGGCGAAGCCGATGTCCTCGTAGGGGAGTTTGTTCAGGAGCGCGAGCGCCTCTTCGCGGGTGATGGCTCCGCTGCGGAAACCGTCGAGTATTCTGCCTGCATCCATGATAAAGGGTTCCGTTTTTACTGGTGGTGCCTGTTGCGAACGTATGTCATCCTGTATTGCAGGACAAATCGGGCGGAGCGAATGCCGACCGCGGCGCGCTCCGCCCTGAGTTCAATTCGAAAAGAATCAGATCCCGTTCGATTCGATTGCTTTGTAGCGGGTGTTGTAACGGCGGAAGAGCGCCTGAAGTTCGCCGTTGGCGCGCTTTTCCTCGATGATCTTGTCCGCGACGGCTTTCAGCTCGTCGTTGCCGGTCTTGAACGGGAACCCGTATTCTTCGGCAGGAATGGCGATGTTCAGCATCTTGACTCTGCCGATATACTTGCCCGCGGCCAGATCGGCTTCGTTCTCGTCGTCGACATAGGCGTCGATTTCGTTGTTGAGGAGTCCGATGATGGCCTGCGTGGCGTTGTCGTAGTGGTAGAATTCCCTGGCGTGGAGCTGGTTGACGACGAAATCCTCGTTCGTGGTGCCTTTTTTGGCGCCGATGACTTTGCCCTGCAGGTCGTCGAGCGTTTCAAACGTCGCGCCTTCATTCACGAGGACCCTGCGCACGCCGCTCTCGTAGGACTTGGAGAAAAGCACCATGGCGGAACGTTCCGGCGTGATGGAGACGCCGGACGCGCCCATGTCGGCGGCTCCGGTCATGACGAGCGGAATCACCTCGGTGAACGGGACGACTTTGAGTTCAAGCGGGCGCTTGAGTTCTTTTGCGATGGCTTCGGCAAGTTCGATGTCCACGCCGACCAGACGGTTGTTGTCCACGAAGACGAACGGCGCGAACGACGTTTCGAGGCAGACGATGAACGGTTTGACTTCTTCTTTCTCCTTTGCGCCGGTAGGCAGCGCGCTGAGCACGTCGATGTGCCTGGTGCGGCTGGTCTGAAGCGTGCCGGCCCGTTTGAATCTGTCAATGACCGCGTTGGAGGCTTCCGCGAGCTTGGTGTCCTTTTTGTTGAAGATAAGCCCGTACTGTTCCCTGGTCAGCGGCTTTTCGAGGATCTTGAACGCCTCTCCGGTCGCCTTGACCAGAAGTTCCGCCTGCATGCGGTCCATCACGGCGGCGTCGGCACGGCGGTCGACGAGCGAGGCGTTCACTTCCTCCTGCGTGAGGAACGGCAGGACGATTCTCGGTCTGATGCGCTCGCGCAGGAGCGTGAGGTCGCTGGTGCCTTCCTGAGCGGCCACGCGTGCGGTCTTCAGTGCGAATTCATCGGTGAGCGAGGAATTTTTCGGGACGACGATCACCTGCGAGGAAACGTCGTAGACAGTGGAGAAAAGGACGCGTTCGGCGCGCTGCGGGGTGATGGTTATGCCTGCCGTGCCGATGTCCGCCTTGCCCATGGCGACGAGCGTGAAAATCTGCTGGAACGGCACGATCTTGTACTGGACCGGACGCCCGAGTTCCTTTCCGATCAGTTCGACGAGGTCGACGTCGACGCCTGCGACCGGTTTTGCGTCATTTCCCGTGTAATAGCAGTAGGGGGACGTGGACGCTTCGCAGGCCACGATCAGCGGTTTCCCGGAGTTTTCGGACTTGGAGCAGGCCGGCAGCAGGGCGATGCCAAAAAGCAGGACGGCGAAGAGACGGAAGATTTTATTCATGAGAAACCTTTCTCCATGGAGGATGAAGATATTTTAAGTTCAAAACCGCTGAAAGGGATGTTATTCTCCATAAGTTATCACGTTTTTTCGCGATTTCAAGCTATATTTAACGTTTTAAAGGCTTTTATTCTTGATTTTTTTCGCACGCGTGAAAGACCGCCCTCGACGATCAGACGAAGAGACGGTGTTTTTTCCCCGCGTCGTAGTCCGGGACCGCATACGCCGCCGTCCATTTCCCGTCCCGTCCGCGCGTCAGCAGGACGCCGTGCAGATAGCCGCACCAGTCTTCGACCAGAAACGTGCGGACGCCCAGCGCGCTCAGGATCGACATTGCCAGCACGTCGTGTGACGCGATGACCGTGCGTGAGGCGGGGAACGGTGTTCCGGTGAGAAAACTCAGAAGTTCTTCGGCGAACGGGCGCATGTCCTTCAGTCCTTCCGCATGGCCGGTGGAAAAATATTCGCGCATCACCGGTTCCGTATTGTGGTCGCGGAGCATGGCCTCGAAATCCACCGGATGTGCGAAAATGGTCAGGTCGCCGAGTTCGGGGCAGTCGCGGACTTCCTGCTTCGGGAATCCGCCGCCCTCCATCATGCACTGCGCGGTCCGGCGCGTGCGTATCCGCGGTGATGCGGCGAAGTAAACGTCGTTTCCCAGGCCGGAAAGCAGACGTCCGCAGCGCCGTGCCAGCTCCGCGCCTTCCGGGGTCAGATCGGGATCGACCGAGCCCGCCCGAAGCGATTCGCGGATGGAATGCCGTACCATGAGGACGGTCCGGTCCGAAGCGTCCGCGAGGGCGGGGATGTCTCCGAGGAGGACGGGTTCGCGGTTGACGGCGATGGTGTTCAGCATCAGGGGGAGCGTTTCGTGAGGCTCAGTCCGAAGTGTTCCGGGAGCCGAATTCGTCCGAGATGCCGCCGCCGACCCTGAATCCGGTCTGCTTTTTTTCCTTGGCCTCGCGTTCCGGCACAATCTTTTCGGCCTTTTCCACGAACGTCGAGACCGTCCCGTTGGTATTGGTGTCGAGGCGGCCGAGTTCTTTGCCCGTGGAGTCCAGGATGATGACCGTGGGGTAGTTCGAGACGTGGAACTTCCCGGCGATACGGGTATTGTGCTGAACCTGCTCGCGGTAACGTTTGTCCTTGCTGGTGTCGGCGTTGTCCGGATAGTCCATGTAGAGCACGAGCAGACGGTCGCGCATTTTGTTCTTGAACTTGTTGTTTTCCATACGCTCGGTCTTGAACTTGCGCGAATTGTCGTTGTCGGACGAATGGAAGAACACCGCGACCGCCTTCCCTGTCTGCTGCGCCTTTTCCATCACGTCGTCGTAGTCGCAGAACCAGCCGTTCGGCGCGCGTGTCCAGCGGGTCGGCGTCGTGGGCGCCTCCAGCATGGCGCTGCGCGCGTCGTTGTGGATCAGTTCGTCCACCTTCGAATCGACCATCACCTTCGGCACGCCCTCGCCCAGGACATCCTTGATCTTCTGGCGCATTTCATCAAATTCCGGACGGGTCCTGTTGGGCTGGTAGTTCGTGTCTTTATACTTGTAGTTGTTCTGGAACGGTTTGAAATCGGGATCGAACGTGTCCCGGTCGAAACCGGATTCCGATTTATCCTTCTTCTCTTCCGGATAGCGTTCCGAATACGGGATATAGACCCCGTCGTCCGTGAAACTTTTTGATCTCGTCGAGGGAGAGGAGGAAGACGGGAAATTTGCGGATTTCGTTGAACCCGAGGAGGACGAGGAGGACGAGGAGGACGAAGAAGATGTTTTCGTGGCCGGGGAGGAACCGTCGTCGCGGGCGCCCCATGTGTCGGTCGCGCTGTCGTCGACGAGCTGGGCGGACCGGGACACGGACGGCTTGCGGGCGGTTTCGCCCGGGAGCTCGATGAGCGTGTCGTCGTAAGGTTTGATGAGGTCGTCCATCATGCCGGACCCGGCGAACAGGACCGGCGCGGCGCAGACGGATGCTGCGAATGTAACTGTAAACAGGATGTATTTCATGGCAAATGCTCCATTTGAACCGGTTTTTTCATACCGGATTTCGTTTCAAAAGTCGCGATGATTGCTATACTATAAACCTAAAATACGGAAAAATCAAATCCGGATTGAAACTTTCTCTGATTAATTTGGAGGAAAAAAGCATTTAGAGCAGTGAAAGAGCGTCGACGTCCACGTATAAATCCACGTCTTTGACCGTCCGCCGCCAGTTCATGACCTCCGCCCGCAGGAACGCGCGGAACGCGGCGTTGGGCGGCGTCCGGACCGTGGAGAGATAACGGTAGCGTCCCTTGATGCGTTCGATCGGCGCGGGCGTCGCGTCGCTGATTTCCAGCGGCGCGGGGAAACGTTCCGCGATGCGGCCGATGAGTTCGGCGGCCTTCGCTTCGATGAGCACCGGATCCTCGCCGTCGAAATGCAGAACGGTGAGGTGCGAGAACGGCGGGAAGAGGAGCTCTTTGCGGACCGGGAGTTCCTCTTCGAAAAAGTCCTTGCAGGAGTGTTCCGCCGCACAGAGGATCGCGGGATTTTCCGGCGAAAACGTCTGGATGAGCACCTGTCCGTGGACCTCGCCGCGTCCTGCCCGTCCGGCGACCTGCGCCAGCAGCTGGAACGTGCGTTCGAGCGCGCGGAAATCCGGCAGATAAAGCCCCATGTCGGCGTTCAGCACGCCCACGAGCGTGACGTTCGGGAAGTCCAGCCCTTTGGCGATCATCTGCGTGCCGATGAGGATGTCGAGGTCGCCGCCGCGGAACTTCGACAGAACCTCCTCGTATTTCTGCGGATTCGTCATGGTGTCCGAGTCCATGCGCGCGATGCGCGCGCCCTGGAACAGCGCCCCCGCGAGGCTTTCAATGCGCTCCGTGCCGGTACCGACGTAGTGGAATTCGGACTGGCCGCAGACGGGGCACGCCGTGATCGCGGGGATGATCCGTCCGCAGAAATGGCAGATCAGAGAGGCATTTTTCTTGTGGTAGGTGTAGGCGACGGAGCAGTCCGGGCAGGTCGGGACGTATCCGCAGGCGCATTGGATCTGGCGCGAGTAGCCGCGTTTGTTCAGGAAGAGGATGCTCTGTTCGCCCGCCTGGATCCGGCTGCGAACGGCGTCGATCAGGCGCTTCGAGAACATTGGGATGCGGTCCTCGTCGTCTTTTTCGAGGCGCATGTCGACGATCTCGACCGCGGGCAGCACGATCGACGGGTCCCAGCGGTTCGGCATGGACGCCAGTGCATACTTCCCTGTGACGGCGTTCTGCCAGGATTCCAGCGAGGGCGTGGCGGACCCGAGGATCACGAGCGCGCCCTCCATGCGGCCGCGTACCACCGCCACGTCGCGGGCGTTGTAGCGCGGCGCTTCGGACTGTTTGTAGGAGGAATCGTGTTCCTCGTCGACGATGATGAGCTTGAGATTGCGGAACGGCGCGAAGAGGGCGGACCGCGCGCCGACCGCGATATCGACCTCGCCGCGGTAGACCTTCATCCATTCGTCGTAGCGCTCGCCCTGGGTGAGTCCGCTGTGGAGTACGCTGACGCGTTCGCCGAACCGCGCGCGGAACCGCGTCACGGTCTGGGGCGTGAGGGAGATTTCCGGCACCAGCACGATCGCGTTGCCGCCCTGTTCCAGAACGCGGGCGATCGCCTGCAAGTACACCTCGGTCTTGCCGCTGCAGGTCACGCCGTGCAGCAGGAGCACATGCGGCGAGGCTGACGGACGGTCCGGCACGAGCATGGAGAATATCTTGTCCAGCGCCGCGCCCTGTTCGCCCGTGAGTTTGAGCGGGGACGTCGGGACGATCCTGATATTGCGGAGCGGATCGCGGTCGAGCCGGACTTCCTCGATGTTCAGGATGCCGTCCTTTTCGAGCGCGCGAAGCTGGGGCGTCTTCGCCCCGGTCATGGCCCGGACCGAGTCCGGCGTCGCGCCCGGATGAAGTGTGATAAACTGGATGGCCTGCGCCCGGACTTTGGCGCGTGCGCCGTTTTTTTCGAGGTAGGCGGCGGCATTCTCCGGGGACGCCAGATAGCAACGGCGGATCTTTTTGGGTTTGACTTTGCCGCTCCGGACCGCCGACGGCAGCAGTGCGCGCAGGGCCTGTTCGCGGGTGCAGCAGTAGTAGTCGGCGATCCATGCGCCGAGTTTCGAGAGGGAATCGGGTATCCGCGGCACGTCTCCGCAGATGTCGATGATCTCTTTCAGGTCGCCGCGGCCGGGACGTGGAATGAGGCGCGTTACGGTCGCCGGGCGCGGTTTGCGGCCCTTGCCGAACGGCACATTGACCTTCATGCCGGGCTGAATGCGTCCGACGAGGTGCGGCGGGATTAAATAATCGAAGGTTCTGTCAAGCGATAAGTTGACAAGAACCTCCACTGCCGGAAGAGATTGTGCGTCTCCGTCTGGCATATATCTGAAAAATGGTGTTATGCCGGGGAGACGCGCTCCCCGGCAGGGAATTCATCCGCTCTTACTTGACGACGCCAGTCTGCGGATAGAAGAAGTTCTGGTAGTTGTGGGCAGGCGAGATGATCCATTCCGGAGTCAGGATCGGGCCGTAACCCCACTGGGAGCGGTTCGGATCCATCGGATCGTTCGGGCTGCTCGGGAGCGGGAAGGGGAAGGTGAGAAGCTCAAGGATGCCGACGCCTTCACGGATCAGGAAGTAGCCGACGCCGCCGATGACGCCGTAGGTGGCGCCGGCGAGGTTGCCGTCTTCAAACTGAACGTGGGCCATGAAAGCCGGGATCTCCAGCGCGCCGAACGCAACGTCGCAGATGCCGCGGCCGAGCTTGCGGGTGATACGGTTCCAGAGGTTCTCGTATCCGGGCGGGTTCTCGGGAGACAGGTTGAGGTTGTCGATGGCGAGAGCCTGGGTCATTCCGCCGATCATGGCGAAGAAGACGATGCTCAGGACGATTTTTTTCCACTGTTTCATTTGGTACTCCTTGAAGGGTTGTCTGAGTATGTTTTAAGAAAAAGTATCGTTTTTTTTGATGTTTTCACTGGAAAAATTCGGAAAACGCGTTTAATATATTCTTATATCCTTCATCAATCAAGTTGAAATCGCGATTTTTTTTGATTTTTTTTTGAAAAAAGCCGATTTCATCTGCAAATAACGTCTGAAAGGCCGTAAAAAATGCCCAAAAATGAAAAAAAGTCGAAAAAAAGTCTGACGGAAGCCCTTCCGCATCCGTCCCTGACCCTGCTTTCCCGCAGTCATACCGAGTATCCCGATACTCCGGACAAGGCGAAACTCGAGACCTTCGTCAACGCTTATCCGCAACGCGACTATGAGATCCTGTTCGACTGCCCCGAGTTCACCAGCCTGTGTCCCGTGACCGGACAGCCCGACTTCGGACACATCCGCATCCGGTATGTCGCCGACAAACGATGCATCGAAAGCAAATCCCTCAAACTTTACCTTTATTCCTTCCGCAATCACCACACGTTCCACGAGGAGGCCGTCAACCGGATTCTCACCGACATGGTGAAGGCGTGCAAACCGCGATGGATGGAGGTCAACGGCGAGTTCCGTCCGCGCGGCGGCATCTCCCTGACCATCACCGCGACCGAGGGAAAAAAGCCCTGATCCGGCCCAAACAAATAATACAACAAATCTTTATTCAAAACAATACTTAGGAGATACCTGAATTGAACCAGAACATCCCGTCTTTCGAGGTGATCGAAGGCGGCGGCGTCACATCCGCGTCCGGATTCGAGGCCGCCGGCGTCACCTGCGGTCTCAAACGGAGCGGCAAGGCCGACCTCGCCCTCCTTTACTCCCGGACCGGCTGCAACAGCGCCGGCACCTTCACATCCAATCTCTTTCCCGCCGCCCCGGTCGTGCTCTGCAAGGAACGCGTCGCCGGACCCGTCGGGATCCGCGCCGTCGTGGTGAACAGCGGCGTGGCGAATGCCTGCACGGGTGAACTCGGCATGGAAAATGCGCGCGCGGTCGCGAAGCTCGCCGCCGAAGCGCTCGGCATTGAGGAAGACCAGGCACTGTCCTGCTCCACGGGCAGGATCGGCGTCCAGCTCCCGATGGACAAGCTCGCCGCCGGGATCAAGGCCGCCGCCGCCGCGAAGAAGCCGGACGGAGGCCACGAGGCCGCGCTTGCCATCATGACCACCGACACGCGCCCGAAAGAGTGCGCCGTGAGCTTCTTCCTTGACGGAAAGAAGGTCACCGTCGGCGGCATGACCAAGGGCGCCGGCATGATCGCGCCGCACATGTACCCCGCCGTGCCGCATGCCACCATGCTCTGCTTCATCACGACCGACGCCGCGTCCGACAACGCCAGTCTCACGCGCTTCCTCGCCGACGCCGTCGAAGTCTCGTTCAACCGCATCACCGTCGACAACGACATGAGCACGAACGACACGTGCATGCTGTTCGCGAACGGCGAATCCGGCGCGAAGATCGCGTACGACGGTTCCGAAGCCGCGCAGCTCTTCGCCGACGCGCTCCGCCACGTGGTGCAGACGCTCGCCAAAGGCATGGTCATGGACGGGGAAGGCTCTTCGAAGTTCGTCGAGGTCCTCGTGACCGGCGCGAAGGACGCCGCCCAGGCGCATATCTGCGCGAAGGCCATCGCCGACTCCATGCTCTGCAAGACCGCCTGGTTCGGCTGCGATCCGAACTGGGGACGCATCCTCGCCGCCGCCGGATATTCCGGCGCACAGTTCCGCCCGGAGAACGTCTCTCTGGACTACAACGACAAGCCGGTCGTGCGCGGCGGCATGGACGCCGGGACGCCGGAAGCCGAACTGTCCGAACTCATGAAGACCGGCAGCTTCACCGTTCACATCGACCTCGGCGAGGGCGTCGCGTCCGACACCATGTGGACGAGCGACATCACCTACGACTACGTCAAGATCAACGCGGATTACCACACCTGATTCCGCCCGAACATACCAAGGAAACCCATCATGGATCAGAACCATAAGGAAAACCTCATCCACAAGGCGGACGTCCTCATGGAGGCGCTCCCCTACATCCAGCAGTTCCGCGACTCCATCGCCGTCATCAAGTTCGGCGGCAGCGCCATGGAGGACCCGGAGCTTACCGCCCGCACCATGCGCGATATCGTCCTGCTCGAAGCCATCGGCATGAAGGTCGTCGTCGTGCACGGCGGCGGCAAGGCCATCACCGCCCGCCTGAAGGAGCTCAACATCGAAACGCGTTTCGTGAACGGCCTCCGTTTCACCGACGCCGCGACCATCGAGGTCGTGGACGATGTGCTGCACAACCGGGTCAACCGTGCCCTCGTGGACGCCATCCTGAAGACCGGCGGCATCGGCGCGCAGATTTCCGGCAAACGGATCCTCCGCTGCGAGAAGACGCTCTCCCGCGACCCGGTCACCGGCGTGGAATCCGACGTCGGGTTCGTCGGCCGTGTGATCGGCGTCGACGCGCGTCCCATCCTCGACTCCCTCAATTTCCGCATCATCCCGGTCGTCACTCCGCTCGCCATGGACTTCCACGGACAGCCGTACAACATCAACGCCGACCTCGCCGCCTGCGAGATCGCCATGGCGCTCCACGCCCGCAAGCTCGTCTTCATCAGCGACGTCCCCGGCGTGCTCCGCGACCCGAAGGACGAGTCCACGCTCATTTCCGAGATCCGCACCTCCGCGGTCCCCGGCCTGATCGAGTCCGGCGTCCTCTCCGGCGGCATGCTCCCGAAGATACGCAGCTGCGTCAACGCCATCGAAAACGGCGTCACCCAGGTCCACATGGCCGACGGCCGCCTGCCGCATTCGCTCCTGCTCGAAATCTTCACGAACACCGGCGTCGGCACCCAGATCATCAAGGGATGAACGGTCCTGGTCTGTTGACCCCAATGAACTCCGGTCTTCTCTACAGACGGCGGGCCGCGCATGCGCTTGCCCTGACGGCGGCGCTCCTCTGCGTGCTGTTCGCGGCCGCATGCTCCACGCCGCGGGAATACTCCCCGACGGAGGCCGGAGTTCAACAACTTCTTCAGGACTTCGCCGACGACTATATCCGCGACACGGACAGCGTGGGAATCGTCGCCGGCGTAGTCCTGCCGGACGATGCGGAGCTTATTGCTGTTTCCGGGCGGTCCGATGTGCTCGATCCCGAAAAGGAACTCTCGCCCGACACCATCTTCCCGATCGGTTCCCTCACGAAGAACATGGTCTTCGAAATGGTGAACGAGCTGGAACGAACGGGACAGGTCGAACTCGACACGCCGTTGAAGGACTGCCCGGGGCTGGACCTGCCGCCGGAGTACGATCCGATTACCGTGCGCGACCTGCTTCTGCACCGGTCCGGACTGCCGCGCGAAAGCTACACGCTCACCAACCTCTGGCCGGTCATCTCCGCCGAGATCTGGGACTCGAACGTGTACGAGAATTTCTGCACACGCGAGGGGTTGATCGAAACCCTCTCCAACTCCGAATGCCGTTCCGCCGTGTCGAATCCGCGCAGCCGTTACAGCAACCTCGGATACGGCCTGCTCGGCCTCGCGCTGGAATCCCTTACCGGCGAGACCGTCCCCGACCTCATGGAACGCACCGTCATCCGTCCGTGGGGATTGCGGGACACCTCGTTCGGTCCGCCCGAAGGCAAGGAGGACCGCGTCGCCGGGACGCATTCCGGCGACATCCCGTTCTTCTGGTTCCGCGGACGCCATGTGCGCTCGCACTACCTCGGAGAAGGACTCCGCACCGCTGGCGGCGTGTGGTCCAGCGCGTCCGACCAGATGCTCTGTCTCCGCAAATACCGCGAGCGTTTCCTCGCCATGGACCGCGAGCATCCCTTCGACGCCCCGAGAGGAGAAGACGAGGTGCATTACAATTACTACCTCGTCGATTCGCCCGCCGGGCACCGCTGCCTCATCCGCTACGGCATGACTTTCGGCGTGGCGTCCTTCTTCGGCATCGACCTCGACACCCGCGTCGCCATCCTGATCCTCCGCAACAACTGCGACTGGCCGGACAGCGTCGGCATGGACCTGCTGGAACGCCTCGAACAGGTCATCCCCGATGCGGAATCTTGGGGGAAAGAATCCCCTGCCTGCTGAAAAATGGACGCTGGCTTGAAAAGATTTCCCGTGCCCGAGCGTAGCCGGGCACTGCTACAGCGCTGCTTGCAGTGTCAGGAGACGATCGTGCCGGCGGAGAAATCGCCGGTCAGGACGCGTCCGAGCGCGCCGGGTTCTTCGAACTTGCAGACCACGATCGCGAGGTTGTTGTCCGAGCAGAGGGAGAACGCCGCGGCGTCCATGATCTTGTAGTGTCCCTCGATTGCCTGTTTGAACGAGAGTTCGTCGAACTTCTTCGCGGCCGGGTCCTTCATCGGGTCGGCGGTGTAGATGCCGTTGACCTTGGTGGCCTTAACGAGCGCCTGGCAGTCCGATTCCAGCGCGCGGAGCGCCGCCGTGGTGTCGGTGGTGAAGAACGGGCAGCCGGTGCCGCCCGCGTAGATCACGATCTCGCCGCGGGAGAGCTGGTCCAGCGCGGCATCGCGGTCGAACCTCGGCGCGAATGGGCGCAGGTCGGCGGACGCATGGATGTTGACCGGGATATTCGCTTTTTGAAACGCGTCTTTCAGGCGCAGGGCGTTCATGACGGTGCCGAGCATGCCCATGTGGTCGGCGGTTACGCGGTCCATGCCTACGGCGGAGCCGCCGCGCCAGATGTTTCCGGCGCCGACGACGAGCGCGATCTGCACGCCGAGTTCGCGCGCCTCGCCGATGCGTGCCACCGTTGCTTCCACGGCCGCCGGATCATAGCCGAATTCACGGTCGCCCTTGAGGGCTTCGCCGCTGATTTTGAGAAGGACGCGCTGATAACGAAGTTTGGTGGACATGGACTGCTCCCGGTTGGTCGTGGTGAAAAAACTGATTAGATTAGTATATCACGGATTTGCCCGTTCGTCAAGTGAAGAGACGGTTTTTCTTTCGTCTCTTTTCCGTGCGGTTTCTCCCGTTTTGCGCTTTAAAATCCGGCGGTTTCGCTGTATATTAAGATACACGCGTTTTTCCGGCATGCGATCCGGGACGGAATTAATTGGCATCAAGAAGAACGAACCAGCAGGGGAAATACTATGAAGATCAGAATGTTGTTTGTTTCCGTTATGACGGTGGCGGCTTTGTGCGTTCTTCATGCCGCAGACCTGAATCTGGAGAAAGACTACAAACGCGAAATCGCGCTGTACCATATCCGCCCGGATCAGTTGCGTTCGCTCAAACGTGATTCCGACGGGACGCCCGTTTCCGAACCGCAGCTGAAGGAGGCTGTCCGGAATTTTTACGAATGGCTTTATCCGCTGGGACCCGGATTTCTGAAACGCTTCCAGTTTAAAGACGTGGTCTTCAAAGACACCGTCTACGACCGCGACGGAGATACGCGCCAGATGCGCAGGATCGGCAGCGATCTGTATCTGGATGCCGACATGGATGCCCAGCGGTTTTATGTGAACATGTTTTATCTTCAGATAAGCGTGATGCAGCGGACGTACCTCGAACGCTGGAACAAGCTCAATCCTGACGGTTTCAAATATGAGGATACGCGGGGAAGCCTGTCAAACAGCGCGCAGAAGAAATTGGATGCGGTTCTGGCCGAATGGGACAAGTATTTCGTGAGCCGCACGGGGATGTATTCGACCGAAATGGATATGGCGATGACGTTCGCCTATATGGTCGAAAAGGGGCCTGCCGCCACGGCGTTTGTGAAGAAGAACAGCCCGGATGTGCAGAAGAAGTTTGATTTGATCGTCGACATCCTGGAGTCGGTCAAGGCGGCCGAACGCGGCTACATGCAGACTCTCCTTGCGGACGATCTCTCCAAGCTCAAAACATACGTGCCGTACGCGCTTGCCGTACGGTTGGAACGCGAATACTCCGGCGAGTGGACTGTAACGGAGAACGGAGACGAGGCGGAAGGGGAAAAAACTGCTGCACAGCCGCCCCGCGGGATCGGCGATCCGGTCGAAGTCGCCGGACGCAAGATCAACCCGCTGATCCTCGCGCTCGAAACGAAGAACAGCCGCCTGTTCAATCTCCTGATGGAAAACAAGGCCGATCCGAACGTCGCAAACGACAAGAAGGTCAGCGCCCTGATGCTTGCGATTGCCAACAACGACCCGGAACAGGTGAAGGCTCTCCTCAAAGCGGGCGCGAAAGTCACGCAGGAGACAGCCCGCGCGGGCACCGCATCCGGCGTCAACGCTGAGATCGTGAAGCAGATGAAATCCTATTTGCCCGGCGCGCGGCAGTCCGAAAAAACAGAAAAAAAGCAACCGGAGAAGTCGTCCGGCGGTACGGATTCCCGCAAATCCTCCGGCACTGGACTGCATAACCGCCTCAACGCAATAATAATAGATCGTTTTGATTTCGAAGATGTCGGTTTGGGAATCGCGATCAATTTCTTTCGGGCAAAAAGTAAAAGTATGGATCCCAAAAAGGAAGGCTTCCAGTTCAGTATCCCCCAAAGCTATGAACAGGTTCCGGTTTCCGTTGCCGTCGAAAATGTTTCCATGTATGAGGCTCTCCTGCTCATCTCAAAAAGTGCCGGGTTGGAACTGCGCTTGCAGGAACCGAACACCGTGATCCTGTCAAGCCCCGGCGCGGGAGAAAAGAAATCCGGGAAGAAATAATTGTAATTCAGTGTGTATATGAACTGGAATTCCTCTGAACTCATCTGCTGCGACGTACCCGCAAAGCTGGCGGATTATGGTATCCGCGACGTCGTATTCGCGATCGGGACCTTCGACGGCCTGCACCGCGGACACGTGGCGGTCGTGTGTGCCATGCTGGAGGAAAGTCGCCGTCTGAACGCGACTCCGGCCGTCCTGACCTTCCAGCCGCATCCGCGCGCCGTTCTTACCCCCGATAATCCGCCTCCGCTCCTGATGTCCCGCGAACGCAAGCTCAGCATCCTGGCCTCGCTTGGCGTGCGCGCTGTGGTTTCCCTGCCGTTCACGAAGGAGTTCGCTTCGCTTTCTCCTGAAGATTTCCTGTCGCGCTGCCTGCTCTCCGGTCCGGTCCGCGTCCGTGGAATCTGCGTCGGTTCCCTGTGGCGGTTCGGCGCGCGCGGCGCAGGGGATATCGCATTTCTGCAGCAACGCGCAAATGAACTCGGTTTTATCTGCCGCGCGGTCCCGGAGATTCGCGACGAACACGGGATCGTGAGCAGCACGAAGATCCGCGAGGCGCTCGCCGCGGGCGACGTGGAGTTTGCCGCGCACTGTCTCGGCAGACGGCCCGCCGTTTCGGGCGTGGTCGTCTGCGGATACGGCGTCGCGGGAAACACTCTGCACTGCGCAACGGCGAATCTGGACGTGCGATGCGGCATGCTCCCGGCGAACGGCGTCTACGCGGCCTTCGCGGTCGTCGGAAACGAACGGTTTCCCGCCGTGGTGAACATCGGCGTCGCGCCGACGTTCGATTCCTACGGCAATGGCGGGCAGGTCCGCGTGGAGGCGCATCTGCTGACGGACGGCGCGCCCGACCTCTACGGCAAGGAAATGGCGCTCGGATTTGCCGCCCGCATCCGCGGCGAACACAAGTTCGCTTCGCCGGAGGAGCTCGCTGTCCGCATTCAGGAGGACATCCGCCTCGCCTGTTCCGTTTTGAACTCGAATGAACAACAATCTTCCGCAAAGGAGGAGTTAATATCATGAATCCCGAAAATCAGAACCTTTATTCGATCAGCGACCTCGCCGATCAGGTCGGCGTACCGCGGACGACCATCACCGACTGGCTCGGCAAGTATTCCCGCTTTATTGAACTCCAGACGCAGGGCCGCCGCCGTTTCTACACCGACCGTACGCTTTCCGTCCTCTGCAAGGTCGCCGAACTCCGCACCGCAGGACGTTCCATCGGCGATATCGACGGCGAGCTGGAACGCATCTTCCCGGTTCATCCGACCGTGGAGCCGCCGGATGCCGCGGGCGGGACAGAGGCTGATCCGACCGCGAACCCTGCCGGACAGGACGCCTCGAATCCGAACCCCGGCCAGCAGAACTATCCCGTGGTGAAACAGGAGAATTTCGACGAGCTGTACGATCTGCTCGGCTCGAAGTTTACCGATCTTTGCGACGCGATGGGCGCGGTCAACAAAAAAGCCGACGTCTCCGCGCGCCGTCTGCGCCTGATGCTCGCCGTGGCCGTCATGATCATCGTGGTCCTGGCCGGATTCCTGGCGCTCTTCTACGTCAACTTCCTCGTCCAGCGCGACAACACCGCCGCCAGCCGCGACGCCGCGTCCGCAATCGCCGCGCTCACCGCGGGCTCGGAAACGAGGGAAAACGCCCTTCGTACCGACGTCGGCAATCTCTCCGGCAGCGTGTCCGGTATGGAGGGACGTATGTCCGGTCTCGCGGGCAGCGTGTCCGGCATGGAGGGACGTGTGTCCAATATGAACGATGAAATCCAGAAACTTCGCGCCGACCTCCCTGCCCAGCGTGCGGCGTTCGAGGCGGCAATTGAGGAAATGAAACGCGCCAGCGGTTCCGCGATGGAAGCCCAGCAGGCGCAGTTCGAGGCACGGATCGCGCTCGAAAAGGAACAGTTTGCCGCCGAACGTCTCAAACTGCTTCAGCAGATCGATTCGCTTCAGGAACGCCTGAACCAGGCGGCCGCCAGCGAGCCTGCCCGCGACGAGGAAATCCGCAAACTCCGCGAAGAACTCGCAGCTCAGACCGAACGCGGCAGGGAAGTCGATAAGCTTAATGAAGAGCTGAACATCGTTTCCGGCAAGATCGCGGACCTCCGGGAGAAAAACCAGACCCTTTCCAATGAGCTTGCCGCCGCGAACAGACGCGCCGCGGACGAAACGGAAGCCCGGAAGAAGGCCGAAGCGGACGCCGAAAAAGCCCGCCGTGCCGCCAACTCTGTTCAGAACAACCCGTTCCCGCAGTCCGGCGGGTACCCCTATCAGGGAATGTAAGTCAGGAGTGTTGCCATGAAATTACTGCCGATTCCCCCCGGAATGGAGACCGAAGCCTTCGTGATGGATTCCAACGCGCTGCGCGACGTGCCGGAGCTGATCCGCCGCTGTTTCCAGTCGCGCCGCCCCTGGATCGTGGCCGACGAAAACACCTGGAAGGCCGCCGGAGCCGTGCTGTCCGAAATCCTGAAATCCGCCGGACTCGATCCGCATGAGCCGTTCATCTTCCCCGCCGTGCCGATGATCCACGCGGACAACGCCCTGACCCCGCGCCTGACTGACGCCATGCCGTTCGACTGCGTTCCGGTTTCGGTCGGCGGCGGCACGATCAACGACCTTGTGAAACGCGCCTCGGCCGTCACACGGCATCGTTATCTCTGCGTTCCGACCGCCAGCTCCGTGGACGGCTATACGTCCTATGGTGCGGCCATGACCGACAACGGCCTGAAAAAGACGCTGCCCTGCCTCGCTCCGCTTGCGGTCGCCGCCGACACCGATGTCCTGAAGGCCGCCCCCGCTCCGATGGCCGCGTCCGGTTATGCCGATCTCGCCGCGAAAGTCGCGGGCGGCGCGGACTGGGTGATCGCCGACGAGCTCGGGATCGAGCCGATTCGTGCCGACGTGTGGGAGCTGGTGCAGAAGGATCTCCGCAAGTGGATCTCCGATCCTGCCGACATCGGCGCGATCTTCCTCGGGCTTGCCGCCACGGGCTACTCCATGCAGATGTATCGCGAATCCCGTCCCGCCAGCGGCGCGGAGCACATGATCAGCCACCTGTGGGAAATGGAAAACCTCACATTCAACGGTGTTCCGGTGTCGCACGGGTTCAAGGTCGGTATCGGCACGCTCGCCTCCACGGCTCTGATGGAATGGCTGTTTGTTGGTCATGACGCCGACTGGGCGCGCGCCAATGCACGTCCGTCGCGCACGGAATCCGAACGCCGTGCCGAGGTCGACTCGTTGCTTGCCCGCGGATGCTACGGTGCGAAGACAGGCGAGATCGCGATGGGGAAATTCCTGACAGGCAAAGATCTGACCGCGCGACGCGAACTCATTTTTGCCCATTGGGATGCGCTTGTGACACGCACCGCCGAATGCCTGATTCCGTTCGATACGCTGAAAGCCATGTTCCGTGCCGCGTCATGTCCGGTCGCGCCCGCCGAAATCGGTCTTGACGCCGCCCAGTTCAAACACGGAATCCTGGCCGCCCAGCTGATCCGGAACCGCTACACGATCCTGGACGTGCTGGACGAACTCGGTCTTCTGCGGGAAGCCGCCGACGCCGTCACGGCGCGGATGACCGCGCAGCCTTGATTTTTTACGAAAATATGCTATTGTAATCAAACCGACTTTTCCAAGAATAAACGGACCGACAAAACGAAAACCGGAAACATGAGAGCTATCACGATCAGAACATTCCTGCCGGGCATGATTTGCGCCCTCTGTGCCGCTTCGTTCACGCCGTCGACCGCGGCCGAACCGGATACGGACGGACGGGATGTCCTGTCCGTCGTCCGCTCCCGGGATAAAAACGCGATTCGTTCCGACACCGTGTCCGTACCCGTTCCGCCGGCCGGTACGCGCGTTGACTCGGTGCTGGCGACCGTGAACGGCGAACCGATTACCATGCTGGACGTCATTCTTGAAACGGGAAGCCGGGAAAAGGAGCTCGCCGGGATCTATTCCGGGGAACGCCTTCGTTCTGAAACGCTTAAACTCCACATGGAAACGGTTGATCAGATCGTGTTCCGCAAGCTCATTTACGAGAAGTACAAAACGGAACCGTTTGACATCCCGCGTCAGGAGATCGAAAACCTGCTGGACGAATTCGTGCGCACCAGCGGCGCGGAATCCCGTGCGGCCCTCGAAAAAAGTTTTTTGTCGGCCGGAATCACGCCGGAACGTCTCCGCGAACAGGCAAAGGAACGGATCGCGGTCGAAGTGCTTCTGATGCACGACTGCGATCATCACGTGAACATCACGCCGAAGGAGGTCTATGAGGACTACAAGGCCCACCCGGAAAAATGGACCGTTCCGGAGAAGATTTCGCTTCAGATGCTTCAAATCAACGTGACCACCGGATCCGCCGGAGGAGACCCGAAGGCGGCCGTCGAGGCCATCCGCAAGGAGCTGGACAAGGATTCCTCCCAGAAGAATTTCACGCGTCTCGTGCTGGAACGGTCCGACGGCGCGACCGCGTCCGAGGGCGGCACCACGGAGGACAACGAAATGGATAAACTGCGTCCCGAATTCATTGAGGCCCTGAAGGGCAAAAAGATCGGCGACGTGGTCGGGCCGATCGAAGCGCCCGAGGCTTATTTCTTCCTCCGTGTCGTAGCAACGAAGCCCGCCAAGCTCATTCCGTTCAGCCAGGCAAACCGTGATGTGCGCGATGCCCTGTTCAAGGAGAAGGCCGCGGAGAAACGCAAGGAATACTTCGAACAGATTCGGCGGAACGCGGTGGTCCGCTATTACTTCTACTGATGCGTAATCTCTACATCCACGTGCCGTTCTGCGCCGGAAAGTGCGACTACTGCGCGTTTTATTCCGAACCGGCGCCCGATGCGGCGCTGATCCGCTGCTGGCTTGACCGTATTCTGTTTCAGCTGGAAGAAAACGCTTCCCGCCTCAAACATGCCGAAACCGTGTACTTCGGCGGCGGCACGCCGTCGCTGTTGCCGGATGATGTTTTGAAACGGCTTTTTGCCGCTGTCCGTGAAGTTGTTCCCAATGCCGTTGAAATATCCATCGAGGCGAATCCATTCACGATTACGCCGGAAAAAGCCGTTGTCCTGACCTCATTCGCCAACCGTGTCACGATCGGGATCCAGTCGTTTGATCCTGCTTTGCTGGAAGCCGTCGGTCGCCGGAAGCACACAGGCCCGGAGCCGGAGGAGGCCGTACGGAATCTGCGCGAAGCCGGACTGCGCAACCTCGGGATCGACCTGATGTATGCTTTGCCTGGGGAAACGCCCGACCTTTGGCGGCGTGACCTCGAACACGCGCTTGAACTCAACCCGGAACATATCTCCGCGTATTCCGTCACGCCGGAACCCGGAACGCCGTTCGCCAGCAGAATCGCCGGTCAACCGGAAAATGATATGCTTTCCGAGGCGATGTGGGAGCAGGCAGGCGCGATCCTCGGCGCGGCAGGACTTCCCCGTTACGAGATCAGCAACTGCGCGCGCTCCGGTTTCGAGTCGCGTCATAATTCCAACGTCTGGCACGGCCAGACCTACCTTGGACTCGGTCCCGCCGCGTGTTCGTTCGACGGGACCGACCGCTGGACGCAGGTTTCCGATTTGCGTGCGTGGGTGGACGGCGCACCGCCCGAAGTCGACCGCATCCCGAGGCGGGCACGCCTCGGCGAGATCCTGATGATGGGACTTCGGACTGTGCACGGCTGGACGCGGCAGGATTTCGAGGATGCCGCGGGTTGCGGATGGGATGACTTTTTATCGCAACTGAATGAACTCGCCGGGCGCGACCTTTTGACGCTTACCGCGGACACAATCATGCCCACGGAACACGGCCTGGCATTCTGGAACGATATTGCGGAATCGCTCGTTTTTGCCCCGTAGATTTGCAATTTCCCCTGAATGATGGTATATTATGAGGTTAAATTAATCTGATACAAGGACATCCGATATGAAATCCGACCTCGAAATAGCGGCCGGCGTCCCGTGCCGTCCGATCTCACAGATTGCCGCCTCGCTCGGCCTTTCCGAAACCGACTATGCTCCCTACGGGCGCAACAAAGCCAAGCTCGAACCGTGCGTCTTCGAACGTCTCGCCGGGAAACCGGACGGACGTCTCATCCTTGTGACTGCCATCACTCCGACTCCGGCGGGCGAAGGCAAGACCACCACGACTATCGGCCTGACCGATGCGCTTCGGCGTCGCGGCAAAAAAGCCGTCGCTGCAATACGTGAACCGTCCCTCGGCCCCGTCTTCGGACGCAAAGGCGGCGCAGCGGGCGGCGGCTGGGCGCAGGTCATCCCGATGGAGGACATCAACCTTCATTTCACGGGCGATTTCCACGCCGTCTGCGCGGCGAACAACCTGCTGGTCGCCATGACCGACAACCACATCTTCCACGGCAACGCGCTTCAGATCGACCCGGAACGCGTGGTCCTGAAACGCTGTCTCGACATGAACGACCGCGCGCTGCGGCACATTGAGCTGCAAACGAAAGGCAAAGGCGGATACACCCGGCAGGCCGGATTCGAGATCACGGCGGCCTCCGAACTGATGGCCGTGCTCTGTCTGGCCACGGATATTGCCGACCTCAAACGCCGCATCGCGAACGTGATCGTGGCGTACAATATCCACGGCGAACCCGTTACCGCGGGCGATCTCCGCGCCGCCGAATCCGCCGCCGTCCTGCTGAAGGAGGCGATCAAGCCGAACCTCGTGCAGACGCTGGAAGGGACGCCCGTCCTGATCCACGGCGGCCCGTTCGCGAACATCGCGCACGGCTGCAACTCCCTGCTCGCGACCCGCCTCGCACTCAAGCTCGCCGATTATACGGTCACGGAGGCCGGATTCGGCGCCGACCTGGGCGCGGAGAAGTTCATCGACATCAAATGCCGTCTCGGCGGTCTCAAACCCGCCGCGTCCGTCCTCGTCGTCACGATTCGCGCGCTGAAGATGCACGGCGGACTCGCGAAGAACGAACTTGAACATGAAGACCTCGCCGCGCTCGAACGCGGCCTGCCGAACCTGCTGCGCCACCTCGACAACCTTGTGAACGTTTTCAAGCTTCCCGCGGTCGTCGCGATCAATAAGTTCCCCGCCGACACGCAGGCGGAGCTCGACCTCGTCATGAAGGCGTGCGCGTCCCTGGGCGTCCGCACCGTGCTTTCCGACGTCTGGGCGAAGGGCGGCGAAGGCGGCCTCGAACTCGCCGACGTTGTCATGGAGCTCTGCGAAAGGAACGGCAATCCTGAACCAGTGTTCGCCTATCCGCTCGAAGGGATGTCCCTTCGGGAGAAGCTCGACACGATCGTCCGGCGCGTTTACCGCGGACGGGGCGCGGTCTTCACGGAAGAGGCCGAACGCCAGCTCGAACTGCTCGCGAAATACGGCGGCGACACCATGCCCGTCTGCGTCGCGAAGACACCGTACAGTTTCACCGGCGACCAGACGCTCATCGGCGCGCCGGAAGGATTCGACCTCCTGATCCGCGACCTGAAGATCTCCGCCGGAGCGGGATTCGTCGTGGCGCTCGCCGGCGACATCATGACGATGCCCGGTCTGCCGTCGTCGCCCGCCGCGGAGCGCATCCATATCGCGGACGACGGCACGGTCGACGGTCTTTTCTGACCCGTCGTATCGCGTCCGCATCCGGCATAAAACCGCGATTTTTTCCGCGGAAAGACGCCGTTTTTCCTGCGCAACATCTTGTAAAAACGCGATTTTATGCTATATTATAGTTTTGACTTTAATCCGCAACCCCATCAGCAAACGGAGAAAATACCATGGCAATGTATGATGCCGCAGACCTGAAGAAAGGTCTCAAAGTTGAAATCGACGGCCAGCCGTACGTCATCACCGATTTTGAATTCTGCAAGCCCGGAAAGGGCACCGCGCTCTACCGCTGCAAGCTGAAAAGCATGATCAACGGCAGCACGATGGACCGCACCTACCGCCCCGTCGACAAGGTCGGCATCCCGAACCTTGAAGAACGCGACATGTACTACTCCTACCACG
>JAEEQN010000037.1 GCA_016285345.1 Victivallales bacterium | reverse complement strand
CCTCCTGAAGCAGGAAGTCGAAAAGGTCCTCGCCTGCGAGTCTGCTCCGGCCGACCTGAAGGATGCCCTGAACAAGGCCATGAGCTTCTGGGACAACTCCAAGACCGACGAAGCCATCGCCGCACAGAAGGCCGCGAAGGCCGCCGTCGAAAAAGCCCTCGCCGGCTGCAACTGCGATTCCGGCAAGCCCACGCTCTCCAAGATCCTCGAGCTCTCCGACTACTTCTGCGACAAGTCCGTGTGGATCATCGGCGGCGACGGCTGGGCCAACGACATCGGTTACGGCGGCATCGACCACGTCGTCGCCATGGGCAAGAACGTGAACATCCTCGTCCTCGACACCGAAGTCTACTCCAACACCGGCGGACAGTCCTCCAAGTCCACCCCGACCGCGGCGGTCGCCAAGGTCGCCGCCGGCGGCAAGAAGACCTACAAGAAGAACATGGGCTTCATGTGCATGAGCTACGGCTACGTGTACGTCGCCTCCGTCGCCCTCGGCGCGGACCGCGCCCAGACCCTCAAGGCCTTCCAGGAGGCCGAGGCCTGGAACGGCCCGTCCATCATCTTCGCCTATGCTCCCTGCATCGCGCACAATATCGACATGAGCAAGACGCAGACCGAGCAGAAGCGCGCCGTGGATTGCGGCTACTTCCCGCTGTACCGCTACAACCCCGCGAACGAAGTTCCGTTCACGTGGGATGTCAAGAAGCCGTCCGACGGCAAGTTCCAGGAATTCATCCGCAGCGAAGGCCGCTACAAAGCCCTGCTGAAGACCAACCCGGCCCATGCCGAGGAACTCTTCGCCCAGGCCGAAAGCGACGCCGCCAAGCGCATGGAATTCTATCAGAACGTCGGCAAGCTCATGAAGTAAGCCTCCGTTCCTGAACAGGAACCCGCGTTTTACGCGACATCCGGCCCGTCCGAACTTTTCCGGTTCGGACGGGCCTTTTGCATCCTTGCGGACCCGTTTCTTTCGTTTTTCCGGATTTCATGCCGTAGTTTTTCAAAAAAAACGCCTTCCGCCTCTTTAAATATGAAAAGGCGGTGCTATATTAATATCTTGCAATAATTTGTCTCACCATATTAACCGTAAGGGAATCAAATATGAGCGGAATTCTTGATTTTGTAAAAGAGCTGTTATCCCAGTTCGCCTCCGGCTCGGGCAGTTTCATCGACATCGCGAACGCGCAGCGCCCATGGGGCATCAAATGCGGCATCGTCGTCCTCGTCTGGCTGCTGTCCGGATTCGCCTCCTACGAATTCGCAAACTCGACCGGGATGAATGGCAAGAAGCACTTCTGGATCGGCCTGATCCTGCCGGTCGTCTACCCGCTCATCCTGCTCATCCGCAAGCTCATCATCTGCGCGAAAGCCATTGCCGCGGCGAAACGCGAAGCCAAGCGCATCGCGGAGGAACGCGACCAGATCGAGGCGGAACGCCGCCGCATCGACTCCACGCCGAACAAGGACAATTTCGCGAAGCTCAAAGGCTCCTCCGACGCATCCAGCATCAAGGCGCAGTTCCGTCTGGAACTCGCCGACGGTACCGCGCTCATGATCGCGAAGATCCTTGAGGCGCAGGACGCGCTGGCCGTGTTCGAGCTGGAATCCAACGAGGGCGAGACCCCGCGCGTGCTCCGCATGCCGTACGCGAAGATGGCGCGCATCGAACGCCTCTGATCCCCCTCATCCGCCTGATTTTATCATTCACTTTCCCATACACGAGGTTTTGAATCATGTTCAAAGCAGTTTCGGGGAGCACCGAGTTCCCCTCCATCGAAGAAGCCAATCTTGCATTCTGGGAACAGAACGACACGTTCCGGAAGTCGCTTCAGAACCGGAAAGGCAATCCTGAATTCCTGTTCTACGACGGCCCTCCGTTCGCCACCGGCCTGCCGCACTACGGCCATATCCTCGCCGGCACGATCAAGGACGTGATCCCGCGCTACCAGACCATGCGTGGCAAATACTGCGAACGCACGTTCGGCTGGGACTGCCACGGCCTCCCCGTCGAGTACGAGATGGAGAAGCAGCTGAAGCTCTCCGGCAAGAAGGAGATCGAGGACTACGGCATCGGCAAGTTCAACGAGGCCTGCCGCGGCATCGTGCTGCGCTATACCAGTGAATGGGAGACCATCGTGAAGCGCATGGGCCGCTGGGTGGATTTCCGCAACGGCTACCGCACGATGGACATGAAGTACATGGAGTCCATCTGGTGGGTGTTCCGCCAGCTGTGGGACAAGGGCCTGATCTACGAGGGCTACAAGATCCTGCCGTACTGCGCCCGCTGCTCCACGCCGCTCTCCAACTTCGAGGCCAACCAGGGTTACAAGGAAGTGACCGACCCTGCCATCACCATCCGGTTCCGCCTGAAAGACGAGCCTGGGACGAGCGTGCTGGCGTGGACGACCACGCCGTGGACCCTGCCGTCGAACATGGCGCTCGCCATGGGCCCGGACATCGACTATGTGAAGGTGAAGGACGGCGACGACACGTTCATCCTCGCCGAATCCCGTCTGCACGCCTACTACAAGCCGGACCAGATGCCGGAGATCGTCGCGCGCTTCAAAGGCACGGACATGGCAGGCCGCCACTACATCCCGCTCTTCCCGTACTTCGCGGACAAGGAAGCCGAAGGCGCGTTCCGCATCATCAACGCCGACTACGTGAGCACCGAGGACGGCACGGGCATCGTGCATATCGCCCCGGGCTTCGGCGAAGACGACGCCGTCGCGGGCGCGGCCAACGGCGTGCCCGGCGTCTGCCCGCTCGACGCTGAATGCAAGTTCACGAACGAGGTCCCGGACTATGCCGGACGCTACGTGAAGGACGTCGACGCCGAGATCATCGCGCGCCTCAAATCCGAAGGCAAGCTCGTCCACCGCGGCACCATCAAGCACAGCTATCCCCACTGCTGGCGCGACGATTCCCCGCTCATTTACAAGGCCGTCTCCACCTGGTTCGTGAAGATTGACCCGATCAAGGAAAAAATGCTCCACGCGAACTCCCAGATGACCTGGGTGCCCGCCCACATCAAGGAAGGACGTTTCGGCAAATGGCTCGAAAACGCCCGCGACTGGGCGATCAGCCGCAACCGTTACTGGGGCTGCCCGCTGCCGATCTGGCGCAACGTCGAGACCGGCGAGACCGTCTGCATCGGCTCCGTCGCCGAACTCGAAAAGCTCACCGGAAAGAAAGTCACCGACATCCACAAGCACTTCGTGGACGAGATGACGATCACGACCGAAAAGGGCACCGTGCTCCGCCGCGTGCCGGAAGTGCTCGACTGCTGGTTCGAGAGCGGTTCCATGCCCTATGCGCAGAAACACTATCCTTTCGAGGACAAGGAGCACTTCGAGGAAGGCTTCCCGGCCGACTTCATCGCCGAGGGGCAGGACCAGACCCGCGGCTGGTTCTACACGCTCACCGTCCTCGCCAGCGCGCTCTTCGACAAGCCGCCTGCGATGCACGTGGTGGTGAACGGCATGGTCCTCGCCGAAGACGGCCAGAAGATGTCCAAGCGCCTCCGCAACTACCCCGACCCGATGCAGATCGTGAATACCTACGGCGCCGACGCGCTCCGTCTGGTCCTGCTCGGTTCGCAGGTCGTCCGCGCCGAGGACCTGAAGTTCTCCGAGGCCGCCGTGAAGGAGGCCATGCGCAGTGTGATCCTGCCGATCTGGAACTCCTTCTCGTTCTTCATGACCTACGCGAACGTCGACAACTGGAAGCCCGCGCCCGGCCCGCTCGCCGCGCCGGAGAATCCCTCGAACCCGCTCGACCGCTGGATCCTCTCCAGCCTCGCCGACATGGTGCAGGAGATCCGCGTGAACATGGACCAGTACCAGCTCCAGCCCGCCGCGAACCGCTTCGAGGCGTTCGTGGAGGACCTCACGAACTGGTACATCCGCCTCAGCCGCCGCCGTTTCTGGAAGAGCCAGGACGACCGCGACAAGGCCGAGGCGTACGCCACGCTTTACTACGTGCTGGTGACCTTCGCGAAGGCCGCCGCGCCGTTCATCCCGTTCATCACCGAGGAAATCTACCGTTCGCTCCGCACCGAAGACATGCCGGAATCCGTCCACCTCTGCGACTTCCCCGAGCCGGAACTCTTCCGCCGCGACGAGAAGCTGGAACGCCAGAACGCCCTCGCGCAGAAGGCCGTTTCGCTCGGCCGTTTCCTCCGTACGCAGCGTTCGCTGAAGGTGCGCCAGCCGCTGGCGCGCGCCGTGCTGGTCTCCATCGACCCCGAGGTGCGCGAACTGCTCGCCCTGAGCGAAAACGTGATCGCGGACGAACTGAACGTGAAGAAGGTCGAAATCTTCGGCGACGAGGAATCCCTGGTGCATCTCTCCGCCAAGGCGAATTTCAAGAGCCTCGGTTCCCGCCTCGGCCCGAAGATGAAGGCGTTCGCCGCCGAAATCGTCAAGCTCTCTTCGCACGTGATCTCCTCCATCATGGCGGGTACTCCGTACGAACTGAAGCTGGAAGACGGTACGACCTGTCTGCTCGGGCCCGCCGACATCGTGGTCAACCGCGCCGAACGCCCCGGATTCTGCGTGGCGGCGGACGCGTCTCTCACGATCGCGCTCGACACCGAGCTGACCGACGAGCTTCTTGCCGAAGGCTACGCCCGCGAACTTGTGAGCCGCATCCAGAATCTCCGCAAGGAAATGGACCTCCAGGTCTCCGACCGCATTGCCGTGCGCGTGACCGCCGGTCAGGACCTGCTCGATGCACTTGAGTCCGGACGCGAACGCGTCTGCGCGGAAACGCTCGCCACGAATCTTGAATTCATCCCTGCCGGAAGCGAAGCGCTTGACGGCGATCTGAACGGTAAACCCTGCGGAGTCGAAGTCCGGAAAGCCTGACGTCCGGCTCCGTTTGCGGAGGTATCTGCCATGAAATGCGAACAATGCGGATTTCTCGTGGACTCCCTGCCGGAAGGCGGGGGAGAATACCTTTGCCCGAACTGCGGCTGGGTCATGCGGAAAGGTCCTCCTGTGACGCCCGGCGACGGACAGCCGTCCCCCACCGATACGGCGACCAATACGCACCTGAAGATCGCCAAGACCGTGAACGTCGGGTTCGGCGATTTCGCCTCTGTGCTCGCCGCCACCGACGCCAGCCGGATCGCCACGCCCGAACCTCGGCGCGACGAGCCGGACCGCACCCGCACTGCCACAGGTTCGACGCTGAACGTGGAGGCACCCGACGACGATGACGTGCTGTCCCCGCTCGACGTGTACGACGAGGACGACGAATACGCCCGGATCCAGGCGGAGATCGCCAGCCGTACGGCTTCGCTCGACGCCCGCGCCGCCGAACTCGACAACCGCGAAAAATACCTGAACAAGAAGCTCGACGAGATCATCGCCGAAAAAGAGTTCCTGCGCACCGGGATGGAGAAGACCGATGCGGAACGCGCCTCGTATCTGAAGCAGAAGAGCCTCATTGACGTGCAGCGGGCCGACCTGGAAAAGGAAATGGCCGCCCGCAAGGCTTCGCTGGACGCCCGCGCTGCCGAGATCGACCGGAAAATCGAGGCGATGAACAAGACGCGCGCCTCGCTGGAAGAGCTCAAAATGGAGCTCAATGCTTCCCTGGGCGAAGAACAGGACGTCGAGCATACCGCGTCGTCCGTCTCCATCCCGTACAGCGCAAAGCTGCTCCGGCAGAACAACAGGCTGGAACGCATCGTACGCATTCAGGAACGCATCCTGATCGGCCTTGGTGTGCTCGCCGTGGTCCTGATCGTGCTCCTCTTCATGAAGGAATCCGAGCTGAGACGCGCCCGCACCGCCCCGGAACAGAAGCCCCCCGCGGCATCCATCGGCATCATCGGCGGGGCGGACGCCCCGACCGCCGTTTTCCTGAGCTCCGAGCTTCTCAAAAGATCCGGCCAGTCCGCGGAATCCGTTTCCGCGCCGACCGCTGACACACCAAACGCGGAACAACATCCCGCGCCGGAAACTCAAAGTTCCGGCGACGGCTTATGACCATATCGTGCCGAACGGCACAGAAAGAAAGACAACGAATATGAAACGAGTTTTGACCGGGATCCAGCCCTCCGGGATCCTCCATATTGGGAATTATTTCGGAGCGATCCGTTCGACCGTGCGCCTTCAGGAAGAATGCGACGACGCGGTCGTCTTCATCGCCGACCTGCATTCGCTGACCGTCCAGCCGAAACCGGAAGAACTGCGCGAACGCGTCCGCGGCGTGGCGGTCGACTTCCTCGCCTGCGGACTCGACCCGGAGAAGGTCATCTTCTTCCGCCAGTCGGACGTGAACGTGGTATGCGAGCTGATGTGGATCCTGAACTGCCAGACGGGCGTCGGCCTGCTCGAACGCGCCCACAGCTACAAGGACAAGATCGCGAAGGGGTTCGCCCCCAACAACGGCCTCTTCTCGTACCCCGTGCTCATGGCCGCCGACATCCTGCTGTACCACGCGAACCTCGTTCCGGTCGGCAAGGACCAGAAGCAGCACCTCGAAATGACGCGCGACATCGCGATCCGGTTCAACCAGCAGTACGGCGACGTCCTGACGATCCCGGAACCGTACATCAGCGGCGAAGTGGCCGTGGTGCCCGGCACGGACGGACAGAAGATGTCCAAGAGCTACAACAACACCATCGAGATTTTCGGCGAACCGAAGGCGATCAGGAAGAAGATCATGAGCATCCAGACCGATTCCAAGGGGCTGGAGGAGCCGAAGGACCCGGACACCTGCACGATCTTCGCGCTGTACAAGCTTTTCGCCACGCCCGAACAGCAGGCGGAGATGGCGGAGCGCTACCGCGCCGGAAACTACGGCTACGGTCACGCCAAGCTCGCGCTGTTCGACGCGTACATGGATTTCTTCGCGCCGATGCGCAAACGCCGCGAGGAGCTGCTCGCCGATCCGGGCTACGTCGACGCCGTCCTGAAGCGTGGCGCCGAACGCGCATCCGAACTTGCCCATGCCACGATGGACGAGGTCCGTAAGGCCGTCGGCCTCCGCTGACGGACTGAAAAATGAACAGAATGGAACAAAACGCGGGACCCGCTGTCAATCAGGTTTTCAGCCGGACCGCTTAACGATAAGGAGAGTACCGATGTGGGATTATAACAACAAAGTCATGGATTATTTCCTGAACCCGCGTAACGTGGGCGAGATCGCCGACGCCGACGCGGAGGCCGAGGTCGGCAACATGACCTGCGGCGACGCCCTCAGAATCTTCCTCAAGATCGACGAAAAGACGCACAAGATCCTGGATGCCAAGTTCAAGACCTTCGGCTGCGCCAGCGCCATCGCCAGCTCGTCCATCCTGACCGAGATCGTGATCGGCATGACGGTCGAGGAGGCCGCGCGCGTCACGAACCGCGACATCGTGGACCGTCTCGGCGAGCTTCCCGAGGAAAAGATGCACTGCTCCGTGATGGGCATGGAGGCGCTTCAGGCCGCACTCGGCGAATACGCGAAGAAGCACGGCCTCACGCTCCCCGAAGTGAAGAACGACGACCCCGACGACCACGAAGGCCGCATCGTCTGCAAGTGCTTCGGCGTGACCGATGCGAAGATACGCAAGGTCGTCCGCCTGAACCACCTCACCACCGTCGCGCAGGTGACCGAGTACACCAAGGCCGGCGGCGCGTGCGGGACCTGCCTCGACCAGATCCAGCAGATCCTCGACGAGATGAACCACACGGCCCACGCTCCCGCCGAGGCGGAGAAGCCGCAGGCCGCTGACTTCGATGCCCTGTCGCCCGTCAAGAAGGCGCTGAAGGTGCAGGAAGTGATCGACAAGGAGATCAAGCCCGCGCTCGAACGCGACGGCGGCAGCATCGAGCTGATCGACCTCGACGGCGACGTCGTGAAGGTCACGCTCCGCGGCGTCTGCGCGACGTGCCCGAACTCCAAGCTGACCCTGCGGAAACTCGTGCAGGGCAAGCTCCATGAATTCCTGTCCGACCGGCTCGTGGTCGAGGAGGCGTGACATGAAAGGCGAAGAACGCGTCATCTATCTGGACAACAACGCCACCACGCGCACCGCGCCGGAGGCCGTCGCCGCCATGCTGCCGTATTTCTCCGAATACTACGGCAACGCGTCCAGCATCCATAAGTTCGGCGGCCGCCTGGCGAAAGTGGTCGAGGAGGGCCGCGCGAAAGTCGCGGGATTCCTCGGCGCCGATCCGAGCGAGATCATCTTCACGTCCTGCGGGACCGAGGGCGACAACGCCGCCATCCTGAGCGCGCTGGACGTCTGCCCGAAACGCCGCCGCAAGATCGTGATCTCCACGGTCGAGCACCCGGCCATCCTCAACCTCGGCAAGGACCTCGAACGCCGCGGCTACACCGTGGTGAAGATCCCGGTCGACAGCCTCGGCCGCCTCGACATGGACCGCGCACGCGAGATGATCGACGAGGAGACCGCGGTCGTCTCCGTGATGTGGGCGAACAACGAGACCGGCAATCTGTACCCGGTGGAAGCTCTCGCCGAACTGGCGCACCGCGCCGGGGCGCTCTTCCACACCGACGCCGTCCAGGCCGCCGGAAAGATCCCGTTCAAGCTCCGCGACATGAACATCGACATGCTCAGCGTGTCCGGCCATAAGTTCCATGCCCCGAAGGGCATCGGCGCCCTGTACGTGCGCCGCGGCGTGCGGTTCCGTCCGTTCGTCGTCGGCGGCCACCAGGAACGCGGACGCCGCGCCGGGACGGAGAACGTGCCGTACATCGTGGGCATGGGCGTGGCCGCCGAGCTCGCCATGGCGAACTTCGAGACCGAAAACAACTACGTCCGCAAGCTCCGCGACGACCTGCACAACCGCCTCATCGCGGCCATCCCGAGCGTCCGCGTGAACGGCGACGTGGAACACCGCCTGCCGAACACCACCAACCTGTCGTTCGAGTACATCGAGGGCGAATCCATCCTGATGCACATGGATATCCACGGCATCTGCGCCTCCAGCGGCAGCGCGTGCACGACCGGAAGCCTGGAGCCGTCGCACGTGATGCGCGCCATGGGCGTGCCGTACACCGCGGCGCACGGCGCGATCCGTTTCAGTTTCTCCCGCTACAATACGCAGGAGGACGTCGACACGGTCGTGGAGGTCCTGCCCGGCATCATCGAAAAGATCCGCGCGATCTCCCCGTACTGGGCGGATTTCGTGGCGAAACGCTGAAAAAACGAAAAAAACGACCAAACCGGTTTGACAAAACACGATCCCGCGTATAAATTACGGGCGTTTTTCCGAACCGCTTTCATAGAACCCTATTGAAGGAGACTGTAACCATGGTCATGATCTGCCCCTACTGCGATACGGAGATCAACGAAAAGCAGATGGAAGCCGAGGACGGGTGCTGCCCGGAATGCGGCGCCGTCCTGACGCAGTCGAACATCCTCAGCGACACCGACGACGAGGAGAACGACGGGTACGACGACTACGACGATGACGACGATTACTCCGCGTTCGGCGAGCGTTCCAGAGACTACGACGAGGAGTTCGACGAATTCGACGAGTTCCTCGAGGAAGAGGAAAAACTCGAACGCAACGAGGCGAAGAACCGCAATAAAAACAAATGATGCCGGAGTGGATGTCACAGGACTTCGAACTCTTTGACACCCATGCCCACCTCGGCGACGACGGATGCCCCGATGAAACGGAGTACTACCGGCGCGCGGAGGAGGCCGGGGTGCCGTGGATTCTGCTGTGCGGCTCGGATTTCGAGTCCAGCCGCCGCGCCGCGGAGTTCGCATCGCATTTTGACCGCGTTTTTTTTGCGGCCGGACTGCATCCGCTGGACATCGTGAAGCATCCGTGCGAAACGGAGAAGTTCGAATCATTCGCCGATGCTCCCCGGTTCGTCGCGGTCGGCGAGATCGGTCTGGACTACTACTACGAACGCGACACGCGCGAAAAACAGCTTGAAGTCTTCCGCTCTTTCCTGTCCCTCGCGCTCCGTCTGGACCGGCCCGCGATCGTCCACACGCGCGACATCGACGGCAGTACGCTGGCCTACGACGATGCCTACAGTCTGCTTTCGGAATTCGCGCATGACGGCGGACAGTTCGTTCTCCACTCCTTCGCCGGGAGCCTCGCCGATCTCGAACGTTTCGAAGCGCTCGGCGCGTACTTCGGATGCGGCGGCATGGTGACGTTCAAGAAGGCTGACAACATCCGTGCGCTTGCGCTCCGTTACCCCGAAGACCGCCTCCTGCTCGAAACCGATTCCCCGTATCTCGCGCCCGTTCCGTTCCGCGGACAGGAGAACCACCCCGGATTCCTCCCGTGGACCGCCCATTCGCTGGCCGCCCTGCGCGGCTGGAGCATGGAGAAGACCGTGAACCTGACGACATCCAACGCAAAACGTTTTTTCAGGATACTCCCCGAAGATGAAAAACACCAATAAACACGAAACGCTCCGCGGCTGGTTCCAGCTCGTCCGTCTGCCCCATCTTTTCACCGTTCCCTGCGACCCGCTGGTCGGATTCCTGATCGCGGGCGGCATGGCGCAGCAGGGCAGGGGATATTTCCCCATCGCCGCCGTCTGCTTCATCTCGCTCGCCATGTCGCTGTTCGGCATCATCACGAACGACCTGGCGGACATCCAGATCGACTCGACGCAGCATCCCGACCGGCCACTGCCGCGCGGCGTGATCAGCCCGCGCGCGGCGTCCTATGCGTCGCAGCTGTGCTTCCTGGCCGCGGTCATTCCGGCGTTGTGCCTCGGGTGGCGCTTCACGTTCGTCACGCTGGTGGCGCTCATCAGTATCTACACGTACAATTTTTATGTCAAATACCGTCCGAAACGCATGTCCATGATGATGGCGGTCATGCGCGACCTGACGTTCGGGCTGGGCATCCTGATCGTGCCCGATATCTCCATCCGCCGCATCCTGCTTCTGGTGCTGTACGGCGTCGGGCTGTTCTTCTATTACTGCGGCATCAATGAGATCACGCGCTCCGAGACGCTGTCGAAGATCGTGCGTCCCGGCGGACGCACCATGCTGGCCGGCGCATGCTGCTGCGCCATCGTGCCGCTGATCTTCGTGATCAGGCTCCTGCGCGATTCGACCACGCTCCTTCCGGTGGCGTTCGGCCTGCTGGCGATCCTGCTGTGCGCCGTGTACCTCCTTATCGCGCTTTGGGTGTTCCAGGTCTCCCGGACCGGAGCCTCGCCCGCCCGCGTCCAGATGGCCGTCCATGTGTCGTTCCGTGCGGCCTTCCTCGTGCAGGCGGCGGCCGCCGCATCCTGCGGTCTGGTCGTCGTGCCGGTGATCCTTCTGCTGTGCCTGGCCGGGTCCGCGCTGGCGGAAAAGTATTCCTGCTCCTGATACGGATCACGGGTGATGGACGACTGGTTCGACATGCGGGTCGATCCCGCGCAGATCGCGAGGGAACGCGCTAAAGCGCGCGAACTCCGCCGCACCAACTGGTGGCGGGCGCAGATCCAGAAAGGCGTGTGCCATTACTGCGGCGGGAAGTTTCCCCCGTCCGAACTGACCATGGATCACATCGTGCCGCTTTCCCGAGGCGGACACAGCACGAAAGGCAACATCGTGCCCTGCTGCAAGGCGTGCAACAACAACAAGAAGTACACCATGCCCGTCGACGAGATCCTCGCCGAACTCGACCGCGAGGACCGCGAACGCGAGGGCGCGGCCGCAGAGTCCGAAGCGCCGGATATTCCCTCGCCGGAGGTCGATGTGGAGATCGACATCCCGGACGATCCTGAGCAGGATGTCTGATTTTCGCCGTATTCGGAGCGCGTCATGGATTATTACTGGAACGAACGGACCGATCCGGCGTACAATCTGGCGCTGGAAGAGGTCATGACAGCTCAGGCGGACGCGCCGTTCGCGATGCTGTGGCGGAACCGTCCCGCCGTGATCATCGGGCGCAACCAGAACGCCTGCCGCGAGTTCGATTCCGCATACGCCCGCGAACACGGCATCGCCGTCGTGCGGCGCATGACGGGCGGCGGCGCGGTCTACCACGACCTCGGCAACCTCAATTACAGCATCTTTGCGTTCGAGACGGACGCGAACAAGCGTTATATCGATTTCGCACCGTTCGCCGAACCCGTGCTGTCCGCGCTGCGGGTGCTGGGCGTGGAGGCGGAGTTCTCCGGGCGCAACGACATTCTCGTGAACGGGCGCAAGGTCTCCGGCAGTGCGAAATGCGTTCACAACGGACGCATCCTGTTCCACGGCACGCTCCTGTTCGACGTCGATTTCGAAGCGATGGCGGCGGTCCTGACGCCTCCTCAGGCCAAAATCGAGGCGAAGGGCGTGGCGTCCGTCCGGGCGCGCGTGGCGAACCTGAACGAATTCCTGCCCGATTTGACCCGCGAAACCTTCCGCCCGGCGATGGAACGCGAACTTCTCCGTCAGTTCAATTTGAAGGAACCGCTCCCGATCCTCGACAACTGGAAGCGCGAGGCGGAACGCATCGCAGACGAACGCTACCGCTCATGGGAGTGGAACTTCGGCGAATCTCCGGACTTTACGTTTGAGCGCACGCGGCGGTTCCCGGGCGGAACCGTGACTGTGCACCTGGACGTGCATGCGGGCATCATCCGGCGGGCGGCGTTCCGGGGCGATTTCTTCGGGACTGCTCCGGCCGATGAACTCGCGGTTCTGCTGAACGGCTGTCCGCACCGCGCCGACGCGATCCGGGCGGCACTGTCCGGCGCCGACATCGGGCAGTACATCGCCGGACTTGAGCTTGACCCGCTGACGGAACTGCTTGCGCCATAACCGCGGCGGGCATCCTCTTTCCAAACCAGTTTCCCGGTTCTTTGTCTTTTTTGTCTTCGATTTTGTATTCTGTAATAAATTCGACTTGAAAAAATGATTAGAGTGTGATATATTAATAGGATATGATCATCAAGAAAAAACCGAACCGGAGGTTCCTTTCATCATGAATAAAAAGTCCGTTTTGAGCTTGACCGCGGCCGCGTTCGCCGCCCTCTCCATCCCCATGTTCGCCCAGATGCCCGGCGCCGCCATGAAACAGGTCGTCGGCGTCGTGCAGGTCGAGGAAGTCGCCAACGTCCAGAGCCGCCGTTACACGGGGCAGGTGGTCGCGCAGGCGGAAGTGAACGTGATGTCGCGCGTGTCCGGCGAGATTCTGAAGCTCGGCTTCCACGACGGCGACTATGTGAAGAAGGGACAGATGCTGTACACGATCGAGAAGACGCAGTACGAGGCCGCCGTGAAGCAGGCCGAGGCCACGATCGCGGAATGCAAGGCGAGGCTGGAATACGCACAGAGCACCTACGACCGCAACCAGATGCTCTACGAAGTGAACGCCACCAGCAAGGACACCATGGAGAATACGAAGTCCGCGCTGGATGCCATGCGCGCCGAGCTTGCGGCCGCCGAAGCCGGACTGGTCACGGCGCAGTACAATCTGGACCACACCACGATCACCGCCGCCATCGACGGTCTGGTCGGCGTGACGAATTTCACCGAAGGAAACTACATCACGCCTTCCTCCGGCACGATGCTCACAATCATTCAGATGCAGCCCATCCGCGTGCGGTTCGCCATGAGCATGGGCGACTTCCTCTCCGGCTACGGCAGCCTGACCGCGCTGAAGGAAAACGGCGAGGTCTCCCTGAAGCTGGCCAACGGTCTGGAATATAAGACCGGCGGCATGATCGAGTTTCTGAACAACGAGGCAAACGTGAAGACGGATGCCATCCAGGTGTACGCGTCGTTCCCGAATGCCGACATGAAGCTGATCCCCGGCAGCACGGTCACCGTGACGCTTTCGAAGAAGGGCGCGACGAAGATGCCCGCGGTCCCGCCGTCCGCCGTCCTGCACGACGCGCAGACGTCTTTTGTGTATGTGGTCGGCGAAGGAAACAAGGTCGAACGCCGCCTGGTCGAGCTGGGCGACATGACGAAGACGCATCAGCTGATCAAGTCCGGCCTGAAAGCCGGCGAAAAGGTCGTGTCCCAGGGTACGCACAAAGTGATGCCCGGCGACGAGATCGTCCCCGCGCCCGAAGAGAAAAAGTGATCACGGGGGCGGCATAAGATGTTTTCCAAGATTTTTATTGACCGGCCGCGTTTCGCGATCGTCATCAGCCTGATCATGGTCCTGGCGGGCGTGATCAGCCTCTTCAAACTGCCGGTGGCGGAATACCCCGAGATCGCGCCGCCGTCGCTGTACGTGAGCGCGATGTATCCCGGCGCCAGCGGCGAGGTGATCGCGCAGACCGTCGCCATGCCGATCGAAGACCAGATCAACGGCGTGGACGACCTGCTGTATTTCTCCTCGACGTGCAGCAACGCCGGTTCTTACTCCTGTACCGTGACGTTCAAGAGCGGCACCGACACCGACATCGCCATGGTCAACCTGCAGAACGCCATCAAGCGCGCCGAACCGCAGCTGCCGACCGACGTGACGAAGCTCGGCATCACCGTCGAGAAGCGCGGCAACGACATCCTTGCCGTGTACGCCTTCACCACGGACGAATCGACGCTGAACCTGATGGAACTGAACAACTATGTCAACGTGAACGTGAAGGACGCCATCACGCGTCTGGACGGTGTGTCGTCCGCCGAGGTGATGTCGCTGGAGGAATACTCCATGCGCATCTGGCTCGACCCGCTCCGCATGGCAGGACTCGGCATCTCCACCAACGACATCGCCAGCGCGGTGCAGTCGCAGAACATTCAGGCCGCCGCGGGCAGCATCGGCACGGAGAAGAGCAACACCTACATGTCGTACAAGCTGAACGTAAAGGGGCGCCTCGTGACCGCCGAGGAATTCGGGAACATCGTCCTGCGGCATGATTCGGACGGCAGTATCGTGCGCCTCAGCGACGTGGCGAAGGTCGAAGTCGGCTCCAGCTCCTACGCCGGACGCAGCGTGTTCAACGGCCATCCCTGCGTGGCGCTGCTCGTGAACCGCACGCCGGATGCGAACGCCATGGGCACGGTCGGCCGCGTGAACGCCGAACTGGAACACTGGAAGACGCTTTTCCCGAAGGGCGTGAGCGTGGTCAGCGCCTATGACCCGACCGAGTTCATCGAAGTCTCCATGAAGGAGATCGTGACGACCATCGTGCTCGCCCTCGGGCTGGTCGTTCTCATCACCTGGATCTTCCTTCAGGACTGGCGCGCCACACTGATTCCGTCCGTCGCGATCCCGGTCGCCCTGATCGGCACGATGACGTTCCTCTACGCCCTCGGCTACAGCATCAACGTCCTGACGATGTTCGGCCTGATCCTGGTCGTCGGCTCGCTCTGCGACGACGCCATCGTGGTGGTCGAAAACTGCCAGGGGCTGATGGAACGCGAAGGCATCGGCCCGAAGGCCGCCGCCGAGAAGACCATGCGCCAGATCACCGGCGCCATCATCTCCACCACGCTCGTGACCGTGTCCTGCTACGTTCCGCTGGCGTTCTACGGCGGCATGGTCGGCGTGATCTACGTGCAGTTCGCCGTCACCATGTGCATCTCGCTGTGCCTCTCCACGACCATCGCCATGACGCTCAGCCCGGCCCTCTGCGCCCTGCTGCTGCGCCGCCCGGACCACCATGTGCCGCTGCTGTTCCGCCCGTTCAACGCCGTGCTGGACTTCAGCCGCAAGATATATCTCTTCTTTACCGGCTTCCTCGTGCGCTGCTGGCCCGTGGCGATCATCCTGTTTGCCGGCGTGCTGTTCGCCGTCTACTGGATGTTCACGCACTCCCTGAGCTCGTTCCTCCCGGAGGAGGACAAAGGCGTGCTCTTCTGCAACGTGGAACTCCCGAGCGGCGCGTCCGTCGAACGCACGGACGCTGTCCTGCGCGACATCCGCGAGAAGCTCGCCGACGTGAAAGGCATCCGTTCGATCCTGGATGTGTCCGGCTTCAGCATGATGTCCGGTTCCGGCGAAAGCGTCGGCATCGCGATCGTGGCGCTGGACCACTGGGACAAGCGCAAGACGCCGGATCTTCAGCTCGGCGCGCTCCAGGCCGAGATCCAGGGACGTCTCGCGTCCATCCCGGACGCCCGCATCACGGTGTTCTCCCCGCCCGCCATCATGGGCCTGGGCATGGTCAACGGCGTGAGCGCGCAGGTATGCGGCATCGGCGACGTCGACCCCATCGATCTTTCTGACGTGATGAAGAACTACACCCGCGAGCTGATGGGCCATCGCGACATGATCGCGGTCGCCATGACGCCGTACAACGCCGACACGCCGCAGCTGTATCTGGACATCGACTTCGACAAGGCGCACATCCTCGGCGTCTCCCCGATCAGCATCTACAACACCCTCCAGAGCAAGCTCGCTTCGCTCTACATCAACGATTTCACCATGGTCAGCCGCAACTTCAAGGTGAAGATGCAGGCGTCCGCCGACTACCGTTCCACCCTCGACGACATCCGCGAGATCCAGGTGGTCAACGACGTCGGCGAAATGGTCCCGCTGACCTCGTTCGGCGAACTGAAGTATACCGTCGGCCCGCGCCAGATATCCCGTTTCAACAAGATGACCAGCGCCGAACTGACCGTGAACGGCCTGCCCGGATCGAGCTCGCGCCTCATCATGGACGCGATGGAAAAGGCGCATCTGCCGGACCAGTACCACCTCGAATGGACCGCGCTGAGCTACCAGGAACGCCAGAACGAAGGCCAGATCGTCTACCTCATGGCGCTCGCTCTGATGTTCGCCTACCTCTTCCTCGTCGCCCAGTACGAAAGCTGGACGATCCCGATCCCCGTGATGCTGACCGTGTCGTTCGCCGTCTGCGGCGCGCTGATCGGCCTGAAGATCGCCAAACTCGACCTCAGCATCTATGCCCAGCTCGGCATGGTCATGCTGATCGGCCTGTCCTCCAAGAACGCCATCCTCATGGTCGAATTCGCCAAGCAGGAGCGCGAGCACGGCAAGAGCGTCGTGGAATCCGCCCTGAGCGGCGCGAGCCTCCGTTACCGCGCCATCCTGATGACCGCCTGGAGCTTCATCTTCGGCGTGTTCCCGCTGGTCGTGGCGACGGGCGCCGGATCCGGCAGCCGCCGCGCCATCGGCATCACCACGTTCTCCGGCATGATCATGGCCACGCTGATCGGCATCATGTTCACCCCGGCCCTGTACGCGTTCTTCCAGCGCGTCCGCGAGACCGGCAAACGCATTTTACACCTCGACCGCCCGAGAGATTAAGGAGACCCTATTATGAGCAAGAAACCTGAATCGAATCTTCTGTTTCCCGTGCCGGATTCCGGCGATATCGCGAGCGACGTGTGGCGCCTTATTCTGCGCAACAACGCCAAGATGCTGAACCTGCTCCTTCAGGAATGCCCGGACATCGCGCCCGGGCAGAAGATCACGTTCTCGCGCATCCGCGTGTTGACCTACCTCGCGCAGGCGCAGGGCGGCCTCGTGAGCATCCGTGACCTGGCGGACGAGCTCGGCGTGACCTCCGGCGGCGTCTCCCAGATGGTCGACAGCCTCGTGAAGAGCGACATGGTCTGCCGCACGGCGTCGAAGGACGACCGCCGCGTCGTCTACCTCTCGATCTCCGAGTCCGCGAAGAAGCGCCTCGACGTCCTCTCCAAATTCCTGCATGATCGCGTGGCGAAGGCCATGGCGACTATCCCGGAACAGGACCGCGTCGTCATGGCGCGTTCCCTCCGCACCCTCCTGAAAGCCTTCTACGAGGACGCGAACTGATCGTCCCGTCTGTCTGACTGAAGACAAAGAAGCCCTCCGAAGCCGTCAAACATGGCCGGAGGGCTTTCCTTATTTCGAATTCAGAGGCGGAGCTTCATTCCGCCAGTTTGTGTTTCCATTTTTCGCGGAATGCGTCGCTCAGGTTCTGGTACCGGAAAATGTTCTTCCAGTTCACCCGGTCGGCGAACTTCTCGATGAACGGTTCGCTGAGCGTCTGGTACCGGGAGACCAGGTCCCAGTCCATCGCGTCCTTGTGGTACTCGATGTACTCCTCGCAGTGAATGTGATATTTCGAGTCGATATACCAGAAATCGGTCGGCTCGACGTTCGTATCGTTTTCGTTCATCCTTCAGGCTCCTTTCCGGGGTCAGTTACCAGATGCACAGGCGGTTTTTGCCTGGTTTCAGCTTGGCGAACGGACCGGCGGGGTTGTTTCCGTCCGTGCGGAGCTGTCCAAGGTAATCGTGGTCGATGGCGATGTCCGTGCCGTCCGGGTTCTCGAAGAACGCTTCCGACACTCTCGTCTCGCCCAGATCCGCCGTCGTCATGAGCGCCGTTTTCTGATTGAGGATCACATCATCGGCATCCAGTTCGAGATACACGAATCCGTGTCTCTTTCTGATGAACTCCACGGCGGGCAGGTTCGGGTCGGAATCCGGCTCGTCCGCTTCGATGCGGACGTTCCAGCCGCCTTCCTTGACCGAGAAATCCTGTTCCCCGTCGTAGTGCTCCGCGCCGTTGCCGTAGACGTTCCGTGCGATATAGACCGGCTGCGCCACCTGGATGTAGAGATTTTCGTCGCCGGGGATGCCCTTCTGCGGGAACGCCGCCTTGATCCCGTCGATGTATTTTTCGTAGGAATCCGGGTGCCCGTTGAACGCCTCCGTGCCGGTGAAGACGCAGTCCGTCTGCCCGTGTTTGTCGGCCCCGCCGACGAAGATGTTCTGATAGAAACGGTCGTCGCCGCCGTAGATGAACGAGGTCCCCATGAGCGCGGTGCTGTGGGCGAAGTGATACGGCGTGGAACGGTTCAGGACACATCTGTGCAGGGTATTGCCGAGAACGAGGTTATGCACGTACGCGCCGCCCTGCGACATGTTTTCGAAGCTGTAGTCGGACGCGAAGATGTTGTTGTCGACCAGGTACGGGCCGTGCGACACCTCGACCATGAGGTCGCGCTCGTTGTTGCAGTAAAGGTTTCCGCTGATCCGGGTGCCCTGTGTCTGCCAGTCGAGCCAGGTGCCGAGCGTGCAGTCGTGAATGTAGTTTCCGGTGATCCGGACGTCGATCGGTGCATGCAGTTTGATCCCGCCGATCTCCCAGCCGAAGAACTCGTGCTTGGTGGCGATCCGGTAGATTTCGTTGCCGCTGATCTCGCTGAAGATGCAGCCCATGTGCCCCACGACGCCGTTCTGTCCGCAGTCGTGGATCACGTTGTCGCGCACGATGTGCGAACCGATGTTCTCGCGGTTCCAGCCGAGGAGCAGTGCCTTCACGACCGATTCGAACTGGCAGGTGTAGCCCGGTTTCCGCCTGGTCTTCGTGAAATAATTGTCGCCTGTTTTCTCGTCTTTTCCCAAGCTCACGGCGGAGCACTTCGCGTCATGGATGTGATTGTTTTCAATGATCCATCCCTTGCTCCAGTGGGGCCCGATCAGGCCGGGCTGGTCGCCGGTCGGCGGCGCGAACGGCGTCGCGGCGTGCGCGAGTTCGAACCCGGAGACCGTGATGTAGTCCTTCCCGCTCTGCCTCGGGTAGAAGACGCATTTGCGGACGTTGATCTCGACGAGTTCCGCGTTGGGGTCCGCGCTCTGGAAATTCGCCCAGATGACGGTGTTGTCCGCGTCGACCTCGGCGTACCACTGATAGACCGTGTCCTCGGGATTCGCGATCGGTTCGCGGTATGTCTTCCACGGATAATTGTGCCCCGTCGTCCGCTTTTCGGCTTTTCTGACAGCCTCCAGCGAGGTCGCCTCGAAGAAGGATTTGCCGTTCAGGTAGACTTCGCCCAGGTGAATGGTCGGGTACATGGGCGACACCATCCAGTCGCCGTAAAGCCACGTGTCGAACGGGTTGAAATCGCCGAACAGCGTATTGGGGACCACGGCCTTCCACACCGTGCCGTCTCCCTCGCGCACCCATCCGGTGATCTGTTCCGACCCCTTGATTACGACATGCTCGTTTTCGGCGGCTTTGTACGTGATGCGCATACGGTCGCAGGTGCCGCCATTCTTCGGGTCGACCCATTCGCGGTATTCGCCCGCGTGCACGATCACGGTGTCGCCCGGCATCGCCAGGTCCGCCGCGCGCTGGATCGTGGCGAACGGCTGCGCGGCCGTTCCGGGGTTGCGGTCGGAACCTGTTTTGCTGACATGGTATTCTGTTCCGGTTGTGTTCATGGTGTCAGTCCTCCTTCTTGCATGGGCTGCAGTGTTTTATGTTGGTTTGATATTGGTTCTCCGCCGGTGCGGCAGGGCAGGGCGGATCAAGTTCATGTTTTGCTGTTGAGACGGTTCATCCATTCTTTTTTCAGGATAGCGTACTGGAATGTGTTTTCGTAGACGGGATTCCCCTCGGCGTCCCTGACAAAAGAAACGTACTCCGTGAACAGTCCTTCGCGGCGCATCCCGAGCTTCTCGCAGAGATGCTGACTGCGCACGTTATAGTCGTCCGCATAGGCGAAGATGCGGCGCACGCCCTTCCGCGTGAAGAGATAATCGAAGAACGCATACGCCGCCTCGTACGCGTACCCTTTCCCATGGAACGAGGCATTCAGCATCCAGCACGGACTGTAGGTGTCCGGGGTCGGCAGGGGCATCGTTTTCTTCGAGCGCAGTCCGGGCGGCTCGTAGGTCGACGGCTCGGCGTCGATCTCCCCGATCACCTTGCCGGATTCCTTCAGCACGATGGCGAAACAGTATTCGGTATCGGCGCCGCGTTTCACCACCTCCGCCCGCACCTCGTCGGGATCGTCGAGCTTCAGGCTGGCGAAACAGTGCGGCAGAGGTCCGCTCCGGTATTCCAGGACATCGGCCGCGTCGCTTTCGCGGAACGGACGCAGGACAAGCCGTTCGGTTTCAATCGTGCTCATTTGCTATTCACTTTCCCGTTTTCTTCGTTTCCGGTTCGTTCCCCATGGCGCGAAACAGTTCGCGGAGGAAATCGCCGTTGTCCACGTCCTCGACCAGGAGCATTTCCTTTGCGCCGGGGTAGGGCAGTTCGCGGGGCGCGTCCGGCAGGAGCGCCAGCGCGGCGGGCGTCGGCTTGACGAGCAGGCGGTCGTCGTAGATGCCGCCGACGACTTTCCCGCGGACGTACAGGATGTATTCGCCCATCATCGCGCGGTGGGAAACATCCTTCAGCCCGGAAAGCTGATCCAGGACAAATGTCAGGTATTCTCTGCTGGACGGCACGGGTCACTCCATGAGTTGCTTGTACTGGTTCTGGACTTTCTGCGCGCACGGAGCGCCGTAAAACGCGTTCTTCGCGATGGTTTTTGTGCTTTCGGGGATCACGATCTCCTTCAGGCCGCTGCTCATGAACGCGCATCGCCCGATCCCGGCGAGCCCGTCGGGAAGGTCGATCTCCTCCAGCGATCCGCAATTACTGAACATGGCGGTCGGGATCGTCTTCATCGTTTCCGGCAGAGTCACGCGTTTCAGAGCCGGACAGTATGCGAATACTCCCTGCTCAAAATCCAGAAGAGGGATATTCTGGTTGTCAAGCACATACTGGCGGGGTATCGTCAGGCCGGAGACCAGCTCTTCTTCTCTGAACTCCGTCACGCTCGCCGGGATCGAGACCTCTTCAAGGCAGGTTTTGGAAAAAGCTCCCGCTCCGATGCTTGTCACGCTCGCCGGGATCGTGACGCCCCTTATGCGGCATCCGCGGAACGCCCAGGGGCCGATCGCCCGGATGCCGTCCGGGATCGTATAATGCCCATCAAGCAGCAGGGGCGCCCGGAGCAGCGTCTTCGTTTCGTTGTCGATCAGGACGCCTTCCTCCGTGAAATGGTAGCGTGTATTTCCGGGGGAAAAAGCGAGTTTTCTTTGGGAAAGGTCAAACGCCGGGGCGAATGTTTCGATCCGATCAGGAAGGACGGTTTCGGGCCGATTCGGGTTCGGGGACAGCGGCGATCCGCCTGTGTCCGATTCTAAAACAATCTTTACCAAAGACTCCAATGGCAGCTCATCTGTTTTCAGGAACGCTTCGTTTCCTATTTTTTTCATGTTTGCAGGCATGGACGGGATATTCAGAGAATTGCAGTCGCGGAACGCGCCATATCCGATCGTTTCCAGAGTGTCCGGGAGATTGATCTCACGCAGTTTCCTGCACCCACCGAACGCATCTTCTCCGATTGCTTTCATCCCATCGCAAAGTTCGACGCTCTGCAATCCCGAGGCGGCAAAAACCGATTCCTCGATCTGTGTCACGCCGGGCGGAAACCTGAAATGCCTGAGGGCGTAACAGTAGCGGAACGCATTGTGCCCGATGGAGACCGGATGATTGGCGGACAGCGTAACCTCCTCCAGCGCATTGCAATGGTTGAATGCGCACCATTCGATCTTCTCCACGCTGTCCGGGATCTCGATCGTTTTCATGGCCTGGCACAAGTCAAACGCCCTTACACCGATTGTCTTCATGCCGCCGGGGACTTCCATGTGCGTCAGTTTGCGGCATTCCGCGAACGCCTCATCCCCGATTTCGGCGTTTTCCGGGGCGGATTTGCCTTCGGAGTCTTTCCTGACCGTGACGCTTTCCAGCGACTCGCAATGGTAGAACGCTCTGCCCCCGATGGAAATGCCGGCCGGAAGCGAAACCCGTTTCAGCGTTTTGTGTTCGTTGAACGCCCCCCCCTCGATCGTTTTGACAGAGTCGGGGATCGTGATGGATTCCAGTTTTTTGCAGTTTTTGAACACCTCGGAGGAGATCGCGGTGTATCCCTCCGGGACGACGTAATCCACGATGTCGGTGTCGGGGATGTGCAGAAGCGCCACGCTGTCCGGCGTGGAATTCCCGTCGCTGTAAACGCTCTCCTTGCCGTAATACCGGTTGGTCCGTGTTCCGGCGTCGTTGGCGGGGAAGACCACAGTTCCCCCGTTCGATGCCGTTTCCGCGTTCGATACCGTTCCCGCGTTCGATGCCGCATCCCCGGCGGGCGTCTGCGTCCGGGGCAGGGGCTGCTCAATTTCCCCGGCGTGCGCGGCGGACTGAACAGGCTGGGAGACGGATGATTCCGGGCGGTCTCGGTCGGGTTTGCCTGGGGTGTCCGGCGGCGGTTCATCGGAACACGATGACGCAATGAGCGGCAGGAGCAGAAGCGCGGCGGAAAGGAACCATGCCGCCGCGAAGCCTGAGCTTGCTTCAGCCGTTTTCATCTTCCGGTTTTTGACACCGAAATACTTTTTCATTGCGTTTATCCTTTCCTGGTACGTTCGGATTGTGGTTCCTATTGTGAAAAGAGGGGCCGGGGGCGGTCATTTCTCCTCAAGTTCCCGCAGATGCAGGCGCAGGATGCGGAGCAGTTCGCGCATGGCGGCTGGACTGCGGTGGATGCTGTGCCCGGATTTGACAATCACTTCGCTCGCGGCATTGTCGAGATGGCTGCTGGAATACGGCACCACGCCGTCTGTTCCGCCCGGATGATCGGCGCGTTCCTGGTCGCCGATGATCGAATGATAGACGAGCCCTTTTTTCATGGGGGAGTCCGCGAGGGCCTGAATGAAGAGGGAATCCGGGTCAAGGTCATAGAGTCCGGAGACGGAAGGCTGGTCGTCTTTATCTCCTCTTTCGCGGTGTAATCGTTCAAGCTCCTCATACTTTTCTTTGTTGATTTTTTCAAATACACGGGCGAAGAGAGGGAGTTTTTCCCGCAGAGTTTTCGGGAGGCTGACGAGCCGCGAGCCGACGCGTGCGAGCGACCACTTCGCCATTTCGGAACCTCTATGCGGCACGGCCATGAAAACGACACGGTTGACGAACGGCAACGGCGGGAGGACGGCGAATGTCTCGACCGCTTCCAATTCTTCTTCCGAGAGAGATGCCGTTATCTCGTCCCATGTCCGCTGCGTCACCGTCTCGACCATGTAGTGCGGATCGCCCTGGAGCAGCGTACGGGAGACCAGACCGCCCATGCTGTGCCCGATCAGGACCATCTTGTCGAAATTCTCGCGCGCTTCCTCCGTGGTCCCGAGTTCCTCCCGCGCGGCAAGCAGGATCCGGCGCAGATTGCCGGCGGTCGCCAGGATCGGCATGCCGCTGGAGAAGGAGTAGAACCAGAACTGATAGCGCTTGCGGATGACCGGGTCGTTTTTCAGTGAATTGATCATCTGCACCCATGTGTCGGGGCTGGACATCAGCCCGTGGATGAAGAGCACCGGGATCTTGCCCGGATGGTACGGTTCGATCAGGAACAGCCCGGAGTTGTCCTCCTGCCGGTCGGATTCCAGCATGACGGAGATCAGGTTGCGGTCGGGCAGGCTGTCCAGGAAGCAGGCGAGCGGGGTGGAGAAGTCGAGCGCAAGCGGGACATCGTCTTCCGCCAGGAAGGCGAGCTCCGAGGGGGCTGTTTCCTCCAGGGAAGTGTCCAGATAGTCCAGCCTCACTTCCATCTCGTTCGAGTCGTTTTCCTTGAGTTCCACGATCAGCGTCACCGGGATCGTCAGGCCCCTCGGACTTTTCAGAATCTTGTGCGTCTCCTGCGGCGCAAGAAACCCGACCAGCGGGATACCGACGCCGGGCTGGCGGTTCTTCTGCATCAGCGCCTTGACGGAGTAATCGGAGCACAGGGAGAAGTCCTCGATCGTGTCGTCGGGGACGGACAGATGATAGAACGGCTTCTCGAAGAAATAGCGCCGGTCCTCCAGGTCAAGCAGGCTGAAGGCGTTGTTCGCAAGCAGCTTGTGCGCCTTCAGATAGCTGAAGATGCCGCGGCAGGCGTCGTTGTAGATCTGCATCATGCGGAAGGAGGCGAAATCGTTGACCGGAGCATTGTCTTCCTTCGGCCAGGCGGCAAACGCCGCTTTCGTGTAGTAGAGCGCCGAAAGATGGCCGCGGATGGCGAATTCCATGTCGCCCGAATCCAGCGCGGCCCAGCGGCAGAGGTCGGCCGCGATCCGCAGGAATTTCGGATCGTCGGAGATCGCATAATACTCGTTTAGCTTGTGCAGGGCCGCCACGGGGTCCTTTTCGTAGTCGATCTGCTCCATGTTGCCGCGCAGGAAGTTTTCGGATTCGAAGGACAGCCCCTCGCGGGAGAAGGATTCGTCCTGGTAGTATTGCTCCATCTCCGACGCCGACGCGGGCGAGATCGTCACTTCGCGGCTTTGCATAAAAGAACATGAAGTCAGCAGCAGCCATGCCGCCGCCATTGCCGGCAATGCGAATTGTTTCATGCGGAAACGAACGGGACGGTCACCGTGTCCGAAACTCTTTTTCATGTACGTATCTCCTCAAAGCTAAGTTTGTTTTCGTGGTCGGTCTCCCCAGCGCAGAGGACAGGGGGGATGCGGCGGACGGTCAGCGTTCGCGCAGCCAGCGCGCCTCCGATTCTCCGCCGTAATGCGCGGGCGGCGCGTTTTTGCCGCTGCAAAGCCCCGGCACGAGCGAACGCGCCCGGATCGAACCGAAACTTTCTCCTTCGCGGCGGACGACCATGTCTTTCTCAAAGAGCAGCTGGACCGCCAAACCGTTCAGGAGCACGCGGATGTCTCCGCTCGTCAGGTCCACCGCGCCCGGCAGCATCGGCAGAAGTCCGGTCGTGCAGTTGTGGGAGAGGGTGTTGTAGAACTGCGGGTTCCGCTGGAGCACCGCCGCCCGTTCGAAGATCGAAAGGACCGTGTCGTGCAGATCCTGTCGATCCATATTCAGCCGGTAGACGTAGAGCGTTTCCCCGCGGTGGTCGGCGCGCAGCCCGTAGAAATCGTCCGGCGTTCCGGCGAGCATCGCGAGCCCGTAACGGCGGTAGAGCCCGTCGATGCCGTTCTGGTCCGCGCCCTCCGGCAGACGGGTTTCCAGCGAGATCACGACCGTTTCGCCGTCCGCGAAGTTCATCCCGAGCATGGAGTGGGCGATGCCCTCCTGATTGTCCCAATGCGAAAAAACGGCGTCGATCGAGGATATCTTCTCCGGGTCGACGGTCATGGTGCGGTACTGGACGTCGAAATCGGTTTCGGAGCGGTAGACAAAATCCCGCACATTGAGAAGCTCATATCTTCCATCGTCAAGTCTGTTCACCTCCAGCGCATGTCGCCAGGGAGTCTGCCAAAGGGTATGGCGGAACCGTTCTTCCGGAGTGATGAGGCAGAATACCCCGGTGAGCAAAATCTCGATCAGCGCCGCCGCCAGCAGTCCCCAGCGGAAAAACAGGGCAACCGCCAGCGATGCAAGTAACGCGATGAACCCGAACCATGCAAAGAAGACCGGCATGTCGAAGGCATGGAAAAGTGCTCCGGCGCACCATGGCACACCGAGCGCCAAACCCACAAACGATACCCAATACAACGATTTCCTGAGCGCTCTGAACCGGGCGCGAAGGCGCAGGACAGAAGCGATCCGTATCAACCAGTTTTTCATTTGTCCTCCGTTGACCGGACCGGACTTTCCATGGCGAGCGCGTGCCTGGGGCAGTGTTCGATGCAGCGGCGGCAGTGCATGCAGTCTGGGTCGCGGAAGAGGCCGTCCTTTGCCGATTCAGGCGGGAAGAAACCGAACGGGCAGGCTTTCGCGCAGAGTCCGCACTTCACGCACGAGTCGGCGACGCGGATGCCGCTCCGGCACGGGCGGATCGTCTTGTAGATCTTTCCCATCGGGCAGATCGAACACCAGAAGTAGCGGTTGAAGACCAGCCAGCCGATGAGGCCGACCGTCGTCGTGATGACAATCATGATGTAGAAAAGCATCCCCCAGGCGCGGATCGAGGTCGGACGGAGCCAGAGCGCCAGTCCGAGGAGCATCACGACCATGACGATGATGGATGTCCTGCGCGCCAGGAGTCCGGCGGGGAGCTTCCGCCCTGTGTCGGGCAGGAACGAGTAGAACGCGCCGCGCGGGCAGAACGTGCCGCATCCGTGCCGTCCGCCGTGTCGCAGCGCGCCGTAGATACCCACCGCTACGTTGAGAAACATGCAGTATGCGAGGAGGGGGTAGCGCCAGCCCAGCGCCAGAATAATCGCAAACATCAGCGCCGCGACGGCGCGTTTCACGGGGAACGGTTTCTTTTTCGCCATGTTCATTTCGCCTCAAAAACAAAGTGCCTGCTGTGTTATCGCTTGAATATACACCCGCATGCGCGCGAAATCAAGCCCGGATTTAGAGAAAAACTAAAACAAATGACTCCGAATTGATGTATGGGATGCGCCGAACGCCTGCCCGGACGGGTTCGGGCACGCCGGACCGCAGCCGTCCTTTTTGTGCGCATCGCTTCCCGTTTCCGCCTTTCTTGCTCAAAAAACTGGTAAATCCTTTCCGTTTTCGCTTGATTTTTGAGACAAAACGGAGTATATGTATATGTTAATCGAAAAAAACAAGTACATCCATTACCAATAATAACCTCAAAACATGGCGGTTTCCGCCTCATAAGGACCATCAGCATGAATATGCGCTCTTGTTCCCCCCTCCTCGCCATCGCGTTGACCGCGATTGCCGTTTATGCCCAGGCACAGGTTCCGGCTTCAGGACAGCAGTCCGGTCAGAGCCAGACGCAACAGCAGAACCAGGGCCTTGTCCTGAACGACAAGGGCTATTTCGAACGGCAGGGCGTCAATGTCCTGGTGTTCAGCAACGCCTTCACCGGCGGATTCAACGACGAGAAGAATGCCGGCATTGAGATCATCCACCACGGCGTGCGCACCGTTCAGGGCGGCGCGGTCAGACTCTCCAAGACCCCCGAGCAGTGGGACCTGGTGCCGCAGTCGACGCGCAGAGTGAACCAGGCGGACAAGTCCATTGAAGTCCAGATGCGCTTCAACGACTACAATTTCGCCTCGCGCGTCGTGGTCACGCCGAAGGGCAATGCAGTGGAGCTCGCCCTCTATCTGGACGAGCCGCTGCCCGAGTCCGTGGTCGGCAAAGCCGGCTTCAACCTGGAATTTATCCCGTCCCAGTACTGGGGTAAGACCTACATCGTGGACGGCCGCATCAACCGTTTCCCGCGTTATGCGGTCAGCAAGACCGAGGTCCTGCCGAACGAGGAGAAGGCGCGTCAGTACAAGGGATTCCGCACCTACGACGACCGCGATACCGGCAAGTTCGTCGATCCGCTGCCGCTCGAATCTGGCAAAACGTTCGTGATCGCGCCCGACGCGCCCGAACGCATGATCAAGATCACGTCGGATTGCCCGATGGAGCTCTTCGACGGCCGTATCGTCGCACAGAACGGCTGGTACACTCTGCGCACTCTGCTTCCCGCCGGAAAGACCGGCAAGGTGATGACCTGGATCGTCGAACCGAACGCCGTCCCCGGCTGGATCCGCGAACCGAATATCGGTTATTCCCAGGTGGGATATGTCCCCGATCAGCCGAAGGTGGCCGTGATCGAGCTTGACAGAAACGACAAGCCGCTTGAGACCGCCGAGCTCTGGAAGATCAACGAGGACGGCACCGAGACGCTGGCCTACAAAGGCAAGGCAAAGGAATGGGGCGACTTCTACAAGTACAACTACGTGCGGTTCGATTTCAGCTCCGTGAAGGAGCCCGGCATCTACTACATCAAGTACGGCGACCACAAGGCCGGAAACTTCATCATCAACGATTCCGTATACGACGCGATCACCGACGCCACCAGCGACGTGTGGCTCCCCATTCACATGAACCACATGACGGTCAACGAGGCGTACCGCATCTGGCACGGCGAACCCTTCAAGGAAGGCTACATGCAGGCTCCGCCGAGCGATCACTTCGATGGACATTTCCAGGGGCAGGAGACCGCGATAAAGCCCGACGGCACCCCCTACAAGCCCTACGAGCTGATCCCCGGCCTGAACGTGGGCGGGTTCTTCGACGCGGGCGACTTCGACATCGAAATCGGCGCCACCTCGAATATGCTCAACAGTCTGATCATGGCCTGGGAACTCTTCCACGACGACCGTGACGAAACGTTCGTGAGCGAGGAACAGCGTTATGTCGACCTGCACCGTCCGGACGGCAAGCCCGATATCCTGCAGTACATCGAACACAGCGTGCTGAACTTCCTTGCCCAGGCCGAACAGCTCGGACACTTCGCGATGACGCTCTCCAACTCGGTCCTTGACAACTACCAGCATCTGGGCGATGCAGCCACCATCACGGACGGTCTGCAGTATGATCCCAGCCTGAAACGGTTCGAGATCTCCGAAGACGGCAAGCGCAGCGGCAACCCCGACGATATGTGGGCGTTCACCAGAGGTAGTGGTCGTGGCATAAGCCGCAATGAAGTTACCCTGTTTGCCGCGGCAGCCCGCGTGCTGAAAGGTTACAACGATGAACTGGCCGAGCGCTGCATGGTGCAGGTAAAACGCCTCGCGGGTGATGGAAACGCTCAGCCTGCCGCAGGTCGCGGCGGCATGGGCGGCTTCGGCGGCGGCATGGGCGGCTTCGGCGGCGGCATGGGCGGCTTCGGCGGCGGTCAGGGCATGGGCCAGGGCGGCAATCGTCCCGCCGGTCAGGGCATGGGCCAGGGCGGCAATCGTCCCGCCGGTCAGGGCATGGGCCAGGGCCAGCGTCCGCAGCGCCAAGGCGCTCAGGGCGGCCAGAACAACGGCCAGCGCGCCCGCGACCTTCAGATCATCAAGGACAACGACCTGAAACAGCTTGAATACAAAAACGATGCAGGCAACAAGGTTTGGTATTGCGAAGGCACGTACAACATGAACGCCTCCGGCAAGCCCGCCATCCTGCTCTTCCTCCACGGCGGCGGCGAACGCGGCAATGACACCGACAACGCCAGCCAGGTCCGTCTGGGCCTCCCCGCCATCATTTCCGCGATCAAGTCCGATCCGAGCCGCAAGGTCATCGTGCTCGCGCCGCAGTGCCCGAGCAGCCAGTCCTGGGGCGGCATGGGACGTCTCCCCGAAGACGGCTCCGCCGCGATCGACATCCTTCCGCAGCTCATTGATGCGAAGATCAAGGAATACAACGCCGATCCGGACCGCGTGTATATCACCGGTTTCTCCATGGGCGGCATCGGCACGCTCGAAATGTGCGCCCGCAGGCCCGACCTCTATGCGGCGGCCGTCGCGATCTGCTGCGGCGGTTCCCAGGCTCAGGCCGACAAGATGGTCAAGATCCCGACCCAGCTCCATCAGGGCGCGGCGGACACGACGGTCCAGCCCGCCCGCACCCGCGCGTTCTACGACATGCTGAAGAACGCCGGCGGCAATGTCACGTACACGGAATACCCCGGCGTCGGCCACAATTCGTGGGACAACGCCTACGCGGACAAGAACACCTGGACCTGGCTCTTCGCGCAGAAGCGTGATGCTTCGCGTGCTGCGGCTCCCGCGGCCGGTGCCGGTGCGGCTCCCGCCGGTAACGCTCCCGCGGCCGGTGGCGCTCCTGCCGGCGGCATGGGCGGCTTCGGTGGATTCGGCGGCGGCATGGGCGGCTTCGGCGGCGGCATGGGCGGCTTCGGCGGCGGTGCTCCCG
>JAEEQN010000059.1 GCA_016285345.1 Victivallales bacterium | reverse complement strand
GCCGGGATGGCGGAGATGTCGAGCGTGTTGCGCGTGTAGGTCTCGAACGTGCGGATGCCGCGTTCGCAGAGGATCACGTTCTTGTTGCCGGACGCCATGATGTACTCGGCGCTCATGAGGAGTTCCTGGTAGGTGTTCGCGAGGCCGCGCTTCAGGAGGATGGGCTTGTCGCATTTGCCGATCTGCTTCAGCAGCTCGAAATTCTGCATGTTGCGCGCGCCGATCTGGATCACGTCCACGTCGGCGAAGAGCTCGAGCTGGGAGAGGTCCATCAGTTCGGTCACGATAGGCAGGCCGGTGATTTTCTTTGCTTCGAGCAGCAGTTTCAGGCCTTCGGCGCGGAGCCCCTGGAAGGAGTAGGGGGACGTGCGCGGCTTGAACGCGCCGCCGCGGAGCATGTTCGCGCCGGATTTCTTCACGGCTTCGGCGACGGCGATGATCTGGTCCTCGTTCTCGACGGAGCACGGGCCCGCGATGACCGCGAATCCGCCTCCGCCGACCTTCACGCCGCCAGACCCGACGTTCACGACCGTGTCGAGCGGATGGAATTTGCGGTTGGCGTTCTTGAACGGCTCCTGGATGCGCTTCACGTCGTCGACGATGTCGAACTGCTTGATGATGTCGAGGTCGATGTGCGAGGTGTCGCCGATGAGCCCGATGATGGTCTGCTGGATGCCTTCGCTGATGTGGAGCGTGACGTTCTGTTTGGTGAGCCATTGTTTCAGCGCGTCGAACTGCGCCGCATCGGCGTTTTCTTTCAAAATGATAATCATGGTACGGAAAACCTGTCTGTTGGGCGGGCCGGAAACGCGGCCCGGAGTGTTTTTGATAAAAATCCGCAGATAAAATAGCACGGTTCGGGCGATATTTCAAGGGCGCGCGTGTAATATCAAAGAAAAATGGCTCAAAAGCGAGGACAAGTCCTCCGTGAGTGGGGGGCTGATGATGTTTCGGCACTCATTCAGAGAAGGCTTGCCCTCCTGCGGCTCGCGTTACTGTAAAACGTCGGACTCGTGCGAACGAATTCGCCGATGTTCGCGAATGCGACCCCGGCGAAGCGGGGATGCAAACGCGCCCTTTCTCTTTTTTCGGGGAAAGTTTTTCTTTTTGGAAAAAACTGCTTGATATTTCCTCAATTATGACTATAGTAACGAATGGGTTATAATTGATTACAACAACGAACGGCGAAAGGCAAGTCATAATGGCGTACGTTGTATCCAGCGGCGATGTCGAAAGCGGCATCAATCTCGAAAACGATTCCATGACCGTCCTTGACGGCGGCATAGCGGAAAATACCACCGCCAATTCCGGCGGGCGAGTGTATGTTTCCTCCGGCGGCATCGCGGACTGCACGACGCTCAACTCAGGCGGCAACATGTACATTTCCTCCGGCGGTACGGCGGACAGCGCCACGGTCAACGAAGGCGGTTATCTCCGCATCTATTCCGGCGGCACGGCCACGGCAATCGTGGAAGACGGGGGATATGTGTACGTCGCGAACGGCGCGACAGTCTCCTTTGTCGAACATGCATTCAGCGGATGCGTTCTTTCCAAGGCTTCCGCGACCGTTCACTCCGGTACGACGGCGATCGACGCCACGGTCAAAGGCTGGGGGTTCCTGTACGTCTCTTCCGGCGGCATTGTGAACAGTGCCACGATCGATGTCGACGGTGTCATATCCGTCCTCGGCGGCACGGTGAACAGCGTCACGGTCAACGCCGACGGCAGCATGCATATCCGGGACGGCGGGACGGCGGACGGCACCATCATGACCGGCGGCGGTTGCCTGCTTGTCTACAGCGGGGGTACGGCGACGAATATCGTGTGGACGCCCTGCGAAGGATATGTCAATGTCTATGAAGGAGGATATGTGACATTCGCCAGTGAGTATTCCGGCGTCTATTTCGGCTCGGGAAACAAGCTGCTGTCCAGCGCCTCCGTCATGGACGGCAAAACGCTTGACGACAACTTCGAAATGTACGTGATGAACGGCGGGACGGCGGACAGCACCACGGTCAACTACTACGGCAATCTGTATGTCCGGGACGGCGGCACGGCAAACAGCGCCACGGTCAACGAAGGCGGGACTTTTGCTGTTTCTTCCGGCGGCACGGCGAACAGCGCCACGGTCAACGGCGGCGGCATGATTATTGAGGACGGCGGGACGGCGGACAGCATCACGGTCAACGGAGGCGAGTTCCAAGTCTCCGGAGGCGGCACGGCAACCAATATCATGCTTGCCTCCGGCGGCGAACTTTATGTTTATTATGGAGGCGTGGCGACCGGGATCGTGGAAAATGGCGGGTATGTGGATTTCGAGGATGATGAGACTGTTTCTTTTGTCTCGAACAGCTTCAGCGGACTGGTCCTTTCCGAAGCATCCGCCACCGTTCATTCCGGCACGACGGCGAACAGCGCTACGGTCAACGAATACGGCAGTCTCCGCGTCCACAGCGGGGGGATTGTGAACAGTACCACGGTCAACGAATACGGCAGTCTCCGCGTCTACAGCGGGGGCACGGCGGACAGCACCACGGTCAACGGCGGCGAGTTCGAGGTGTCCGAAGGCGGCATGGCGAACGGCGCCACGGTCAATTGCGGGGGATCCATGTATGTCTCCGCGGGCGGCACGGCAACCGGGATTCTGGAAAACGGCGGATATGTCGAAGTCGACGGCGGCGCAACCGTTACGTTCCTCTCCAACACGCTCAGCGGACTTGTGCTGAACTACGGACGCTATGCCACGGTCCACTCGAGTACGACCGCGACGAGTGCCACTCTGGACTTCAACGGCGGACTCTACGTCCGCGGCGGTCAGGCGGATCACACCACGGTCAACGACGGCGGCAAGTTCACGGTCTCCGACGACGGGCGGGCGGACAGCACCACGGTCAACGACGGCGGCAGCATGATTGTCGCGGACCGCGGGAAAGCGGCCGGAGTCGCGATCCATGCCGGAGGCAGCCTGGAGGTCGGGTCCGGCGGTTCCGCAAGCGACGCCACGGTCAACGACGGCGGCAGCGCGATGGTCGGAGACGGCGGAAAAGCGACCGGTGTCACGATCCATGCCGGAGGCGGCTTAAAGGTCGGGTCCGGCGGTTCCGCAAGCGACGCCACGGTCAATTCCGGCGCGAATATGTTCGTTGCCTCCAACGGCACGGCGACCGATATCACGGTTTATGCCGGAGGCAGGCTGGAACTCGGGTCCGGCGGGACGGTCCAGTCGGCCGTGATCTCCAGCGGCGGCATCGTCACTGGGTATGTCGACTGTCATGGCATTACGTTCGATCCCGGCGCCGAGCTGCAACTCGATCTTTCGGTGATCTCGCCCGGAAATGAAAGCGCGCTGGTCAATCTGGCCGGTCTCGCCGAAACGCCGGATTGTCCATCTTTCACGCTCCCCGTCTCGGATTCGCAGGATTACGGCGACTACAAGCTCGCGGAAAATGCGTGGGGATTCGAGACGAAGACGATTTCGGTGTACAATTCCGTCGCGGATTTCGGTTCGCTTTCGCTGGACCGGTCCGTGGTGGTCGGCAACAGGGAATACTCGCTGAACCTGAACGGCGGCGATCTGATCCTGAGCGTGAACGCAACACAGCCGACGCAGTATGTTTATCTGGACTTCGACGGGGAGGAACTGGCCCGCTACAGCAATTCGGACCTGGAATTGTCGTTCGACCTCTCCGTGGCCGATCCGGCGTTTTCGGGCGAACAGCGGGCGGCCGTCGTTTCCGCCCTTTCGGAACAATACGGCAAGTACAATATCGCGTTTACGCTCGCGCGCCCGGAAGGCATCGATTACTCCACGCTTTATTTCGGCGTGAGCTCCGCGTTCGACGAATACGGCGATTTCTTCGGCATCGCCGAGACATGCGACGGGAACGATCAGGTCAGGGACGACAATGCCTTCGTCCTGCTGGATTCCGGGTATTCCGACGAACAGATACTATCGGTGGCGTCGCACATGCTTGACCACATCATGGGCTTCTCCTGGTCCGGTTCCGTCGACGGCAGCCCGGCCATCCTGAAATACGCGGAGAGCAAGGCTCTGCTTTCGCTCAGCGCAGGATGGGATCAGGAGGATCCTTACAACAAATATTGCCCGATCTATCCGGTAACAGGGGAACGGTGCGTCGTCGGCTGCACCAATACCGCCGCATCGCAAATCATCTATTACTGGCTGCAGAACGGCCTGCTCGATTTCACCTTGTCCCTGACGGATTCGGATGCTTACCAGAGCAATCGCTACATCATGATCGACAGCTCCGACCACCCGGAAAGCGGTCATCTTTCGTTTGCGGAGACAAACAAGCTGCTGCAGAGTTTCAATATTCTGGACGAAAACTGCATCGCCGCATTGTGTTTTGCCGCCGGAGTGGTTCAGCAGGCGGATTATACTTCGGATGAAACATCAACGGCCTGGAATGGAGACCTGTTTGCCCGGGCGGGCTTCGAAAAAGATGAAGCGGCGGAACAATATGAGTCCGGTATGTCGTCGTACTATGATGTTCTGGCGTACGAACTTCTTCACGGCAGGCCGGCCGGAGTTTCGGTCCGAAGCCAGAGTCATGCCATTGTCGCAGACGGATACGACAGCTCCAGAAATATGTTCCATCTGGATTTCGGGTGGGGGGATGAAACCACCCGGTGGTATACCGTGGAAGAAATGGACGCATTGCGTCTCTATGGGGGAATCAACGGTTATACTCCGGTCGCTTCACCCGATTTGACGATAGAAAATCTGTCGGTTGGAAAAGATCCCATTGAATGGAAGGAAGATGTCACGCTTTCCTTCACGGTTTCCAACGAAGGAAAGAAAATGTCGGAGGAGACCATGGCATACGTCTATTGCGGAGACGCCATCCTCGGGGGCTGCGGCATTGCTTACATCTCGTCCGGATATTCCCGCGACTTCACCTGCACGGTCAACACGGCGTCGCTGAAGGTCGGAGAAAACGTCCTGACGGTGAAGGTCGATTCACAGAACGACGAAGGCACCATCTCCGCCGCTTCCGTGACAATCACCTGCATGAACGGTGACGTCATTCCGCAGACGCAGACCTGGGAAGAGATTGCGGGTGCTACGCAGTACATCGTGGAATACTCCCCGGATGATTTCGAGCATGCCGTCCAACTCGATGCCGATACCAACGCGCTGGATTCCTTCCAGTTGCCTGAGGGCAACTATCAGGTGCGCGTCAAAGCCGATGACGGCGAAGAATGGACTGTAATCAATCCTGTCGATGCGGGCGTGGTAACCGATGATCCAAAGCTTGTCAGATCCAATGCCGACGGCAATGCCGACGCGTTCTTCGTAAATGCCGTCGGCATATGGGGCAGCGGCTATGCGGCGCAGCATGTCGGTTCCGCCGATGACACTTGGGGCGGCACAAAGGAACGCGTCTCGCTCACGGGCAAAAACAGGCTTGCGGACATCTTCGAAGGATCGGCAGATGCCAATACTCTGCTCATGACGGATGATGACAACGGAGACGGACTCTTTGTGGACGATATCTATTCCGCTTCGCCGAACGAACTCGGTCTGAGCCAGTCGCGTATCGCCCGGATTGACGAAATCCGTGCCGGTGCTGGTGATGACATCGTGGACATGACCAGCAACCGCATCGAATACATCGGTTCCGGCCTCACGATCCGAGGCGGCGATGGCAACGATGTCATTTGGGCAAACAAGGGCGACAACGGGCTCTTTGGTGATGCTGGAAATGATCGCATCGTGGGTGCGTCTGGAAATGATGTCATCGCCGGCGGCATCGGCAACGACCGCATGCACGGCGGCGGAGGCGACGATATCTTCACGTTCTGCGACAACTGGGGAAATGATGAGATTGAGCAGCTCGCAGGCGGCAAGGTCACGTTGTGGTTCGTGTCCGGCAGCGAAGACAAATGGAACGCTTCCACGCTGACCTACACGGACGGCGACAACAGCGTCAAGGTCACCGGCGTGACTTCCGATCAGATCACGCTCAAATTCGGCAATGACTGGTCCATGCTCTATTTTGAGGTGACGCTGGCCGGCGGTTTCCTTGAGTTCAGTTCGCGGCGCATTTTCGAGAAATCCGACGGCGGCATCCTCGCCTGACTGTAAAAGTCTATACTCATAATAAAGGTCTGCTTTCCCCAGTTTTTATGTCTGTGGAAGGCGGATGATTTGTTCGGATTCGGAAAAGTTTATGCTTCAGACTGGCTTCCGGCGTTTTTTTGCGGATTTTTGCGCTGTTTTTTTTGAAAATGGAGGAAAACGGTAGTATATTATTGGATAACTTAATCCTAAACACATTACAGGAGTAAAACATGAGTCTCAATTCTTATGCTCAGCGTGTCCTTCAGGACAGCGTCGTCGCCAAGTACCCGTGGGAAAAGGAATTCATCCAGAGCGTGACCGAGGTCTTCGAATCCCTCGGGCCGCTGCTCGACCGTGAATCCAAGTACGAAAAGAACTGCATCCTCGAACGCATCGTCGTTCCGGAACGCATCATCCAGTTCCGCGTGCAGTGGGTCGACGACAAGGGCGATATCCAGGTCAACGACGGCTACCGCGTGCAGTTCAACAGCGCGATCGGCCCGTACAAAGGCGGCCTGCGCTTCCACCCGTCCGTGAACCTGAGCATCCTCAAGTTCCTCGGCTTCGAACAGATCTTCAAGAACTCCCTCACCACGCTCCCCATGGGCGGCGGCAAGGGCGGCTCCAACTTCAATCCGAAGGGCAAATCCGACCGTGAAGTCATGGCGTTCTGCCAGGCCTTCATGCGCGAACTCTACCGCCACATCGGCCCGAGCGTGGACGTCCCCGCCGGTGACATCGGCGTCGGCGGCCGCGAGATCGGCTACCTCTTCGGCCAGTACCGCCGCATCGTGGACAGCTACGACAGCGTCCTGACCGGCAAGGGCCTCAACTGGGGCGGCAGCCTGGTCCGTCCGGAAGCCACCGGCTACGGCAACGTCTACTTCGCCTCCGAAATGCTCGCCACCCGCGGCGAATCCTTCGAGGGCAAGAAGGTCCTCGTTTCCGGCGCGGGCAACGTCGCCCAGTACGCCGTCAAGAAGGCCACCGCGCTCGGCGCGAAGGTCCTCACCATGTCCGACTCCAACGGCACCATCCTCGACAAGGACGGCATCGACGAAGAAAAGCTCGCCTGGATCATGGACCTCAAGAACGTCCGCCGCGGCCGCATCAAAGAATACGTCGAGAAGTTCCCGAAGGCCGAGTATTTCGAAGGCAAGCGCCCCTGGACGCTCACCCCCTGCGACATCGCCCTTCCGTGCGCGACCCAGAACGAAGTCAGCGGCGAAGAGGCCAAGGCGCTCGTCGCGAACGGCTGCAAGTGCGTCGGCGAAGGCGCCAACATGCCGTCCACCCCGGAAGCCGTCGCCTGCTTCCAGGCCAATAAGCTCCTCTTCAGCCCGGGCAAGGCATCCAACGCCGGCGGCGTCGCCACCAGCGGACTCGAAATGAGCCAGAACGCCATGCGCCTCAGCTGGACCGCCGAGGAAGTCGACCAGAAGCTCCACGGCATCATGGTCAGCATCCACAAGGCCGCCTACGAGGCCGCCAAGGAATACGG
>JAEEQN010000036.1 GCA_016285345.1 Victivallales bacterium | reverse complement strand
TATTCCGATACCCAATATAGCACGAAAAATCAGCATGTCAAGGACTTATGTCATTTTTTTTTTTTTGAAAATTGGTTAAAATCTAAAATATAAAACGATTAACCTAAAAATTGAGGGAGGCGGAGCCTCCAATGTAGGAGTGCCGGGATACGCTTGCGCACAAACTTCCATGAAACAAAAATCCCTCCGGACATGAATCCGAAGGGATCGAAAAGCAAGTAAAAAACGCGAGGATCAGTGGCGCTCGCGGAGCCAGGCCTCGACGAACTGGTCCAGGTCGCCGTCGAGCACGGCGGCGGTGTTGCCGGTCTCGACGCCGGTGCGGAGGTCCTTCACCATCTGGTACGGCTGAAGCACGTAGGAACGGATCTGGTTGCCCCAGGAGTTGTCGGTCTTCTCGCCGGAGATCTGCGCCGCCTGCTGACGGCGTTTTTCCTCTTCGAGTTCGTACAGGCGCGCCTTCAGCATCTGCATCGCCATCGCGCGGTTCTTGTGCTGGGAACGTTCCACCTGGCAGGAGACGACCACGCCGGTCGGCAGGTGGGTGATGCGGACGGCGCTGTCGGTACGGTTCACGTACTGGCCGCCCGCGCCGGACGCGCGGTAGGTGTCGACACGGAGGTCCTTTTCGTCGATCTCGATGTCGATCTCGTCTTCGATCTCGGGGAAGGCGTCGACGGAGGCGAACGACGTGTGGCGGCGGGCGTTGGCGTCGAACGGGGAGATGCGGACGAGACGGTGCACGCCGCGTTCGGCGCGCATGTAGCCGTAGACGAATTCGCCGGTGACCTTCAGGACGGCGCTCTTGATGCCGGCTTCGTCGCCGGGCTGCATGTCGATGATCTCGTCCTGGAATCCGCGGCGCTCGAACCAGCGGCGGTACATGCGGAGCAGGATGCTTGCCCAGTCGCAGGACTCGGTGCCGCCCGCGCCCGCGTGGATGTACACGAAGCTGTTGCAGCGGTCGAACTTGCCGGAGAGGAAGCTCACGATCTCGAGCTTGGAAAGCCCGGCTTCGAGCTTGGCCCAGGCGTCGTCGGATTCCTCCAGGAACGACGGATCCTCCTCGGCGAGTTCGGCGATCGCGAGGAAGTCGTCGGCTTCGCGTTTGAGCTTGTTGAAGGGCTCGACGATGTTCTTGCAGGAGGAGAGCTTCTGCACGGTCGCCTGCGCCTTTTCCTTGTCGTCCCAGAAATCGTTCTGCGCCATGGTCTTTTCGATGTCGGCGATCTGCGCCAGCGTCTCGTCCACGTGCAGGTAGTTCGACAGCTTCGACAGGCGTTCGGTCAGGTCCGCGCCGTGAGCTTTGATCTCGTCAATGGTCATTCGTTGTCTCCGGAGTGATTATGCCAGGCTGCGCACGAGCGCGACGGCGTCGGCGACGGCCTGTCCGATGGCGTCCCAGTTTCCTGCGCGCATGTCGGCGGTCTTGCCGAGCCAGGTGCCGCCGACGGCCGCGATCTCCGGGACCGCCAGGTATTCGGCGGCGTTCGAGCTCGTCACGCCGCCGGTGGGCATGAAGCGGACGCCGAGGTGCTTATAGGGCGCGATCAGGGATTTCAGGAATTTCACGCCGCCCGCGGCTTCCGCCGGGAAATACTTCAGGAAACGGCAGCCCAGCTCCATGGCCTGTTCCGCCTCGGACGGGGTGCACACGCCCGGCGCGAACGGGAATCCGCACTTCACGGCTTCCTTCACGACGGTCGGGTTGAAGCCCGGCGCCACGGCGAACTTCGCGCCCGCCTCGAACGCCCGGTGCAGGTCGCACACGTTCAGTACGGTGCCCGCGCCCAGGTAGAGGCCGGGGAACTCCTTCGCGGCCGCGCGGATCACGCTCTCGGCTGCTTCGGTGCGGAACGTGATCTCGGCCGCCGGGAGCTGTTTCTCCTGGAGGACCGAGCACATTCTGAGGCCGTCTTCGAGGTTGTCGAGGACCAGGACCGGGACGATCCGGATCGCGCTCAGACGGTCAAGCGCGGCTTTGACGTTCTGCTGAAAAAGTTCCATGGTTGTTTGCCTTTCCGTATGTGATTGTTTCGTTATTGCTTGTTTTTTCGAGGCGCGGCCCGTTCATTTCTTCTTCAGGACGAGCTTTGCCGGAGCGCCGTTCACGGTCTCGTCCGTGATGACGCATTCCTTCACGTCCTGGCGGGACGGCACGTCGTACATCACGTCCAGCATGATGTCCTCCATGATGGAGCGGAGGCCGCGAGCGCCCGTGCCCTTTTCGTAGGCTTTCTTCGCGAGCGCTGCGATGGCTTCGTCCGTGAAGGACAGCTTCACGCCCTCCATTTCCATGAGGGTCGTGTACTGGCGCACGATCGAGTTCTTCGGTTCGGTCAGGATGCGTTTCAAAGCCTCTTCGTCGAGCGGGGTGAGCGCGGCCGTGACGGGCATGCGGCCCATGAACTCGGGGATCATGCCGAAATGCACGAAGTCCTCGGGTTCGACGGCGGACAGCGGCGATTCGAGCAGGAGCCTGTTCTCCGCCTCGGTGCGCTTGTCCTCCTCGCTGGCGTTCTCCGTGCCCTGCGTGAAGCCGAGCACGTGACGGCCCACGCGGCGCTGGACGATCTTGTCAAGTCCGACGAACGCGCCGCCGCAGATGAAGAGGATGTTCGAGGTGTCGACGTGCAGATATTCCTGCTGCGGGTGCTTGCGGCCGCCCTTCGGCGGGACGTTGGAGATCGTGCCTTCAAGGATCTTCAGGAGGGCCTGCTGGACGCCTTCGCCGGAGACGTCGCGCGTGATGGAGACGTTCTGGCTCTTCTTCGCGATCTTGTCGATCTCGTCGACGTAGATGATGCCGACCTGCGCGCGATCGAGGTCGTAGTCAGCGGCCTGCACGAGACGCAGGATGATGTTTTCCACGTCCTCGCCCACGTACCCGGCTTCCGTCAGCGTGGTGGCGTCGGTGATGCAGAACGGCACGTCGAGCATCTTCGCGAGGGTGCGGGCGATGAGCGTCTTGCCGCTGCCGGTGGGGCCGATCAGCAGGACGTTGCTCTTGTCGAGGTCGACGTCGGAGGCGTCGTAAAGGTTTTTTGATTTCAGGCGGTTGTAGTGGTTGTGCACGGCCACGGACAGGATCTTCTTCGCCTGTTCCTGGCCGATCACGTAACGGTCGAGCTCCGCCTTGATGTCGGCGGGCGTCGGCACGTTCAGATGGTCCACGAACGACGGCAGACGGCCGGATTTTTCGGCGGAGTCTTCAAATGCTTCGTCTTCGTCGCCGGGCACGGACGCGGAGGGCTTCGCGCCGGGGAATCCGTTCCGGCTGAACAATGTGTCGCAGATGGACACGCAGTTGCGGCAGATGGAAGCGCCGCTCGGGCCGGTCAGCAACCCGCCCTTCACTTCGCTTTCCTGACGGCCGCAGAAAGAACAGCGTTCGGGTCTTTTCATGGATCAGTTCCCCTTGACTTTGAGGGCGGCGACGTCAGCGCGGGGCGGCAGGACATGGTCGACGAGGCCGTATGCCACGGCTTCCTCGGCGGACATGAAGTAGTCGCGCTCGGTGTCGCGTTCGATCTTCTTCAGCGTCTGGCCGGAGTGTTTCGCGAGGATGGTGTTCAGCGCGGCCTTCGTGCGGAGGATCTCCTTCGTGTGGATCTCGATGTCCGTCGCCTGGCCTTCGGCGCCGCCGAGGACCTGGTGGATCATGATGCGCGCGGAGGGCAGGGCGTAGCGTTTGCCCTGCGTGCCGGCGGCGAGCAGGACGGCGGCCATCGACGCGGCCTGGCCCATGCAGAACGTGCAGACGTCGCACGGGAGCGACTGGATCGTGTCGTAGATGGCGAGACCGGCGGTCACCACGCCGCCCGGGGAGTTGATGTACAGGGAGATGTCCTTCTTCGGGTCTTCGCTCTTCAGGAAGAGCAGTTCCGCCACGACCAGGTTCGCGATGGCGTCGTCGATGGGATCGCCGAGCAGGATGATGCGGTCGCGGAGCAGCCGGGAATAAATGTCGTAGGAACGTTCGCCGCTTCCGGTCTGTTCGACGACGATGGGCACGAGGGTGTTTCGGGTTCCGGTCGGTTTCATGGTTGTCATCTCCTTGTCTTCTGTTCGATTCTCTGTCAAAAACGCACGGCCTTCGTGCTTCTTTCGATGCGCAAAGGCCGGTCATTCTGCTGGCGGAATGGCCAGTCTTTGATATAAAACGCCGTGAGGAATGGTTTTTGCACTCCTCCGGCGTTCTGTTCGTTGTTTACTTCGCGGCGGCTTTCATGCGGCGTTCCGCGAGCACGCCGAGGGTTTTCTCGACGAGGAGCTCGATCTCAAGCTCGTTGAGACGGCCGGTGCGCTGGAGGATTTCGGCGAGGCGGGCGGGCTCCATGCGGGTCTGCTGCGCCATGTTCTGGATGGCCTGGGCGACTTCCTGTTCGGAGAGCTTGACCTCTTCCTTCTTGGCGATCTTGCGCATGATGAAGTTCTTGCGGAGCTGTTCGGAGGCTTTCTTTTTTGCCTCGTCCATGTGCTGGTCCTTCTCGGCTTCGAATTTTTCGAGGGCTTCCTTGTCCTGTCCGACGGCGTACTGGAGCAGCTTGTATTCGTTGTCGGTGGCCGTCTCGAGGGACTTCTTCGGCAGATCGAATTGCGGAGCCTTTTCGAGGATGGCGGCCTGGATGGACTCCATCGTCTTGGAACGGGTCATGATCTCGGCCTGACGGGCCGCGAGGTCCTTGTAGAACTTGGTCAGCTCTTCGGCGGACTTGAACTCCATCTTCTCGGCGAGTTTCGCCATGTCTTCGATCGGTTCGCGGCGCTGGCCGTCGTGGACTTTCATCTTGTAGGTGACCTTCTTGCCGCGAAGGCCTTCCTCGCGCCAGTCGGCTGGGAATTCGGCGGTGAAGGAGCGTTCTTCGCCGACGGTCGCGCCGGTCATGGCGGCGTTGACGCCGGGGATCATTTCCTGTCCGATCAGGTAGATCCAGGCGGAATCGTTCCTGACCGCGCGCTTCAGGGAATCGGAGGCGTCTTCGGGGAGCTCGAAATCGCTTTCGTAGGAGACGTGGAGCATGTCGCCTTCCTTGGCGGCGTCGGTGATGGGCACGAAGCTGCTGTACTGGGCCTTGGCGCGTTCGATGAGGTCTTCCTCGATCTTGGCGGCGTCTTCGGAGGCCGCGACTTCGCCGAGTTCCTTGTAGTCCGGGAGCTCGAATTCGGGCGCGATCTCGAAATCGCACTTCATCGCGAATTCCTTGCCCTCTTCGAGCGTTCCTTCCGGCTCGAGCTTGCTGTAGGAGATGATGTCGAGCTCGTCGGCCTTCTTGGAGAGCAGGTCGTAGGCGGCGACCTGGATCAGGCGTCCGGCTTCTTCGTCGACGTAGCCTTTATAGCGGGCCTTCACCATGGCGAGCGGGGCCTTGCCGGGGCGGAATCCGGGGATCTGCGCCTTGCGGGCGACGGCCTTCGTCGCGTTCAGGAAGAGATCGGCGGAAGCTTCCGCGGGGAGCACGAATTTCGCGTCGCGTCCGCAGACGTCGGTGTCGGTGATGGTGAGGGTGAATTGTTCTTTCCAGCTGGGATTGGACATGTTTGTCTTGCCTTCGTGATTGGTTATCTGAATGTTTTATCGGTAGCGGATGGAATTGTCTCTCCGCGGACGCACGGGCGTTCACAGAAAGATGTGAGTATGTAATATACACCCTTTCTTCCTGATTTTCAATCCGCTTTCCCGCTTTTTTCTTATTATTTCGACCGCAGCCGCGCCGCGACGAACGACACCGCGAACATCGCGCACGCCAGCAGGACGATTGCCGCGCCCGCAGGCACGTTCGCCCACGGCTGCGCCGAAATCAGCAACCCGCCCGCGCAGCTGACGTAGCTGAAAACGAGCGACAGGAAGAACAGCTGGCGCGAGTTGCGCGCGAAATTCCGCGCGGTCGCCGCCGGGACGATCAGGACCGCCGTCACCAGCAGGACGCCCACGGCGCGCACGCACAGGATCACCACCAGCGACAGCAGCGCGGCGAAAAGGTACTGGTACACGGACACCTTGATCCGGTGCACCCCGGCGATCTGTTCGTTCACGGAGATGTGGAGCATGCGGTTCCACGCGAAGAACTGGAACGCCAGGAACGCGACGAGCAAGGCGGCCAGCAGCGCGATCTCGTTGTCGCCGATCGTGAGGATGTCGCCGTACAGGAACATGTTCACGCCGCGCGACGCCTCGCGGTTCCGGCTCACGATCGCGAGCCCGAACGCTACAACGGCGGAGAAGATGATGCCGATCACCGTGTCCGTGGAGAGGCGGCTTCCGCGCCGCAGGTACATGATGAGCAGTCCGATCACGAGCGCCAGGCCCGGCATCGTGAATTCGACCGGAAGCGAGCAGATCAGGCCGAGCGCGACCCCGGCGAATGCCGAGTGGCCGATGGCGTCGGAGAAGAACGACATGCGGGAGTTTACGACCTGCACGCCGGAGAGTGCGGCGAGCGGGGCGATCAGGAGCAGCCCGAGCATCGCGCGGCGCATGAATTCCGGTCCCATGCAGTCCAGCGGGAACAGCATGGCGGCGAAGTCGGAAAGCCGCAGGACAAGTTCATTCAGCATGTTCGGCCTCCGTTCCGTGATCGTGAGTATGATCGTGCACGTGGTCGTGTCCGCAGGAACACCCGTGCGCGCCGTCGATATGGCAGTGATCGTGCAGGTGCAGATGCTCGTTGCGGAGCGGGCAGTTTTCGGGGCATTCGCGCACGTCCTGCGGGATGCCGTGCAGGTCGGGCAGGCCGAGGTGCAGGCCGAACGTCTCGGACAGTACCTGATGGGTCAGCGCCACGCGCGGTTCGCCCTCGCCGAAGACTTTGTGGTTCAGGCAGATCACATGGTCGGCGTGCGCGGTCACGGTCGCCAGATCGTGGCTGATCATGATTTGCGTGAATCCGCGTTTTTCGCGGACGCGCCGCAGAAGTTCGCAGCAGATCAGTCCGCCTTTGAAATCGACCCCGGACGTCGGTTCGTCCAGGATCAGGATGTCGGGCTCCTGAAGCAGCGCCTGTGCGAGCAGGACGCGCTGGATTTCGCCGCCGGAGAGCGCGCCGAACGCATGGTCGGCCAGGGCGGTGCATTCCACCTCGTCCAGATAGCGCATGATGCGTTCCACGTGACGTTTGGAGTGTCCCAGGAAGAGCGGCATGCGCTGAAGTCCGGAGAGCAGATAGTCCATGACCGTCATCGGGATGTCGCGGTCGAACACGAGGCGCTGCGGCACGAATCCGAACCGCGGCTTCCGTCCGGCTTCGTCAAGTCCGGGAAACAGCACCTTTCCGGTATACCTGATCTGACCGAGGATCGCGAGCGTGAGCGTGGTCTTGCCCGCGCCGTTCGGGCCGACGATGGCCGTGAACTTGCCGCGCGGGACGTGAGCGCACACGTCGTCCAGGATGCGGTTTTCGCCGAGGATCAGGCCGACATGTTCGAACCGGACCGCGTCGGCGGATGCTGCTGTTTCCGCGGGGATGGTCATTCCGCCAGCGCCTTCTTCATGATTTCGAGGTTGTTGTTCATCACGTCGAAATAGTATCCGGCGGGCGGATCGGCGGGGCCGGACGCCACGGGGTCGATCTTCACGACAGTCGCCCCCGTTTCCTTGCCGATGAGCTTGGCGAGTTCGTCCGGGTACTGCGGCTCGGTGAAGATGACTTTCACGCCGTGCTCCTTGAATTCCTTTGTCATGGCCGTGATCTCGGCGGGCGAGGGGGGCGTTTCGGGATCGGCGAAGATCGCGAGCGGCATTTCGAATCCGCAGTCGCGCAGGAGGTAATCGAAGACGTTGTGCTGGGCGGCGACGTGTTTGTCCGCGAAAGGCTCAAGCTGCGCCTTGAAGGAATCGCCGAGCATCTGGAGGCGTTTGTCGAGCTTGGCGGCGTTTTCGCGGAATTTGTTCGCGTGGAGGATGTCGGTCTTGGCGAGCTCGTCGGCGATCGTCGCGACGATCTTCCGCGCCTCGTAAGGACTTGCGAAGAAATGTCCGTTTTCGCCGCCGTGATGGTGATGATGATGACCTTCCGTCTCGTGTCCGTCGTGGTCGTCCTCGCCTTCGTGCTCTTCATGTTCGTCATGATCGTCTTCAGCATCGTGGTCATGGTCGTCGTCATCGTCGTCGCCTATCACCTTGATTCCGGCGCCGGTGTCGATCACCACGATGCCTTTGCCCGCAGACAGCGCCGCCTTGCAGATGTGATCGTCGAGACCCGCGCCGTTCTTGAACAGCAGAAGCGGCTTGCGGGCGGCGGAGACCTTCATGAGGTCGTTCGGGGTCAGGACGTAGTCGTGGGGGCATCCGGCGTCCGGCGGTGTCAAAAGCTCGACCTCGATCCCGGTCCCGTCTACGACTTCGCGGGTCAGCACCCAGATCGGGTACGTGGTCGCGGCGACGCCGTAGCCTTCCTGGGTTGTGGTATGCACCACCGACGTGATCTTGCCGGGCAGGAAGTACAGGACGGCGCAGAGCGCGATGAGCGCGAGCAGAAAACTGATGGTAAAGAATTTCATAAATGCTCCTTCATGCAAAAGTAATCAATTACTATACACGAAAAGGGAAAAAAAGCAAGCGTCCCGGCCAACATTCTTTCAGACGGCCGGGACGTATTGATTGGTGCAAAGATGCGTTTAAGCGGCGGGAGCGGTCTGTTCGGGATGCCCCTTGTCATTCTGCTGCTTGATAAGTTCCCGGACTTCCTCCAGATTCTCTTTGCCGAATTCGTCGTCGGGCGAAATGGTCAGCAGATGTTTGCATTGTTCCTCGGCCTGCATGTATCTCTCCCCGGCGATGCTGTTTTCGATGACGTGGTGCATGCATTCGACCCAAAGTTCGACGACATCCTCGCGGTAATTCACGGCGCGGTGAGGGAAATTGAGAATATTCACTGCTTCCTCGTAACGTTTTGCCTCGGACAGCCTTTTCGCATATATGAATGCGGAGAGCATGGATGCAGAGCCTTTCTCCAAGTCAAATGCTTCCTTCGCTTCTTCCAATGATTTCTGTTTGTCGCCTTTGGCATGGTAGATGATAGACAGGTTCACATGAATAAGCGATGGTGTCCGGTATGTTTTCAGAATCGCTTTGTATTTTGCCTCCGCCTCGTCGAGCCGGTCATTTTCGCACAAACGGTTTGCCGCATAGAAAGTGAATTCCGGACTGCCGGTCGGGGTCGAGGCAAGAATATCCAACGCCTCATTCTGTTCTGCTTCTTTTTCAGTCAGAAGCAGTGCCGCCGCACGGAAGAATTTCCCGAAATGCTCCAGTTTCCCGTCTTGTACGGCATCAAGCCTGTCGGCCATTGATGTCAGGTTGTCTTTTTGTTTGTTCTTCACGCAATAATGGAAATACTGGCCCAGAATATCCAAATCGAATTCGGATTGCTCCACCAGCTTTTGAAAGACGTTCGCGGCCTCTTCATGCCGTCCAACCTGGTCCAGAGCCAACATGAAAAGGAACAGGATTCCTCGGTCCGGTTCCTCTATTGTTTCATCCGTGGACGACAGAATATGCTCAATGATGGACAGAGCCTGTTCCGGTTTTCCGTTGAAAATCAGATACTCAGCAGTAAGTCGCATTAAAAGAGCATCGTCGGGGAACATTTCCATGGCAGACAGCAGATCGGCTTCCTTTGCTATGCCCTTTTTATACTGGTCCATGAGGATGATTTCCGTAAGCAACCTGTTCCCGACCAAATAGCTTGACAATATCTTCGCCAGCTCCGCTATTTGCGACGGGTCCTTCTGATTCTCCTTTTTTTTCATTTCGCCGGAAATATAGTCCAAACAAACGATAGAAGCGCGGTTGTGCAGATCGTAAAAGGGGGCTGCCGGGAAGATTTCCTGCGCTATGGCCCGTATCTCACTAAACACATCGGTTGCAAGCGCCACACGCAAGCGGATAAAACGCGAAAGCGGGGAATTGACAAGTTTTCCGGATTTCCGGACAGCCGCGACAATTTTATCTTCATCGTTTTCCAGATACGCGATTAAAATCGAGCAATAATCTGCCAGGAACGGCAGATATCCCGACTTTGTGCGTAATTTCTTTTCCAGTTCCTTCAGTTCATCCAGTTTCCCCTTAAAAACGCAGCTCTCCGCGTATAGCAGATACATGCTGAGATCATCAATCGTCTTCAAATACGGTTCTGCTACCGAGATCGCTTCCCCGAAGCGGGTTTTCGAGAAATAATAATCCGCCAAAAGCGGCGCACCTACGAAATAATTGGTTTCCATTGCATGTTTCAGCAATTCGGTCATCTGTTCATCATCGGCTTCGTCGTTGCCGTCCTGCGCCGTTCGGTTGATGACAGTATAAATTGCTTCGAATCGGATAACGGGATCCTCCGATTGCATTGCCTGATTCAGGAAATTGTTCCGTTCCGCCTCGGATAACTCAGAATACTTGACCATGAATTCCGCCATCCGCCCGAGATCGCTTTTATGGAATGCTTCGGGATTGTTTTCCACTGCTTTTGTGTAAGTGTCGGTTCCATCCTTCCGGTAACCAGACCGAAAGGAGGAGATTACATAAAGGTAAAGTTCCTGATCGGTGAAGCTCTCGCCCATTTTTGCTTTCCGCCCCAGAATGCTGTGCAGGAGGTCATAACTTGCGGATTGCACCGCACTTGTCAGCATGTTCTCGTGGTATTCCTGCTTCAGCGGGTTCAGGGCGCTTGCAGTCTGCCACATCTGCGCTTCCATCTCAGCATTGCCGAACACATGATAAACATTAGCCAGTGTCACGAATTCCGCTTCGGCGTTCGGATCCTGCCGGACATAGGCATGCAGAAGACGCTCCGCCAGAATGTAGTCTTTTTTTTCGTATGCCTCCATTGCTGCGCGGCGCAACCGGGTGCGCCGGACCGTCTTCAAGCCGAAATATCCACATGCCAGCAAGCTTGCGAGAAGCACGAGTCCCAGCACGATGATCGCGATGATTTTTCGGTTCATGTCCGTTTCATCTTTCTTTTTCCGTTCGCTTTGATTTCTGTCGGATATCCGCGATGGTACTTTGCGGACCTGTTCATGTCGGTCTCTGTGTTCCCGATTGCTTTCCGGCGGAAGAGCATTCTGGAATAAAAACCAGCAGGCAGTCCGTCCGGGGAGAGAACGAACTGTCTGCTTTGATGACGTTTCCGCTTTCCGGCGGATCCGGCATTCTTGACTGTTATAGAGCTATCCCTTTCGGGAAAGCCGAAATGACTTCCCCGATCAGGGATTCAGAAACTCAGGCTTTCACCTGCTTGCGGTTACGGTACATCAGCAGAGCGGCACCGAAGCCAAGGGCGATGAGGAGCGTTGCGACCGGAGCCGGAAGCGGAGCGCCCATATTGCCGCCGTTACCGTTATTAACATAGGAACCGCCCGCAGTGATCACGGCGGCGATAGTGCCATTCTGGAACTGATTCTTCCCGAAGAACAGAACCGTTTCCGTATTTTGGTCCGAGAAATGCGTCTTGTTTGTTGCCTGATTATTGTCAGCGGAATAAACGTTCTGGTTTCCAGAACCGTTGCGGCCTCTGATACCGATTTTCTCAATTTCCTTGTCATTAAAGGAAACGTCAAACTTATAGGCGTCGAAATCGCCGTTGCGGTACGTGGGAAGAGCGGCCTTGTCTTTACCCGTGATTTCAGTACCGGAGATATTTTCGTTTTCCAAAGTCAGAGCCTGTTCCCAGGCGATACCGTCTTTATCGTAACCGACCGCGTAATAGGTCCAGCCGTCTTCATCGGTGGCTTCGCCCTTATACTGCATCAGAGTTACGGTCAAAGTATTGTTTCCGGCAGTCTGCCAGTAATACACATTGTTAGCCGTATTGAACGTGAAAGACTGGATGGTTTCTTCATCGGCCGGGGATTCGTCCAAAGCGGAAGCGATGCCGGCGGAGATGAAGAGAGCGGCGGTGAGAAGAATATTGTGAAGTTTCATTGTAGATTACCTTATCGTTTGTTTGTTTTGGCGGATTGTCCGCCGTGTTTCCGGTCTTGTTTTGTGTTTTGTTGTGAGAGTCCGGAAGCGGTTTCGGGGCATTCAATTGTTTGGAATCCGGCTCGCGGCGCCCCGTGGACCGCGGCCATGGAACTCCGGCGCCGATCATGTCCGATGCGCCGGCAATCCCGCCTCATTCCCGTTGACAGAATAAATCCGGTCCAGGGGAGATCGTGTGAACAGTATTAGGCGGATACAAATACGAAATCTGCATGCGGAGAAGACGCGCGGTCAGAACAAGCGCGTTTTCCGTTGTTTTTTCAGTTTGTGCCGAGCGGCGGCCGTTCCGGAGTTTCCGGGCGAGCCCGAACGCAGCGCCGAGGAGAAGGGAGATCAGCACGCCGGGGAGCGGCTGCCCGTGTACGGTGTTGATGCCGAGTTCGCGGTGCAGGAATTCCGAGGCGGCGGACTTGATGGAACGGGTGAAGAGGAAGAGCGGAGCGGCGGCCTCATCCTGTACGGCGGATTCCAGTCCGGCAACTTCCGCGGACACGGCGTATTCACCCGCTTTGGACGCGTCGAACGCATCCACGGCGAGGGTCTCGAACGAGAAGCCCGCTGCGAGCAGGAAGATCGCCAGAATTGTCAGAAGCCGTTTCATGAAGCCTTAGTCTCCGTTTCGTTTAGTTCATAATAATAAATATACACCCGAGAAACACCTTTTTCAACCCAATTATCATCTTTTTTGACTTTTTTTTGAAAAAATAAGGATAATTTCTTAGCAGATAAATGTCTTTGCTTGAAAAGTAATTAGCCTCAACCAGTGTTGATAATGACAACCCGTTTGCTCAATCGACATTCTTTTTTGGGGGACGTCCGAAAGACCAGGCTGAATGTCCTGAACAGCTTGATTTGCAGAAAAAAGCCAGCTCAGGACTATGGATGGGGAGGGAACGGTTCACTCCGCGTTTGCAGATTTCGCCTCGTCCTTTTTCGATTTGAGTTTTTCCTGAACTTTCTCCAGGTTCTCCTTGGCGAACTCGTCGTCAGGCGATATGGTCAGCAGATGCTTGCACTGTTCCTCGGCCTGCATGTATCTCTCACCGGCGATGCTGTTTTCGATGACGTGACGCATGATATCCGTCCAGAGATTCATGACCTCAGTCGGCAGTTCGACTTTGCGATTCGGGATGTTGAGGACTTTCTCCGCATCCTGATATTGCCCGTTGGCCGCGAGCATTTTCGCATAGACGAATTGGCCGATCCCATTGTCCTGATTCGTTTCCCACGCCTGTTTCGCATAGGAAAGGGCCTCCGCCTTCATTCCTTTTGCCAGATAAACTTCGGCGATATTGGCAAAGACCACTTGTTTTTCGGGATGGCCGCCGGCCAGCGCGAGATAACGCGAAAGCGCCTCGTCCAGCAGGTCGTATTGCAAGAACAGACTAGCCGCGCGGAACGCGAAGTCGGGATGGTCCGTCTTTGCGGTTTTCAGCAGGGAAAGCGCCTCATCCTTCTTGTCCTGAAGCAGCAGTTCCTCCGCCCGGAAGAAAGGAGCCAGCGCCTTCAGATCCGGCGCATTCAATGTATCAAGGCGGTCCGCCATTTTCGACAGTTCCTCAGCTCGCTTGTGATCGATGCAGAATCTGAGATAGCGGTAGAGGACTCCGCGATTCATTTCGGTATTGTCGACCATGTCGGTGAATTCCTTCGTCGCATCGTCGACTCTTCCCGCAAGCTCCAGTGCGAGCATGTGCAGAAGGTCGAACTGGATCGAATGCTTTTCTTTTTCCAAAGCATAGAACCGTTCGACATATTCCAGACACTTTCCCGGATTGCCGTTGAAGAGTTCGAACTCGGCGGCTACCTCCAAAAGATACGTGTCCTCCGGAAACGCCTTCAGGTTTTCCTCAAGTATCTGCCGTGTCAGCACATTCCTGTTCCGCAGGTCGGAAATCGTGATGCGCATCAGTAACGGATCCTTAATGCCGCGTCCCGGAATAAGCCGGGCAAGTTTGATGAACCGGGGATCACTGACAAGATCCGGTTTTTCCTGAAGCTTGTTCCCGAGATAGAGGCGGACCGCGGAACGGGCCCGTTCCCGCAGGTCGAAGAACGACGGGTTCGTCATGATCGTTTCGAAGATCGCAACGACTTTTTCCTCGTTGTCGTTGTTGAGCGCGATCTGAAGGTTCATCAGGTTTGCGAGATCAGTATGTACCGTGCCGATTTCCATCATGTGTTTGGCGAAATCGTCGTTGTCCTGCGTAAAATCGTACAGCGCCTCGAAATAAGCCGTCTGCATCTTGTATTTCCGTCCGAGGGAACGGTAATGTTCGATCAGCGGTTTCAGCTTCTCCGGCTGCCCGCTGTACACGCAGCTCTCCGCATAAAGAATGGCCAGCGGAGCATTCTCGATATCCGCCAGATAGGGGCCGGCTGTCTCAATCACGGAGCCGAATCTCCAGAGAGAAAAATAGAAATCGGCCAGAAACGGAGTCGCGGCGTACCGGTTCAGTTCGACCGCCTGCTTCAGCAGCGTTTCCTTCCGTTTCAGAAGAGAATCGGAGTCCTCTCCCGAAACGGCAAGCATCGTGGCGAGGTAGAGGATGGACTCCAGCCGGACGAACGGATCGTCCGACTGAATGCCGTCGCGGATAAAATTCGAGCGTTCGGCATCGGAAAGCCTGTCGAATGTAACGACGTATTCCGCAAGCCGACCGAGATCATCCTCCCGGAAAATCTCCGGATCTGCCTTGAGCATTTCTTCATAATACTTTTTCGCTTCTCCGGCACGGTCCGTCATGACCGCGCAGACGAGATACCGCATTTTATCTTTCCGGGAAAGATCCGCATTGAGAATGAGTTTGCGGCTCAGGGACGAGTAGAGATGGGCGAAGTCGCGGGCATTCATGGCGCACTCGGTGTAACTGTCCCAGTACTCCGGCTTCAGCGGGTTCAGCGCGCTGGCCTTGTACCAGCAGTGCATCTCCGCGCCGATATTGCCGAAGTGGCGGTAGACCTGTGCCAGCCGGACATAATCCTCCTCGCTGTCGGGATCCTGCCAAACGTATTCGTTCAGGAGCTTTTCCGCCTTCTTCCAGTCTTCCTCGGCGAAAGCCCTCCGTGCCTCCGCGCGCAGATGGCTCCGGTGCATCGTCCTGATCCCGAAATATCCCAGGAATCCGAGACAAGCGAGCAGAATGGCCGATACAAGGACGATAACAAGAATAAGTCTGGTTTTTTTCATCTTTTTTCCGGGCAGCATCGCGAAGCCGTCTTCCCGATGCAGGGTTGCATGGTTCAAAAAAAAGCCCCGGTCAGTTTCCCAACCGGGGCGGATTTCATGAAGGAACGTTCAAATTGCTTTCACCATGAAACGTTCAGCCGACGATGACTTTTCTGCGGCGGATATAGCAGAATCCGAGCCCGAAGAGTCCGGCGATCAGGGCGAGCTGAACTCCGCCGGGGAGCGGCTGGCCGAAAGCGCCGCCGCCGTTAATATTGCCGGAGCCGCTGCCGCCATCAGGAGCGATTCCACTTGCCACAGCATAGATGCCGAAAGCAACCGCCGCGGTGGCAACATTACCGGGAATAAGCTGCGAAAGCGGCTGGGCTCTTTGAGCGGCAAGCTTTTTGGCCGCGGCTTCATCCGGAAGTTTTTCGGTGTAAATTATATTATTGCCGTCTTCATCAAGAAATTCTTGAAGAAACATTTTATAATCCTCGTAATCAGCATTCGCAACTGACTGATTATTCACATCTGTAAGCGTATCCTCGAAATAGTAGTTATGCAGCATCGCATCGGTTTGTATCTGAGCAGCCCTGTACCCGCCATCACCGAAACCGCCCTGGGCAGTCGCAGTATTCGTAGCATTATTAGTGTTATCAAATGGTACAAACCCGTCTTCTCCTTCAAAACTGGAAAAAGAGAAAACCTCGTTACCAGCCTTATCTTTCATATAGACCTCGACGATATTACCGGGGTCGAAATTCCCAAGTTTATATTTGTAACGTGTAACAACTTCTTCTGATCCCGGATAATACTCCACAGAATCAATCGGTGTTACTCTGCTGGAAAGACGTTCATTCTCCGTACCTTCATTTTCAATAAGCTTAAATGAATCGGTGGGGGTGGAGCTGGAAGCTGAATACTTCCCGGTTTCCGGATCGTAAGAGAGCACGCGATAACCGACCTCGTCAATACCCATATTGAAAAGGGCATTGCTGTCAGAATTGAATTTAAGCGTACCCTGGGGAACAACCGACTTGACGAAATCAGTCAGATAAAGCGTCATTTTCTCTTTGTTGCTTCCATCGGCCTGAATGTAGAAGAAGTTATTGTTGACGCCAGCCCATTTAAAACTGCCATCCCAGTTCAATTCTCTTCTGACCGTGAAATCATTTGATTGATTATTCCCCTCAACGTTATCCCAGGTCCCGTAGGTGAAGGAGTCACTTTCATTCGTACGGCCGCCAATAGCTGCAGTATTCACCTTTACTCCGCCATCAATGGGATTTTGATAGTAATCATAATAAAAATCCGCTGCGAACGCGGTCGTCGTTGCGCCGAGAAGCGCAAGTGTCAGGATGGGAAGAAGATGTTTCATGCGGTACCTGTCTCGTTTCTGTCCGGCTCATCCGAAGTCGAACGGTTATAGGTTGTTCCCCTCTGTAGAACGTCCAGGGATGTTTTATTTTACTAAGTTAATATAGTACATGCGAACCGTTTTTTCAAGTTTTTTTCCGTTTTTTTTGAAAAAAAAAGCTGTTTTCTTAGCATGTAAAAGTCTTTGCGTGAAAAATGATTAACCTCAACCTGCATTGACAATGACAGTCCTATCCGTTCAATCGATATTTTTTTATCTTTTCTGCCGCCCGAAAGACTAGCCCGGATGTCCCAAACGTCTTTTTTCGGGAACGCCGTCACTCGTGGAAGACGATCGCCTCGAACACGGTGAACGACGCGCCCTCGCGCCAGGCGTCCGGAGGAAGCCCCGCCTTCATCGCGAGGTTGGTCAGCGTCTCCTCGATGCCCCAGCCCTGTTCCGGCGCGACCTGCGGCAGGAAGACCGCGGAGCGTCCGTTTTTGGTCAGGGTCATGCCGTGCCGCCCGATCACGATGTCGTGCCAGGAGCCGACCGGGACGGCGGGCGTGAGGGCGGAGATCTCGATCTTGACGTCCGCGAATTCCTGCGCGGTGAGCGGGAGAAACCTCGGATCGCGGAAGGCGGCGTCGACGGCGCGTCCGAGTACGGCTTTCCAGAGAGGACGGTACGGCTGGATTTCGCCGATGCATCCGCGCAGCCGGTGGTTTTGTTTGAGTGTGAGCGTCACGAACGCGCCCATGTTTTTGCGGAGCGCGGGGGACAGCGCCGCCTGATTGACCTTGAGCGCGTCCGCCGTGGGGATCATGCGCGTGTTCAGCGCGTACTGGATGGCGCGGCGGGCGAGGTCGAGCAGGAAGGATTTGTCCGGGGCGGAGAGCGTGCCGGAGTCAATTTCTTCTTTTGTTTCGGTGCGCTCCGGCGCGGGCGGGAATTCGGCATGGAAACCGATGGAGCAGTAACAGACGAAACGTGAGAAGTCGCGGGAATCGTCCGAACTGGTGGCGTAATGGAGCACGGAGCCGGTGCAGCCGTCGGGGAGCATCCGGAGCGCGGCACGGATCGGTTCGCGTCCGCAGATGGTCGCGCCGGATTCGTCCACGATGCGCTCGAACCGGGCAATGTCGCGTTTGCGGATCGCATCGGCGGCGTCGAGGTTGAGGGCGCGCGTTTTCGCCTCGGTGTCCTGCGGGAAGGGCTCGTAGTCGAAGTCGCTGCCGTAATGGATGAAATCCGAGCTGACGACCAGGAGCACATCGTCGAAGAGGAATGGCTTCAGCGCGGCGGCGAGGGCGTCGGCGGCATGTGCGCTCAGATTGCCGACGATGACCGGAAGAAGCTTGAAGTCGCCGAGGCAGTGCTGGAGGAAGGGATACTGGATCTGCGTGCTGTGTTCGAGCCGGTGTACGCCGTCGTCCGCGCGGAACATCGCTTCGCCGAGCAGGGCGTTGCGCATGGCGGTGTCCAGCGGGATCGTCCCGAGGGGCGTTGAGACCGCGTCGGCCATCGGCAGGACCGCGAGGTCGCGGATGCCGTACCGGTGGCTTGGAGCCAGCAGGATCACGCGGCGGATTTTTTTGCGGTCGATCGCGGCGTAGGCGTAGCCCGCGGTCGGCCCGGAGTACGGATATCCGGCATGGGGCACGACGAGCACGTTGCACGGCTTGTCCGGCATGGGGCAGGGAGCCAGGAACGAGTCGATCATGGCTTTGAGTTGGACAGGATTGCCGGGATACCAGGACCCGGCGATGGTCGATGCGAGAGTCTGAGATTCGGACATGATATGTGCTCCTTCCGTGGAAGCCGATAAAATGCGTTTTTACCGGAAAACATATCACATGTTCCGGGAAATGCAAGCCGGAAACCGAAAAACATGCACGGCGAAATGCCGCGGAGCGTAAAGCCCTGAGGCTGATTCGAGGAGCGGATGCAGTCGCTTTTGTCAGCTTCGCCCGCAAGTTTTTTCCGTAAAAAAACGGTTCCGCGCTTGATTTTTCCGGATTCGGGGGTATAGTAAAATGATTGCTTTGCAATGGCGTGATGGTCGAGCGGCTAAGGCAACGGTTTGCAAAACCGGTTCTGGTGGGTTCAACTCCCACTCACGCCTCCAATTCGCCCCCTCCTTGAGGCGGCAGGGTTCCCCTCATTGTCCCTGCCGCCTCTTTCTTTTTGCCTGCATCGTCCGCTTTGTTTTCTTCCGCGGATCATCAAAGCTTTTTTCGTTCAAAAAACTCGGATTCCTCTTGTTTTTTCGTTGTTTGGTGTTACATTATTGATAAAAATCATTTCACACAGCATTCGGAGTTTTCATTCATACCATGAGGACGGCACAAATCATCCGCCGCTTCGCTTTCTCGGAATGGGGCGGCACGGAAAGCGTTGTCTGGAACACGACCCGCGCCTTGCAGGAGAAGGGCAATCCGTCCGAGATTTTTGCGACCCGCGCACTTTCGCCTGCCCTGGACGAGGTGAAAAACGCGATTCAGATTCATAGATTCCATTACCATTATCCTCGGTTTCCTTTGTCGAAGGAAAAAGTCCGCGCCCTTGACAAAAAAGGCGGGGATCCGGTTGTGCCCGGACTTCAACGCGCACTGAAGAAAGGCGAGTTCGACATCCTTCACTGCCACACCATGGGGCGCATGGCCGCCACGGTCCGTGCCGCCGCAAAACAGCTGCATGTCCCGTATATCATGACGCTTCACGGCGGATATTTCGACGTGCCGCCGGCGGAACTCCAGCAGATGATGAAACCGATGAAGGGGACGATTCCCTACGGCAATATCATAGACCGTATATTCGGACGCCGGGTCGATGCGCTGAAGCTTTCCAACGGCATCGTTTGTGTCGGGGAAAACGAGCTTCAGCCTGCCAAAGAGCATTTCCCGGACAAGCCCGTTATCCATCTGCCGAACGGAGTGAACTACAAGTATTTCCATGATTACGACGGCAGCGATTTCCGCAAGCAGACCGGGATTCCTCAGGACCGCAGGATTCTGCTCTGCGTCTCGCGCATTGACTACCAGAAAAACCAGCTCATGCTTCCCGAAGTTCTGGCGCTTCTCGGCGAACCGTGGCATCTTGTGTTCATCGGTGCGCCCACGGCGGAATGGTACGTGGACAAACTCCGCGAGAAGATCCGCCTCATGAACCTCACGGACCGTGTGACCATACTGAAAGGCGTGCCGCCGGACTCTTCTCTGCTGCCCGCCGCTTATCACGCGGCGTCGGCGTTTCTGCTGCCGTCCCTGCACGAACCGTTCGGTATCGTGGTGCTGGAGGCATGGAGTTCCGGGACGCCCGTCATCGCATCGCCGGTCGGCGGTCTGAAGACGCTCGTCCGCGATGGGGAAACAGGCTTCTTCGCACCCGCGGAAGGTGCGCCGGAGGAATGGGCCGCCCTGATCCGGAAACTTGACGGGGACGCCGATCTGCGCGGCCGGATCACGGAAGCAGCCGATACCGAGGTCCGGGAGCATTATTCCTGGGACATTATTACGGACAGACTGCTGGATTTCTATGAGGAGGTCCAGCGTCTCCACCGCCGCCGCTGACGCGGGTTTTCAGCGTCGGGTCGGAAGTGTTTCGGCCTGCTGCCTACATGTTGGTCGGGATGTCGATGAAAGCGGTTTCGATGCCGAACTTCGACTTCATGAGGTCCATGACGGCGAACACGCCGGGCGTTTCGGAGCGGTAATGCCCGAGCGTAAGGATGGTCGTTCCGCTTTCCTTCGCGGGGTGGAAGACCTCATGCGTGGCTTCTCCGGAGATCAGGCAGTCCACATGGTCCTCTCCGTCGAACAGGTCCGGCCATGCGCCGCCGCCGGAAATGATTCCGACGGACTTCACTTTCTGTTCCGGATCGCCGATGAACCCGAACGGCCCGCCTGACGGCAGCGCCTTGTCGAGGATTTGCGCGAGCTCGGATACCTTTTTTGTTTCGGGCAGGATGCCTTGGAATCCGATCTGTTTTCCGTGATAGGATCCGAACCTGCGGCGTTCGGTCAGCCCGATCATGTCCGCAAGGCGCGCGTTGTGTCCGAACCGCGGATTCGCATCAAGTGGAATGTGTGCCGCGTAGAGGGAGATGCCGTTCGCGGCGAGCAGCTTGATGCGTTCCGCCAGGATGCCGTCGATGCGGCGGATGCCGGAACCCCAGGAGATGCCGTGATGAACGAAGATGAAGCCCGCGTCGAGGTCGGCGGCCTTGCAGAAGAGTTCGGCGGAGGCGTCGACCGCGAAGACCGCTTTTTCGATCTCGGCGTCGCCTGCGAACTGAAGCCCGTTGTTGGACGGGTCGTCGGGCCATTGGTCGAGTTCGAGGATCCGGTCGAGGAACCGGACGATGTCATTCCGGGAAGCTGTATTCATGCGAGTTCTCCGTTGTCGGGTGTTGGAACCGGTGGATCAGAATCTGCCAGCGCAGTTCGGTATTGGTTTTGATTTCAAGGTAGTTGCCGATCTGGTCATCCGGGGTTCGGGCGAGCGTTCGGATTTCGTCCGCGGTCATGCGGAACATCGCGGCGTCCGGATTCGCGAACCCGTTCTTTTCGAGCTTCGACCGGGCTGCGAAAAACATGCGTCGTTCCGGGATGTTCCGCGCGATCAGAAATGCCGGAAACGTGAATGCAAGGATCCAGAACGGCCAGAGCGGAAGGTTCAGGAGCCCGGTGTATACGATGATCTGGACTGCAAGCAGCAGGACGACCGGGATCAGGAAAACGATCGCGTCCCATTCATGGCGGAAACAGTTCCCCGTCCAGCGACGGAACGCGCTGTCCGATGTCATGTAGGCGAAATGCTCCTCATAAGGTTCGTCCTCCAGACAGCCGCGTACCGCGTGGCAGAGTTCGTGCGCGAGAAGCTCGTCGCGGCGGTAAATGAACCATTTCGGTTTGGCACGGAATCCTCGTCGCAGAAAGAAGACGGGAAAACCGGAGTTGGCGATGACTGTGCAGCCGCCCCAGAGCAGGCCGAGACCGCGCGCCGGGAAAAATGCCGGGACCCAGTCGGCACGGAATCCGAAAAGCTTCTCCGTTTTTTCCGCGGCTTCGGCTATGATTTCCGTTCCGATCGGCTCAATTTCGCCGACCTTGAATCCTATTTCGGCCTCTAACGCTTCGTTTCCCCGAATATCCGTGCGGAGGTCGAACCTGGTGCGCGTGCGGAGCAGTTCGTCGATGCGGGCGGAGAACGCCTCCAGCGTCTCTCCGGGTGCGACGATCAGTCCGTGTGAATCCAGTTCATACGGGGTGTTGGGGTTGTCCCAGTCGACGGACCAGTTTTCTGTACCGTTGAATATCACGAAAAAGGCTTTCAGATTGGAGTTGTATTGAATCGAACTCGGTTCACGTTCGTTTTTTGAACTTGAATGACAAACAAAACGAATGGCATCTTCCATCTATAATGTTGTACTCAATGACCGATTTTTCAAGCCTGGTTTCTCAAAAAAGCGGAAAAAGAATCCGGTCCACCTGAAGAAGAACGTCTTTCAAGTTTCCTGATTTGTTTCCCCCTTTCCCGACCGAGTCGTTTTTTTGCAAATCAAAAGAAAAAAATTGATTTTTGACGAAACATCGGATATATTATATACAATTTTTTTTATCCGTTCGAGTGTCGTTCATTCTGTTTTTTGAAGGATTTTTCCTTATATGCAGGTCTCCATTGCAAAAAACACCGTTACCAACTATCTGATCATTCTGGTCCGGACTCTTCAGGGGCTTCTGGTGACACGGTGGCTGATCGGTTATCTCGGTGACAACGGCTACGGTTTATGGATGTTGCTCTGGACGTTCTTCGGATATGCGCTCCTGATGGATTTCGGCGTCGGTATTGCCGGTCAGAAATATACATCTCAGGAGTTGTTTAAGCGGGATATCCGGCATTACAATTCCATTATTTCAATGATTTTCACCTTTCATTCATTGATGGCGCTTCTAATTGTCCTCGGCGTGTTTGTCGCATCCTGTTTTCTGGAGAATCTGTTCAATGTCCATGATCCTGAGCATCTTGCATTCTGCCGGAAATGCTTTTATGTGTTTTCTCTTGGTTCGGCGGCCATTTTTCCCCTGTGCCTGTTTTCCGAGATCATGGTGGGGCTTCATAAGATTTATTTTAAAAATTATATAGACATCGGATTCCGCATCAGCGAACTGGTCGGTTTCCTGATCATTCTGAAACTTGGAGGCGGGCTTTACGGGATCATCTGGTTTGTTGTTTTGCTGATGGCCGTAGAACGGAGTTTCACCGGTTTCTGCGTCTCCAGGTTCATCCCCGGATTCCGGCTTCGATTCCACCTGTTTGACCGGACGGTGTTTCATGAGGTGTTTGGTTTCTCAAGCGGCACATATTTCGTTTCTCTGTCGAGACTCCTGCGAGTTCAGACGCGCAACCCGATCATCAGCAAATACAGAGGGCTGGATTCCGTTGGCGTTTTTAATCTCTCGGGGCGTCTGTCCGACCTGTGCAGTCAGGCGATCGGCCAATATAATGCCAATGTTCGTCCCGTGACGGCGCAGCTTTTCCATCGCGGACGATATCGGATGCTGCGGATTTTTGTCGTGAAATCCATGCAATGGAATATGTTCATGTGCTGTCTGTTTATCATTCCCGCCATTTTCCTGCGTGACGAGGCGATCGTCGCCCTGTTCAAAAAAGAGGTCACGCCGCTGATCCATACGTTGAGCATGCTTTCCCTGCTTGGTACGTTTAGCTGGCTTGCCATTACGCAAATCCCATCGTCTGTGCTGCTGATGTGTGAAAAGCATCATTTTCACGCCTGGACCTCGATGATTGAGGCGTGTGTTGTGATTACCTTGAATATTCTGTTCCTTCGAAGCGGATACAGTATTGTATGTGTTTCGATTATTTCTCTCATAATGAGTTTCATTCTTTTCTCGACGGTTCGATTCCCTGTCATGCTGAAGCTTATTCACGGAAATGCTTTGCGCGACCTGTGGAACATCTATGCTCCGTCCTTGCTGGCTGCTGTCCCGGCGATTTTGGCCCTGCTTCTTTGCAAGAAAGTTTTGCTTGGGCATGTTCACGAATTTCTGCTCTGCGCCATCTGCGGGAGCGTCTATGCCGTTATTTATCTGCTGATCGCCTGGCGGTTCCTGATCGGACGGACGAAAAAGGAGCTTTGGAAACGCCGCGTGATGATTCGCGTGCGGAAATACCTGAAACAAGCCTGACGGAGACAAAAAAGCGCCGGAGCTTAAATCCGGCGCCAAAGCATGATTGGATGACTTGTCTCTGTGCCGGAGCGCAGCCCGGCACTGCCGCAGTGGAGACTCCGTCTCCTCAGGTGCTGTGAAGCAGATCCCGGAATTCGTTCGACGCATCGTGCATGGTGCGCACGAATTCACCGATCGTGGCGTCCTCTTCCGGCGTGAGGTACTGTTCCACGATGCCGCTGAAGAACGTCTGTTCCGCCGCGTCCGAGAACCTGTCGAAATCGTCGCGGATGCGGTCGAGCTCCTCAGGCGGGATTTCATGGATGTTTTCCCGCATCATATCGAGGCCGCTCCGCACGAAAAGCGTCGTCTGGTGCATCTGGTCGTTCAGGCGGAAACGTTCTTCCGGCGACAATGCGCGGTATTCCGCCAGACCTTTCACGAGTTCCTCCTCGAACTCCTCCGGTGTCGGCACATGGCCGAAATCGTCTCCGTCGGGCAGCAGTCGCGTCACGTCGCCCCGTCTGCCGTCGTGGAAACCGCCCCCGCCTCCGCCACCGCGTCTTCCGCGCCGCCGCGGACGGTCCTGATTCGGCTGTTCCTCTTCCTGCGGTTCCTCTACCGCGGTTACTTCGGTCTGAGGTTGCCGGTTGCGCGCGTTGATCGTGAGGATGACGGCGGTGGCGGCGGATATGATACAGGCGCAAAGGCCCAGCGAATACAACGCGGTTCTGGTTTTCTGATTCATTTTTTACCCCTTCCGATAGACAAGCAGCTTATTAATTCGGTAATCCAGTAAATATAGCACCCTCCGCAAGGATTTCAAGCGGCGATTCGTTGTTTTTGATTGTTTTTGCGGAAACATCCACACCTGGAAGTTCGCCGGTCCGGCCCTCGGAAGAGACCGGAGAAGACTCCTGTTCCTGTTGCTCGCCGTGCTCCGCGCTGAGCAGATCCGGCGCGAAGAACATCACTTCTCTGGAGAGCGCGAAAATGTCGTCGGCCAGGAAAAACAGAAGGAAAATCAGGAAGATCGTGACGCCCTTCGCGAATTCGGAATGGACGTTTCTCAGACGCGGCACGTATTCCGTCAGCGCGTTCCAGCCGTCGAGCCCGGGAATCGGGAGCAGATTGAAGATGCACAGAAAAAGGTTGTAGACGCCAAGCAGGAGGAACAGCTCCAGGATCGTCATCCCCGCGGCTTCGTTTTCAATCAGATTCCAGATTCGGGTCCCAAGAAATCCGAAGAAGAAAAAGCCGATCAGGAACAGCCCGAAGTTCGTAGCCGGTCCGGCCAGCGCGACGATCGCCGGGGCATGGCGGTTTCTCGCCCGCAGGACCGCCGGATTGACCGGCACAGCGCCCCATGCGAATCCAAGGAGGAGGAACATGATGATGGACATCGGTCCCATCTGCTTGAGCGGGTTCAAGGTCAGGTGTCCGCGGTCGGCGGCGGTCGTGTCGCCGAACTTCAGCGCGGCCCAGGCGTGGAAGAACTCGTGCAGACAGATGGAGAAGACCACGACGAGCGTGATCATGAGGAACATTTTGGTATCTTTGTATATCAGAAAAAGGAAAATGTCCATGAAGCTTATGCCTTTGCCCGTTTGACGGGGATGATCTCGACTTGTTCGCCGAGCCGGTAGGAGCATTTCGGGTGTTCGTGCCCGAACGCCAGTCCCTGGAACACCGGTTTTCCGGTCTGTGCGGCGAAATCCCGCAGCAGACGCCGGATCCGCGGCTTCGGTCCGCACTTTGTAAAATACCCGAAGATGATCGCCCGCGTCTGCGCGATGATTCCGGCCTGAATCAGATGCGTCAGATGGCGGTCCAGCACGCGCGCCTCCTCGTGAACGTCCTCCAGCGCGAGGATGCAGCCGTTCAGATCCGGCATCCACGGCGTGCCGCAGAGCGTGGTCATGACCGTGAGATTGGAGAGCACGAGCGGGCCGGTGATTCCGGCGTCAGCTTTGCTTCCCTCGACCGGGATGAGCCGGAGCTTGCGCGGCGCGGTGTGTTTCCGCAGGACGGTCCGGAACGTTTCTTTCGCCTCGGTGCGCTTCATCGCGTCGGGGAGGCCGTCGGCCATCGGCGCACAGACCGGGATTCCGGCATGCTTCGCGAGCATGGCGAGGTGAAGGGCGGAGATGTCGCTGTATCCGTAGACCGGCAGGTTCCGTCCGCGGAGCAGATCGAAGTCGAGCTTCGGCAGGATGTGCGCGCTGCCGAATCCGCCGCGTGTGCAGAGGATGAGGTCGACGCGCGGATCGTTCAGCAGGGCGTGGAAATCCGCCAGACGCGACTCCGGCGTGCCGCAGCAGTATTTCATCGGGCCGTGTTTGAGTGCGCCCGGCGCGAGTACGGTCTTCAAGCCGCAGACCTCCTCCAGATAACGCCGTGCCTCGGCGATCCGGGCGGCGTCGGGCAGGCTCGCGGGCGAGGTCAGGCCGACGGTGCGGACGGAGGCGGGGAAGAGACGTTCCGGTTTTGCGGACATGATGCGGTTTCCTTCAATCGGGGATGAAATACATTAAAATACTATACCCCGTTCAAATGCGTTTTGCAACCCGGTCCGGCTCTTTTTCAGCAAAAAACACCGTGGTTTCAGCTTCCAATGAATCTCGCGTCAGAGCAGGGGCGGTGTGGTTTCCGGGAACACGATCTCGCCGTCGCGCTCCACGGCGCGTTCGAGCTTGGCGAAGAGCTGGTTTTTGCCCCGGTTCTTGAGGCAGTCCAGGTCGCCGATGATGACGAGCTCGCTGCGGCAGCGCGTGTACGCCACGTTGATGCGGTTGGCATTGTCCGTAAAGCCGATCCCGTGCCGCTCGCTGCTCCGTACGTAGGAGATGATGACAGCCTCGCTTTCGCCGCCCTGGAAACTGTCCACGGTCGCGATATTTTTCAGCAGGAAGTGATTCCAGCGGTCCGTCGCGAACCGGCTGGCGAAGAGGTCGGAGAATGTCTTCCGCAGCAGCACGATCTGCCGCCGGTACGGGCTGATGACCGTGATGTCCTCCAGCTCGTAGCGGGTCAGCATCGAACGGAACGTCTCGGCGGCAAGCCGGACTTCGCCCGGATTCCAGATGCCCGGACGGCCGTTTTCATAGACGAACTTTTCCGAGCGTTTCTTGAGCGGCAGATGCGAGGTCGAGATGAACCGGAGCGTGGACTTCGGGAACTGCTGTTCGCGTTCGCCCGGCGGCAGCTTGTAATAGTCGGCGTCCGGGTTCGGCAGGAGCTCGGCGTTGTAGAACATCGTGGACGCGAACCGCAGGAGGCGCGGATTGCGGCAGCGGTAGGAGAGGTTCAGCACGTACACGGGGAACTTCCGGTAGCTGATGAGCCATTCCATGATGCTCTTCGTTGCGAGCGTGGCCGCCTCGCTGTCTTCCGACGGATTGTCCCTCAATATTTCCTCAAGCACGCTCTTGTGCCGCGGGAAGGGCGGGAGTTGTCTGTGGTCGCCCAGCAGCACGATCCGGTTCGCCAGACGGGCTGCGAGGATCGCCTCGTCCGGCGCGGCCATGCCCGCCTCGTCGATCAGGATCACGTCGAACTCGGTTCCGGTCTTCTGAAAATTCTCGATCGTGTAGTCGCGCAGGAGTCCGGGCAGTGTTCCGGCGAAGATGATCCCCGCGGCCTTCTCGCCGCAGCGCGACCGGATCTTCCGGTAGTTGCCCGGCGTGCCGACCCAATGGCTTTCCATCAGCGCGGGATCCACGTTGTCGCGGTTCCGGGCGCAGCGCAGGAACGGCAGGTCCATGATCCGGCGGCACAGATTGTCGACTGCCGCATGCGACGGCGCGCCCACGAGGATGCGGAGTCCCTGCCGCTGCATCCGCCTCACGATCTGCTCCAGCAGGTACGTCTTGCCCGTGCCGGGCGGACCCTGGATCAGCACGGCTTTGTTCGCGCCCGAGCACGCCGCTTCCAGCGCGGCCCGCTGCGGCGCGTTCAATTTGCCTCCCGGCGCGAGCGGAGGGCAGGGGGGCGCCACAAACGTCGTAGCGCACACGCCGAGCAGTCCCGCGCCCGCACCGAACGAATCGGTCGCGCCGTTTTCAAGTTCAATCTTGAGGTCGCGGATGCTGTTCGCGTATTGTTCCAGCGGGCTTTTCGGCATCCGTGCGGTCAGATGCGCCTTTTCTTGTTCAAAATCAACCTTGCGGTCCGTCCGGATGCGCCCGGCGATCATGTCGCCGTCGGTCAGGTCAATATGCAGGAATCCGATTCGTTCGCCGTCGTCGTCCCGCGTTACGGACAACACGTCGTCCTGCCGGACCGGAGCGTCGAATTTCGCTTGGATTTCCACGACGAGTTCGCGGTCGCGCGACCGGAGCAACCCGGCATCGGCCAGGCTCAATGAGAAATCCCGTTCCAGCTCGGCCTGAAGCCGCGCGGACCGTTCGATCAGCTCCAGACGCTGCTTCACGCGCCAGACCGTCTCCGAGCCGATCACGTCGCGCCGGTTCTTCAGGTATGAGTCGCCGCCGTCGTGTTCACGCGCGTACGTTCCGTCGAGCGGGAGGACCAGCTGGTCGTCGAGTTCATCTCCTGCGAGGTCGGCCAACGCGTTCTGGATCAGCTCATGCACCTGCTGGACGCCCAGCGACTTGATCGCCTTTACCGCACTTTCGGGAAAATCGTCCGCGATTCGGTCGGCATATTCATGAAGCTCCTTCAGTTTGAGCTTGGCATCGACCGCCGTTTTTCCGTCTTCCTTCATCATCCGCGCGATCTCGCGCATCGCGTCGATCATTTCCGCCGCGCCGTCGCTTGTGAGCGAGACAGTCTCCTGTTCCTCCCAGTCGGCCGTGCCGTCCTGTTTGAGGCGGATGAGATAACTTTTTTCCCAGTCGGCCGTCCGGACGCGCAACCTCGGACAGCCTTCCGCCTCGTCCCAGCAGTACACGCCTTCGGCGTCCGTGCCGCGATGGCGCGGAAAACGGAGCAGAGTCCCGTTCAGGACCAGCGTACTTTTCGTTACGGGGAACGGCTGCGGACAGCAGAGTTTTTCCCACAGCTCATAGAATGCCCGCGAGGCCGCATGCGCGGGATTGCGCGAAAACATGCGGGCGCGTTCCATCAAATAACTCTCTATGATCTGAGCTTCGGGCGAGTTCATCGGCTGTATCTGTTTCATGGAAGGGGATGCGGATGTCCGCGAATGCCGCGTATCCACACGTCTGACGGGATAATATAGGCTGCCGGAGGGAAAAAGTCAAGGCGGAATATTGAAATGAAAGCGGGGAAAAAAGAACAGTATTTCGAGGATACCCCCGCTTTTTCCTATATGGATTGTCATTTTTGACTAAACTTTTCTAAACGTCTTTTGAGGTTAGACAATTTAGAAACTGAACAAAATCAACGTTTTTTCACTTTTTTTTTGGAAAAATCGTTTGACAACGTTATAAAACAGAGTTATATTAATCCCCCAGAGACAAAAAACTTGGACCACCCGGGTCTGAGTAACCATCTATTCAAACCTCAAAAGAAAGGTCTTTTCTCAAATGAAAAAGATGATTCTTGGTCTTGGCGCCGTCGTCGCCGCCGCTATCGTCACCAGCTGCGCTGGCGTCACCACCAACAACGGCATGCCCGCCCTCATCGGCATGGGCCCGAACTTCTTCTCCACCATTAAGCTCAACAGCTACATCGGCGATGTCACCAGCTCCTACACCGTCGTGAAGCACGGCGTCACCGGCGAAGCCACCATCACCAGCTTCTTCACCTGCGTCAACATGGGCGATGCCTCCTTCGAAACCCTCAAGAGCAAGGCTCTCGAAGGCCTCTCCGCTGATGATCTGATCGACATCCGCGTCGACTACGACCAGAACACCATCTGCGGTATCAATACCGTCAAGGTCAAACTGACCGGCACCGCCATCAAGTACAAATAATTGAACTGAGTTCAATTTCGTGCTTTTGTCCCGGGCCCCTCACCGGACCCGGGATTTCTTTTTGAATTCTCACGTTTGCCGGAGACGGCCGTTATATACACATTATTTGCATGGCTTGATGCTCCGGACAAACGCGAGAACTCGAAAGTCAGCCTCAGAAAGAGGTAAAAGACAAGCGAAATCCCGATCATGGACTCCTCCGCATTGTCCGGGTATGACCCGAAAAATCGGAAAAAACTTCGAAAAAACACGAAAAAGTGCTTGCATTTCCCGGAATCCGTGGTATATTAATGTCTCATTACGCTTTGAAACAGGGCGGTCCGCTTCAGTTTTGAGTGTGATAATACGGTGATGCCTACGTAGCTCAGCTGGTAGAGCGCATCCTTGGTAAGGATGAGGTCCCCGGTTCGATTCCGGGCGTAGGCTCCACTTTTCCCGAATCATACAACACCTTTTAACATAAACAAAAACACTTCGGCGCAGACCGCCGAAAAACTCCTAAGGAGAAAGAAAATGGCAAAGGAAACGTTTGCAAGAACCAAACCGCACGTCAACGTCGGTACCATCGGTCACGTCGACCACGGCAAAACCACTCTTACCGCTGCGATCACGCATGTCCAGAACATGAAGGGTCTCGCAGACTACATCCCCTACGACCAGGTTGCCAAGGCTTCCGAATCCCAGGGCCGCCGCGACGCCACCAAGATCCTGACGATCGCCACCTCCCACGTTGAATACCAGAGCGACAACCGCCACTATGCGCACGTCGACTGCCCCGGTCACGCCGACTACGTCAAGAACATGATCACCGGCGCTGCCCAGATGGACGGCGCGATCCTCGTGATCGACGGCGCCGACGGCGTCATGCCCCAGACCAAGGAACACGTCCTCCTCGCCAAGCAGGTCGGCGTGCCCCGCATCGTCGTTTTCCTCAATAAGATGGACCTCGCCGATCCCGAACTCGTCGAACTCATCGAAATGGAAGTCCGCGAGCTCCTCTCCAAGTACGGTTTCGACGGCGACAACACCCCGATCGTGAAGGGCGCCGCTTTCCCGGCCCTGAAGGCCACCAGCCCCGATGATCCCGCCTGCAAGTGCATCCAGGAGCTCATGGACGCCATCGACACCTGGATTCCGGATCCCGTCCGCGACATCGACAAGCCCTTCCTCATGCCGATCGAAGACGTGTTCAGCATCGAAGGCCGCGGCACCGTCGTCACCGGCCGTGTCGAACGCGGTATTGTCAAGGTCAACGATCCCGTCGAAATCGTCGGTATCCATGAGACCGCCAAGACCGTCGTCACCGGCGTCGAAATGTTCCGCAAGAGCCTCGATCAGGGCCAGGCCGGCGACAACATCGGCTGCCTCCTCCGCGGCACCAAGAAGGAAGAAGTCCAGCGCGGCCAGGTCCTCGCGAAGCCGGGTTCCATCACCCCGCACACGAAGTTCACCGCCACGATCTACGTCCTCTCCGATAAGGAAGGCGGCCGCAAGACTCCGTTCATGAACGGCTATCGTCCGCAGTTCTACTTCCGCACCACCGACGTGACCGGCGTCATCACGCTCCCCGAAGGCACCGAAATGGTCATGCCCGGCGACAACGTCACCATCACCGTTGAGCTGATCGCCCCGATCGCCATGGAAGAAAAGCAGCGCTTCGCCATCCGCGAAGGCGGCCGCACCGTTGCCTCCGGTACCGTCGACACGATCACCGAGTAACATCAACTCCGTCCCGTTGCGGATTTCTCTGCCGCCGGTTCGCCTCGAATGGAGGGCCGGCGGCGTGAATCAATCAACAGGGGACGAAGAAAGCAGATACCGCCATGCGCGAAATCATCATTCTTGAATGCACCGAGTGCAAACGCCGGAACTACACGACGACCAAGGAGAAGAAGAATACTCCCGGCCGTTTCGAGATCAAGAAGTTCTGCAAGTTTGAACGGAAGCACACCATTCACAAGGAATGCCGCTGACCTCGCAGGCGCGCCTTCGCGGGTGCGCCGCATGAGGCCGGGCGTTCCGGTTCTTTAGTTCGTTACGCAGGAGTGTAGCTCAGTTGGTAGAGCAGCGGTCTCCAAAACCGCAGGTCGTGAGTTCGAGACTCTCCGCTCCTGCCATTTCATTTTCAGACAGAGGATTCGAGTAACGGGTTCCGTACGGGACCCGGGCGGCGCAAAAGCCGCGAAATCAAATGCAAGCTATGGACAACAACCTCAGTTTTTTCGGAAAAATACGGTCTTTCATCGAACGGACCATGGATGAGATGAGAAAGTGCACCTGGCCGACCCGGGAACAGCTCCTGGAGTCCACGGTGCTTGTCCTCGTTGTCATGGCTGTGTCCTCCGCGTACATCGCCGGAGTCGACCAGATCCTCTATCGCATCATCAATTACCTGATTTCTTTCTAAACCGGTTCCGGTGAATCCTATGAAGACAGACGAAGAAAAACAGCTCGAACCTGTTGACCGCAGCAAAGGCCAGTGGTACGTTCTTCAGACCGGTACCGGCCGCGAAAACAAGGTCAAGGAAGCGATCGAAGGAAAGCTTCTCCAGGATCCCGGCGCGGTTCCTGTGTACGAAGTGATCATTCCCGTTCACAAATACATTGACCCGAAAACCCAGCGTACCGTCACCACCAAGATCCATCCGAACTATGTCTACGTGAGAATGGACCTGTACAAGGAGGACGGCGAGATCAACGAGGTCGTGTGGTATTTCGTCCGCGGCATCGCGGGCGTGACCCGTTTCGTCGGCGATCCCGAGCATCCGATGCCGATCACGGACGACGAGGTGAAGGACCTCCTTCACACGGTCGATACGCTGAAAGACGGCGCGACGCTTCCGCCTCCGCCTTCGTGGCTGGTGGTCGGCACCCGCGTCAGAGTCGAGGACCGCGACTGCGTGTTCAATGGTTCCGATGGCAAGATCATAGAGGTCGATCCCGAACATGCGAAACTCAAACTGATGATTTCGATCTTTGAGCGGGATACTCCTGTTGAATTGGAGTTTGGGCAGGTCGGTCCGTGCGAAGATTGACGCGCGAGCCGAACAAACATACTAAACATATCGTAGTCCGCAAGGTGGAAGAATTCCTGCCGGTTCGTACCAGCTTGCGGTGTGGAGACAGAAATGGCGAAAAAGGTAACTGCGGAAATCCGTTTGCAGATCCCGGCCGGCGATGCGAAACCGTCGCCCCCGGTAGGCCCCGCGCTCGGCCAGGCCGGCGTGAACATCATGGGCTTCTGCAAGCAGTTTAACGCTGCGACTCAGTCACAGGCCGGAATGATTATCCCGGTCGTGATCACCGTCTACCAGGATCGTTCTTTCACATTTGTCACGAAGTCTCCGCCGGCTGCTGAGCTCATCAAGAAGCTGGCGAACATCCCGA
>JAEEQN010000006.1 GCA_016285345.1 Victivallales bacterium | reverse complement strand
CGGCTTCGCGCTGGCTGGCGCGTTCGCGAGCGCCCGCGCTGCCGCGGCCGGAGAAACGGGGCATTCTGGGCATGAACGGGTTGTTCTGCATGCCGGAGTCCGCGCCGGCGGGGCCGGCCAAAGCGGCGGAAGTGTCGATGCCGGTTACGATGACGTCGCCTTCCTTCAGACTGTCGGTGACGATCTCGGCGAGCGTGCCGTTGTTGAGGCCGACTTTGACCTTGACGGGCGAGAGGAGACCTTCGGATTTTTCAACCCAGAGAAGGGCCTCGTCCTGTCCGGCCTGAATGGGGTTCGCGAGGGCGGCGGGGTCGATGTTTTCCACGTTCGGGGTGTAGCGGAGCGCGGAGGAGGGGACGGAAAGGACGTCGCGTCTGGCGTCGCGGATGAACTTGACGTTGGCGGTGAGGTAGGGCTTCAGCATGCCGCTGTCGTTGTCGGTGTTGACCTCGACGATGTAGGTGACGACGTTGGAGGAGAGTGTGGCGTTGAGGCGGATGCGGAAGACTTTGCCGTGGAAGACCACGCCGGGGAAGGCGTCGCAGGAGAACGTGACGTCCATGCCGGGCGTGATGCTGCCGATGTCGGCTTCGTTCACGGAGACCCACACCTGCATCTTCGCGAAATCCTTCGCGACGAGGAAGATGCTGGACGCGGCCTGGTTGGAGACGACGGTCTGGCCGATGCTGACGCGGCGGTCGATCACGACGCCGTCCATCGGGGCGGTGATGGTGCAGTAGTCGAGGTTGCGTTTCGCGCGGAGCAGGGAGGCTTCGGCGCTGGAGAGGGTGCCCTTCGCGCTGGAGAGGGATGCCTTCGCCTCGGCGAGGGCTGCCTTCTTCACGGCGATCTCGGCCTGGGCGGTGTTGTAGTCGGACTGGTAGCTGTCGTAGTCGCTCCGGGTCATGGTCTTGGACTCGAACAGCGTCTGCGCGCGGTCCCAGTTCGCCTTGGCGAGGGCGAGACGCGTCTCGCTCTGCTTGAGGCTGGCCTCGGCGCTTTCGATGCCCGCTTCGGCCTGGACGATGCCGGCCTTGGCGCGTTCGTGCGTGGCTTCGGCGTCCTGGAGGTCGGCCTTGTACGGCACGTCGTCGATCTGCGCCAGCACCATGCCGGTCTTCACGCGGGAGCTGAAGTCGACCGGATTGCCGTCGGCGTCCTTGCCGAAGCTCATGATCTTGCCGTTGACCTGCGCGCCGACGTTCACGAGTTCCTCAGGCTCGACGGTGCCGGTGGCGGAGATGGAGCGGATCACGTCGCCGCGGACGATCTCTTCGGTCTTGAAGACGACTTTTTCGTGTGCTTTGCCGCGGGAGTAACTGCGGACGACGACCCAGCCGACGGCGAGCGCGCCGAATATGATAATGAGGGTGAGGAGTTTTTTCAGGATTTGTTTCATGTGAAAACGGCCTTTATGTTATGTTTCTATTTGAATCTGTTTGAGGTGAAAAAGCGTCAGATGCTGTTCTGGTCTTCCGCGGGGACCGCGGCCGGCTGGCCTGCGTTGCCCGAAGATGCGGAATCGGAAGTGTTGTTCCCGCTCAGCTCCTGGTCGATCTTTTCGCCCTGCGGAGCGGCGCCGGGGTCCTGCTCCATGTCGCGGTCGCTGAACGCGTAGACGGCGGCTTCGAGCTGGGCCTTCGCGTTGGAGGCGTTGATGACGGAGTTGAGCAGGTTGTGCTGCGCGCTGATCACGGAGTTTTCCGCTTCGTTGAGTCGGGTCACCAGGGCTGTCCCGGCTTTGTATTCATTTTCCACAAGGTCGCGCGTATCACGCGTGAGCTTGTAAATGTCCTGGGAGATGTGCGCCTTTTCGATGTTGGTCACGTAGTTGTCGTAGGCCGTGCGGACGTCCGTGATGACGGTGATCCAGGTCTGCGCGAGGGAGTAGTCGTTTTCGGCGAGGCTGGCGTAGGACTGGAGCGCGGCGAAGTAGTCGGAGAACCCGTTGAAGATGTTCCAGCTCGCGCTGATGCCGTAGTTGAAACTCCAGGAACCGTTGCTGGTCGTGGTGGTGCGGTCGAGGCGCATCTGGTTCCGGTTCCAGCTGTATCCGAGGCTGTAGTTCGCGTTGACCTTCGGGCCGAACGCCGTGAGGGATTTCCAGAAGGTGTATTTGGCGGACTCGAGGCGGTCGCGGTACTGCCGGAGGTCGGGACGGTTCGCGAGCGCGGAGTCGAGGTACACGGTCACGTCCGCGAGGACCTCTTTTTCCGGCATCGTGACCTCGTCGAACGCGACGGAGTCCGGGATGGTGCCGTCGGTGATGCCGAGCGTTCCGGCGAGGACGTACTTGGCGGCGCGGATGTTGTACTCGGAGCGGATCAGCTCAAGTTCGCCGTTTTTGAGCGTGATCTGGAAGTTGAGGACGTCGGAGAGGAGCGCGGTCCCGGCGTCGTACTTTTCCTGGGTCTCCTTCAGCATCTTCCGGCTGTAGTCGATCTGCGCCTCGGCGATGGCCTTCTGCGAGATCGCCGCCTGAACCTCGTTGTAGGAGTACGCGACGGTGCGGAGCAGGAGGCGTTTTGCGTCTTCCTGCGCGTCCTTCGCCTGGTCGAGGCTGTATTTCTGCGCAAGGATGTTCATTTCGCGTCCGAGGCTGTCGAAGATGAGCCAGGACCCGCTGAGGGACGGACCGACGGTCGTGGTGTAGTTCCACGGTTTTTCGCCGGAGCTGGACGAGGTCACCTTGGAGAAACTCTGGCTGACGGACATGCCGGCGTTCAGGGTCGGCGCGTAGGTCGAGAAGCTCTGGTAGTATCTGGCGCGCGCGGAGTCGATCGAGAACTTGACGCGGAGGAAGTCCGGGTTGTTGTTCAGCGCGAGCTCCCGCGCCTTTTCGAGCGTGAGGACCTTCATCTCTTCGGGGTAGAGGACTTTTTCCTCGTCCGGGATGTCGGTGTAGGTGGAGTGCGTGATCGCCATGGGGGGCTTGGTGTAGCTCTGGCAGCCGCCGAAAACGAGGGCGACCGGGACCGCGAGGAGGAGAAGTTTCTTATTCATGGTTGTTTTGGATACTCCGGAGGAAAAGTTGAACGACGGGAACGGGATCGATGGACTCGTCCCGGAAATCACTGAGCATGCAGATGTTGTGGATGGCGCCGTTGAAGAGGATCACGGCCGAAGCGAGGTCGACGCCGAAGAATTCGCCGGACGCGACGCCGTCGCGGATGACGCCTTCGATGATCGCCTGCCGGCGCAGGTAGCCGACGATGATGGGATGGGAGGAATCCTTCGGCGGAGGGACGTTCTCCATGATGGCGCGGTGGTACTTGCGCTCCTGGCGGAACGTGCGGATGATGAAGAGCGCCATTTCGGAGAGGCGTTCGGACGCCGGTTTGCCGTTCGCGGCGATCTCCTCAAGTTTGTCGCAGAGCGCGGAAATGGAGGCGCGGGCGATGGCATACAGGATGTCGTTCTTGTCCTTGAAATAATTATAAAGGACGCCGCGCGAGACGTTGAGGCGCTTCGCGATGTTCTCCGTGGTGAAGGCTTCCCAGCCGCCCTCGCAGAGGAGAGCGATCCCGGCGGAACACACGTCGCGCCGGATGGATTCGGTCATCATTTCGCGCATTTTCTGCGTGTATCTTGGCATAATGAGAACTGAATTGGGTAGGAAGATGCTGTATTTCGGACGAATTTGACAAAGTGATTTTATTGTGACACCGTGTCACGAACGGCATAAAAAATACACTGTTTCCGCCTGAAATCAAGAAGAAATTCAGGATAATAACTTGAATTTGATAAAAAATGCATTACATTTAGTAAAAAATTCATGCACCGAATAATCAGAGGAGAACGAATCTATGAGCGACAAGCCGCTGCCGGACCTGACCCAAACGAAAAACAAATGGAGCGTCGGGACGCTGACGTATACCGCGGCCGGACTCGCCGTGCTGTTCGCCCTGCTGCTGTGGGGCGACTTCGCATGGTCGATGAAGGACCGCGTGGTGTTCCCGATGACCGTGAAGCTGGCGAAGGAACGGTTCGAGCTGAACGACACCCTGTATTCCATCCTGATCATTTCGTTCCCGAACTTCACGAACATCTTCCTGATGCCGATCGTGAGCTATCTTTCCGACCGGCATCGCGGGCGCCTCGGCCGCCGCATCCCGTTCCTGCTGTTCACCACGCCGTTCATCGTGATCGGCCTGCTCGGCATCGGCATGAACGCGGAGATCGGCGGCTTGATTGAAAAAATCACGTCGATGAATGCGCGCACGGCGGCGCTGGTGGCGTTCTGCATCTTCTGGGTGCTGTTCGACTTCGGCAACACGCTGGCGTCGGCGATCTTCAACGCCCTCGTGAACGACGTGGTGCCGCAGCGGATCATCGGGCGTTTCTTCAGTCTCTTCCGCATCATCAGCCTGCTGGCGGGCATCCTGTACAACTACTACCTCTTCGAGCACGCGCTCGACTGGTTCAAATGGATCTTCCTCGTGCTCGGCGCGCTGTACGCCGCGGGGCTCTACTCCATGTGCTTCTTCGTGAAGGAAGGCAAATATCCGCCGCCGGAGGAGATCCCGGCTGACAAAAGCAGATTCCAGCGCGTCTTCGGCGCGTTCATCGACTATTTCCGGCAGTGCTTTTCCGTGCCGTACTACCGCTGGATCATCGTCGCGCTCCTGCTGGCGAACATCAGTTTCCATCCCATCAACGACTTCTCCATCCAGTATGCGAAGGCGATCGGCGTGCCGGACAGTACCTACGGGCAGCTGCTCGCGATCACGTACTGCTTCTCCATCGTCCTGAGCTATCCGCTGGGCGCGCTGGCGGACCGGTTCCACCCGATCCGCACCAGCTTCGTGTCCCTCGCGGCATACGCGGTCCTGATGCTCGTCGGCTGGCTGGTGGTCGGCAATCCGTGGCAGAAGGAAATAACCTACCACATCCCGGGACTCATGTCCGGCTCGAAGACGCTCGTCCTGTCCTCGTTCGCGATCGTGTTCATCATCCACGGCGTGGTGTCCGGATGCTTCTTCACGCTGTCCAGCTCGCTGCCGCTGCGCCTCTTCCCCGGCTCGATCTTCGCGCAGTTCGCCTCGGCGAACGCCATGATCCTGGCGCTCGGCACCACGGTCATCGTCCCGGCGTTCGGGTTCTTCCTGGACGTGCAGGAGAGCAACTACGACCTGCTGTTCGTGCTCGGCGCAATCCTGTCGCTAATCTCCGCGGTCGCGTTCGTAAAGATACATTTCTACTACAAGCGGTTCGGCGGCGATGAAGGCTATGTCGCGCCCGACGTGATGACGCGCGAGAATATCCTGAAGGCGGGCGACAAATACCGGACGTTTATCATCCCCGGCGCGGTCGTCGGCATCATCGCCGGATGCCTGCTCGGATACTGGTTCGAAAGTCCGACTCTACGGGCGGAGTACAGCTGGGGTGAATTCTACGGGAATTTCTTTAAGGTCATTCAGCGTTCTGGCTATGAGATCGAGGAAAGATTCGAGATCATAGATATGTCCGAAGCTCAACCCGCGGCGGAGATCGACACCACCACTGATCCGGAAACGGTCCTTGCCGATGTGCCTGAAACCGCCGATGAGGTGACCGGAGAAGTGATTAAATCTGAGATCAAAAAGAAAAAGGTCGCTGCCCCGCTGATGCCGTGGCTGCTTTCGGTCGTGACGTTCGGGCTGGTCGGGTTCTTCCTCGGCGCGCTGATCCCGAACAGGCGCCGTCCTGTGAAACGCGACCCGGAGGAGGCGAAAACAGCCTGATCCGTCCGAGTTGAAACAGGCTCGAAAACAACCGCTCCGGTCCCCGGTGAATGACCTCGGCTCGGAGCGTCTTTCTTTTTCCGAAACAGAAAACACTGACAGTTTATGCGTTTTTTCCTGAAAAAAACTGGAAAAAAAGCGCTTCGCGTGCTACATTATTAGAATAAAGATTTTCGACCACCCCCTGAACGCGGAGATTTTTGCACTTGAAGAAAAACACGGAAGAACAGCGGACGCGGCCATATCTGGTGCGTCTGGTCAGCCTCGGCTGCCCGAAAAACACGGTGGACACGGGAGTGGCCGCCGGGGCTTTGCTCGTGGACGGATTCGGCCTGACCGCCGATGACGACGAGGCGGACGTGATGTGGATCAACACCTGCGCCTTCCTTCTCTCCGCCCGCAAGGAGGCGATGGAGGAGATACGCCGGGCCTGCGCGTGGAAGAAACGCCGCGCGGGGCGTCTGGTCGTGGTCGCCGGGTGTCTGCCGCAATGGGACAAGGACGGCGCGGTCCGCGCGAAATATCCGCTGGTCGACGCATGGGAGGGGATCGATTCGCCCGCCGGGATCGCAAAGGTGCTGAAACGCCTGATCGCCGACAAGCCCGTTCCCGCACGGAAAAACGTCAAGCCGTGTTCCTGGATTTACGATGAAACGACGCCGCGTCTGCCGGTCGAATCCGCGCATTTCGCCTATCTGAAGATTGCCGACGGCTGCTGCAACTGCTGCACCTACTGCCTGATCCCGTCCATCCGCGGCGCGCTCCGCAGCCGTACCGTGCAATCTGTCGCGGCCGAGGCGAAGGCGCTGGCGGAGCAGGGCTACCGCGAACTCATCCTGATCGCGCAGGATACCGGGGCGTTCGGACGCGACCTGAGCAAAAACGGCAAATCCGAACTGCCGGAGCTGCTCGCCGCGCTGGACAAGCTCCCCGGCGAATTCCGCATCCGCCTGATGTACGTGCATCCGGCGTCCATCGACGACGCCATGATCCGCGCTTTCAAAAAGTGCCGCCGCCTGATCCCCCACATCGAAATGCCGGTCCAGCATGTTTCCGACGCCGTGATGGCCGCGATGAACCGCCATATCACGGCGGAACGCCAGAATGAGGTGATCCGCAAGCTCCGCGAGGCGGGATTCACGATCCGCACCACGCTGATGACCGGATTCCCCGGCGAGACCGAGGCGGATTTCCAACAGCTTCTCGACGCTGTGAAAGCCCGCGTCTTCTCTCGCATCGGCGTGTTCGCGTTCTCGCCCGAGGACGGCACTCCGGCGGCTTCCATGAAGGGCCGCGTCCCCGCAAAAACAGCGGCAGCCCGCGCCGCCATGATCGCAGCAGAACAGGAAAAGATTTCGCGGGAGACGAACCGGGCGCTGGTCGGCCAGACGCTCGAGGTCATTCTGGACGAGGACGCCGGACGCGGCCGCTGGCGCGGACGCATGCTCATGGACGCCCCGGACATCGACCAGACAGTACATGTTTCCAAATGCCCTGCCGGACTCACGGCGGGGATGGCCGTGCCCGTGACCATCACACGGGCGGCCGCATACGATTTGTACGGAACCTATGAAGGGCGGAAGCCCGGAGGAAAGGCAAAATGAAACATCTCCCGAACGCACTCACGGTCAGTCGCATCATCCTGATCTTCTGTTTCGTGGTGCTTGCGAACTTCGACAGCGCGAATCCGACCTGTGTCAAAGTCGGGGAACACACGGCATACGTGTGCCACGCGATCGCCCTGATCGTGGCGTTTCTGGCGGGCATTACCGACCTGCTGGACGGCTACCTGGCGCGCAAATACCACGTGGAAAGCGATTTCGGACGTCTGATGGACCCGCTGGCCGACAAGATATTCATCCTCGCGACGTTCATCATGATGCTGGACTACGGCATGATCCCCGGCTGGGTGCTGATCGTGATCCTGACCCGCGAGTTCATGGTGACCGGACTGCGGACGCTGGCTTCCTCCAAGAACGTGATCATTGCCGCCGACCGCTGGGGCAAGATGAAGACCGCCACGCAGATGTTCACGCTGGCGTTCGGCGGCGCCGCCTGGATCCATCTCTTCGGGTTGGACCTCGGCGTGTCGCCCGTGACGGTCATCTGGAAATGCCTTCAGGGCGCGGTCGTGCTCATCACGGTCGGGTCCGGCCTGCAATACTTCATCCGCTACCGTTCGCTTTTCAGCGACAGCATCTGATTCTTTGAACTCAATCCTTCAGGAGTTTTGACCGCATGCCCCAGACGATGACATACCGGACGGACGAGAACGAACGGAAGAACATCTTCCGCGCGTATCTGGTCGGCCCGTGCATCCATCCGGCGGACCCGGCGTCCACGGCGGACGACCTGAAAGAGCTCGCCGAACTGGTCCGCACGCTGGAAGTCCCGGTCGCCGGGCAGATCGTCGCGGGGCTGAAAGCGCCGAACCCGAAATACTACGTCGGGAGCGGCAAGGCGGAGGAGATACGCGACGCGGCGAAGGAGGCGGAGGCGAACATCGTGATCTTCGACGTCGCGCTCAGCCCGACCCAGCAGCGCAATCTGGAACAGCTCTTCGGCATGAAGGTGATCGACCGTCAGGAGGTCATTCTGGACATTTTTGCTTCGCGCGCGCGTACTCGCGAAGCCGTGCTTCAGGTCGAACTCGCCCGCTGCCAGTATTTCCTGCCCCGCCTGACCGGCGCATGGACGCACCTGTCGCGTCAGCGCGGCGGCGTGACCGGAGCCCGCGGCGGCGGCGAAAAACAGATCGAATACGACCGCCGCGAACTCCGCCAGCGGATTTCCGACCTGAAGGCGGAACTCGCGGAGATACGCAAGCACCGCGGCACCCAGCGGAAGAGCCGGATGCGCGCGAATCTGCCGAACGCGGCGATCGCGGGCTACACCAACGCCGGAAAATCCACGCTGCTGAACCTGCTGACCGGGGCGGAGGCATACGCCGCCGACCAGCTGTTCGCCACGCTCGACCCCACGACGCGCGCCCTGACGCTGCCGGACAAGACGCACCTGATCCTGACCGACACCGTCGGATTCGTGCGCAGACTGCCGCACTCGCTGATCGAGGCGTTCCGGTCCACGCTGGAGGAGGCCGTGCTCGCCGACTTCATCGTGCTGGTGCTCGACGCGTCCAATCCGAACGTCTTCAACCACGTGGAGACCACTCTGTCCGTGCTGGGCGAACTCGGCGCGGAACGCAAGTCCATCCTCGTGGTCTGCAACAAATGCGACCTCATCACCGATCCGCTGACCCAGATCAAACTCAAAAACTCGTTCCCCGACGCCGTGTTCATTTCCTGCCGGACGCGCGAGGGAATCGACGCGCTGCTGGAGGCGCTGTCCGCGAAATGCGGCGGCCCTTCGGAGATCTGCCGGGCGGAAATCCCGCCGGAACGCGCCGACCTCGTGGCGCTTCTGCACGAAAAGGCGCGGATTCTGGAGAGCGCATACCGCGACGACGGGGTGTTTGTCGCGACGGTGTCCGTGTCCGGCCGCGAATCGGGCAGGTTTGCGCCGTTCCTGACCCCGGATGAGCCTCAACCGAATCAAACTAATATTTTGTGATAGTAAAACAGGAGAAACACTATGAATATCAAGCGTTCCCGTATCTTGACCGCGCTCGGCATGGCGTTGCTGGCCGGGACTCTGGCCGCGCCGCAGGAAGCCGCTTCCCAGACCGCCGCATCCTCCACGAGCGAGAACTGGGACATCTTCCGCGCCGGCGGCGACAATATCGAAAAAGGCGACAAGCTCTTTGAAGCCGGAAAGTACGAGGAGGCGCTCGACGCCTACACGAAGGCGCTGGCAACGTTCCAGAAACTCCGCACGACCGACCCGAACTGGAACCGCTCCGTCGTGAACTACCGCATCACCACGTCCCAGAGCAAGGTCAGCTCCGCCGAACGCAAGGTCAACGAGGCGAAAGCCGCCGCGGCGGGCAAGACGCCGGCCTCGACCGGAAGCGGCGCGAAGCCGTCCAACGAGGCGATCAACCAGCAGGCGATCGCCGAGATCGTGAGCCTGCGCAAACAGGTCGACGACCTCAAGAAACAGGTCGCCGCCAATCAGACCGCCGCCGAAAAAGCCAAACAGTCCTCGGAGCAGGCCGCTTCCCTTCTGAAGGAAAAGACCGCGCTTCAGAAACAGGTCAAGGATCTGACCGCCGAACGCGATGCGCTGAAGGCCGCCGGAGATGCGGAAAAAGTCGCGGCGCAGGCGAAAGCCGCCGAGGAGCTGAAGACGAGGCTCGCGCAGACGGAACAGAAACTCGCCGATGCGGAAAAGGCTTCCGCCGATGCGAAGACGAAACTCGCCGCCGCCGAAAAGACGGCCGCGGATTCCAAGGCGAAATTTGACGCCGCGGAAAAGGCGTCCGTTGATGTGAAGGCCAAGCTCGCCGCCGCCGAAAAGGATGCGGCGGATGCGAAAGCGCAGCTCGCCGCCGCGGCCGGAGCAGCCGGGGCCGCCGACGCCAGTGCCAAGGCGCTTGCCGATGCGAACGCGAAGGTGAAAGATTTGACCGACGCCAACGCAAAACTGACCGCCGACCTCGCCGCGCAGAAGACCGCTTCGGACAAGGCCGCCGCCGATCTTGCCGCCGCGCAGAAGACCGCCGCCGACCGCAAGGCCGCGCTTGACACGCTCCAGGCCTCCTACAACCAGACGAAGAAATCCGAGTCCGAGCTGAAGCAGAAGGTCGAGGAAAACGCAAAGGCCGCCGCCGAGCTCGCCGGCATGAAGAGCACCGCGAACCAGCTGGAATCCAAGCTCGCCGAGGAACAGAAGAAATCCGCATCGGCCGAGGCGGAACGCAAAAAACTTGAAGCCGATCTTGCGCAGGCGCGTTCCGCCCAGCCGGAAGCCGTCAAGAAGCTTGAAGCCGACCTCGCCGCGCTCAAGAAGCAGAAAGAAACCGACGATGCGAACTCTGCCGCGCTTGCGAAGAAAAACGCGTCGCTTACGGAAGACGTTACAAAACTGAACGCGAAAAACAATGCGCTCACCAACGAGAACAAGGCGTTGAAGGATGCCGTTGCCGAAGCGAGAAAGAACGCGACTGCCGGAGCCGCGGCGGGTGCGGCCGGTGCGACCGCGGCCGATGCCAAGGCGCTTGCCGATGCGAACGCGAAGGTGAAGACCCTGACAAATGAAAACACGAAGCTGAAAGCCGAACTTGACGCAGCGAAGAAAGGGAATCAGCCTGCGGCGGTCCCGGTCCGTTCCGAGGCGGATGCGAAGGCTCTCGCCGATGCGAACGCGAAGGTGAAGAGCCTGACGGATGCGAACGCGAAGCTGACCGCCGACCTGACCGCCGCGCGGAAGGCCGCTTCCAATGATGCCAGCGCCAAGGCTCTTGCCGATGCGGATGCGAAGGCAAAAAGCCTGACGGATGCCAATGCAAAACTGACCGCCGACCTGAACGCACAAAAGGCCGCCGCGCAGAAGGCGTCCGAAGAGGCCGCGGCGAAAGAAGAAGCCCTGCGGAAAGCGACCGGGAATCTGAATGAGCTCAATGCGAAGATGGATGTCCTGATGGGCGAAAACAAGAAGCTGACCGCCGACTTGAACGCAGAAAAGGCCGCCGCGGGAAAAGCCGCCGCCGAGCTCGAGATCGCAAAACAGGCCGCCGCGGAAGCCGCGAACAGGCCCGTTCCGTCCGACGCCGCCGCGAAAATCGCGTCCCTGACGCAGGAAAAGGCGAGACTTCAGGACGATCTGGTCGCCGCGAAGGCCGAACTCGATGCCGCGAAGGCCAAAGCGGATAAGGCCGGTGTCGCCGCCGCTTCCGCGACCGCGCTTGCAGCATCCGAAAAACGCGCCACCGCGCTCGAATCCGACGTGGCGAAGCTCAGCGCCGAGGTGAAGGACCTGACCGAGCAGAACAAGAAGCTCGCGGCCGGCGAAGCTGTCCGGAAGACTCTCGAAGCAGAGAACAAGACCCTGACCGATTCGAAGGCCGCCTCCGAAAAACAGGTCGCCGAACTCAAAGCGCAGATCGCGAAGTTTTCCGCGCCCGCTTCGAGCGATGCGCCCGAGCTCGCGAAACAGAAGGAGCTGAACGCCTCGCTCACGGCCGCCAACGAAAAACTGACCGCCGAGAAGACGGCCTCCGCCGAGGCGCTCGCCAAGGCGAACAAGGATCTCGTGGCGACTCAGGCCCAGCTCGAAAAACTCAAGATCGACCAGGCGTCCAACGCCGACGTCCGCAAGCTGGCGGAATCGCTCGAGGACAAGGAAGCTCTCCTGAAGAAGAGCAACGCCGAAAAAGCGGCGCTCGAAAAGGAAACCGACGAACTCAGAGACAGATGCGAGGCGCTCCAGAACACGCTTTCCAACCTGCTGACCACGCAGACCGAACTGAACGCCAAGCTTCAGCGGTTGGAAAAGGAAGTCGAACTCCGCCGCAGAGACCCGAAGGCAGCCGGTTCCGCCGAGCTTCAGGAAAAGAACGATTCCATTTCCACACTCCTGAAGGAACGCGCCGAGGTCGATAGTGAGGTCGCGAGACTGAAATCCGAACTCGACGACGAACGTGCGCTCTCCTCCCGTTACAAAAAGACCATGAACGCCGCGCGTAACGTGGCCGAGGCCGCGATCGTCGAATCCCGTACGCTCCGCGCCGAACTCGATACCTACCGCCGCGCCGATCCGAACGCGAAACCCGAGATCACCAAAACAGAAGATTCCATCCCCGACGAACTGAAACCGATGTTCGAAGACCTTTTGGCCGGGAATGACGTCAAGCCGACGGTGTCGGTCGACAAGGCGAAATTCGAGGAAGCGATGAAGGATGCGCAGAAGGCGGAGAACGCGAAGGATTTCTCGACCGCGCTGTGGCATTACCTGATCGCCGCGGACACCGATCCGTCGAGTTCCGTTGCCCAGCTCTCCCTGGCGCGCGTCCACTACGCGATGAAGCACGCCGACAACGCCCGGAAGGCATACGAAAAGGCGCTCCAGCTCGGCGCGAAACGCGACACGAACCTGGAAGAGATGCTGAAGGCGGCCCAGGGCAAATCCGGCGACAAGTGATCCCGCTGACAGGAGAGAAACATGATCATGTCGTTTGGCATCATCGCTGTTGTCGTGGTCGTCCTCGCGGTCGTCTGCCTGGGGATATTCCACCATTGATCCGCTGAAAAACAAAAACCTGAAAGGTATTACTTATGTCTATGTTCGGTTCTTTCGGACAGCTCGCCGGAATGATGAAGGATTTCCAGGAGCTGAAAAAGAAAATTGAAGTCATGAAACAGGATCTCGCCCAGATGGAGTTCCGCGGCACGAGCCAGGACGGCACCGTGACCGCCGTCGTGAGCGGCGACTGCTTCGTGCGTTCCATCGTGAGCACGACCTCCAGCCCGAGCCCGCAGGCGACCGCCGAGGCGGTCAACCAGGGCATCGCGCAGGCGAAAAACGCGATCTCGCAGAAGATCTCCGAGGCGACCGGCGGCCTGCCCGTGCCCGGTCTTTTCTGAGCTTGTCTGACGGAGTCCGACGATGTTTGCGCAGCCGTGGCCGGAACCCCTGGCCGAACTGATCGAAATGCTGAAGAACCTGCCGGGCGTGGGGAAACGCTCCGCCGAACGCATGGCGTTGTCGCTGTACCTGTGGGACCCGGCGAAACTTGAGGCGCTTGCGGGCAACCTCGCCTCGCTTCACACGCGCATCCATGCCTGCCCGGAATGCGGCAACCTGTCCGACGCGCCCGACAACGGCCCGTGCGGCATCTGCTCGTCCCCGGTACGTGACAAGTCCATCATCTGCGTGGTGGAGGACGTGGCGCAGATTCATTCGCTGGAGTCCGCCGGCGTCTTCAAGGGCGTTTATCACGTGCTCGGCGGACGCATCGCCCCGCTGGAGGGGAAATTCCCCGAATCGCTCTCCATCCCGCGTCTTGAAGCGCGCGTCGCCGCGGGCGGCATCCGCGAAATGATTCTGGCGCTGAGTCAGGACATCGAGGGGCAGGCGACCGCCGTCTACCTCGCCAACCGGTTCCAGGGACGCGGTTTCGCCATCACGCGTCCGGCGCGCGGCCTGCCCGCCGGTTCCGACCTGACCTACGCCGACTCCGCCACGATCGCGCTGGCGCTCGACGCCCGCACGAGCCTGAACCGTCCGAACGAACAGGAGGATACCCCGCGATGAACTCGAACGAAATCAAAAGAATCCGTGTGGCGCTGGTGCAGGATTCCGCGCCCGCCTCCATCGAAGAAGCGCGCGAACGTTTCGCCGCGAAGATCGCGGAAGCCGCGGGGCAGGGGGCGAACATCATCTGCACGCAGGAGCTGTTCCAGACGGAGTATTTCTGCTGGAAACAGGACCCCGATTTCTTCGGACTCGCCGAGCCGGTCCCGGGGAAAGGGACGGACTTCTATGCCGCTCTCGCGAAGCGGTACGGCGTTGTGATCGTCGCGTCGTTCTTCGAGAAACGCGCGCCCGGACTCTGCCACAACACCGCCGTCATCTTCGACGCCGACGGGAGCATCGCCGGGACCTACCGCAAAATGCACATCCCGCAGGACCCCGGATTCGAGGAGAAATTCTATTTCGCGCCCGGCGACGGACCGTTCCGCGCCTGGGACACGGCGTTCGGCCGCATCGGCGTGGTGATCTGCTGGGACCAGTGGTACCCGGAATCCGCCCGCCTGACCGCGCTCGACGGCGCGTCGATCATCTTCTGCCCCACCGCGATCGGCACGATCGAATCCGAGCCGGACGACCTGATGCTGAAACAGCGCCACGCCTGGCTCGCGGTCCAGCACGGACACGCCGTGGCGAACGGATGTTTCTTCGCGGCGGTGAACCGCGTCGGCACGGAGCACGGCACGCGGTTCTGGGGCTCGTCGTTCGTGTCGGATTTCTACGGCGAAGACCTCGCGCTCGCCTCCCGCGACAAGGCGGAGATCGTGTATGCCGACTGCGACCTCGCCGCGATGGAGGAACACCGCCGCATGTGGCCGTTCTTCCGCGACCGCCGCATCGACGCCTACGGGCCGATCCTGAAGCGGTTCGGAGACTGAGCCATGCCGGAGCCGAGTTGTGCCGCCGAACGCGGCTTCACGATGCCCGCGGAGTGGGAGGATCAGCGCGCGATATTGCTGTCGTGGCCGCTGAATCCCGCGACCTGGGAGGACCGTCGAAACGAGCTTGAGGCGACATACGCTGGATTTGCGGCGGCGGTCTCACGTTTCGAGGACGTGAAGATCAACTGCGTGCGTGCTGAACAATCGCGCATCCTCAAACTGCTTTCCGAGGCCGGAGCCGACGCCGTCCGCGTCGAACTGCTGGACGTGCCGACGAACGACGCCTGGTGCCGCGATCACGGTCCCGTCTGCCTCGTGAACCGCGCGACCGGGGCGCGTCTGCTGGACCATTTCCAGTACAACGCCTGGGGCGGGAAGTTCCCCCCGTGGGACCTCGACGCCGCTGTGCCGGAACACGCTGCCGCCCTGTTGGGGTACGAAAGAAATGTTGTCCCGATGGTCTGCGAGGGCGGAGCGCTGGAATCGAACGGCGCGGGGTTGCTCATGACGACCGAATCCGTGATGCTGAACCCGAACCGGAATCCCTCCATGACACGTGCCCAAATCGGCGACACGCTGATGCGGTCGCTCGGCATGGATGAGATAGTATGGCTGAAAGGCGGCCTTTTCTGCGACGATACGGACGGCCATATCGACACGCTCGCGCGGTTCGTGAACGCAACCGCCGTGCTCGCCTGCGTCGCGCCCGAAGGCTCGCCGAACGCGCCGATGCTGAACGAGAATCTGCGCCGTCTGCGCGAATATCGCACGCGCCTCGGAAAGCCGCTCGACGTGATCCCGCTGCCGCTGCCCGACCCCGTGGCGCCGCCCGACGGCTGGCGCGAGGAGACGCTTCCCGCTTCCTACGCGAATTATCTGCTCGTGAACGGCGCCGTGCTGGTGCCGTCCTACCGTCAGCCGCGCAACGACGCCCGCGCCGCCGCGATCATCGGCGAGGCGTTCCCCGGATGCGAGGTCGTTTCCGTCGACTGCGCGGACATCATCCTGGAGGGCGGCGCGTTGCACTGCCTCTCCCAGAACCTTTTCTGACCTTTATCCTTCCTCAAATCACCCGATAAAGAAAGCCTCCGCCGCTGTAATGCGAACGGAGGCGATTGCGTTTTAGTTCCCTTGTGTCCGAGCGAAGCCGGACACTACCGCAGTGGAGGCTTAGCCTCCTCATTTTTTCTCAGGCGGGGTGAGGATGGCGGCGTGGTAGACGGAGCCGATGCCGCCGCGTTCGCCCGCGGGCTGGTGACGGATTACGATGTGGTCCTTGCCCTTCGTGATGGATTCCGGGATCTCGTATTCGACCTCGAAGAACTGGTTCGGATGCGCAGCGGAGAGCTTCTGCACGGCGATCTGCTGACCGTCGGCGAGGATCGCCGTCTCAGTCCAGTTGTCGCCGCCCCAGTAGGTGCAGGCGAGGATGTTCTTCTTGTCCGGGCTGACCTTCATACGGAACTCAATCCAGCCGCCCTGATGCGCGCCGCGGTAGCCGCGACCGTTGAAGCGCCCGGAATGGGTGTTCTGCGATTTCACGGCGTGGTCGGTCTCGGGCTGCTGTTCGCCGAAGTTCATCTCGTCGACGGTGCGCGCGGAGCGTTCGCGCTGGCGGGCTTCCTCGGCCTCGATCCGAGCCTTTTCGGCGGCCCACTGCGCCTCGTTCATGTTCTTCCAGTAGACGTTGTAGTGCTGGTAGGGCATCTGGTTGAACGGGCGGATGAGGACGGTGCTGCCATCGGTCGCGGGCAGGTTGTAAGCGCGGTCGGAGCCGGAGACGGGTTTCGCGGCGGCGACGAGCTGCGCGGCGTTCTCGCCGAGGAGGATCGGCACGGGCTTGCAGGCGGCGTTCTGGAGGTCGAGCTGGTCGCGCAGATAGATGCGCTTCTGGTAATTCTCGACTTCGCCGAGGTCGCCCGCGAGGAGCGTCGGGCCGTAGAAGAAGGCGTTCTGCTCGGTGTGGCCGCCGTGGAGGTGTTCCGTGCGGAGCGACATCGGGATGTCGATCTCGACCTTGTCGCCGGTCTTCCAGTCGGCGTTCAGCACGGCGTTTTCACCGGGCTTTCCGGTCGCGATCTCTTTTCCGTTGAGCGAGAAGGTCACGGGCTTGTCGGCCCAGCCGGGACAGCGCACGTTCAGCGCGAGCTTTTTGTCCGGGGCCTTGTCGAACGTAAGCGTGACCTTGCCGTTCTTCGGGTACTCGGTGTTCATCGTGAGCTCGAGGCCGCGTTCCGCCCATTTCAGTTTCGACGGGGTGAAGAGCGTGACGAAGAGGTTGTCGTCGTCGTGGAAATAGATCGCGTGGTTGTACTTCGTGTGGTTCTCGATGCCCGTGCCGAAGCAGCACCAGAACGAGGTGTCCGGCGAGCTGTACACGCGGAACTGGCCGGGCTTCAGCGAGACGAAGTAGGTGAACATGGAGCGCTCGGGGTCCTGCGAGGGCAGGATCTGGTTCAGCAGCGCGCGTTCGCGGTAGTCGCCGAAGACCGTGTTCGTCGGCTCCTGCATCTGGAGGTGTTCGGCGAGGCGGATCATGTTGTAGACGTTGCAGCACTCGACGGACGCCGGGGAGAGATGCCGGTCGGCTTCGTTCGGGCGGTAGAAATGCTCGCGGTCGCTGTTGCCGCCGGTGACGTAGGTGTGGTTCTTCACGACGATGTCGAAGAAGTTCTTGCTGACCTTTCGCGCGAACTCGTCGCCGGTGATCTCGTAGTTGACCGCCTCGGCGATGACCTTCGGCACCTGCGTGTTCGCGTGCTTGCCGGCGAGGTTGTCCCTGCCCGCCGCGAGGTCGTCCACAAGCCAGTGGTGACGGAACCGCTGGGCGAGCGCCTTGTGCGTTTCGTCCTTCGTTTCCGCGTAGAGTTTCCAGAAGACTTCGCCGATGCCGCCGAACTCCATGTCGAGCATGCGCTGGCATTTCTTTTCGTCCAGGCCCTTCGTGAGGCCGTCCACCCAGCGCGCGAAGTTCACGAGCACGTCCTTCGCCTGTTCGTTTCCGGCGATCTTCCACGCGTCGTAAAGCCCCTCGGCGATCTTGTGCTGCGTGTACCAGGGCGCCCATGTGTGGTTGATCGTCTCCACGTCGCCGTCCTTCAGCACCTCCAGCGCGCGGCGGGCGTTCCGCGACATGCAGCCGATGTAGCCGGAGTCGCCGTAGAGCTTCTGGCAGCGCGCCATTTCGCCGATGATGTAGTCCACGCGTTCCTTGAACCGCGTGTCGCCCGTGCTGGCGTATTCCAGCGAAAGCGCCGTCAGGTAGTGCCCGAGCGTGTGGCCGGACAGGTCGCTGCTTTCCCAGCCGCCGTAGACCGGGGCTTTCGGCGTCTCGCCGCAATACTCGTACATGCGCGCCATCAGGCGGTCCGGGCTCAGCGAGAGCAGGAAATCCGCGTTGCGTTTCTTGTTCGCGAGGAACGGGCTTTCGAGGAGCTCGACCTCGTTGAGCTTGAACGGGACGGCCGGGGGCGCGCCGAACGTGAACGGGATGGCGGACGCGAGCGCGGTCGAAATGCAGAGGCAGTGTTTCAGAGCGGTTGTCATGTCGGGAGTCCTGTGTCTTTTGTGGTGTTTTTCGGGGCGGGGGGATGTCCCGCTGCCCGTGCAAAACTTTATGGTTTGAACTGAATTAAATATTAATCACGAAACAATATAGCCTTTCACATTGGAAAAAGCAAGTCGTTTCTTATAAAAAAACAGGAAAAAAAGGCGGAAAAACGGCACGGAGGCACGAGGATTCAAAAAAAATGAAAAAATTGATTTCAGGGGCTTGATATCGCGTGTGTGCGTGCTATATTTAGAGTAATATTTTAATAGCATTAAACTTTTCAACCATTTCTCCTCAAAACGGGGAAAGCGAGGTCAATATGGATTCATTCCTGAGTGTAGACGGATTCGGCGGACTGTTCGGCGGTCTCGGGTCGCTGTTCGGCGGCGATTACGGCTACTACGATTACGGCTACAATGACTACAGCTATTACGACGACTACGATTCGAGCTTCAGCGTGGACGGACTCGGCGGGCTGTTCGGCGGCGATCTCTTCGGCGGGCTCTTCGACGACCTCGGCTATCTCTTCGGGGATTATGGTTACGGCTACTACGACGATTACGGTTACTACGACTACTCCTACAACGATTATTCCTACGACGACTACGAGATCAGCGGCGACGTCGACGACGTGATTCAGGTTGGAGCCGACATCCTGAATGGCTTGGACGATGAGATTGATGTCGACGGACTGCTCTCCGGTCTTTTGAACGGGGAAAGCGATCTGTCCGGGCTGAGCGAGATTCTTTCCGGCCTGCTCGGCGGCGATACGAATCTGAGTGTTGACGGTGAACTTGGCGACCTGTCTGGCCTCTCCGAATTGCTTTCCGGCCTGCTCGGCGGCGATACGAATCTGAGTGTTGACGGTGAACTTGGCGACCTGTCTGGCCTCTCCGAATTGCTTTCCGGCCTGCTCGGCGGAGACAATGCTCTGACGGTCGACGGCGAGCTTGGCGATCTGTCGGGGCTGAGCGAGATTCTTGCAGGCCTGCTCGGTGGCGACACGACATTGAGCGTGGATAGCGAGCTTGGCGACCTTTCCGGTCTGAGCGAGATTCTCGCGGGCTTGCTCGGTGGCGACACTGCGTTGAGCGTTGACGGAGAACTCGGCGATCTGTCCGGTCTGAGCGACATTCTCGCGGGCCTGCTTGGCGGCGATACGACATTGAGCGTGGATGGCGAGCTTGGCGATCTGTCCGGGCTGAGCGAGATTCTTTCCGGCCTTCTCGGCGGAGACACTGCGTTGAGCGTTGACGGCGAACTTGGCGATCTATCGGGCCTGAGCGACATTCTCGCGGGGCTGCTCGGCAGCGATACTGCTTTGAGCGTGGACGGCGAACTTGGCGACCTTTCTGGCCTGCTTGGACTGTTCTCCGACCTGCTCGGTGGCGACACTGCGTTGACCGTGGACGGCGAGCTTGGCGACCTGTCCGGGCTTTCCGAACTTCTTTCCGGCCTGCTCGGCGACGATACTGCGTTGAGCGTTGACGGCGAGCTGGGCGACCTGTCCGGCCTTTCCGATCTTCTTTCCGGCCTGCTCGGCGGCGATACGACCTTGAGCGTGGACGGCGAGCTTGGCGATCTGTCCGGGCTGTTTAGCCTGTTCTCCGGCCTTCTCGGCGGCGATACGACCTTGAGCGTGGACGGCGAGCTTGGCGACCTTTCCGGCTTGCTTAGCCTGTTCTCCGGCCTTCTCGGTGGAGATGCGAATTTGAGCGTAGACGGCGAACTTGGCGACCTTTCCGGCTTGAGCGACATCCTCGCGGGGCTGCTGGGTGGCGACACGGCTTTGAGCGTCGACGGGACATCCGATCTGCTTTCCGGCCTCCTCGGTGGTAGCGGCCTCGACCTCAGTTCTCTGCTCTCCGGTCTGCTTGGTGGCGACACGACGTTGAGCGTCGACGGGACATCCGATCTGCTTTCCGGCCTGAGCGGACTTTCCAGTCTCGGAGATCTGCTCAGCGGCCTGACTGGCATCCTCGGCGGCATCGGAAGCGGAGATCTCGACGGCTTCGAACTTCTCGACTCCCTCACGAATCTTTACAACGGCGCGGGCATCAGCGTGGACGGCACCACCGCCTCGAGCGGGACGACCGATCTTCTGTCCAGCCTGAGCGGCCTCCTCGGTGGCAACGGCCTCAGCTCTCTCCTGAGCGGCCTCCTCGGTGGGGGCACGAGTTTGAGCGTGGATGGTACCACCGCTTCCACCAGCGGCCTTGACCTGTCCGCCCTGTCCGGACTGCTTTCCGGCCTGATTGGCGGCACGGCCTCGACCAGTGGTTTTGACCTTTCCGCTCTGTCCGGCCTCCTCGGTGGCCTGACAGGGGGCACGGCATCCACGAGCGGCCTTGACCTGAGCTCTCTGCTTTCCGGCCTGCTTGGCGGCGGCACGACGATCAGCGTCGACGGCACGACCGCCTCCACCGGCTCGAACAATATCCTGTCCGGTCTCCTCGGCAATCTCGGCAGCATTGGAACTCTGTTCAGCGGCTATATCGGCATCATGAACGGCATCGGCAGCGGCGACCTCGACGGCTTCGAACTTCTCGACTCCCTGACGAATCTTTACAACGGCGCGGGGATCAGCGTGGACGGTTCCACTGCTTCCACCGGTTCCGTCGACCTGCTGTCCGGCCTGTCCGGCCTGCTCGGAGGCAACGGCCTTAGTTCGCTCCTCGGCGGCCTGCTCGGCGGCGGCACGACTTCCACAAGCGGTTTTGACCTCTCCGCGCTCAGCTCTCTGCTCTCCGGCCTGACCGGCGGCACGACCTCGACTTCCACTTCCGTTTCGGACACGACGACCTCGAACTCTGCCTACAACATCATCGGGCTCGTCAATCTCATTTCCGAGGCGGCGGCGCTGAACGGCGGACAGGACGTGTCGAGCTCGACCGGAACCATCATCCAGATCAGCGACGATTCCTGGAACATGATGCGGACCACGTCCGTACTGAACTCCATCCTGCCGGGCGAGGACATTTTCGTGAACGCGAACGGCACACAGGGCATCGTGCTCAGTACCGACACCGATTCGCTTCAGGACGCGCTCAAGCCGTACAGCAATTACATCACGGTGAGCGACCTCTCCGGCGGTCTTTCCATCACGATCAACGACCTCGACGGCATGCAGAAAGCCGTTACATCCGCCGGGAATACCGTTCCCGCTGTGGCGGAAGTCTCCACCAAGGCACCGACGGCAGCCCGACGCTCCTTCGAACTGGCGGATGCCGCTGACTCGGCCGGAGATGATGCATTGGAACCGATTCCTCTGGTCTCTTCTTCGGATGAACCCGTTACCCTGACCGCCCGCGACGATGTGTTCCAGGTGGAACTGGATTCCCTGCGTGAAGTCGGGTTCTGGCTGGATGACGCGTCGATGGATATGGGTGCGCAGAACTGGGACGGCTGGGACATCCGCGCGATCGGCGATTTCCAGGGCGACGGCGTGGACGACCTGCTGCTCTCCCATTCGCAGACCGGCATCATGGTCCTGCTGGGGGACAGCGATCTGAGCAAATGGGATTCGCTGGATCAGTTCGTGACGGACGATCCGCTCTCCGTCGGCGCAATCCCCGTTGATGCAGCCGGGCTCTGCATGGTCGGCGACGCTTCGCAGTGGCTGGAATCCGGCGGCGCATCCGCGAACTGGATCATCCTCGCGTAATACATTGTATCATTAAGGCAGGGCGCCAAGCCCCTGATCATCCCGCCGCGACGGCTCCCATTGTCCGTCAAAGCGGGATCATTTGTATTCTGGATAAAACTGGATTATATATTCTTCCTTTCTTCTTTTTAATGATCTGTTTTTATTTTTCTTTGCATCATCATTGTAATCAGTGAAATATTTTTGTAGAAGATTAAATATATCTCTTCTGATTATTGTGTAACGCGCTAAAATGACTGTGTTTTCTGTGTTTTTGAGCCGGAAAACCCCCTATATATGAAGAGATTTTTTTTCTTTCCGCCACCGACTGCCGCATAGCCGGTACGACCGGGCGGGCCGGAAAATTTTTCTTCCATCCATACGATGAAGATACCGTGCATCCTGAAAGATGCATCAACCATACAAAGGAAGAACATGAAAAGAACCGCAAAATCTTTTGCACCGTCTGCCATGCCCGCCTTCAAGGTGACGATCACGACCGCTTCGGAAACGCCGGTCGCGATGGCCGTCCTTGCCCAGGCGCCCGCCGCTGCGGAAAAGACTCCGTCCGCTCCGCGCCGGAAATCCGTGATCCGTCCGGTGAAGAAGTCCGTCCTGAAAGTCACGATCGATGTGCCTGCCTCCAACCTCAAGGTGAAGGAAGCTGCCGCCGCCCAGGAGGACGAGGAGGACGTTTCCGCGATCGACCTCAGCAAGTACATGACCGGAGAGACCCGCGATCCGAAGCTCGACAAGAAGAACGCCAAAGCCGCCGCGAAACAGGGATTCATCGCGAAGACCGATTCGATGAAGCTGTATATGAACGAGGTCGGGCAGATCCCGCTGATCTCGCCGGAACAGGAAAAGGTCCTGGCGGCGCAGATCCACGGCGAAAACCGCGCCCTGCACGATGAAGCCTGCGCCACGCTCATCAAGGCGAACCTGCGCCTGGTCGTGAAGATCGCGCATGATTTCAAGGGATTCGGCCTGCCTCTCTGCGACCTGATCTCCGAAGGCAACCTCGGACTCGTGCGCGCGGTCGAGAAATTCGACCCGGCGAAGGGCGCGAAGTTCAGTTCCTACGCCGCGTGGTGGATCAAGCAGTCCATGCGCCGAGCTCTGGCCAACCAGGCGAGCGTGATCCGCATCCCGGTCCAGTCCGCGGGCAAGATCAACAAGATCAAGCTCGCCAACATGAAGCTGACCGAACAGCTCGGCCGCGCTCCCACGGACAACGAGCTCGCCGACAACCTCTCCCTCAGCGAACGCACCGTCGCCGCGCTCCGTCTCTCCGACCTCAAGACGATCTCGCTGCACGCTCCCATTCAGCAGGGCGAGGACGGCAGTTTCGAGGACGTCATCTCCGACCGGAACGCCATGATGCCCGACCGCATCGTCGGCGACGAGGAATCCGTCCAGCGCCTCTTCTCGCTCCTCGGCGAACTTGACGCGCGCGAACGCCAGATTATTCAGCTGCGGTTCGGGCTCGACGGCCGCCGTCCGAAGACGCTGGAGGAGGTCAGCCAGATGATCCACCGCACGCGCGAACGCGTCCGCCAGCTTCAGAATCAGGCGCTCGCGAAGCTCCGCGCGAAACTCGCCGACGAAGTCGAAGCGATGGACCACTGATTCCATTTCAGCCAAATCCTTCAAAGCCTCGGATGACCTCGATCTTCCGAGGTTTTTTCGTGCCCGGACGTGCCTGGAATCAAGAAAAACACAAAAATTAGTTGAAACTAACTTGCAATCTCCAAAAAGTGTGATATAGTATTAATACGACATCATAAGTCCCGGGACCATTCCACGGTGTATTCGTGCAAATGCGCCGTTTCTCCAAAAGGGAGAGTGTGGAAAGGGGCCGGTGCGACGTTCGTACATGCGTCAGCGGAAAACGAACATAACGCCGGTTAGGGTAATGCAGGTCCGGATCCGGTTTCGGCCGGGTCCGCGGGATGGTTCCGGGACTTGTCTTTCGCTCGATTCTCAATCCGAATCAAACAGGGAATTGCTTGGTTCTAAAAAGTTAGGTATAACAAAGTTTGAAAGCTATAACCGCATATCAAACAACAAACAGAAAAGAGGATTCCGGGGCGGCGTGAACTCAGCGCACGGGCGTTCCGGGCTTCGAAAGAAAGGGGTACTGCAATGTCTGAGAAAAAATGTTCCTGCGGATGCGGATGCGACGCCTCGAAGACGCCGGATTACCGCGTTCCGGTCGCGGGCGAGGAAATGACGCTCGACGAGCTTCCGGTCGGGATGACCGCGACCATCGTGAAGGTCATGCCGAAGGCGCGCGGCCGCAAGAAATTCGCCGACGTCGGGCTTGTCCCCGGCACCGAACTTCTCATGGAGGCGCATGCGCCGTTCGGCGGCCTGATCCGCGTGAAGATCATGGAAACGAGCATGGCGCTGCACAGCAGCGACGCCGCGAACATCGTGCTGAAAAAGGAGGCGTGAGCGATGAAACAGCATTACAGAGTCGCGCTCGCGGGCAATCCGAACTGCGGCAAGACGTGCATTTTCAACGCGCTGACCGGCGCGCGCCAGCACGTCGGCAACTACCCCGGCGTGACCGTCGAGAGCAAGAGCGGCAAGTTCACGCTGAACGGCATGGAGATCGAGCTGATCGACCTGCCCGGCGTGTATTCGCTGTCCTCGTCCTCGCCGGAAGAGGACGTCGTGTTCCAGGAGCTCACCAAGCCCGGCATCGACCTCATCATCGACGTGGTGGATTCCTCCATCCCGCGCCGCAGTCTCTACCTCACCACCCAGCTTGCCGAGCTCCATATCCCGATGATTCTGGCGTTCAATATGAGCGACGATGCCCGCCGCAAGGGGTTCAAGTTCGACATCCCGAAACTGGAGAAGTATTTCGGTTCCCCGATCGCGCAGACCGTCGGCAGCAAGATCGGCGGCGTGAAGCCGTTGCTCGACCAGCTCGCAAAGACTCTGACCGAGCTCGACGACCACGGCGTGCCCATGCTGACCTACGGCGAGGATATCGACGACGCGATCAAGGCGGTCGCCGACAAGATCGATTCCCTCAAGGTCGAACGTTTCGCCCACATCCCATCGCGGTTCTTTGCGATCAAGCTGCTGGAACACGACACCGCCGCCATGCGCATCGAGGACTTCAAGCCCGCGATGGACGAGGTGGAAAAACAGATCGCCCACCTCTGGGAAAAACACGCCATCGAGGCCGATACCTTCATGGCGGACCGCCGTTATGCCATGCTCGCCGGCGCCTGCCGCGACGCCATTTCCATGACGCAGGAACGCCGCCGCGAGATCTCCGACAAGATCGATGCCGTGATGACCAACAAATATCTCGGCCTGCCTCTTTTCTTCCTCATCATCTACCTCACGTTCTGGTTCACATTCACGCTCGCGGACCCGCTCATGGGCATCATCGAGGACGACATCTTCGGCAACCTGAACGACGCCGTGAAGAACGCCTGGAATCCCGAAACGCTTCCGTTCCTGCGTTCGCTCCTCACCGACGGCGTGATCAGCGGCGTCGGCGGCGTGCTGGTCTTCCTGCCGAACATCCTCTTCCTCTTCTTCGCCATCGCGATCCTGGAGGATTCCGGCTACATGGCGCGCGCGGCGTTTGTCATGGACGGCATCATGCGCAAGTTCGGGCTTCAGGGACGCTCGTTCGTCCCGCTGGTGCTCGGATTCGGCTGCTCCGTGCCCGCGATCATGGCCACGCGCACGATCGAATCCGAACGCGACCGCAAGACCACGATCATGGTGCTGCCGCTGATGAGCTGCGGCGCGCGCCTGCCGATCTACGCGCTCATCATCCCGGCGTTCTTCGTACAGAAATACCAGGCGTTCGTGATGTGGCTCATGTACTTCATCGGCGTCGTCATCGCGCTCATCGCCGCACGCATCATGAAGTCCACTCTGTTCAAGGGCGACGGCGAAGTCTACCTCATGGAACTCCCGCCGTACCGCGTCCCGACTCTCCGCAGTCTGCTGCTCCACATGTGGGACCGCGGCCGCATGTACCTTCAGAAAGCCGGTACCATCATCCTCGCCACCAGCGTGATCCTGTACATCTGCAACACGTATCCCGAGAAGAAAGAGTTCTCGAAGGATTACGAGGGCGAGATCGCGAAGATCGAGGAGTCGCAGCTCCTGACCGACGCCCAGGTCGCCGTGCTCGAGGCCGCCGCGCAGACCGAAGCGCTCGCGGAGATATTCGGAGAGGATATCATGAAGGATGTCAAGGAGAACAAGATCGTCCCGGACGAGGCGCTCGAAGCACTCGGCGAGGCTGAGGATCTCGAACTCGCCGAAGATGTGCAGGCGGTCATCGACGCCGCGCAGGAACGCGCCGACGCCATCGCCGCGCTCGAAAACGAGCAGATGGCCGAGGCCATGGAATACACCGTTTCCGGCCGCGTCGGGCACGCGCTCGAACCGCTGTTCCGGCCCATCGGATTCGACTGGAAGCTGACGACCGCGTCAATCGGCGCGCTCGCCGCCAAGGAAGTCTTCGTGGCGCAGCTCGGCATCCTGTATTCCGAGGGCGAGGCGGACGAGGAATCCGTGCCGCTGCGCGAACAGCTCGTGAAGAACTACACGCCGCTGCAGGGATTCTGCATCATGCTCTTCTGTTTGCTGTCGATCCCGTGCCTCGCTACGCTCGCGATCATCCGCCGCGAACTCAACTCGTGGGCGATGCCGTTCATCGAGGCGGGCGGCCTGCTTGCGCTGGCGTACATCCTGACCATGATCGTGTACCAGGTCGGGTCCGCGCTGCACATCGGCACCACGATGCTTGGCTAACAAGAAATCAAAAATGAACCCGGACATCCGCAATAGATGTCGCGGATGTCCGGGATAATGGAAGGATTCAAAAAAGGGAAGGAAAAAAGGGAGGGAGTGTGTAGGGAGAGGCCGGACCCGTGGGAGGACAAGTCCTCCACTGATAAAGTGCCTTGCTTCGCAACGGCACAAAGCGTATCATGTGGAAGACGTGTTTTTCCCGGGCTCCGGCCTCGCTTTTTATACTCTTTTTCGAGGGGGAAGTGGCGGAATATGTGTGTCAGATGCTCTGCGGGCGGCACCAGATATTTTCCGCCTGCCGGATCGGGATGTCGAGCGATTTGCCGCCAACAGTGACGCGCACGCTGGAACGGTCCAGTGAGAAGCCCTCGACCGTCACTTCATCGCCGGGCTTCAGTCCGGCAACTTCGTCCTGCGCGAGATTGCGTCCGAACTTCTCCACGACGGCTTTTCCGCCGGGTTTGCAGTCGGAGAGGACCGCGAGGTCGGGTTGTGCCATTGCTTCGGTCAAATAGGTCTGCAACGCGCGTGCGTCAGCACGTTTCGCGATGGCCTCGGAGAACAGGATGAACCGGCTGATGGTGTCGCAATCGATGAGGTGTTCCAGGCGGCATGCGGTGTCCGACGCCTTTTCCAGCGGCAGACCGAGGATTTCGGAGAAGAACTTCTGGAGCGTTTCGTGATGGTGCATCACGTCCTCCGCGATGAGACGGCCTTTCTCCGTGAGCTGAACCGGATAATGCGTGTTGTACACGATGCAGCCCATCTTTTCGAGCTGACGGAGCGCCCCGGTCACGGACGGCATTTTCACGTTCAGCTTCGCCGCGATCTCCTTGGCGTGGGCGTGCCCCTCGACCGCGATCAGTTCGGCGATCGCTTCGAGGTAGTCTTCCAGGCTTTCGGTCAGTTGCGGTATTTCGTTCATGGCTGCAATAAAAGTGTGTCCGAACAAATTTTGGTGCCGGAGGAGGGACTCGAACCCTCATGCCATCGCTGGCGCCAGATTTTGAGTCTAGTGCGTCTGCCATTTCGCCACTCCGGCAAGTGCTGTCCGTACGAAAAATGACCTTATTCCGTGCGCGAACAGTTCATTCAATACAATACCCCGGATTCCGCAAAAAATCAAGCTCGAACGCGAAAAAAGGCGAAAAAACGAACGGATGACTGGGGCGGTGCGACCTCAGAAGAGATCGGCGCGGAGCTTCACGACGGCTTTCTTGATGCGGCAGGGGGCTTCCGCGGCGAGCTTTGCGAAATGCTCGTCCGTGGGGAACAGCAGCACGAACCGGCCGGGCGTCATGGCGCAGAGCGTCATCATCTTCTGTGCGTGGTAGAACGCCACGTCCTTTTCGGCGTCGTAGGGCGTTTTGACCGTGGATTCATCCAGCGGCGCGACGGCAATGTATTCCGTATTCGCGATGCAGTACTGGATGTCGATGTACTTCCGGTGCGCCTCCAGGATCGGGGACGGTTCCGCCTCGGTCTCGTAGGACTGCACCATCACGTACAGGTCGCGCCCGATGAGCTCGTGCGTGGCGTCCGGCGAGTCCGGCGTGAGCGTCTTCAGAAACTCGAACGCTTTCATGGTCGCAGGGCTGAAACGGTACAGCCCGATATTGTCGATGTGGTCGTAAATCATGGGTAGCCTCCTGATGCCGGGTCAGTCGATGAAAACGACGGGGGCATCGGATATGAATTGGTTTTTGTTGTTGATCTCGGGATGGAGAAAAAGCCGGCGGCCTTTCTGGAAATTTTCGCGGAAAAAGAAGTCGGCCCACTGTTTCTCCGGGGCGTAGACGATGCTCCACAGGGTCACGGCATTGCCGTCGTCCGTCTGCGGATAGTTCGACTGCGCGACGGACATCAGCAGGTATCGGCAAGTCCTCTCCGGGGTTCGAGACTGACGGGGTTCCTGTTCCAGGCGTTTTGTTTCTTCGGGGGTGAGCGCCGCGGAAATGCCAAGGCCTTCGTTTTCAAGATGCCATTGCTCAATGTCCTGCAACTCTTGATTCAGGATTTGTATCGCCTCACAGATGGATGAAATGTTGTCGAATCGCAGGTGGGAGTCCTCGTCCCCGACGCCCTTCTTCTCGCTGTCGGCGAGATAGTGATTTGTGACGACGTTCGTTTCCGCGACGAGCATTTCTCCGTTCACGTACTCCACGACCACGCTTTTCCCGCTTTTGTCCGCGATGGCGAAGTGATGCGCCGCGCCGATGGACGAATTCATGTCGTACTGTTTGAGCAGCTCGACGGCCTCGTCCACGTTCGCCGCCCGGTCCAGCAGCAGCCGGATGGCGGTCGTGGTCGTGAGGTCAGGTTTGTCCGTCTTCTGGTGCGTTTCCTCGTTGTCGCCTGCCATGAGGTCGGCGACGACCAGGCCCCGCTCGTTCATGCCGTCTACAGGGACGTAGATCGCCGCAAGCGTCTGGATGCGCTCCTGCATGGAGCCGTCGGGTTCATAATCGTCCCCGAATCCGAGGAAATCGAGATCGCAGGTGGACAGGGATTCGTAGCCGTGATCCGGCACGGTGCGGACGATGATCGCGCGGTCATTCTTCCAGTCGAAATTGCGCCCGAAATACACGCCGCCCTTCTGATCCTTCACGCAGACCGTGGTACAGCCGTAATCGCCGGGCGTGATCTCGATGTCCTCCTGCGTATAATATCCGCCGGAGAGATACCCCATCAGGTAACAGGCCAGCGCGGAATCGCTGTCGGCTCCGCCCTGCGCGAGGAAGTCGTCGAGCCCGTAGTCGCCGCGGTATTCCATGACGTACAGGCCGTCCTGGAGCTTGTGGATGCTCCGCGCCGCCACGATGAACGTGCCGAACATCCGCCATGCACCGAATGCGACGACGGCAAGAATCAGGACAAGCAGAACAGCCGTCCAGATCAATACTTTTTTCCAGAGCTTTTTCATGGAAAATGGATGGAGAAACGAAACCGCCGCGCCACTACGAGTGACAGGCGTCTTTCATTTGTCATTCAGGGTTAAGTACAAAGCGACGATCGTCGCCGGAAGCCACCCCAGGAAACAAAGGAGAAAAACAAGAAGCATAATCCCGCAGCCTTTGTCGATGACGGCAAGCGGCGGGAAGATGATGCACAGAATGACTCTCACGACTGTGTTCTCAATGCTCAGACTCATTTGGCTCTCCTTGTTTCGAGTTTGAAGTCAAGGGCACCCCGATGAACCGGGATACCCTTTTTCGAGAAATCAGGCGGAGATCACTTGCCGCAGCACTTCTTGTATTTCTTGCCGGAACCGCAGGGGCATGGGTCGTTCGGGCCGACCTTCGGCGCGGTGCGGACGTAGGGCTTCGGGCCGACGATCGCGCCGTCGTAGAAGAACCATTCGCCGCCGCTGCGGCGGAACTCGGAGATCTCGTGGTGCTCCATCTGCATGTTGCGGTTTTTGTAGCGCGCGACGAACTCGACGATGCCGTCGGAATCCTTCTCGCCGCCGCGTTCGGTGCGGAGGATGCTGATGCCTTCCCACTCGGACTGTTCGGCCCAGTTCTTGACTTCCTGGCGGTCGCATGTGGCGCGCTGTTCGGGGTGGGTGGAGTCGAGGATGAAATCGACGTGGCAGGTGGCGTAGGCGGAGTAGCGCGCACGCATGAGTTCTTCGGGGGTTTTCGCCTTGCGGGCGCCGAGGATGACGGGTTCGCAGCAGTCGGCGAAGTGTTCGCCGGAACCGCAGGGGCAGAGATCGGGGTTGGTGTTGTTGCTCATGATGTAAGAATAAACCTTTTATGATTCAGGTGTTGAAGGTGCGGAGTTGATCGTATCGAGGAAGACCTTCGGGGGCTTCTGCGGGCGGCCGTCGCGGTTCATGAACGCGTGGACGGTCCAGCCTTCGGCGAGCAGTTCGCCGCCGCGCCTGACGGAGCAGGCGATCTTCACGCGGACGCCTTTCATCTCGGCGAGGGTGGCGGTGATGGTGAGGATGTCCTCGAACCTGGCGGGCTTTTTGTAGTGGCAGACCGCCTCAAGGACCGGGAGGGCGCATCCGAGCTCTTCGAGCTTGCTGTAGGGCAGGCCGATGGCGCGCATGAGCTCCTCGCGCGCCATCTCGAAATAAACGAGATAGTTCGCGTAGTAGACGAACGTCATCTGGTCGGTGTCGGCGTACGGCACGCGGTAGTCGAGGGACGCTGAGACCGTCATGCGTCGCCTCCGTCCCGGATGCACAGGACCATCGCGTCCAGCACGTCTTCGGCGGTCATGCCGCTGCTGTCGATGAACACCGCGTCGTCCGCCTGTTTGAGCGGGGCGACGGACCGGTTCATGTCCTGTTTGTCGCGTTCGGCGATCTCGGCGGCCACGGAGTCGACCGTGGCGTTGTCGGGTGTCTCGCCGCCCTGCGCAAGACGCCGGAGCGCCCGGACGCGCGGGGAAGCGGTCAGGAAGAATTTGTATTTTGCGTCGGGGAAGACCGCGGTGCCGATGTCGCGTCCCTCCATCACGACGAGCTGGTTCTTCGCGGCGTCGCGCTGGATCTGGAGCGTGAAGGCGCGGACGAACGGGATGGCGGCGACGTTCGATGCCCCCTGCGCGATCTCGGGCGCGCGGAGCGCCTGGCCGGGGAAAACGCCGTCGATCTCGATGTCCGGGTTGCCGCCGTCCGCAGGGACGGCGTACCGGATGACCGTGTCCGCGAGCATGGCGCGAAGCGCGGCCTCGTCGCGTGTGGAAATGCCTTTCTGAGTTGCTTTCCACGCAATGGCGCGGTAAAGGGAGCCGGTGTTGATGTACGGGATGCCGAGGCGGGCGGCGAGATTCCGCGCGGCCGTGCTTTTGCCGGAGGCGGCGGGTCCGTCGATTGCGATCACTGTGCTTGCCATATCTGGAGCTTCCTGGGGGTAGAGTCGGTTATTTGAGTTTGCGTGTGTAGAACGATACCTGCACGGAACCGGCGGCGTCGCGTACGATGCCGAGCAGCAGAAGCGCGTCCGGGTCCTTCTTCATGAAGACATCGCCCGCTCCCTCGAAAAGGTCGGCGTGTTCCATGGTGGCCGGAGCCCAGCCCTTGCTTCTGATCTTCGCGACCAGGTCGTCCATGACGGGCGCGATGTCGGAGTTCGCGACTTCATACGTGCCGAAATGCGATCCCCTGTTCGGGAAGTTCATGAGCGTGAGGTTTTTTGCGCCGGAGGTGAACGGGAATTCCGTGGGCCAGAGCTCCAGGGGGCATTCCCGGGGCATGTCCTTCGGCAGGACCGTGGTGAACTGGAGAAGCGGGTTCATGCCGCGGAGCTGGAGCAGGAAAATGCGCTGGGAGCTTCCGTCGTCCAGCGGGCGCTTCATCAGAAGTGAGGATTCGTTGCCCGCGACCTGCGCGGAGGGGAAGAGTTTCAGTACCGACGCCCGGACGACTGGGAGCGACTGGTCGGACATGGATATCTTCATCGTCATGTTCCGTCCGTTGACCGTGACCTTTTCGGACCAGAACTGTGTGGCGTCGAGCAGAGTTGCCAGCGTATCCTCCGCCGCTTCGGCGGACAAGTCGTCAGAAACGCCCGTTTTCCCCGCCGATCCGCCGCCGAACGGCCAGATGGAGAAGACGTCCGCGTGCAGTCCGCACGGGGCGGCCAGCAGGGCAGCCGTGAGCGCGAACAGACGGAACGTTTTGTTTGTGGCGGACAGCGTTCTCATGATTTTGCTCCGTAGATTTGAGACAGTACCGACCAGACTTTCACGACCTGGACGGACGTGCCGATGGAGATTCGCACGTAGCGTTTCGTGCGCGGATACGGGAAATACCGGACGAGGATGTTTCGTGCGCGGAGTTCGCGGAAACAACGTTCGCCATCGTCGTCGGGCGGTGCGGCAAAGAGGAAGTTCGTTTCGGACGGGACGACCTCGAATCCGAGCCCGAGGAGTCCGGTGCGGAGCATTTCGCGCGCCAGACGGATCTTTTCGACGCAGTCCGTGAAATACTGCTTGTCCTGAAGCGCGGCGACGGCGAGCATCTGCGTGAGGTAGGAGACGTTGTACGAGTCCTTCATCTTCATCATGCCGGCGATCGTGCGCGGATGCGCCAGGGCGAACCCGAAACGCAGTCCGGCGAGCGAACGCGATTTCGAGAACGTGCGCGAAACGATCACGTTCGGGAAGCGGGTCACGAAGTCCGCGCAGTTGTCGGACGCGAAGTCGGCGTACGCTTCGTCAATCAGGACCATGCCCTTGTAGTTTTCGCAGATGTGCTCCATCGTGGCGCGCGGGAAACTGTTGCCGGTCGGAGCGTTCGGACGCGCGATGAGGAAGAGGTTGGTTCCCTCAAGCTGTTTCAGAATGTCGTCCGGCAGGCTGAAGTCGTCCGCGAGGTCGATATAGCGTACCGGCGCGCCGTGGAGCGCCGCCAGCGTGGGATACAGCGTGTAGGACGGGCGCAGGCAGGCGATCGGCAGATCGGCCGAGGAAAAACACCGCACCGTGATGCTCAGCGTATCATCGGAGCCGTTGCACGCGATCACGTGGTCGCGGGTCAGCCCGAACATCTTCGCGATCTCGTCGCGGACGGGATCCGAGGTCGGATTCGGGTACAGGCGGAGGCGTTCCGGGTCGATGGAGGACAACGTCTGGAACACGCCGGGGCAGGGCGGGAACGGATTTTCGTTGGTATTGAGCTTGATGAGCTCGGGGATATTGAGCTGTTCGCCGGGGGCGTAGCCGTCCATCCGGTCGATGTCCTTGCGGAAATAGGAGGTGTAGCGGTCGGGAGTCATTTCTTGTTGCCTTTCGCGTTTTTCCCGCCGGTTCTGCGGATGGATGCGCTGCGCCCGTGGGCGTCCAGCCCCTCGAGCTCGGCGAAGTGTTCGATTGCGTCGACTTCACGCATCAGCGCCTTTTCCGTGAACGACAGGATGCTGCTGCGGCAGAAGAAATCGCCGGCCGTGATGCCGTGGAAGAACCGGGCGGTCCCGGCGGTCGGCAGCACGTGGCTCGGGCCGGCTGTGAAATCGCCGGCGGGTTCGGGAGTCCATGGACCGAGGAAGATCGCGCCCGCGGCGTGGATGCGTTTCGCGAATTTCGCGGGCTGGGCGCAGTGGAGTTCAAGGTGTTCCGGCGCGAACTTCCCGGCGATCTCCGCAGCCTCGTCCATGGAGGCGCAGCGGATCAGGAAAATGCCGTTCGCCAGCACCTTCTGAAGCGGCCCCTGGCGCGTGAGCGTTTTGGATTGTTCAAGGATTTGCGCCTGAACGTCGGCGAGCACTTTCTTCGAATCCGTGACGAGGACGGCCTGTTCGAGGCCGGAGCCGTGTTCCGCCTGCGACAGGATGTCGGCGGCGGTCCAGGCGGGGTCCACGCTGCCGTCGGCTACCACCATGACCTCGGACGGTCCGGCGACCATGTCGATGGCGACGCGCCCGTAGACGTAGCGTTTCGCTGCGGCGACGTAGGCATTGCCCGGCCCGACGATCTTCTCGACGGCGGGGACCGTCTCCGTGCCGTATGCGAGCGCGGCGATTGCCGTGGCGCCGCCCATCTTGTAGACTGCAGTGGCGCCCGCGGCGACCAGCGCGTACAGCGTGGCCGGGTTGATGCTGCCGTCCTTGCGAGGAGGCGTGGAGGCAATGATCTCGCGGACGCCGGCGGCCTTCGCGATCGCGACCGTGTGGAGCGCGCTGGAGACCAGCGGAGCCGTGCCGCCCGGCACGTAGCATGCCACGCGGTCCATCGGCTTGAACTGTTCGCCGAGCGTGACGCCGGGACGCGGATGCGAGGTCCACGAACGCGGTATCTGCATTTTCGCGAACGCGGTGATATTGTCGAACGCGAGCTTGATCGCGGCTTTTGTCTTTCGGGAGACGGCTTTCTTCGCGGCGGCGATCTCCTCGTCGGAGACCTTCAGCTCAGGCGAAGTCAGGATCACGCGGTCGAACTTCGCGATCTGCGACAGGACTGCCGCGTCGCCGTGCGCACGGACCTCGTCCACGATCGCCTGTGCCCGTTCCTCAATTTCGGGAGGGCACGCCGGCCGGGTATAAAGCGATTGAAGCGTCTGCTTGTAATCGGCATCGGTGCAGTCAATGATTTTCATGGGAAAAGGTCCTTTCTGATTCGGGGGCGCAAACATTAATTCATATAAGATAGCTCAAAAAACGTATTTTTCCAGTCGAAACGCCCAAAAAAACGATATTTTCAGCTCCAATCGGGACGTTGCGGCGAAGAAATGACTTTTTTTGAAAAAAAACGCATGGAAAGGCTTGCAATTTCGGAAAACCCGTCTAAATTAAACATCAGGAAGCAGTGGTTCATTCCTCTGAACAAAGAATATATCGGGGCCGCAAGGCCTTATTGCACCTACTGTTAAGTTGGAGCGGTATATGAAACCCTGCTTCTGTTTTTTTGTCTTTTTCCGATGGCTTCCGGCGGATGTTTTTGCATCCGCTTTTTTCTTTTTCCGGCTTGATTTTTGTTTATTTGGTATTATGTTAATAGATGTATGAATTTGTCCATACAACACACTGCATATAATTTTTAATTCATAAAAATATCCCGCAAACAGGAGGAAAACCGTGAATCAAACACCCCAGAATACCGGATCCGGCGCCGGACGTTCCGCCCTCATTTACAATGTCGTCATCATCGCGCTTGCGGTTCTCATCATCCTCATCCTGTCGTTCCTCTACAGAAAGAACGATTTCTTCCGTTCGCTCTTTGAAGGCAGCGTGACCGCGCCGACGCAGATGGCGAGCGAGAACGACATCCGCGAGGCGGCGAAAAACGTCGAAAAGATCAACAGGACGGCCGCGCATCTTTCGTTCTTCATCCTCATGTTCATCCTGGTCCTCCAGGCGACCGCGTTCATGATGGCGGCGAAGGTCTTCTCCGCGCTGAAACGCAGCACGGAAGCGGTCTCGATCCGCCTGAAAAAGCTTGAAAACGCCGATCTCTTCCTTGACCTGCCGCTGTACTTCGGTTTGCTCGGCACCGTCTCCAGCTTCATCGTGATGTCGTTCAACCCGAACATCAGCCGTCTGATCGCCTACTCCTCCACGCTCGTCGGCATCATCTTCAGCGTGATCCTGCGCCTGGTCTTCCAGTATCCGCTCAAGCAGTCGCTCATCACCGCCGCCGAATCCAACGGAAAGGAATCCAAACAGTGAACCGGTCCATTCTCATTGTCACATGCGACTTCCTGGTCCTGGCGGCAATGTCACTGTCGATCGGGATGAACGAGGTCGGAGACCCCGCCGGGGCCGCGAAGATCTCGTCCCCCGCGACCCGTCTGGTCGAGATGATCGACGAGGAACTTGCGCGCCACGAGGAAGTGAAGCAGCAGAAAGACGAGCTGGCGCAGCGCCTTGAGGAATTCCGTGCGCTCGCCCTGAAGGACGAGACGAAGATCGCGTCCCAGGACGAGGAAATCAGGCAGGCGCAGGCGAAGATCGCCGAAACGCTCGCCGCCCTCACGAAATCCAAAGACGAACTCGCCTCCGAAAAGACGAAGTCCGAACAGGAACTCGCGAAGAGCGCCGCCGAGCTCGCCAAGACAAAAAAAGAACTCGACGAACGCGAAGCCGCGCTGAAACGGTCCGCCGCCGTCATCGAACAGAAGGAAAGCGAGCTGAAGATCTCCGCGCAGGAACTCGTCGAACGCGACAAGGTCATCCGCGACAGTGAAACCCTCCTCGAAACGAGCGAGCGCTCCCTGGCGCGCGTTACGCAGGAAAAGGCCGCAACGGCCGAAAAGCTCCAGCAGAGCGAAAGGTCTCTTTCCCGTACTTCCGGCCAGCTTGAAGCGACGAAGCTCGAACTCGAAGCGCTCCGCGAACAGGCCCGTCAGGACCGCGCACGTGCCGAGGAGGCTCTTGCAAAGTTCCATGCGACCGAAGTCGAGCTCGTGGAAACGAAGTCCAAGCTCACGTCCACGCAGACGCAGCTGAACGGCATGGTGCGCGTGCTGGCGGACGTCAATTCGGACCTCGTGAAAACGAAAAACGAACTTGACAAGTCCGAACAGTCGCTCGCGATCTCGAAGGAGACGATCGCCCAGAACGAACGCCTCATGAGCGAGAAGGACCGCACGATCGCGCAGACCGAAACGATCCTGACCCAGAAGGACAAGGTGATCGAGGACAAGGACCGCGACCTGAACGAGACCAAAAAGAAGGCCGACGAACTGGAAAAGATGCTCAACAACGACGTCCTCACCAGTTACAACGCCTCCGCGCTCGAGCTCTCCTTCCACCTCGTCAACGACCGCCTCTTCAACAACATCGTCATCGACAAGTCGTTCTTCCTCCCTGCCGTCACGCTCGGCGGTAAGACCTGGCTTGTCTCTGCGTTCCGCGACACGACCGGCCTCAATCTGCACTCCGGCTACACCAAGGTCACCGAGCTTCAGTACAAGGTACGCCGTCCGCAGAGCAAGGATAAATGGTCCGCCGTCAACGGTCCGGCGCTCTGCCTCGTCGAAGACGCCCGCGTGTGCCTCTTCCCCGTCGCTTCGGACAAGACCGAGCCGGTCCGCGTGATCACGTTCGGCGCGCTCCGCGAACGCGGCCTCGACAACCTCACGCTCTTCAAGTCCGCGACGTTCTCGAAGGATTCCGCCGACATCACGGGGCGCTGCTCCGTGAGCATGGAGCAGGGCGACAATTACCTGTATATCCGCAACCCGAACCGTTCCTCCAGTGAACTGAAGGCGGATGTCGGCGACATCGTGCTGTCGAAGGAAGGTTTCTTCGTCGGCGTGGTCGTGAAAGTCTCCTCGTCCGACCTCGGGCAGACCTCCACGGCGCAGTGCTTCGTCTTCACCGGCGAACCCGAGCTTGCGAAAGCGATCCAGCTCCGGCTCACGAAGGAGCCGTCCCAGACGCTCTACTACGACTTCGTGGACAAGCACGAGTCCCTGCGGAAAGTCACCGAACAGCTTGACAAACAGAGATAACCGGACAGAACACGAATCCCACCTCAAAAACAAACAGGCGGCGCACAACGGACTTCTCCGATGCGTCGCCGATTCTTATTCCGATTTCAGGAGTAAAACATAACCTGCCGGGCAAACCTTCAACGCCGTCCGGCTTCTTCAGGACCGCATCACCATGCAGAAAATCATCGAAACCGTCGTCTCCATCCCCGCCATCTACCGCACGATCTTTCTTCTCGTTTGCTCGAACTGCTTCATGACGTTCGCCTGGTACGGGCACCTGAAGAACCTGAAGGAAAAGCCCTGGTGGATCGCCGCCGTCGTCAGCTGGGGAATTGCTTTGTTCGAATATCTGCTGCAGGTGCCCGCGAACCGTATCGGCTACTCCGGGCCGCATCCGCTCACGCTCGCCCAGCTCAAGATCATGCAGGAAGTCATCACGCTCACCGTCTTTGTCCCGTTCTCCATGTTCTACATGGGCGAGAAATTCCGCCTCGACTTCATCTGGGCCGCCCTTTGCCTCTGCGGCGCCGTCTTCTTCATCTTCCGCAAGTAACACACAGAGTGTGCCGAGTAGTGCCCAGCTCCGCTCGGGCACGGGAAGGCAAATGGAAAGGGGTTGCCTTACGAATCCAGGTCGGTGTCGCCGGCGGAAGCCGCGAGGAAGGTGGTCGGCATGCCTTCGAGCTGGGCGCTGACGCGGTCATAGAAGGAACGGCAGTCCTCGACCTGCGGAGGGATGAATCCGAGGAAGACGAGCGATGCGTGCGAGGAATATGCGCGGAACGCGGTTTCGAAATCGGCCTCCTGCGAGAGCACGAGGTGCTGCGCCTCGATGCGTGAATCGTAGGCGAGCTGCGCGAGCTCCTTTTCCGCCTCGGGACGGTGTTCCGGGGCCGCGAGACGCAGCAGACGGATCTTCGTCTTGTGCCATCCGCGGTTGCATGTCAGCAGATGCGCGAGGATGAGCATGAGGGAGCCGTTCTGGCGTCCGCGCCACCAGATGTCGATGGGGCCGTCGCCCGGCTCTTCCGCGGCGCGTTCGGGGTTGATGAGGACGAGCGTATTCATGCGGAGCAGCCGGATAGTCTGGAGGTGCCGAAAGAATGCTTCGACGCGGTCGTCGTTGACGGGCCAGCCGGAGAGGACGATGTTCGGGGCGAGCGGGCCGAGCGAATGCGATTGCAGGAAGACGTTCAGCGCCTCGTCGAAATCCGTTTCCTCGGAGGTCGTGACGGCGACCGGGAAGAACTGCGTGCCGGATTCCTCCGCGATCTCGCGGAGTTTCGCTTCCTCCTGTTTGCGCTGTTTTTCGGCGGCCGCCGGATCGGGTCCGGGATTCAGGAACCGCGCCACGGACATGATGCCGCGTTCGTTGTTCAGCAGCGAGCCGTAGCGGATGAGTGCGAGGTGTTTTTTGTTCGGTCCGGCGAGGATGAGGATCTGCGGACGCCAGTTTTTCGCATCGGACGGCATGGATGCCAGATGGATGAGGCAGCGGCGGATGCGTTCGAAGTAGTAGCCGCGGCGGGCGTCGCCGAACGTGCTTTCGAGCGATTTCCTGCGTGCGACGAGGAAGAGGACGCCCACGATGAAGAACGCCACGATCAGCAGTCCGGCGTTGATGAAGAGCGCCACGGCGAAGCACGCCGCCGCCCCGTAGCAGCCGACCGCCCAGTGGAACAGGCGGAATTTCGGGCGGAAGGACGGGTTCGCGGCGAAATGCTCGACGGCGGCCGCGATGTTGATGATCGCGTACGTAAAGAGCGTGAACATGGTCACGAGCTCGGCGACGGCGTTCAGCGCGGTGCCGCCTCCGCTCTGGCGGCTGCCCCAGAACAGGATGCCAGCCGAGATCAGGAGCGTCAGGCACATCGCCGGGAGCGGTTCGTTGTTCTTGCCGCGTCCCCAGGCGAAGAAGTTCAGCGGATGGAAGATCCTGTCCGCGGCGAACGCCTGAAGGATGCGCGGCGCGCCGATCAGTGTGCCGAGCGCGCTGGAGAGCGTGGCGGCCGCCATGCCCGCGAACACGAGGAATCCGGTGTGGAAGACGGCGTTTTTCACGAGCGTGCCGTAGGTGTTTTTGATGAGGTCGGTTCGGTCCCATGCCGCGCCGAAGAGCAGTATCTCCACCGCGTAGATCACGAACCCGACGCCGATCGCCAGGATCGTGCCACGCGGGATGGATTTGCGCGCGTCCTGCAGGTCGCCGGACATGTTGACGCCCGCGAGGAACCCGGTCACGGCGGGGAAGAAGATGGCGAAATTCGTCGCGAGGATGAGGATGTCGGGTTTGATCCCGTCGACCGCGCGGAAGTTGGTGCGGAGCGTGTCTAATGTCGGCCCGCTCGCCGCCGCGCCGCCCAGGATCGCCACGATGGACAGCGCCAGGATCGCCATGATCACGTACTGCGTGCGGATCGCCCAGTTCGCGCCGATCATCGCGATGGTGAAAAGGACCGCCAGCGGGATCAGCCCGACCCACAGCCGGACGTCCGCGAACGACGGAAACACCGTGACGAAGGCTTCCGTGAAGCCGATCACGTAGAACGGCACGGACAGCGACTGCGACACGTAGTAGGTCAGCCCGATGGACGCGCCGAAGCCGGGCCCCAGCGAACGCGAGATCAGGAAGTACGGGCCGCCGCTCTTCACCGGCGTGTTCGTGGAGATCGCCGAGATGGAGAGCCCCGTGGCGACGGCGATGCTTTCCGCGACCAGCAGGATGCCGAGCGCGCCCGAGACGCCGAGGTTGCCCACGATCGTCCCCAGTCGCATGAACATCACCACGCCGAGGATGGTCAGGATGGACGGCAGGAAGACCCCGCTGAATGTGTTGAAACTGTATCCTTTTGCGGCCGGTTCCGCCGCCGGTTCGTTCTGGTCCGTTTTCATCGTTTCGCGGTCTTTCTCTTTGACGATTCTTTCAGGTGCGTTTTTTCCGGCCTAACTATACCACCCTTTTTTCTTGTTTTCAAGCTCGAAACATGACTTTTTACTGAAAAATCAGTATTCGAAATGCGGCTTTGTGTTTAATATTTCGGCATCGAGGACTGCCAGGACGCGCGCGAACGCCTCGCGGACGGCCAGTTTGATCCTGATTGCCTGCGGCGCGACTTCGTCCGCCTCGAACCCGATTGCGTCAATATCATGCTGCGCGGCGAGATAGATCGCGCGTTCGCAGTGAAATCTCTGCGAGATGACCGTGATTTCGGTCGCTCCGAAGAGATTGCGGGCGCGGACGACCGAATCCAGCGTGCGGAATCCGGCGAAATCGGACAGCACGTCCTCCGGCGCCACGCCTTCCGCGATCAGTTCCTGCGCCATGTCGCCCGTCTCGTTGTAGTCCGTGCGGCTGTTGTCGCCCGACACGATGATCTTTTTGATCTTTCCCGCGCGGTAGAGTTCGGCCACCGCGTGGATCCGGTTGAAGAAATACGTGTTGAGATACTTCCCGTGGACCAATCGCGACGTGCCGGGCAGCAGACCGTATTCGCGGACGGGGACGGACTCGACGTCTCTGTAAATGCGTCCGGCGGCACAGCGTTCGACGCGGCAGTCGGCGGCGAACATTGCAAGGATACCCAGAAACGCCATGACGGCGAAGACAAGCAGGAGTCTGCGGATAATTGTGCGCTTCTTTTTCTCGGGCGTTTTGTCTGATTTATTCTTGGCGTTCATCTATGGAGTGGAAAAGAAAAAGCCGCGGAGCTTTTTTTACGGCATCCGCGGCTCTATGGTTGAGACTATTTCGTGCCCGAGCGCAGCCGGACACTGCCTCGTCACTGCTTGCAGTGTGCCGGAGCGGAGCCCGGCTCTACCGCAGTGGAGGCTCTGCCTCCTTAAAGCTTGGAGAAGCTTTCGTTCATCTTCTTCTCGTAATCGACGTCGATCTTGGTGTCGGGGATGGTCTTGCCGTTCTTGACTTTTTCGATCACGACGTCGTCGAGCCAAGCCTTGCCTTTGCCTTCGACCATGATGCCGATGCGGTCGCGGATGGCATCGCGCGGAATGTCGAATTCGCCGGAGTAGCTGGTCCATTCCTTGGCGTCGGTGGCGTCGAAGAGCTGGAGGTCGAGGCAACGCGCAAATCCGGAGTTTTCACCGCGGATGCGGATCGTGACCTTGCTGTAGCCTTCGTTCTTCACCTTGCAGGAGACCTTCACGTGCGTGCCGGCCACGTCGCGGATCCAGGTGCCGATGCCGTCAGCGCCGGGAGCCGTCGAAATTTCCTGGACCGAGGGAAGGGCGGTCGCCGGATCAAGGTTTTCAATACGGAGCGAAGCGGGTGCGGATGCGTAAACTTCGGTGTCGCGGTGGGGATTGATTCGGATGGGATCCCAGCGGCGGGCTTCCCAGCCGAGCGGACGGTCTTCGCCCATCGTCATGTCGCCGTTTTCGACGGTGATCCAGCGGGCGTCGTACTCCGCCATCTTCTTTTCGATTTCGGCGAGGAGCGGCTCGAATTTCTTGGCGGTCTCGGGTTCGCGCATCTTCAGGTAGGCGTCAAGGTAACGGCAGCCGAAGATCTCGACGGAGTAACCGGAGATGTGCAGCTCGTCGCCGCGGTGCATCAGGCCCTTCGAGCTGATGAGCTTGCAGTTCTCGATTTTGGATTCGACGTCCTGGATCATCCGGTTGAAGCCGTCGGTCCAGTTTACGTAGCGGCCGAGTTCGCCCACGAAGAGCGGCAGGTCGGCGATGCCGATGTCCGTGCGGACGTCGGTCACGAGCTTGTTGAGCTCGTTGATGTAGTTGCGGTTGCCGGTGTCGGATTCGCCCTGGTGCCAGAGCATCGCCTTGACTTCGCCCTGTTCCTGCGCGAATTTGATCTTCTTGATGAGGTTGTCGTAGTTCGGCGCGCGGTCGGTGTTGTCGCGGCCGCCCTTGCTCAGTTCACGCATGTTGCGTCCGCCGCGGGCCGCATGGATCAGGCCGACCGTCACGTCCGGATGCAGTTTCGCATAGTGCAGCGCGAATGCCTCGCCCGGGCCGTAGCCGCGTCCGTACGGAGCGACGTTCTTCACCCACTCCATCTTGTCGGTCAGCTCGATCACCTGCGTCGTGCCGGTCAGATACTGCGGCAGGACGGGGTAGCCCGCACCCTCCATGTTGGACTGGCCGGTCAGCAGGAAGATGTGGAATTTCTGCTTGTCGGCGGGGATTTTGACGACGTTCGGATCGAACTGCGATTCCGCGGTCGTCTGTGCGCAGGCGGTCGTGGCGGCCGCCGCGAGGATCGGCATAAGGCCCTTCATCATGCGGAAGAACTTCATGGTGTTGTCTCCTGTTTGGGGTTGATTTTGTGTTATGGGATGATGGTTTTTGCGTTTGTTTTCCGGTTCAATTTGAGGATAGGAAAAAAGGCTGTTTTTTCTACTCAATTGAATAATATATCACCGCGCGGAGAAAATAGAATGTATCTTTTGATAAAAGTTGTGTAGTATTTGTGCGTGTGCGAAGAAATGCGATGGCAGAGAAAGATGCGGAAAGAGGAATAACAATAAATGATAGTGAGTGCATGTTGTGATAATTTAAATATCTTTTTATAAGTCTTATAAGACCTATAAGCTTTATCTTTTTTGTCTTTTTTTGCGACTTGCGTTTTGCGAAGAGCGAAAATAAAGAATGCATGTGAATATCTGCTGAAATATGGTCTCTGAAGGCAAAAATGTAGTTTGTAAAAGTATGTGAAACGGAAACAAAAAAATAACAAAAAAATGAGTGAAAAAGAACAAAACTATTTGCTTCCTTTCTGCATGCATGAATTGTTTAACTTTCTTGTGGCGACAGGCTTCTGTTTTTGTGTCGGGGCGCGGCATGTGCTTTTTGTTGTTGCCTGTTTTTCGTCGCCGGGAAAAATGGATGCCGTTTCTTTTTTCTGTCAGGGCATCCGACGATGTAAAAATTGCTTGTTAATTTACTCTTCTCTGGATTTTGGGATGACCGGAATGAATACCCCAGGGCATCGAATTTTTTAGGATTTATGTCAATAATCTGCACTATTCTCAAAAAGAACATGTTTTCTGGCAAAAAATACATTTGAAATTCCCTCTTAGTCGTGTATAATATACGCGAGAATAATATAAATAAAATCGCCTGTGAGCGGGCACAACGCGTAAAATGAGCTCAAAACGAAACGGATAGACGAGACGGAAAAACGAACCGGACAAACATGGATGAACAGGACGAGCTGAAAAGATCGAACAGAGCGAGCTGAACGGAACACAAAACGAAACGAGATACAGACCATGAACCAGACGAACAGCAAACGAGCGGAACAGGAGGCCGGACCCGGGTGGTAAACCGGAAAAACGGACGGCGGAGAGCCGGTCGTCCGAACTGAACCTGATCCCGGCGGGAGCCGGACAGGGCAGGGCGGAGACGGAAGAAGCCGGACGGGACGCACGAACGCCGCTCAGCGGCGCCTGAACGAAAGCTCAGGCCGAACAGGATTTTCACTGACTTGAACCCGATCGAAGGGCTGCCGGAAGGCGGCCCCGAGAAGCAGGACGGGAACCGAACCCCGGACTGAAGAAGCAACCGGAACAACCGCGGGAAACCGCAGGAGACAGACGATGACGACGAACTGGAAACGGACGGAAACGGCGAACGGCGCCGGGGCGGATGCCCTGGTCGCCGCGATGTGCGTTTTCTCTGCCCCCGAACGCCGTCCCGCCGTCCGGCCGCTCCGCTGGAAACAGGACGCCGTGTGCAGAGACGCCTCGGCGGACGCAGACCTCCGCGAGGCGGAGCCGGACGGATTGTCCGGCTTCCCGGTTGATTCCGCGGGTTCAAGCGTAACCAGAACGATTTTTATCTCATCCCGTATTCAATCTCAACCACAAACCCGAAAGGAAACCCACAACACAACCCAGAAAAAGAAAGGCAAACAAATCAACAAAACAGTAACAAATTCGCAAGAAACCGAAACCCTAGCTTAACAACCAAGGAGAAAAAGCTATGGCAACAGCAAAAGCAACAGGCAATGTCTATCTTGACCCCGCCTATGTCTCCCAGGAAGCGATCGACGCCCTGGGCGGCACCAGTTCCATTACGGGGGAAGCGCTAGTCTTCGGGTCGACTACAGATGACCTCGAAAACGGCGCAAACGCGTTCGCGCCCGACTCCAGCCACCTCAAGAAGTGGTTCTCTCTCGTCGACGGCACCACGGTCTATGCCGCGGACGGCTCGACCATGTATGTGTCGAACTATCTCATCGCCGGCGACAGCCTCTACAGCACCGGCGCCTACGGCATCCATTTCGAAGGCTCGACCGCGAACTACGTTTACGGCGTGCCGAAGACCGCCAACAGCACGGTTGTCGCTGAAGACGGCATCAATATCACGCTGGTAGACGCGCTCATCAACTTCACGCTCGCCCCGGCATCCCTTCTCGCCGGCATCAACATCATCGGCAATTTCAACGTGGATGTCTCCGGCTCCACGCTCAACTCTCTGGTGATCGCGGGCGGCACCACGTATCGCAACTTCGGCATTGTCAACGGCGATATCAACTTCACCGTCTCGGATACCGAGATCAAGGAAATCCAGACCGACGGCAACAACAGCCACCACGATTTCCACATCCACAGCGGCAGACTGTCCAACGCCGAGTACGCGGATGAGCTTTCCATCATCACCGGCACCGTCTCCAACGTGAAGATTCTCGGTTCTTTCCGCAGCATCCAGACCAACGTCGGGGAAAACGAAGACCCGATGCCCGTCAAGGCGAAATACAAAGTCACCATCACCGGTTCCAGCGTCGGCGGTGACATCAACATCGGTTATCTGAACAACGCGGACGACTGGAGCGGCTCCTACGAACTCACCGTCGCGGGTTCGACCGCGGCCAACATCCGCGGCAACGGCAACACCGAAGCCCTCCCGAATGTCGAGAAGTTCGACCTGATCCTCGCCGGTTCCGAGACCAAGACCGTCACCGGCATCATCGACCGCTTCAAAACGATCACGATCGACGCAGGCGCGAAAGTCCAGGCCACCAGCATCTCCGGCGCCACGCTCGTGAATCTGGCCCAGGGCGCGGAAGTCTCCGTCGGCGCGATCAAGGGCGTCGGCACGCTCGCCGTCACCGGCACCTACACCGCCGTGAGCAACACGCTCATCAGCGGCCTCACGGACTTCAGCGTCGGCGACATCACGGACGTCACGCTGAACGGCGAAAGCCTCAAATACGGCTTCATGCCCGGACAGTACTCCCTCGTCGGCGACAAGCTCGTCCTGCACGAAGGCGAAACCGTCCTGGTGGACAGCTCGTACACGGACGGCGCCACTGTTATATATGAAGGAAAAGAATATACAGGGTATTCTTCGGTTGCGGAGGCCCAGAAGGCCGTTACCGCCGACCAGGCCGTCATCACGATCGTCCCCGACGGCAGCACCCAGATCGGCGATTCCATCGCGACCAAGGATTACAGCGTGGTCGTCCAGGGCCAGACTGCCGCGATCAGCATGGAAGGCAAAGACTTCGTGATCGGCGAAACCGGCGTGAAGCACGGTGATTCCACGGTCATCATCACCGGCCTCTCCAGCGTCGGCACGGTCAGCTTCGGCGATCTGGACGTCTCGTTCCTCGACGCCACCGGCCTCACCGCCAACACGGTCGATTTCCGCGGCGCGGAGATCGGCGACATCGACGCCACCTTCACCAGCCTCACCGCGAATGAAATTTATCTCCCTACGGACAATACGGTCGAAGGCACTCTGGCCATCAACTCCGGCTCCGTAGAGACGATCTATAATAGTAAGGATAGTAACGGCAAGCTCGATCTGGCGCTCGGATCCGGCCTCGCGGTCGGTACCGTCTTCGCCGAAGGCAAGACCGTCGACGTCGGCGCCGCGACAGTCGGCACCTATTATGGCGGTCTCAAGGACGGCGGCTCTGTCGACGAGATCACCTTCGCTCCGACGAATGCCTCCAATATCACGATCCTCGTCCTCGGCGGACAGGATTTCGAGGATAAAGCGAATACGATCGGCAGCGTGAACGCCAAGATCACCAAGGGCGGCATTGACAGAATGTACATCGGCGGCGATTATGACAAGATCACCGGCGACGTCAACGTCGAACTGGGCGGCCCGGTCGGCATCGACGCCCCCGGCAACGGCACCTTCACCGGTATCGTCTACGGCGCGGACATCGGCACCAGACTCAACGGCGGCAGCGCGTTCACCGACGGCACTTCCACTCTCAATGTCACCGGCCATGCCAAAGTCGGTGAAATCAGCGGTTTCGACGCCATCATCGTTTCGGGCGGTACCCTTAACGTCGGCGACAACGGCATCAGTGCCAGCGAAGCCGCGATCACCAACCTCCGCACCATCAGCACCAAGGGCGCCATTCAGGCCGCCAGCATCAAGAACAGCGGCGTTGTCGGCGCGAGCTCTCTCTACTTCGAAAACTCTATCGTCAACTCCGGCGAATTTCGCGTGGAAGGCGCGATCTCGGCCGGCGGATCGTTCAGCAACAGCGGCACGATCTACGTCAACGGCGACCTCAGCGTTTCCGGCGGCATCTTCACGAACTCCGGCGTCATCTACGCCTCCAGTCTCGATTACAGCTCCATCAGCCTGAGCTCGGATCTGGACAACACCGGCACGATCTACGCCTCGAACCTCAACGGCGCGAAGAACATCACGACCTCCTCGCTGTTCGTGGCCGGCGACGCGTCCATGGACGGCGACCTCACCGTCAACGCCAACTCCAATGTTGCGTTCCAGAACGGCATCTACGGCTACGGCAACGTCGCGATCGACGCCACCTCCACCCTCTCGGTCGGCGGCAGCTCCTTCGACGGCGACGGCAAGACCCTCACCGTCAACGTCGGCGACATGATCGGCTACAACGAGATCCTCAGAGCCAACGACGGCGCCGACAGCTGGACGATCAACTTCGCGGGCCTGAACAAGGGCGACTATGAATACCTCGCGAGCAAGACCTCCATCATCGTCTACTCGGCCTCCGAAGTCTTCGTCAACTCCAGCTTCTCCGCCGATTCCGACTGCATCGTCGACGGCCACAAGCTCCTCTACGGCAAGAACGCGTTCGCAAGCGTCGCGGAAGCCGTCGCGGGCGCCAGATCCGGCGCGACGATCGTCATCGTCGGCGACAAGTCCGGCATGGACGTCAACGCGGGCAACTTCGCCGTCGTGCTCGACGGTTCCGAAGTCGGCACCGTCACCACCACGAAGGGCATCCTCGTCACCAGCGACAGCAAGGCCAAGAGCATCGCCTCCGCCTCCGATCTCACGATCGAAGCCGGCGCGGTCCTGGCCGTCGCCGACACGATCCCGGCCGATCTCCCGATCGTCATCGACGCCTCCAACGGATCCGGCTCCCGCCTGGTCCTCGACGTCGACAAGACGAAGGTCACGCTCTCCGAAGACCAGGTCACGGTCGTCGGCAAGCCGTCCTACGGCAAGCAGGTCCTCGGCGGCGAATCCGCGCACGCGGGCGACCTATATCTCATTTCCAACGACGTTGTCTTCTCCGCTCCCATGTGGTATGTGGAGAAAGAGATCGACGTCCAGGTCATCGTGGACGGCGTTCCTCAGGTCGACGGCGACGGCAACCCCGTCACCGAAAAGCAGACGGTCATCGTTCCCTCCTTCGTCGACGGCGACTTCGACAAGGCGACCGGCGATGCTCTGTTCGACGGCGTCAACGTCTTCCAGACGAAGAGCGCGGCCGAGTCCGAGGCGAGAAGCGTCTCCGGCACGATCGTCATCGTCGATCACATGACCAAAAACCAGAACGGCTTCACCGATGTCAACACCGCGTTCGAAGTCGATATGGTTGGTGCCAGCGGCAACAGCAGCATCTACGGCGGCGTTGCCAGCGACACGCGCTTCACCGCCACGGGCGATCACACCACGATGATCCTCGGCTCGACCATGAGAGGCAACCTCTATGCGCTCGCCAAGACGGCCACCATCGGCGCTGATTACACCTACACCTTCGTCATGAAGGATTCCTACCAGTTCCAGGCCGACAACTCGTCGCACGGCACGTATTTCGTTGCCAGAGACAACGGCAGCCAGGTCGACGGCGACGTCTATGTCACGATCAGCAACAGCTCGCTCAACGGCCAGCCCTCCACCACGGTCGGCGGCGTCAGCACGATCAACGGCGATCTCCACTACGACATCTCCGGCAGCACCTTCGCCGGCGGTCTCCGTCTTACCACCAACAACCTCGGCGCCACGCTCAACGGCAACGTCGACGCCGAGATCTCCGGCTCCAGCATCACCGACTTCTACGTCGCCTACGGCAACATCGGCACCAGCGCGGATGCCCCGATCGACCTGGACGTCACGCTCAAGGGCTCGCGCGCCGCGAACATCCGCGCCTTCCGTCTGAGCGAAGATGCCAATGCCCAGACCGTGATCAACGCGAACCTGAACCTCACGATCCTCGACACCATTGTCACGGGCGGGTTCTATGCTCTGTACACCGGCGACTGGCGCGGCGACAACAACGTCACGCTGCGTTATACCTCGTACAACTCCGGCAGCATGACCGTGACCCTCGGCGGCACCACCGTCGGCGGCTGGGATGGGAACAACACCACCAACGGCCAGATCCACGCCGGCGACTCCCTGACGCACGGACGCAACGCCCTGCAGAACTTCAACGTCCCGACGACCCTGCACATCGTCAAGGGCGAGCAGAGCGAAACGACGAATGTCCACTGGGTCATGGAATGGGAAACCATCGTCATCGACGCGGACGCCACGCTCGTGGTCAACCATGACATCCAGTTCATGTCCGCCGACCTGAACGGCGACGTCACCCGTCTTCCGAACGCCGGCCAGTACTCCATGTACAAGATCAATCTGGGCGGCTACGAAGGCGGCACCCGCCAGATCATCCGCGCGAACAGCATCTATGCTCCGGCCGACCGCTCCAATATCGAGATGATCGGCAACGAGGACATCTCCGGCAATGACCGCTACGAGATCATTCTCATCGAAAGCGGCTCCACGCTGAAGCAGATCGGTCTCTACGACAAGGCCAGCGAAATCCAGCTGAACAGCAACTACACGGCCGCTGTTCACGGCACCTTCGAAGGCAGCCAGATCCTGTACTTCGACTACAACGCTCTGAACGACGCCGATGTCGCGGCCTCCCGCGCTGCCGAATGGGGCAACGCCATCGCCGTCACCGGCGGCTCGTTCGCTGAAGTCGAATACGGCACCGCCGCGACCGTCCGTGCCGGCGCCACTGTCGACACCCTGACCGGCACCGGCAGCGATTCCGACTCCACCGTCACCCTGAACGCCAACGCCAGCGTCGGTTCCGTCGTCGTGGCCGAGGACGATGTCGAGGGCGACGCCACAGTCGTGATCGAAGGCGCTCTCGCCAAGGCGACCGACTTCGACGGGTCCAAGGACAACGTCGCAGGCGTGTCCACGCTCAACGTCAAGGCCGACAGCCAGCTCGGCGACGTCGATGACTTCGACACCGTCAAGGTCGCGAAGGGCGTGTCCGCCGCGTTCGGCGACATCACCGGATCCGCGCTGTCCGTCTATGCCGACAGCAGCATCTACGCCGACAGCATCACGCTCGACGGCAACGTCATCTCGATCGACGTCACCGGCTACACCGGCGCTTCCCGTTCCGTGGTCATCGCCCAGGACGGCATCGCCGACTACCAGCAGGGCATCAGCGGCGTGGTCACCGGCGAAGGCAAGGAAAACTACAGCCTGGTCTACGCGATCAACGCCGAGACCCAGGAAGGCGTCCTCTCCCTGCTCTCCTCGGTCCCGATGGACGTCTATCTGAACAGCACCTATTCGGAAGAGACCACCGGCACGTTCTACAACGGCGCCTACCTGACCTACGGCGTCAACGCGTTCAGCTCCTATGAAGCAGCGGCCGCCAATGTCGGCGAAGGCTACAGCGTCATCATGAACGGCGGCGAATTCGACAGCATCACGGTCGACGGCTTCAACTTCAAGATTGAAGGCGGCACGCTGGGCAGTCTCTCCGCCGGAACCGGAGCTTCCACGCTCACGGTCGACGGCGTCGCCACCGTGACCGGAGCCGTCGAAGGCTTCAACGGCTTCACGATCTCCTCGGGCTCCACGCTCACGGCCGAACACATCGACCTCGTCGCCGGTTCCACGGTCTTCGTCACCGGAACCGAGTTCTCCGGCGACGCTGGAACCAACAACCTGCGCAAGCTCGTCGACACGTCCACCGGCATCGACAATGCCGCCTCGTTCGTTTCCGACAATCCGTACTTCCACTTGTACGTCGAAAACAACGATCTGTACTTGCTGGACAAGAGCCGCATCTACGTCAATCCGTCTTTCAAGGAATCCGTCACCGGCACCACCGTGAACGGCGATTACATGATCTGGGGCGTCAACGCGTTCGACAATACTGACAACGCCTACGCGGCTCTGGTCCGCGGCGGTACGGTGTACGTCTACAACTGGGGCACCGCGGGCACGCAGGCCGGCAACATAAGTCCGACCAAGCCCGCCAGCATCGTGGCCCAGGGCCCGACGAACTTCTCGATCGTCTACGGCAACAACGCCCGCATCACGGTCGACGAAGACGTCACCATCGTGATGGACAACACCGGTACCCCGCAGGGCGGCTCCGCGATCCTGAACGGCGACGCCAACGCCAAGTGGGTGTTCAACGGCAACGTTTCCGTTACCTTCAAGGGCACCAACCAGATCAACTCCAACGGCGATTTCGCCGTTTCGAAGTACTCCGTCTTCAATGGCGATCTGTTCCAGATCAACATCGAGAAGCCGATCCACGATGACATCTGGATGATCCGCGACTATACGGCGTCCGATTTCGCCAACCTGGGCAAGCTGGAAGTCAACATCACCGGAATGACCTCCAATAACGGTTCCAAGTGGATGGGTATCTTCCGCGGTGACAACGTGGCTCTGCCCGCCATGAACGTCGAACTGAACATCAAGGACTCCGTGTTCAACGGCGGCGACTGGTCCGTCGGTCTGGTCGAGGGCGGCAACGCCAACAATCCGGCCAACTTCAGCGTGCATCTGAACAACTCCACGATCCAGGGCTGGATCTCCGGCGCCAAGTCCGTGAAATGGAGGGGCGGCGGCGGTTACAACGAAGGCGCCTACGCCGGCACCAGAACCCTGTACGTCGACGGCACCAAGGCTAGCTCCGTCATCGATGCGAGAATGTTCCATCACATCGTGATCTCCGCGGATGCCACCCTCAACGTCTCCGGCACCGTCCGCTTCCTGGATCCCCGTGAGGGCGATCCGAACAGCGTCGTGATCGACCTGACCGGCTACACCGGCGGCGACAAGATGTTCCTTAACGGCACCGACTTCCGCATCGGCAACAACGACGACCGTCCTCGCGCGACCGCGGACGAAGTCGCGCTCACGGTTCTCGGCAACAACGGCGACTACATCGGCGGCCTCGGCCTGAGACACGGCGCGTTCGTCATCACGAAGAACGGCGACGTCTTCTTCAACGCCAACTTCACGGATGACGACATCGGTCTCCAGGTCGGCAGCACCTACGTCCTCATCGACAAGAATACTCCGTCCAACTCCAACGCGTTCACCGCGTATGCGGATGCGAAGGCGGCCATCGACGCCCGTCAGGCGCTGGGCCTCGAACGCAACCTCAACGTCGGCGGCGTCGCGGAAAACGCCGATTTCTACGCTGACGGCTACAAGATCAACGTCTACGGCGGCGCCTACGCCAACGGCTTCTACGGCTCCGACAGAGACGGTTTCTCCGTCGAGTCCGTCGACATCACGGTCACCGGCGGCCTGTTCACCGGCAAGTTCGGCGTTTCCGACGGCACCGGCTCCGTCACCGGCGACGCCCGCATCGAACTCGCGGGCGGCACGTTCGGCACCCCCGAAACGGAAACGAAGGCCGAAGTCCCGGTCACCATCGACGGTACCTCGGACAAGGTCGACGGCACCAGCACCCTGGTCCTAAGCAAGGATCTCGTTGCCGATACCGTGACGGACGGCAAGACCGTCGTCAACGCCGACATCGTCGGCTACGTGACCGGTTTCGACAGCGTCGAAGTCGGCAAGAACATCGCGAACATGACCATCGGTCATGACCTGACCGCGACCTCCATCACGGTCGACGCATCCTCGCAGCTGACCGTCCTCGGCGCTCTCACCGCCGATACCATCACGATCGACGCGACCGAGTACGTCGGACCTTCGAAGGTCATCGCTGTTTCCAGCTCCTTCGAAGAAGTCGCGAACCAGCCGGCCGTCACCGTCCTCGGCGACACCGACACCTACGACTACAAGTACGTCGAAGATACCCTGTACCTCGTGTCCAAGCTGGCCGGCAACGTCTATCTGAACAGCGCCTGGGATCCCGACATCTCCGGCACGGTCTACAACGGCGAACTCCTCGTCTGGGGCGTCAATGCGACCAACAGCATGGCCGAAGCAATCGGTAAGCTTCAGGATCAGTACACGCTGTTCATCACCGGCGGCCAGTTCGACGGCAACTACACGTTCAGCGGCAAGGCCAGCATCGACATCCGCGACAACGCGGTCTCCATCGGCGGCCTCGTCCTGGGCGACGGCTCCAGCGTGAAGATCTCCGGCATCACCGCCGGCGGCGCTTCCTCCATCGGCACCATCGCCGGAGTCGAAGGCGCCACGGCCGGCTACGCCCTGACCGTGAACGACGAAACCGCGATCACCTCGATCGACGGCGTGAAGAACTTCACGTTCTCCGCGGGCAAGGACATCACCGTTTCCGGCGGCGTCACCTACGTCGCGGACGGCGGCTCCCTCACTGTGGACTTCGCCGGTTACACGCAGACCGCCGAAACCGCCACGCTCCTTGACAGCGAAGTCGCCAACTTCCTCCAGCCGGTCGAAGGCCAGACCTTCAGCCGCACGACAGTCGGCTCCGCCAACAACGACGCGCTGATCATGCCGTACTACGATGAAGAGAAGAAGGCCGTCATCGGCGTCAAGGCCGGCCAGCTCGGCATTGTCGTCATGCCCGACGACGAGAGAAACAACAACAACATCAACGGCCAGGTCGTCACGATCGACGGCATCACCGGCACGATGGTTTACAACTACAACCTGAACCAGACTCCGGAAACCGTCGCCACCTACATCGAACTGGGCGGCACGATCTACGCCGACGGCGTCGTTGCCATTCAGAACGTCTACACTCCGTACTTCTTCACGAACAAGCCGCTCGACGCTGTCATCAAGAACAGCAACATCAGCGGTCTCGTGGTCGGCTACGACAACGGCGACCAGTATCACGGAGCCCGTTACCGCTCGGATGGCAAGACCCGTTACGGCGCCTTCAACTTCCTGGCGGAAAACACCACGTTCAACTGGTACACCAACATCGCGGCGTACGGCTACAACAACGGTACGGACAAGAAGGGATTCCAGAGACTCGTCGTCGCGGACCTCGTTCCCAATCCCGATGATCCGGACAATCCCGGACTCGTCGACACCCAGTACAACATCACGATCGACGGCTGCACGAACGGCTGCGATGTGCGTATCGCCGAGAACTCCATGATCTCCGGCGGCACCGTGAACGTCAACCTCAACAACCTCCAGGTCAATTCCGGCATCAGCCTGTTCCGTCACACCTACAACGGCGAAGACGGCAGTCAGCTGAAGGAACTCAACGTCAGCCTCACCAACACCAAGATCACCGCCCAGAGATGGATCTACGCCTGGGATGTTGACGAGGACAACAGCACCACCATCAACATGACGATCAAGGACACGACCGTGTCCGGCGGCACCGACCAGTCCATCGGTATCTTCGGTCAATGCCAGAACGGCACCTGGAGCGGCGAGGCCACCGTGACCATCAGCGGCTTCACCACGGAAGGCCGTCTGAGCGCACACGGCGAAGGCAACAACGACAGCCGTTCCACGATCGCCGGCAAGATCACCGTCAAGGTCGAAGGCGAGAACTACATCCGCGTTCTCCGCGGCGTCGACGTCATCGACATCGCCGACGGCGTTGTCCTGGGCGGTGCTGAAATCCGTCTGGCCGACAGCGCGCAGTTCATCCTCCGCGGCGAAACCGGCTACACCGGCGACGCCAAGGAATATGTCGTGGTCGGCACCACGATCACCGGCATCAACAAGGAGAACGCCTTCTTCCAGGACGAAGACGGCTACGATATCGAAGGCTATAAGGCCGTTATCGGCAGCAAGAGCGTCTTCGTCTACAAGACCGCCGGCGACGTCTTCCTCAGCAACACCTACACCGAAGCGACCACCGGCACCTATGTCACGGAATCCGACGGCACCAAGAACATCCTGGTCTACGGCGACAACGCCGTCTCCGGCATCGGGGCCGCCTCCGCCTCCATGGATGCCCGCGGCGAGGATGCCTCGCTCATCGTCCTCGGCGGACCGACGAACTTCGAAGCCCGCGGCTATCGCACGGTCTTCGAAGGCGGCAAGTCCACCAACGTCTGGGGCGGTTACAGAGGCGACGCCACGGACGTTCAGGAAACCGTTTCCTCCGCCAACATCACCGTCAACAGCGGTGCGACCGTGACGAACATCTACGCCGCGGCCGAGATGGCCATGGTCTCCCATGACGCCAACATCACCATCGGCGACGGCACGGCGATCCTCGGCGTCATCGACGGCGCGGACAACTTCGTGGGCGGCGAAAGCTACCTGACCTTCGCGGGCACCGCGACCGTCGGCGGCGACGTCCTCGGATTCAAGAATGTCTACGTCGACGCGGACGGCCTCGTTTCCGTCACCGGCGCTGTCTCCGACACCGTCATCGTGATCGACACCACGAACTTCGACAACTCCTCGAAGATCGTCATGACTTCCGAAGCGGGCTTCGCCGACGGCGTCACCGCCGTCCTCACCGTCGCGGAAGGCTTCGAGGCCAAGTTCAGCGACGACAGGAAGAGCCTCATGGTCGTCTCCCCGTTCGTCGGCGATACGTACTTCAACAGCGAATGGGATTCCAGCATCACCGGTACCGTCATCGACGGCGTCGAACTCGTCTGGAACAAGAACGCGTTCGACAGCATCGCCGATGCGATCACCGCGGTCGGCCAGGACTACTCCGTCATCATGGACGGCGGCGTCTCCGCCGAAGACGCGGACCTCAACGGTCACGACTTCGTGGCCGGCGGCACCCAGGTCGGCAAGATCACGAGCGCCGGCGCGACCCTGACGGTCACGAACACCCTGACCGCGGGCGGTTTCTCCGGATTCTCCGCGATCAACATGTCCGCCGCCACGCCCATCACGGTCACCGGAGCTGTTGCTCTCGCTGAAGACGCCACCCTCACGATCGACGCGACCGGCTACAAGCAGGACGAGTACAACGTGACTCTGATCTCCGCCGGCGAAGGCATCACGAACCTGACCAGGGACGACATCACCATCAACGGCTCCACCGCCTTCCGCGCTTATGTCAGCCAGGAAGACGGCAATGTCCACATGGTCAAGGTCACGGGCAACGTCTTCTTCAGCACGGAGTACAGCGCGGAAGCCACGCAGGGCGTCAAGGACGAGCTTACCGGCGAAATCCTGTTCTTCGGCGAGAACGCGTTCAACACGCTTGACGCGGCCCTGAACAGCGTCGTCGAAGGCGGCACGGTCTTCGCGTACAACGTCCAGGGCGCGGTCAACCCGTCCGGCACGACCCCGATGAACCTGCACCTGGTCGGCGGTACCGTTACGGCACTCCGCATCAAGAGCGGCGACCAGGGTTCGTCCACCCAGCAGGTCAATGTTCCGATCACCCTCACAGTTGACGGCACCTACCTGGACGGCGGCATGGATTACATCCTCGGCCGCGGCAATACGTACCGGTCTGTGGGAGCATCTCTGGCGTACTACGAGCCCGTTACCATCAATCTGACGGGCGGCACCAACAACGGCAACATCCGGTTCGTCGGCCAGTGGTCCAGCATCCTCGGCGACATCACGCTCAACATGACGGATTGGGAAATCCGCGGCGACATCAAGCCGTTCGCCGGCGACGCCCGTTTCGGCAGCGATGACACCGGTTTGAGCAAGATCGTCTGGAACTGGGAAAATGTCACGCTGCCCACCAGCAAGTGGATCGCGATTGCCAACGTCACCGACTGGGGTGCCCAGAAGGCCGGCGTCGACGGCACGACCCGCCAGTCCATGGACGCGATCGAGTTCAACATCAAGAACTCCTACCTCAGAGGCTCCACGTCCCGTGTTGCGGCTCTCGTCGAAGGCAATGACGGCCGTCACAACAGCAATACGGACATCACCTTCTCGGTTGAGAACTCCACTATTGACTGTCTCCTGACCGCGTCTGTGACGACGAACCTCACCAACTCCACGATGGGCGTGAAGACCCTGAAGATCTCGGGTTCCTCCAGCTACATCCAGTGGGCGAACTGGTTCCAGATCCTGGACATCGCCAGTGCCGACACCTACCTGAGCGGCGCTACGGTTACGTTCCAGGGCGCTGGCGTGATCAACGTCGACGCCACCGGCTACGACGGCGCCAGCAAGGTCCTGATCAGCCTGACCGGAGGATTCCAGCAGACCGAGAATCAGGACGGAAACCCGGTCACGCTCAACCTGACTCAGGACGGCACCGCCTACGAGCTGGTCTACGCTCCGAAGGCCCTGGTCCTGAAGCTGAAGGACGAAGCCATCTCGAACGTCTACGTGAACAGCGCGTACGCGGCGGACGTCACCGGCTCCGTCTATCCCGCGACCGGCGATATCCTGTTCTTCAATGAGAACGCCTTCACCGGTATTGCCGACGCCCTCGCGGTTCTGCCCGCGGACGGCGGCATCTACGTCACCGGCGGCTCCGTTACGGTCGCTGCTGCCCTGCCGGGCAACAACCTCACGATCGATGCCGGCGCGAACCTGACCTACACGGCCGGCGTCGCGATCACCATCACCGACGCGTTCGAGAACAACGGCGTGATGGCGATCTCCACGGAAGGTTTCGACCTCTCCAGCGGCAAGGCCCTGGCCCTGTCCGCCGGATCCATCTCCGGCACCGGTGTCTACCAGGCCTTCGGCGACGACAGATACCTCGTCACCAAGCAGGGGAACTCGCTGTTCATCGTCATGCGCAAGGACGACGTGTACGTGAACACCCAGTGGGCGAACGATGAGTCCGGCGCGATCGTTACTCTGATCTCCGGCGAAACGGCCACCGTCGGCATCGACGCGTTCGGTTCCGCGATCGGCGCTCTGAACAACGTCATGAAGGGCGGCACGATCACGATCGAAGGCGGCACCGTCACGTTCGGCTCCGAGAAGGTTGACGCAAAGGTCACCGCTCTCGCCGGCGTCATCGTCGACACTGCCATCATTGAAAAGGACGGCAGCCTGACGGTCAGCGAAGGCGCGACCGCTTCCAACGTGACCGTGAGAACCGGAGGCAGCCTGACGGTGAACGCAGGCGCGATCCAGACCGGAACGCTCGCTCTCGGCGCCGACGCGACCGCCACCATCAACGGCACGCTTGACTTCAACCTCGTCGGCGTCTCCGTCTCCGCGGATCCGATCGTCACCAACATCAACTATGTTGGCGGCACTCCGACCTACACGATCACGGTCGACGCGACCCAGACCGACGGCACCTACAGTCTCGCGAGCGGCGCGGCTGAATTCTCGTTCACCGCTCCGATCTCCGTGAAGACGTCCTCCGCCGTACTCGGCCAGATCACGGCGCTCGACAAGAGCGCGTATTTCGCCGGCGCCGAGTACACGCTGAGCGTCACGGAAGGTGTCCTGACCCTGACGAAGGAAACCAAGGAAGATCCGGGCATCACCCTCTCCTACGTGAACAGCGAATGGGAAGGCTCTGAAACCGGCGCTATCGTCATCGACGGCGGAACCTTCGGTTACAACGCGTTCGCGACCGGCGACGAAGCCATCGCTGCCATCGTCGACTACGGCGAAGTCGATGTCGTCGGCGGCACGGTCTCCTTCAAGGATGCCATCAGCAAGACCGTCTCCATCAACTCGTCCTCCACGCTCGTCGGCAATGCCACGTTCGCGACCGCCGTCACGATCAACGGCACGGTCGCCTTCGACACCGCCTTCGTGACGGAAGAAGCGGCCCAGTTCGCCGGCTTCTCCTTCGTGTCCGGCGACACGAAGTACACGCTGGCCGATGAGGCCGGCGTCATCGGCGAATACAAGCTCGCTTCCGGCGTGACCGAATTCACGGACGGCATCTCGTTCGCGGGTAAGACTCTGACCGTCGGCGGCGAAGCCGTCGTGGTCGATGATCTCGCCTACTCGATCGCCGTCGTCGGTACCGACCTCGTTCTCTCGGTCGAAGCGCACAGCGATCTCCCGGCCCAGGCTTTCGTGAACAGCGCCTGGTCCGCGTATTCCGAAGGCGAGCCCGTTGAAGTGTACGGCTCCACCACTGCCACGATCGGCATCGACGCGTTCGCGACGCTCCAGCCTGCCATCGCCGGCACCTCCGCCGACGGCAAGATCAACGTTGTGGGCGGCGGCATCTCCTTCGCGGACGGCTACAGCAAGACCATCACGGTCGACGCCGACGCCTACGTCTACGGAACCGCCACCTTCGACAAGCCGATCACGATCAACGGCCTGGTCCTGTTCGACATTACTGCCACGTCCACGACGGAAGCTCAGTTCAAGGGCTTCTCCAACGTCACGACCAGCGAGTCGACGACCTACATCCTGACCGCCGATCTGGCCACGGAGCTCGGCACCTATCTGCTCGCCTCCGATGCCGCCGGACTCACCGGCGAAGTCAGCATGCTTAAGGGCGGAGAGCTGTACACGCTGAAGATCGGCGGCAAGGGCGCTGTGATCGGCGATTACGTCTACTCGCTCGGCTTCACCGACAACGATGACCTCGCTCTGAAGGTCAGCGAGTTCGAGCCGCAGCACTTTACCAAGGGCGACCGCGACGGAAACGGCACCTCCGACGTCATGTTCGTCAGGACCAAGAGATGGGATGAGGAAACGCAGTCCTATGTGACCGGCAACCATGCTCACGGCTACTGGATGAACGGCAAGGATACGTGGTGGACCGCCGCCGCGCTCTGGATCTCCCCCGAATGGGACAACCTCGGAAGCTACGACATGGACGGCGACGGCTGCGCCGACGCGGTCATGTTCGGCAACGTGACCACCGAGTCGGGGATCAAGGGCGCCTACATCGGGTTCTACCGCGCCGGCGACGACGTGAACGGCTGGCAGCATGTCGGCTATCTGTACAACGCCGAAGACATCGCCTGGCAGACCAAGGTCGGCAACATGACCGGAAACTACGATGGCAAGAACTCCATCGTCTGGTTCGCGCCTGAGCGCAGCCTCCTCGGTTTCTGGAAGGACGGAACCGATCAGTGGGTTGGCCTCAGCCTCGACTTCGCCGGAAACGACTGGTCTCTGGCCGGTTGCGGCGATTTCGACGGCGACGGCAGAGATTCCGTGCTGATGAGCTACAACGGCGGCCAGCTGTTCTACTCCGTCGACCAGAACGGCGTGTCGACGCTTCTCGGCACCGGTGTCAACAACTGGTCCGGCTGGGATATCCGCGCGATCGGCGACTTCGCCGGCGACGGCAAGGAAGACATCGTGCTGTTCCACGAGGCGACCGGTTCGATGGTCATGCTCGCGGACGGCAACCCCGACGATTGGGCTTCGATCGGCCAGCTCGATCCCACCGACTGGTTCATTGCCGGCTGCGGCGATTACAACGGCGACCAGAAGGATGAACTCCTGGTCCGTCAGTACTCCACCGGTATGCTCGGCTACTACAACAACGGCGTCCAGAGCGTCGAAAACTGGACTGTCCTGGGCTACGGCGTCACCATGGAATGGACTGTCATCGCATAAGTAATGCGCGACAGTTCACTCCTGTCCGCTAAACCCGGACGGTTCAGTGAACCAGCGGCCCCTGCACCTGGAAACGGGTGCAGGGGCTTTTCTACGTCCATACATCTTCTACTTCGATGAAATGCTGTTCCGCCTTGTGAAACGAATGGGAAAACGTGCGGAAACAAAAGAGAGGAGGGATATTTTGCAAGAAAGGGCAGGGGAACAGGATAGTCTTCTCTTCCGGAACGCGCGGAGACTATTTAAGGGCAGGGGAACGGCTGAAACGGCGATATAAGAAGGCGATTTGCGCCTCTAAATGCCCCTGCGTTTCGTTTTGCCGCCGGAATCCGCGACATGCTCTTCCCGCCTTCGAGCTGAGCCGAACGCGCTACCTCAGAGGCGGTTTCGCCTCCCCCTTTGTGCGCAAATGAAGCTAGGCGCACTGCTCCAGCACACTATGTGTGGCGCGGCTCGCGGTATAAGAAAAAAGTCGAGCGCAAGCGAGCTTGCCGAGGCGGAGGAGCCGCCCCCCGGACGCGGAGCGTCCTAATGAAAACACTTGCCGCTTCGCTGGGGGCGCTGCGCGCCTTGGTGTTGTTTCTCTCTTGACCGCGAAACGCGTATTGCAGAGGTCTTTTACAGTTTTTTCGAGGGGCAAAAATGTTCGAGCCGCCCGGAGTTGAATCCGGACGGCTCTTTTGCTGTTTGAAGAAAAGAGTTTCAGTTCATTTTCCCTGGGATTCTGGCGCGGGAGGAATCCTTTGTCCCCAAACAGGTATTCCCTTGTCGGTGAGTCCGGTGAAGAACACGGTCTGGCTTTTGCGGTCCTGGTCCCAGCCGTAGGCGCAGACGCCATCCGCCTTCACGCCGTTCGGGAGCTCGACGTGGGTGATAATGCCGTTCCTACGCTCGACATAGCCTCCATACAGGCCGTCCGCGAACATTGTAATCGATTTGTCGTCATCAAGCTCCCATTTGCCGCCGCCCTCGATGGTCCCGTCCGCCTTGAGCGTGTAGATCGTCGATTCGTCGACGCGCCGGAACGTGGTGTCGTCCGTGACGCTGAAGACGATGAAGTCCCATTGCGCCGACTCGCCGGAGTTCAGGATGCCGTTTTTTTCGACGATATTTTTGCCCCAGGTCGGTTTGCCATCGACGACTTTGACCCCGCTGCCGATCTCCAGATCCTCGCCGGCGTAGATGCAGGGCGAGAGCAGCGGCCAGCCGTCCTTCGACCAGAAGACCCGCCGCAGGCCGACGAACGACGCGCCGTTGGCGCGGTCCTTGCTGTTGCTGCCGAAGAAGAGATGGCTGTAATTGCTCCTCGGGTCTTTTCGGAAGAGCGTGGTGTGTCCGGTGCCGACCCAGCCCGCGCCGGTCGATTTCCAGCGGTACGGCCCGATGAGCTTGGTGCCGTTCACTTCTTCGTGCCCCTGTTTCTCCTGATCGTAGACCAGCGGTTTGCCGTTGTAATCCAGATACGGCCCCTCGACATCTTTCGAACGTCCGACGCGCGTATGGTAAGTCAGGGCGAGGCGGTCGTAGGAGACGAAGAGATAGTAGTATTTCGTTTTGGGATTGTAAACGATGCTCGCGCCTTCGATGCCGTAGGCGGTGAAACGCTGCCCGTCGACGCTCACGGTCGGCTTGCCCTCGAATCCGTCCTGCTCGTAGACTTTTTCATAGCCGCGGCAGGCGATGGTCTTGCCGTGCGTGCCGGGGTGGAGCAGTTTCGAGGGATCCTCCGGGTTCAGCTGCACGATGGCGATGCCGCCGAAGAACGAGCCGTAGATCATCCACAGTTTGCCGTCGGCGTCCTTGATGACGACCGGGTCGATGGCGTTGTACTGTTTGCCGTCGCCGGTGCGCGTGTGGATGAGCTGGCCGCAGTCCTCCCAGCCTTTATCTAATGTCTTGCTCTTCGCGCAGCCGATGAACGAATTGCGCGTGCCGTATGCGGAGCAGGAGTAGTAGAGATAATAGGTCTTGTCCGCCTCGCTGAAGTAGACGCACGGGGCCCAGAACGGCTGGCCGCCGCCGAGACGGTAGTTGTTCGCGCCGGGCTTGCGTTCGGTCAGAAACCCGTATTCGCCTTTGTCGTCGATGGTCACGGCGTTGAAGTCGTAGCTCCAGCCGCGCGGCCCCACGTTCAGGATCTTCGGCGCATTCGCCTGCGTGAAGACCTTCCCGACGTCCTTCCAGTTCACCAGGTCGTCCGACTGCCAGATCGTGATGCCCTGTCCGCGGACGTCCGTGCCGACCGCGAAATAGTGCTGTTTCCCATCGGAGCCGAGGCCGTAGATGACCTCCTCGTCGTGCGAGGGGCCGAGCATCCCGGCGGTGCGCGGGCCGTCCTTGTTCACTTTGAATTCGAGCACAGGCTCCGCGGCGAACGCGGAAACGAGCGTCGCGGCGGTGAGTGCCGCGGCGAAGATGCAGGTCGATTTGTATTTCATAATAAATCCTCCGTGGTTGTTTTTCGTGATGTTCCGTGCGCGAGCGGAGCCGCGCACTACTAGCGGATGCCTCGCATCCCCCAGACGGCGACGCCCTTGTCTGTGAGTCCGGTGAAGAACACGGTCTGGCATTTGCGGTCCTGATCCCAGCCGTAGGCGCAGACGCCGTCCGCCTTCACGCCGCCGGGGAGCTCGACGGCCATAGAAACGCCGTTTGTGAGGAAGGTATGACCGAATCCTCTTCCGTCCTTCGTGCGACCATCGGCGATCATCCGGCTTGAATTCCAGAAACCGATCTTCCACGTGCCGCCGCCCTCGATGGTCCCGTCCGCTTTGAGCGTGTAGACGGTCGATTCGTCGACGCGGCGGTTCGTGCGGTCCTGCGACTGGCTGAAGACGATGAAATCCCACTGCGCGGACTCGCCGGAGTTCAGGATGCCGTCTTTTTTGACCGTGTTATCGAAAGGAATCAGTTCATCATCGACATATTCTTCCCCGCTTCCGATGGAGAATCCTTCGCCCGCGTACAGGCAGGGCGAGAGCAGGGGCCAGCCGTCCTTCGACCAGAAGACCCGGCGCAGGCCGAGGAACGATCCGGGCGTGCCCTGCCATTTGCTGTTGCTGCCGAACATGATCCTGTTTCCCTCGCCGAAGACCGTGGTGTGTCCGGTTCCCGCCCAGCCGGTCCCGGTGGATTTCCAGCGGTACGGGCCGATGATCTTCGTGCCGTACACGGTGTCCTCGCCGAGCTTCCGCTGGTCGTAGATCAGCGGCTTGCCGTTGTAGTCGAGGTACGGCCCCTCGATGTCTTTTGAACGTCCGACGCGGCAGTGGTAGCTCCACTCCAGATTGTCGTACGAGACGAAGAGGTAATAATAGCCGTCGTGAATATACCTGTGATACAGGATGCTGGCCCCCTCGACGCCCTGGCCCGCGGTCGGGTCGTTCTTCGGCGCGGCCTTCGCCTTCTCCAGCGTGCTGATGTCGAACACGGTATCCGTGGTGCGCGAGGCGACGGTCTTGCCGTGCGTGCCGGGGTGGAGCAGTTTCGAGGGATCCTTCGGGTCAAGTTCGACGAGCGCGATGCCGCCGAAATACGAACCGTAGACCATCCAGACGCGCCCGGTGTTGTTGCCCAGAATGACCGCCGGGTCGATCGCGTTGAAGCGCTTGCCGTCGCCGACTCGCGTGTGGATGAGCACGCCGCAGTCCTCCCAGCCTTTGTCGATCGTCTTGCTCTTCGCGCAGCCGATGAACGAGTTGCGGACGCCGAACGCCGAGCAGCAGTAGTAGAGGTAGTAGGTCTGATCATACACGTGGTAATAGATGCAGGGCGCCCAGAAGGCGTTGCCGAGGCGGTTGTTGCCCTGCGCGGGCGTGTCGAGGAGCTTGTACGCGCCGTCGTCGCCGATCTCGACGTTGCGGAACGTGTAGGCGAAGCCGCGTCCGCCGTTCTCCAGGATCGCGGGCTTGTTCGTCTGCGTGAAGACGCGCCCGACGTCCCGCCAGTTCACCAGGTCGTCCGACTGCCAGATCGTGATGCCGGAGCCGCGGACGTCCGTGCCGACCGCGAAATAGTGCTGTTTGCCGTCGGACCCGAGGCCGTGGATGACCTCCTCGTCGTGCGTTGGGCCGCACATCCCGGCGGTGCGCGGCGCATCCTTGTTCACCTTGAATTCGAGGACGGGTTCCGCGGCGAACGCGGAAACGAGCGTGGCTGCGGCGAGGAGTGCGGCGGTCAGAACGGTTTTGGATATCATAACGAAAACCTTTCCTTTAAGTGTTGCTGGAAATGAGGTCATTGTTTGTTCTTCGCGGTCTTTTTGAGCTCGGCGAGCGTCTTCGCCTCTGGGCGCTTTTTATAGCACTCGTCGAGCGGGTAGCAGCCGGAGATCAGCCCGGCGCGCGGGGCGTTCGTGCAGTCGCCGAAGGTCCGGCAGATGCAGGCGCGGCGCAGGGGGCGTCCGGCGAGGACGTCGGCGCAGAAATCGGGGTAGGAGAGCGCCATGCGCCCGAACCCGACGAAATCCGTGAGGCCGTTCGCCACGGCGTATTCGGCGGCGTGCGGGAGGTATTCCTGAAGCGCGGTGTAACCTGAGCCGACCACGATCAGGCCGAGGCAGAGCTCGCGCAGACGGCGCACCGCCTCGATGTGGAACCACACGCTGCGGAGCGGATCGTGCGGCGGCAGGTAGCCGTCGGAGACCGGATAGAACGCCGGCCGCTGGATGTGTACGCAGTAGTAGGGACTGCCAATCGTGGCGCAGATCATCTTCACGCCGAGCGAACGCATGAGGCCGACGAGCGCGACCGTGTCCTTCAGGTCGGGGTCCATCGTGAGGCCGTCGCCCGCGCCGCCGAACGCGTAAGGGTAGGGGCCGGACCAGTCCATCGGCACGCCGACGCCGTCCGCGCCCTTCACGAACGGGCGGATGTCGAAGATACTGACGCGCGAGGAGGGCTCAAGGCCGGGACAGCGTTTCGCGATGCCCTCCGCGATCTCGCGGAAGAAGCGCGTGCGGTTCTCGAAGGAGCCGCCGAACGGGCCGGGCCGGTCATAGGCGGTGAGGAATTCGTGCCCGAGGTAGCCGTGCGCGAGCTTCACGTCCACGAAGTCGAACCCGGCGTCCTGCGCGAGCTCGGCGGCGCGGATGAAGTGCGCGATGATGTCCGCGACCTCGTCGTCCGTGACCACGTTCGATGCGCCGTTGTGAAACTTCTTGTCGAGCAGGGGATGGGCGTACGCGGTCTTCGAGGCGAGCACGCGGTCGTCGTCGGGATGCGAGAACCGCCCGGAATGCGTGAGCTGGAGCCCGATCTTCAGGTCGGAGTCCGTGCCGAAGCGTTCGCGGTGTGTCCGGCGCATCTCGGCGTTGAGCTGTTTCAGCGCGCCGACGGTGTGGTCGGCGACCAGCAACTGGCGGGTGTTGCTGCGTCCGGAATGCATCACGGCTGCCGCTTCGGTGCCGTAGATGAGCTTCGCCCCGCTCGACGCGAACCGGAGCCAGCGGCGGCGCGTGAACTCGGACGGCGTGCCGTCGTGTCCGCAGTCCCAGCCCTCCATGGGCAGGACCGCCCAGCGGTTGCCGATGCCGTTCAGCGGCTTCGCGAGCGCGGACTCGCCGGCGGGCGGGAGTTCGGCGAGGCCGATGGGGATATTCGATGCGGCGAGGTGCGCGCGGAAATCTTCGAGCGTGCGGAACGAGGCGGGTTTCGGGTAATCCATGCGTCAGTCTCCTGTATTGTCGTAAATGCGATTTTCGCGGCAGGCTTTCCAGACGGTCTCGAACCAGCCGTCCGTCTCCGGGATCGGACGGCACGGGACGCGGCGGACCGAAACGGACCCGTCCGGCGCGGCAGTGACCTCCTGGACCGAGGCGCGGAACGCTTTGTCCTCGTCCGCGATTCTGAACGGCAGTTTGCCGTGAACGGGGCGACCGTCCGGCGTGAGCACGACCGACCCGCCGCGCGAGCCCACGCCCGCCTCGACCTGTTCGAGCATGGCGGCGAGGTAGACTGCGGCGGAGAAGACGAGGCTCCGCGTGCGGAGGCGTTCGGAGAGTTCGGCTGCGGAGTTCGAGGCGAGGCCGTCGTTCTGAAGGTTCGCGAGCTGTTCGCGCGTCTCCTTCAGGGCGGTTTTCAGCGACTCCTTGTCGCGCAGGAACGCCCCGGACCTGCTCATGCGCGCCTGCATGATTGCGCGCTGTTCCTTCCAGTCGAAGAACGTGCCTTTTCCCATTTTGTCGAAGATATCCTCCTCGATCTTTTCGGCTGCGGCGTTGAACGGCGCGTCGAACGAGCCGTCGGGTTCCGCATACTTCGCGGCGATATACTCGGCGGCGCGGAACGCCCCGACCTGGCCCGCGTTCAGCGCGGAGCCGCCGGGCCGGATCACGCCGTGCGAGCCGTTGACCTCGCCGACGGGGAAGAGATGGCGGATGTTTTCGGACTCCCACCAGAGATTCGCGGCGAGTCCGCCGTTGTTGTGCTGGGCGCAGACGGCGATCTCGAGCGTTTCCTGCGCGAGGTCGATGCCGTGTGCGCGATACTGCTCCGCGGCGGGCGCGTTCATCTGCATGAGGCGTTCCAGGGGGGAACGTCCGGTGCAACCGCTCTTTTGCAGATACTCGCGCGTCTCCTGCGAGAGCGCGGCGACGTCGAGGTCGGCGGGATCGGTACGGTAGTCCAGCCACACGCGGCGTCCGCGCAGCTCGGATTCGACGTAGACCATGAGGTCGACGAGCGAGGAGCCGGGCACGTGGACGGCGGCGAACGGCCATTGATAGCCCTTCAGGAACACGGCGTCCTCCAGCGCGCGGACGTCGTCGAAATACTCGCGCAGGAACTCGCGTTCATCCCCGCCGTTTTTGTCCGTGGAGATGAACCTCGGGAGCACCTGCATGTAGCTGCCGGAGACGTTCCAGCGGAATTTCAGCGAGGCGAGTCCGAACTGCGATTCCGGCAGATTGCGCGCCGTCGCACCAGCCTCAAGCGCCACGCCGATGCCGCCCGTATGGACGGCCGGGTACACGCTCCGGGCGTACAGGCCGCCGGGGCCGCCGGTCGCGAACACCACATTTTCCGCGCGGATGAACTCGATCATGTCGGATTTCCGTTCGGCTTTGCGGTTCACGAGCGCCGCGCCGATACAGCGTTTTGCCTCGCCCTCTGGGGCGGTGAGCAGGGAGAAGACCACGCGGTCCTCCAGCACGGGGATCCCGCGCGACTTCACGGCGTCGATGAGGCGCAGACACATGTCGCGCGAGGTGTACGGGCCGCAGCTGGTGGCACGGCGTTTCGGGTCGTGGTCGGTCCTGTAGCCGATGAACTGGCCGAATTCGTCGTGGGGGAAGGGGACGCCGAGCGAGGCGAGGTGGGCGAACGCCTGCTGGGAGACTGCGGCCTCGACCAGCGCCAGGTCGCCGTGGACCGCGCCGCCCGCGAAGAGGTCGCGCGCCATCAGGGCGGGGGAGTCCGGTTCCGCGCCGTACATGCCGAGCTTGTAGTAGGTCTGCTTGTCGCTGCCGGTGTTGACGGAGGTCCCCATGCGGAGCCCTTCGGAACAGATCAGGACGTCGGTCACGCCGAGCGCGTGCAACCTGACGGCGGCGCACAGCCCGGCGGCTCCGCTCCCGATCACGAGCGTATGGACACGGCGGGTCTTCACAGCCTCACGACCTCCAGTCCGCCGCCCACGTTCACGACCTGTCCGGTGGAATACCCGATGTCGCCGCGGAGCATCATGGCGACGGCCTTCGCGACGTCCTCGGGGCGGCCCCAGCGCGGCTGAAGCGTGAGCCCTTCGGCGATGAGCTTGTCGTATTTCTCCTTCACGCAGGCGGTCATGTCCGTGGCGATCACGCCGGGGCGTATCTCGTACACGTTCACGCCGTATTTCGCCATCTCGACGGCGAAGAGCTGCGTCACCATGGCGACTCCGGCCTTCGAGATGCAGTATTCGCCGCGGTTCGTGCTGACGACCGTGGCGGAACAGCTCCCGATGTTCACGATCACGCCGCTTTTCTTTTCGGCGAAATGCCGCGCGACGAGCTGGGAGAGGAAGAGCGTGCCCTTCAGGTTGATGCCCGTTACGTAGTCGAAGCTTTCCTCGCTCATTTCGAGCAGGCCCGCGCGCACTTTCGGCGCGACTCCGGCGTTGTTCACGAGCGCGTCGATGCCGCCGAAATCGCGGATGATCGCTTCGACCGTGTTTTTCCGGTCGTCCGTTTTTGAAATATCGCAGACATAGTAACGTGCCTCGACGCCGTATTTCCGCGCGATCTCCGCGCACTGCGCATCGCCGTCGGCCTGCGGCTTCCGGGCCAGAAGGGCGACGTCCCAGTGTTCCGAAGCGAGTTGTTCCGCGATCGCGGCGCCGATGCCGCGTCCCGCGCCCGTGATGACGGCTGTTTTGCCCATATCAAAAGCCTCCTTGCGTCAAAAAATATATGCTAAAAAAAGATGCGTTTTGAATCGCCATAATATAGTTTCCGGAATGTAAAAAATCAAGAGGAAAGTATGGATAAGGAAAAAATATATGAAAATCGAAATAAATAATTCCGGAAAAATAGAAAAACATGATTGAAAAACGGCGAATTTGTGCTATCTTTTCTAGAACATATTCTAATTAATCGTCCACTCACCCTCACACAGGAAAGACGAATGGATTTACTGCAAACCAAAGGCATTGAGAAGCAATTCCTCGGGGTCAAGGCTCTCAAGGGCGTCGATTTCGCGGTGAAAGCCGGCGAAATCCACGCTCTCATGGGAGAAAACGGCGCGGGGAAAAGCACGCTCATCAAAATCATTACGGGCGTCTATCCCGCCTCCGCGGGTTCGGTCTATTTCAACGGGAAGGAGTGCAAGTTCCGTTCCCCGCTGGACGCCGAACACGCCGGCATCAGCACCGTGTACCAGGAAGTGAACCTGCTGCCCGACCTGTCCGTGGCCGAAAACATCTGCATCGGCCGCGAACCGCGCACGAAGCTCGGGTTCATCGACAAGAAGGAACGCAAGGTGCAGGCCCGCAAGGCGCTCGCCCGGCTCGACATCGACATCAACGTCGGCGAGAACCTTTCCAGCTATTCCATCGCCATTCAGCAGCTCGTGGCAATCGCCCGCGCACTGGACGTGGACTGCAAGCTGCTCATCCTTGACGAACCGACCTCCAGCCTCGACGAAAACGAGGTGAAGGAACTCTTCAAGGTCATGAAGAAGCTCCGCGAGGAAGGCATGGCGATCATCTTCATCACGCACTTCCTCGACCAGGTCTACGAGGTCAGCGACCGCATCACCATCCTGCGCGACGGCCAGCTCGTCGGCTCCTACGATGCGAAGGACCTGCCTCGCATCGAAATGGTCGCGAAGATGATCGGCAAGACTCCGGACGAGATCAACCAGATGCAGGCCGGGATCGTGAAGAACACCAAGTTCGGCGACACCGTGTACGAGGCGAAGGGCATCGGCCGCGTCGGCACCATCAGCCCGGTCGACGTCAGCATCCGCGAGGGCGAACAGCTCGGCCTCGCCGGCCTGCTCGGTTCCGGACGCTCCGAGATCGCGCAGATCATCTTCGGCGTGGATCCGCACGACTCCGGCACCATGACCATGTGCGGCAAGCCCGTGAACTTCAATTCCCCGCAGAAGGCCGTCAAGGCGAAAGTCGCCCTGATCGCCGAAGACCGCAAAGTGACCGGCATCATCCCGGACCTCACCATCCGCGAAAACATCATGCTCGCGCTCCAGGCGTCGAAAGGCATCTGGAAGACCATGACGCTGAAGCAGCAGGAGGAGATGGCCGAGAAATACATCAAGCTGCTCCGCATCAAGACCCCGAGCGGCGAACAGCTGATCAAGCACCTGAGCGGCGGCAACCAGCAGAAAGTCCTGATCGCCCGCTGGCTCGCGACCAATCCGAAGCTCCTGATCCTCGACGAGCCCACGCGCGGCATCGACGTCGGCGCGAAGGCCGAGATCGAGGCACTGACCCAGCAGCTCTGCGGCGAGGGCATGGCCGTCATCTTCATCAGCTCCGAACTCGAGGAAGTCGTCCGCGACTGCGATCGCGTGATCGTGCTCCGCGACCGCAAGAAAGTCGGCGAGGTCGCCGGGTCCGACATTTCCCTCAAGAACGTTATGAAACTCATCGCAGGTTAAGGGACCCCCGACATGAATAAATCATCGAATAAATTCCGCCATCTCGTATGGCCCCTTGTCTCGCTCGCTTTGCTTCTGCTGTTCAATGCGATCTTCACGGACAACTTCTTCAAGATCGAAGTCAAGAAACAGGACTCCGCCCAGGCTGTCCAGTCGACGGCCGTCCCGGACGATCTTCCCGGCGCAGCCGGCACGGCCGCCGCGCAGGCAGCTGCAGAGGAAGTCGAAGCCGCCAAGCAGACCGTGAAAGAATCCGCCGGACAGCAGGCTGTCCCTGAGAAGAAAGACGACAAAGGCGTCTCCATTTTCGGCTACTACCTCTACGGCACCCCGATCGACATCCTGAACCAGGGCTCCAAGGTCATGGTCCTCGCCATCGGCATGACGCTCGTGATCGCCACGGGCGGCATCGACATCTCGGTCGGCGCGGTCATGGCTATCGCGGGCGCGATCGCCGCGCTCCTCATTTCCATGCTTGACGCGGGCAACTGCATCGGCGCGGGCATGGGACCCGCCTGGTACTGGATCATCCCGGTCGCCGCCGCGCTCGTGCTCTCCACGCTCGCCGGGTTCTGGAACGGCATGCTGGTCGCGGGCTTCGGCATCCAGCCGATGGTCGCCACGCTGGTGCTGATGGTCGCCGGACGCGGCGTCGCCCAGCTGATCACAGACGGCCAGATCATCACGTTCGACAACCCCGGACTGGTGTTCCTCTGCAACGGCCACGCGCTCTTCCTGCCGTTCTCGGTGTGGATCGTGGTCGCGATGTACGTAATCGCCGGTCTGCTCACGCGCAAGACCGCGTTCGGGCTCTTCATCGAGTCCGTCGGCAACAACGAACGCGCCAGCCGCTATGCCGGCATCGAGGCGCGCCGCATCAAATGGCTCACCTACGTGATCTGCGGATTCTGCGCGGGCGTCGCGGGCCTGCTCGCCGCTTCCAACATCAAGTGCGCCGACTCCAACAACGCCGGCCTTTACCTCGAACTCGACGCCATCCTCGCCACCGTGATAGGCGGCACCTCGATGGCGGGCGGCCGGTTCTTCCTCTCCGGCTCGCTGGTCGGCGCGATCCTGATCCAGACGCTGACGACCACGATGTACATGAAGAACGTGAGCCCGGCAATCGTTCAGGTGCCGAAAGCCATGGTGGTCATCATCGTGTGCCTGCTCCAGTCGCCGGTCTTCCGCGCGAAAGTGCTTTCCGTCTTCGCTTCGAAGGCCGCGAAAGGAGGCGTCCAATGAAAAAGTTCAAATTCCCGATGCGCTATGTGCCGATCTCGGCGACGATTCTTGTTTTCTTCATCGTCTATCTGATCGGCATCATCTCCTTTGAGAACTTCGGCTCCCCGAAGGTCTTCCTCGACCTCTTCGTCGACAACGCCTACCTCGGAATCGCCGCCATCGGCACCGCGCTGGTGATCCTCACGGGCGGCATCGACCTCTCGGTCGGCTCCATCATCGCCTTCACCAGCATTTTGATCGCGAAGATGATCGCCACGGGCAGCAACGCCCTCGTCGCGATCGCCCTTGCGCTCGTGATCGGCATCCTGTTCGGCATGCTCCAGGGATGGCTCATCCACTGCTTCAGCCTGCCGCCGTTCCTCGTGACGCTCGCCGGCATGTTCTTCATCCGCGGCTGCGGCTTCATCGTGAGCGAGGAATCCATCGGCATCAAGAACGACCCGGTGTTCAACTTCATCCAGAACGACCTCACGATCAAGCTCGGCAAGGGCATGAACCTCCGTTTCATCGTGATCGTGTACATCGTTGTGCTGCTCGCGGCCATCTTCTTCTCCCAGCGCACGCGTTCCGGACGCAGCATCTACGCCATCGGCGACAACGAACTCGCCGCGACGCTGATGGGCATCCCGGTCGGCCGTACCAAGATCATGACCTACACGATCGCCGGATTCTGCTCCGCGCTCGCGGGCGTGGTCTACGCCGTATACCTGAAGGCGGGCAACCCGCTGAACTGCGTCGGCCTGGAAATGGACGCCATCGCCGCGGTCGTGATCGGCGGCACGCTGCTCACGGGCGGCGTCGGCTACGTCTTCGGTTCGCTCTTCGGCGTGCTCGTGCTCGGCCTGATCCAGACGCTGATCGTGTTCGACGGACGCATCAACTCCTGGTGGACGCGCATCATCGTCGGCCTCCTCGTGCTCGCGTTCATCTTCATGCAGAACCTGATCACGAAGATCTCCAAATCCAAATCGAAATCCCAATAACTTTTTCCTAACAACAACCAAAGAAAGGCAAGCAAGAATGAACAAGTTTGCAACCGTCATCATGGCCGCCGCGGCCGCGACGCTCCTCGTCACCGGATGCTCCAAGAGCGACAGCTCCAAGATCAAAGTCGGCTTCTCCCAGGTCGGCGCCGAATCCGACTGGCGCAAGGCCAGCACCGAGTCCATCAAGGGCGAGGCTGAAAAGCGCGCCAGCATCGAGCTGACGTTCTCCGACGCCCAGCAGAAGCAGGAAAACCAGATCAAGGCCATCCGCAACTTCATCAGCAAGGGCGTGGACGTGATCTCCTTCTCCCCCGTCGTCGCCACCGGTTTTGAAGACGTCCTGAAGGAAGCCAAGGAAGCCGAGATCCCGGTCGTCCTCTTCGACCGCGCCGTCGACGTCTCCGAAGACGGCCTCTATGTCAGCTTCATCGGCTCCGACTTCGTGGAAGAAGGCCGCCGCGCCGGCCGCTGGGTCGTGAAGAACGTCGGCGAGAACGCCAACGTCGCCGAACTCGTCGGCACCGTCGGCTCCGCCCCGGCCATCGACCGCAAGAAAGGCTTCGAAGAGATCATCGCGAATTATCCCGGCATCAAGATCATCAAGTCCCAGAGCGGCGATTTCACCCGCGCCAAAGGCAAGGAAGTCATGGAATCGTTCCTGAAGTCTCCTGAAGCCGACCAGATCCAGGTCCTCTTCGCCCACAACGACGACATGGCCCTCGGCGCGATCCAGGCCATCGAAGAAGCCGGCAAGAAGCCCGGCAAGGACATCATCATCATCTCCATCGACGGCGTCAAGACCATGTTCGAGCAGATCCTCGCCGGCAAGGCCAACTGCACCGTCGAGTGCAACCCGCTCATCGGCGCCCAGCTCTTCGACGTGGTCGAACAGATCCATGCCGGCAAGAGCGTTCCTTCCCGCATCCCCTCCGTGGAAGGCGTGTATGACAACGTCGGCGGCGTCAACGTCGGTACCGACAGAGAGCCCGTGGTCACCAAGAAGATCACGCAGGAGATCGTCGACAGCCGCAAGTATTGATCGGCTGAAGACGGCTTGAACGAACCGGTTTCCGGTTCCTCAGCATTGATCCCGAACCGGGAAGGCCCAGTGCTTTCCCGGTTTTTTCGCGCCTTTTTTCCTGTTTCGAGGTTGTATTTCAGATGTTTCTGGTGTATGGTATCGGACAAATCGTCAAATACTGTTTCAGGAGTTCACCAATGAAAAAACTGCTTGCCGCCGTCTTCGCTTCCGCCGTGTTCACGCTCGCCGCCGCCGATATCCACATGGCGGGCGATTCCACCATGATGACCTACCGCGGCAAGGACGCGCCGCAGCAGGGCTGGGGACAGCGCATGCAGGAACTCGTGAAGGACGGCGTGACCGTGAAGAACCGTTCCATCGGCGGGCGCTCCACAAAGAGCTTCAAGGCGGAAAAACGCTGGGAGAATCTGCTCAAGGAGGTCAAGAAGGGCGACTTCGTGATCATTCAGTTCGGGCACAACGACGGCACGAAGGACAAGCCGGAGCGCTACACCGACCCGAAGACCGAGTACAAGGAGAACATGAAGGGGTTCGTGGAGGATGTGCGCAAGGCGGGCGGCATCCCCGTGATTGCCACGTCCATCCCGTTCGGCATCTACCTGGAAAACGGCTCGCTGAAGCCCGCCGGATTCCTGAATCCCTATCTGCAGTCCGCGCGCGAGGTCGCCGCCGAGACGAAATGCGATCTGGTCGACCTGTACGCGTATGCCGACAAAGAGCTGAACGCCGCCGGGGAGAAGAAGGGCACGCTGCTGTATCTGGAGCTGAAACCCGGCGAATATCCAAACTATCCGCAGGGCAGGTCCGACCGCTGCCACATCAGTTTCCGCGGAGCGCTGTTCTATGCGAAGGCGTTCGCTCTGCTCGCGAAGCAGAACAAGCTCCCGATCGCGGAGCTTTTCAAGGAGTCGGACGTGTCCCCGATGGACGCCGCGCTGAACGAAAAGGACATCTATATCGTGAAGAAGGATGAGGCTGGAGGCAAAGCCGGAGAGACAAAGCCGGAGACTGAGGAGAAACCGTAATTCCGTCTCTTTTTCCTCGAAAAATAGTCCGTTTTGCTTGATTTTACACTGAGTTGATAGTATAATATTCTCTGTATAAATCGGAAAACCGGATTTCCGGATTCTGTTCAGGAGAATGGATTTGAAACGTCTGCTTTTCAAACTGTTTTTGTTTTGTGCCGTGCTGATGACCGGCCGGTCCTTATTCGATTGCGGCATGCCCGCGAGAGCGGATCTGCTGCCTGAACCGCCGGAATTCAGGCGCGTCCTGATTCTGTTCCCCGCCGAAGCCGGACCTCGTGCCCAGGAGGAATTCATGGAGGGGCTGGCGGAAGTGCGTGATCAGCATGAGGCGGAATACCGCGAGCTCATGCGGAAATGGCGCGAGACGGAGCCGGAACGCAAGGTGAGGAAACAGGCGAAGCTGGACAGGATCGCCGAACAATTCGGCGAAAACTGGTGGGAGGACATTGAGGATCCCGACGTTTTCTCCATGCTCCCCGAGGAACGGGAGATGATGTATGTGCATCCGTCTTTCCTGAACGAAACGGAAGTGATCCCCGTTCGGATCGAAAACTCATTCCATAGCAGCGTGGTTCTCCCCGACGATGAATTCAGAAAGTTATACGAGGCGAAAGGTCAGTACAGTGCCGTGATCGTCGTCGCGTCCGACGTGATCGCCTCGTCGATCGCGAATTTGCTCGACGGGGATTACGGCATCGATTTCAAAACGAAAAACCTGAACGGCGAGCTCGCCGTGGTGTTCGCGGGCGTGAGCTCGTTCGATGAAAAACTCCGCACGTACACCGATACAAGGGATTCGGAACGAAAGGAACTCAATAACTTCGCGATCGTGCACCCTGCGGACCCGTGGCCGAACGTGGATCTGGCGCTTCGGGCGTTCCCCAATACGAAGAAGATCGTGCTGCTGGCGTCCCGCATGAACTGGGACGAAAAGAAAGAGGCGGCGCTCCGCGATATGCTCGGCCCCGGGAAGACACTGAAGACCGTCCTGCTTCCGGATTCCGTCACGCCGTCCGATTTCGTGCCCGGGGACTATTCCCGGACGATGCGTCAGCAGTATCCGTCGCTTGCCGAGGTCCCCGGTAAGGAGATCGAGGCGTTCCGCGCGGCGGTTCAGGCGGAGGCCCAGCCGGACACGGTCATCGTATCGCTGTCCTCGTTCGAGTGGGGGCTTGACCCCGTGGAATGGCTGCCCGCCGACTTCGACGCGTGCCCGATCTTCGCCGATACGCCGCCGACGCGGAAAAACGCGGTCGGAGGCTTCTGCCGTTCCATGAAGAAACTCGCGGTTCAGGTCGGCGACCTGCTGGAAGAGCTTGAAAAAGCCCCGATTGAGGCATCGCGGCAGAACATCCCGATGACCATCCCGGAGAGCGACGATCTCTGGCTCAACGAGGCGGCGCAGAAGCGTTACCGTCTGGATCGTCTGGATGATTTCCAGGAGAACGTGATCGTGGCGAACACGACCACAAAAAAAGCGCCGCGGATGAGGGTGTACCCCACCTGGACGAAAAAGCGCATCTTCGCTCTGCTCGCGGCGAACGCCGCCGTGCTGGGCGGACTGGCGCTCATTACACTGCTTTCCATCCGTGCGCGCCGCAGAAGACGCAACCTGGCGGAAAAAGTCTATGAATCCCTGCCGGTGCGCGTGCTGGTGACGGACCGCGAAGGCCGCATCATCGACTATCACATGCAGTACGGCGAGATGGAGCAGACGGTCGAGGTCCCGTGGAGGAATATCACTTCCGTGCCGTGGCTCCAGGACATCGACGCGGGCAAGGCCGTGCGCGAGGCGTTCGACACGGGCAGAACGATCGTCCGCGAATACGAGATCGACGGTGAACGCCGCGTCGTGGTGCTGTCCAGTACGCCGTCGGATGTCTTCGGTCGTGCCGCCGTAATCGCGGTCAGCAGCGATTCTCCTCAACAAAAGCCGCAGGCATAAAACTGTTTCACGTGTCCGAGCGAAGCCGGACACTTCCGCAGTGGAGGACTTGTCCTCCCCCGTGCGCGAGCGGAGCCACGCACTGCCCAAGTGGAGGACTTGTCCTCCTTAAGGGATCCAGCCTCCGCCGAGGAGAGTTTCCCCGTCGTAGATGACGGCCGCCTGTCCGGGCGTGACCGCCCGCTGCGGCGCATCGAATTTAATAAAGACCACGCCGTTCGGCGAGAGCAGGACCGAGGCGTCCGCGGGGCGCGACCGGTAGCGAATTTGCACCTGTGCGCGGAATTCGGCGGCTTCGGCGGGCTTGGTGATCCAGTGGGCGCACGGCAACACGAGCGAATCGCGCAGAAGGTCGTCGGGATTCGTCGTGAGCCAGACCTTGTTTTCGGTCGCGTCGATGCGGCTGACCCACGCCGGGACGCCCATCGCCACGCCTGTGCCCTTGCGCTGCCCGATCGTGTACGCGTAAATGCCGTCGTGCCGACCGAGGATGCGCCCGTCGGGGGCGGCGGCGAACGTCCCGCCGGGCACGGTCTCGCCGAAATGCTCATGCAGGAACTCGGCGGCGGTCTTGTCCGGCGGCATGAAGCACGCGTCCTGGCTTTCCTTCGATTCGGCGTTCGGAAGCCCAAGCTCGCGGGCGATCTCGCGCACCTCGGGCTTCGTCATGCCGCCGAGCGGGAAGACGATGCGCGCGAGCTGTTCCTGCGAGAGTCCGAAGAGGAAATACGACTGGTCTTTCTCGCGGTAAGAACCCCGGACGAGGGCGGTTTTGCCGTCTCCGGCGTCGATCGCTTTCGCATAATGCCCCGTGGCGAACGCCGCACAGCCGTGCTTTTCCATCAGCGGCATGAGCGCGCCGAATTTGACTTTCGGATTGCAGATGGCGCACGGGTTCGGCGTGAACCCGGATTTGTACATGTCCCAGCTCGGACGCAGAACGGACTGTTCAAACGCTTTCGTGCAGTCCGCATGGACGAGTTCGATCCCGAGTTTCGCGGCGGTTTCCTCTGCTTTCCGCCGGGATTCTTCGCCGCCGGGGAGAAGCGTCATATGGATGCCCGTAATCTGATAGCCCGCGCGGAGCGCGAGGACTGCCGCGACGGCGGAATCGACTCCGCCGCTGAACGCCAGCAGGATACGGGAACCTTCGGGGAGGCTTCGGAAAGGCGCGTGGGAGGCTTTTTGCGGCATGGTTTACTCCAATGCGGCGGCGAGAGCGGCGGCCGTGACGCCCGGCAGAAAAACGACCTTGTCGCGCGATGTCTGGCCGGAGACCAGCGACACGGCGCTTTTCGGCAGGTTCAGTTTCTTCGCCAGAAACACGCACAGTTCCTTGTTCGCCTTGCCGTCGACGGGCGGCGCGGCGAGCGAGATTTTCAATGCCGTGCCGTAGATCCCCGCGACCGCGGTGCGTTTCGCGCCGGGCTGGACATGGCACGACAAAAACACCCCTGACTCGTTGACGCGAATCAGGGGTGCGAGAGTTTCGGCCGTCATGCGGACGCTCCGGGGTCAGAACGTCTTTACGGAAATAACGGTGTCGTCGGACTTGGGCGGTTCGCCGCCGTCGTCCTTCTTGTCGGCTGGCGCGGAAGCGTCGTTGTCGGCGGGCTTGCCGGAATCGTCGCCGGACAGGACGGGCGCTTTTTCCTCTTCGGGCGGGAGATCCAGCAGTTTGCGGATGTCCGCGCCGGAGATGGTCTCGCGTTCGAGCAGGGCGTTCGCGAGCTTGTCGAGGCGTTCGCGCTGTTCGGTGACGATCTTCGTGGCGCGCATCTTGCACTCGCCGATGATGCGCTTGACCTCGTCGTCGATCTCGCGCTGGGTCTGCTCGCTGCATGCCTCGTTGCGCGTGATGTCGCGTCCGAGGTAGATGTGGTCGGCGCGTTCGCCGTACTGAACGGTTCCGAGCTTGTCGCTCATGCCGTAGGAACAGACCATGGCGCGGGCGAGGTTCGTGGCGTGCGCGATGTCCTGCGATGCGCCGCTGGTGATGTCGCCGAGCGCGATCTCCTCAGCCACGCGGCCGCCGAGGTCGGTGGTGATAATATCGAGCATTTCCATGCGGCTGCGCGAATAGCGGTCCTCGTGCTCCATCATCATGGTCAGGCCGAGCGCCTGGCCGCGCGGGATGATCGTGACCTTGTGCAGCGGGATGCTGTTTTCGAGGAAGAGGTTGACAATGGCGTGTCCGGACTCGTGCCAGGCGGTGAGCTTGCGGTCGCGTTCCGGTATCTTGCGGCTGCGGCGTTCGCGCCCGAAGCAGACCTTGTCGCGCGCTTCCTCCAGATCGGACTGGGTCGCGGCTTCCTTGTTGTTGCGTGCGGCGAGGAGCGCGGCCTCGTTGATGAGGTTCGCGAGGTCGGCCCCGCTGAATCCGGGCGTGCTCTTCGCGACGGCGTCGAGGTCGACGTCCTTCGCGAGCTTGATGTTCTTTGCATGGACGGCGAGGATCTTCCTGCGGCCCACGATGTCGGGCAGGTCGATCACGATCTGGCGGTCGAAGCGGCCGGGGCGGAGCAGGGCGGGGTCGAGTACGTCGACGCGGTTGGTCGCGGCGATCACGATTACGCCTTCCTGCGTTTCGAGGCCGTCCATTTCCACGAGGAGCGCGTTCAGCGTCTGTTCGCGTTCGTCGTGTCCGCCGCCGATGCCGGAGAAGCGGGAGCGTCCCACGGCGTCGATTTCGTCGATGAAGATGAGGCAGGGGGCGTTCTTGCGCGCCTGCTGGAACATGTCGCGGACGCGGCTCGCGCCGACGCCGACGAACATCTCGACGAAGTCGGAACCGCTGATGGAGAAGAACGGCACGGAGGCTTCGCCGGAAACGGCCTTCGCCATGAGGGTCTTACCTGTGCCCGGCGGTCCGGTGAGGAGCGCGCCGCGCGGGATCTTGCCGCCGAGGAGCTTGAACTTGAGCGGATCGCGGAGATATTCCACGATCTCCTTCATTTCTTCCTTTGCCTCGTCGCAGCCCGCCACGTCATCGAACTTGGTGTGGTTTTCGTTGGGGTCGATCATGCGTGCGCGGCTCTTGCCGAACTGAATTGCGCCGGAGCCCGCGCCGTGTATCTGGCGCGTGAAGATGAAGTAGAAGACGAGCAGGATCGGGACCGCGATCGCGAGGTTCAGGAGCAGGGATTTCCACCACACGTCGCGTTCGAGATAAACGGTCTGCACGCCTTTCTCATCAAGCTTGGAGATGACGGCGTCGGTGGCGTAGATGCGTGTGTTGTATTTCAGTTTGAGCTTCGGTGCGGTCTTCTTGGCTGTGGCATCGGCGGATGCGGCGGGCTTCGTCAGGTCCTTTTCGACGATTTCGGGCGCGGAAGCCTTGGCGTCGGACTTCTTCTCAGACTTGTTCTTCTCAGCTTCGTTTGCTTTCGCGTCGGCGTCAGCTTTTTTCGCATCGGCTTTCTGGGCGGGCTTGAACTCGCCGGAAATCGCGAGGATCTTGTCGGATTCCGGCATGATCTCGGCGGTGACGATCTCGCCTTTTTCAAGGTGCGACAGGAATACGTTCGCGCTCCATTCCTCCGTGGCGGCGAAATAGGGCGAGGACTGGAAGACGATGAGCGAGGCGAGGACGAGGAACGCCAGCAGCCAGAGAAAAAGGGATGCGGGCGGCTTGCGCTTCGAACCCGGAAGCGCTTTTTTCGGTGGGTCTTTCTTGTCGTTCATGAATTAGACGGTCCGGGTCACGATGTCCTGCGCGGGGATGAAAGCGTTCGCGTTCTGGCCGTCCATGAAGCTCTTCACGAAGAGTCCGAGGATGGCGAGGAAGATGAGCGCGAGGAGGACGACGATGATAATCATGAGCTTGTTGGAGAGACCGCTGCCCTGTTTGCGTTCGGTGAAGCCGGTGCTGGTGACGGACTTGATGGTCTGGGTCGTGCTGGCGGCGTTGATGTCGATGCCGGTCTGCGTCTTCTGGATCGACATGGTCATGGTCTTGTCCTCGGTGTCGAAGAGCAGCTCGAACGCGCCGATGCGGACGATGTCGCCGTTCTGCAGTTCGTATTCCTCGGTGAGCGGGTTGCCGTTGACCTTTGTGCCGTTGGTGGAGCCGGCATCGGCGATGACGAACTTGTCGCCGTTGCGCGTGATCTTGCAGTGAAGCGTACTGACGGTGGGGTCCTTCAGGCAGATGGTGCGCTCGTCGGAACGTCCGACGGAGATCTCATCCTGTTTCAGTTCAAACATCTGACCGCGAAGCTGTTCGCTGAGCACGACGAATTTCGGAATAGCGGGCATTTCCAGATAAACTCCTGATTTGAATTGAATCGCATCCGCTGTGTGGTGCGCGGAAGCGAAATTGTTGACTTGGGTCGATAGTTGTCTTTTAATATATAGCTTAGACGCGGGATTTCAAACCCGGAAACAAAGTTTTTCGGGATTATTTGTGTATATCTCTTAACGAATCGTCGCTGTACGGAGCCACGGAAGCAGGATGCACTAGTCCTTCGGGATGATTTTGTGGTCCTGCGCCGCTTCCAGCAGGACTTTGAGCAGGATCGACTTCTCGGACGGGGTTTCCACATGGAATCGTTCGGGCGCTTCGGCGAGCTCGCGCCAGTATGCGCGGACCTCGGCGGAGGCCGAGGAACCGGATTTGTCCGGGAAGAGGTCGAGCAGGAAATCCAGAATTTGCCAGACGAGCTTGACCTGATCGTGCGTGAAGGACGAAATGAAGTCGTCCGTGACGCGTTTCATCTCCGGGTAGACCCAGCGGCCTCGGATCGACCATGCCAGCGGCATCATGCAGCGGAACAGCATTTCGGGTTCGGGCAGGCGTGTGAGGTCCGCGCCGGGCAGGACCGGATTGCAGAAGACTTCCGGATCGTCGTCGCTCCCGGCGCGTTCGTAGACGAAATCGAGGATGCCGAAGAATATCTCCGCGAGTTCGAGCCTGCGGTCGGGCGGGTAGTAGCGCGGATTGTCGGAGATAGCGTCTTCGAGCTTCTGTTCCGTGTCGTAGACGGGCGCTTCGTTCGGGCGCTTGAAGAGCTTGTCCAGTTCGTTCTGGAACGCCTCGATGTCGCGCTGGATGCCGTGTCTGTCAGCGGGCATGGTCGTCAGCCGAGTCTTCCCGCGAGGATTTCCTTCAGCGCCTTGGCGAGCTGGTCGGTGCAGGAGGTGCCTTTGCCGCCGCAGTCGACGCCTTCGAGCTTGTCGATGACTTCCTGCGGAGTCTTGCCCTTCACGAGGATGCCGATCGCGGTGAGGTTGCCGGGGCAGCCGCCCGTGAACGCCACGTTGGTGATGACGCCGTTGTCGATGTCGATGTCGATCTGGGAGGAGCAGACGAGCGGGCTGTTTTTGTAGGTGTAGTGCATGGCGGAGTCCTTTCGGGATAAGTGAAAAAAGGGTTGCGGTCTCTTAATGTAGCACGAAAAAACGAAAAGACCAATTGCAAAGCGGAAAAAAGAGAGAAAAAGTCTTGCAATCGGGAAAAAACAAGCTATATTTTCGGGGTACTTTTTATTAATGACGGACTCAGGCGGAACATCCGCCTGATTGAACCAGTATGGAGCGGACTTTCGTGGACGGCGGAAACGACCAGGTTTTTATGCGCGAGGCATTGCGCGAAGCTGAACTCGGCGCGGGCTATACCAGCCCGAATCCGGCGGTCGGCGCGGTCATCGTGCGCGACGGACGGATTATCGGACGCGGCCATCACAAACGCTGCGGCGGTCCGCATGCCGAGATCGAGGCATTTCTGAACCTGCCGCACGAATCCGACGCCTCGGGCGCGGATCTTTATGTCACGCTCGAACCGTGCAGCACCACGGGGCGCACGCCGCCGTGCTGCGATGCGATCATCCGCAATAAGATCCGGCGCGTGGTCGTGGGGTGCCTCGACCCGAACCCGAAACACGCCGGGCGCGGCGTCGATATCCTGCGCTCTGCCGGAATTGCGGTCGAGATCGGCGTGCTGGAAGAGGAATGCCGCGTCCATCACGAGGCGTTTTTCAAGTGGATCACGACGGGCCGTCCGTTCGTGCTGCTGAAAATGGCCGAGACGCTCGACGGAAAGATCGCCGCCGCGAACGGGGATTCCAAGTGGGTCACCTCGGAAACCGCGCGGGAACGCGTGGCGTATCTGAGACGCCTTTCGGACGCGGTGCTCGCGGGCGCGGAGACGTTCCGCACCGATTCGCCCCGTTTCACGGCACGCACATCCGACGGAACCGTCTTGAAGACGCCGCGCAGGATTATCGCCACGCACCACCCGGAAATCCTGTCCGGCGCGGGCGATGGCTGGGAATCCGTTGTGCTTGACACGCCGGAGGACTGGCGGGCGTTTCTTGCCCGGCTCGGGCGCGAGAATGTGACCATGCTGCTGATCGAAGGCGGCGGCGAACTGGCTGCTTCGGCGGTCCGCGCCCGCGCCGTCGACAAGATTGAATTTCATATCGCGCCGAAACTGCTCGGCGGTCGCGGCGGCCGTCCCGTGCTGGGCGGCCCCGATCCGTCCGCGTTGTCCGAGGCGGTCCGGCTGGACCGCCTGCGTGTGTCGGAGCTGGGCTGCGACCTGCGGATCGAAGCGTATCCGCTGTACCCGGAATCTTGAGGAGATTATTTGATGTTTACTGGATTGATTGAAAAGACCGGAGTGCTGACCGGACGCGAAACCGGCGCGAAGGCCGGACGTCTGACCGTGAAGCCCGATACCCCGTGGACCGACCTTGAGGAGGGCGAGAGCATCGCCGTGAACGGCGCGTGCCTCACGTTCGAGAAGGAATCGGGCGGGGCTTTGACTTTTTTCGTGATGAAGGAGACGCTGGACCGGACGAACCTGGGGCAGCTGAAGAACGGCGCGCGGGTCAATCTGGAACGTGCGCTGAGCCTCGGCAGCCGCCTCGGCGGGCATCTGGTCAGCGGACACGTCGACGCCGCCGTGAAGGTCGTTTCGTTCGGGAAAGTCGGCGACGACTATGAGCTCCGGATGGAAATGCCGTCCGGGCTTCGGATCTTCTTCGTGACGAAGGGCAGCGTGTGCGTGAACGGTGTTTCCCTCACGCTCACGGACGTGACGGACGAGACGTTCGCGGTGCGTCTGATCCCGACGACCCGGCGCGAGACCAATCTCGACGACCTGAAGCCGGGCGACCTCGTAAATATCGAGACCGATCTGATCGGCAAGTACGTCTGCGAACAGCTCCGTCACATGGACGGCGGCGCGCAGAACGCGAAGCCGATTTCCATGCGCGATCTGACGGAGGCCGGATTCTGATGGAAACGGATAAGATCGACTACAAGACGCTCCGGTTCGGGCTGGCGCTCGGCCATGCCGCCATGGATCCGGCGTCCGTGCCGGACTTCCTCACGCCGGGCACGTTCGACGTCGTCGAGCTCCCGACGGAGTGTTTTCTGCATCGCGACGCGGAGTTTCAGCGGCGTCTGACGTCCTGCAAGTACAGGAGCGTGCGCGCCGGACATCTGATGGCTCCCGACCTCACGCGGGAGATGCCTTTTCTGGCGGACAACTACCGCCGCGACTACGTGGAACAGGCTTCGATCATGGTCCGCACGCTCAAGGCGGCGGGCGCGTCCGGGGCGTTCCTCGGCCTCGATATGCGGCAAATCCTGGGCGACGACGCGGCGGAAGCCGCCGCGCTGGAGATCGTCCGCCGTCTGGTCCCCGTCCTGTACCGCGAGAACTTCGAACTGCTGATTCCGTACCGCATCCCGTTCAAAAGCGAACGCGACATTCAGTCGACGCAGCTGATGGGACGTTTCCTGCGTGGCACGCTCAGTCCGCTGGTGAAACTGAGCCTGGAGATCCATCCGTTCGAAGTGAAGCCGGATGAGGATAAATCCGAACTGCTCGGCCTGCTCGGATGCGAGGCGCATCAGGCGGTGCTGGTCTACGATGCCGACAGCGGCCTCCACATTGCTCCGGCGCAGTTCAGACCGTGGGCGGAGCTGCTGGAACGCCGTTTGTTCCGCGGGCCGTACCTGCTGTGTCCGCGTTCGGCGCGCAACCGCATGGCGATTCCGGAGACGGATTTGTTCGCAAAAATGGTTTCGGACTTGCGAAATGAATAAACCTCTGCTATATTACTAGATTACTTTTTTTTTTGGAGATTTTGAATATGACCAGAACTTTGAAACTTGGTGTCAATATCGACCACGTCGCGACGGTCCGCCAGGCCCGTCTCGCTTCCCAGCCGTCCCCGCTCGAAGCCGCGCAACTCTGCATGGCCGCCGGAGCGGACGGCATCACCGCCCATCTTCGCGAAGACCGCCGCCACATTCAGGACGCGGACGTGATCTCGCTTTCGCAGGCGGGACTCCGCCTCAATATGGAAATGGCCCTGACCGAAGAGATGGTCCGCATCGCGAGTACGCTGGTGCGTCCGCAGAGCTGCTGCCTGGTGCCGGAGAAGCGCCAGGAGCTTACGACAGAGGGCGGCCTCGACGCCGTAGCGAGCCTCGACAAGCTCATGCGCTGGGTGCCCGTGCTGAAGAACGCCGGGATCGCCGTCAGCCTCTTCATCGCGCCCGATTTCGCGCAGATCGACTGCGCCAGGCAGTGCGGCGCGGAGTTCGTCGAACTCCACACCGGTTCGTTCGCCAACGCCGTTTCCTCGTCCGATCAGACCGCCGAACTCGACCGTCTGGCGAAGGGTGCGGAGTATGCGCATTCGCTCGGCATCGGCGTGAACGCCGGGCACGGCATCGACTACGAAAACATCAAGCCTCTGCTCGCCGCCGTTCCGCATCTGCACGAACTCAACATCGGACACAGCATCATCGCGCGCGCCATCATGAAGGGCGTCGGTGCGGCTGTCGAGGATATGCTTGAACTCATGAACGATTACAAGGGCGAATAAGCCCGTTCAGATTGCACCCCAGCAGAAAGGATTTCAAAAATGGCCTCGGAGATCATCGAAACCTTCCATCAGATCCTCGCACAGTGCGTGGAACACGGCGCGTCGGACGTCCTGCTCAAGGAGGACGCCCCGGCCAACCTCCGCATCGCGGGCGCTCTTTATCCCGTCGATTTCGTCACGACGCATGAATTCCTCGACACTCTCCTGCACAGCATCATGGACGAACGCATGCTGAAGGAATACGAGCAGAACGGCGACGCGGACTTCTCCTACTGCGTGGAGGAACTGGGGCGTTTCCGTATCAACGCGCACAAACAGCGCGGCATGCACGGCATTACGCTCCGCTATGTGAAGAGCAAGATCAGCTCCATGGAAGAGCTTTCCCTCCCGCCCGTGCTCCGCAGCATCGCGGAGACCCCGCGCGGCATCATCCTGGTCTGCGGCACCACCGGCAGCGGCAAATCGACCACGCTGGCGGCCATGATCCAGCACATCAACGAGCATTTCACGAAGCACATCATCACGATCGAGGACCCGATCGAATACGAGTTCCGCGACGGCAAGTCGTTCGTGGAACAGCGCGAAGTCGGGCTGGACTGCCCGTCGTTCTACAGCGCCCTCACACATGCCATGCGCCAGGCCCCGGACGTCATCATGGTCGGCGAAATGCGCGACAAGGAGAGTTTCGAGGCCGCGCTTCAGGCAGCCGATACAGGCCACATGGTCATCAGCACGGTGCACGCCGCCGACGCATCCCAGGTCGTCGGGCGTATCCTCGACCTTTATCCGATCCAGGAACAGGACACCATCCTCGAGGCGCTTTCCGCCAACTTGAAGGCGACCGTCGCGCAGCGTCTGCTCCCGAAGGCGCTCGGCAAGGGCGTGGTCCCGGTCGTCGAGGTCATGATCTGCGACCCGGTTGTCCAGCGCTATATCTCCAAGAAGGAATTCGAGAAGCTGCCTGAGGCGATGGAAAGCGCCCGCGAGGCCGGCATGCAGACGTTCAACATGGCGATCCTCGACCGCATCAACAACGGCGAGATCACCGAGGAAGTCGGCCTCGCCGCGTCCAGTTCGCCCACCGCGCTGAAGATGAACCTGAAGGGCATCTTCCTGAACAGTTCGAAATAACCTCAATGCATCCGGGCCTCTGCTGGCCCGGACGGATTTGCCATAATAATGAAAACATTTGCCGTGAAAGCAAAAACGGTCAGCATTGTCGCCGCGATTATCTTATGCTGTATTCTGGCGGCCAAAGGCGCCACTTTGGACTTGACTCTTTCTCTTCAGGCGTTCGTACAGGGCATCGTGGAGGGCGTGACCGAATTCCTCCCGATCAGCAGCACGGGCCACATGATCATCGTGGACAGCTTCTTCCCGATGAAGGACGAGGCGTTCGCCAAGCTCTTCGAGGTCGTGATCCAGCTCGGCGCGATCCTGTCCGTGCTGGTGTATTTCTACAGAACCATCTTCCCGCGGAAGTGGAACATCGACGGCTTTAAGGCGATGATCCCGTTGTGGTCGCGCGTTGTGGTCGGCGTGATCCCCGCCGCCGTAATCGGGTTCCTGCTCGACGATTTCATCGAGGCGCACCTCTTCAATATCGTCGTGGTGTCCGTGGCGCTGGTCGTGTGGGGCGTGGCGCTCGTATTCAGCGGGAAGCTGGAACAACGCGAATCAAGCACGGCGGAGATCGTGAAGATGAGCTACGGCAATGCGCTCGCGGTCGGCTTCTTCCAGTGTCTCGCGATGGTCCCCGGGACCTCGCGTTCGGCCGTGACGATTCTCGGTGCGATGTGCCTCGGGTGTTCCCGCGCATGCGCCGCCGAATTTTCGTTCTTCCTGGCGATCCCGACGATGTTCGGCGCCTCGCTGCTGAAGCTCGTGAAGGGCGGGGCGCACCTGACCGGTCCGCAGTGGATCGCGCTCACGATCGGCTTCGTGACCGCGTTCTTCGTGGCGTGGGGCGTGATCGCGTGGTTCATGGACTATGTGAAGAAACACGATTTCAAGCTTTTCGGCTGGTACCGGATCGTGCTCGGCGCCATCCTGCTGGTCCTGTTCTTCTGCGGCGTCGTGAAGGTCTGAGCGTCTTTTTTTCGCATTAGTTCCGGCACGTTTCACCATTGTTTGTCCGAAAATGAAAACATTTTCCATGTTTTTGATTTGACTTTAACCATTTTGGTTATATGTTATAGGCAAGACCATATTCAAAAAAGGTAAAATATGCTTCATTTCAAAGATGCGGATGCGTTTGCTTTCTGGGAAAGCAATGGACGGATGTGCCGTCCTTATGCCGCTTTTGCCTCTGTCCTGATGCGAAAACTTCGTATGATGGATGCCGCAAAAGAGTTGTATGATCTACGCATTCCGCCGGGAAACCGGTTGGAGGCTCTTCATGGAGATCGTGAAGGACAATATTCAATCAGGATTAATGACAGATTCCGCATCTGTTTCACTTGGACGGAAGAAGGTCCGCATAATATAGAAATCGTTGATTATCATTAAGGAGACGTGGTATGAGCAAAAACAAGATCATCAATCCTCATCCAGGGGAAATCCTGCTGGAGGAATTCCTGAAACCGATGAAGATAAGTCAGAACAAGCTTGCCATGGAATTGCGAGTGCCTTGTCATCGCGTGAACGAGATCGTTCGCGGACGGCGCGGGATTACGGCTGATTCCGCGCTCCGGCTGAGTCAGTTTTTCGGAACGACGCCGGATTTCTGGCTGAATCTCCAAACAGCCTATGATCTGGTTGCGGCGCAGGAACATTTAAAATCGGAATTACCTCGCATCCATAAATGCGAGTTTGTATGCGCATAAAAAAAGCGGAATAAGATCAAATATGTTCAGCGCTTGTTGTTGCTCGGATCAGTCGCCGGGTTGCAACGCGATATTCCTGAAAACGGCGAACGTGATGCCGTCAAGTCTGTTGACGTGGACTTTCCGGTACCGCGGAGTTCCGGCTCCGGGATCCCGGAGAACGTCTTTTTCAAAACCGATGAATTCCGGGATGCCGCCGTCAGAACCGTTTTCTTCGAAAGTTTCCGCGGGAAGGACGATATAGTCGGGGCGGATGCCCCGTACGGGGAAGAATCCGGGATAGTCCTGTCCGCCTGCCATGAAGCCGAGGCGGGACCATTGGCCGGTCGTGCGGATGAGGGGACGTTTCCCCGATTGATACTGGTCGCATTTCAAAAAGTTCAGGCGGGCTGTTTCCCGTGATGCGGGGAGCCTGTCCCAGTCCGAGCGGATCCAATCCGCCGCGGCAAGCTGGATGTCGCGTTCCATGCCTTTGGCGGAATCGTGGAAAAACTCCGTGAAGATCGGAGAATAGAGCTTATAAAAGAAAGCTGCGCAGAGAAGGACGGCGAGAAACGCGGCAACAGTTTTTCCGAATGTGAGATCCGTGAGGACACGCCGGAAATCGCGGAATCCGAGCGCCGCATACGGCAGATAAAGCGGGATGCCGATGAACAGATACCGTCTGGAAGTCGCGAGCACGCCATAGAAGAGACACACCTGAAACGCCGCGAGAAGCTCAAATACAAGGAATGTCATAATCAGGAGCGTATCGAATCCGGTCCATTGGCGACGGCGAATGCGTCCGACGATTCCGATTGCGGCGAAAAAGAGGAAGAACGGGAAAATGCCGCCCCAGATTGTTTTCAGAAATTTACTCAGCCCATGCCGTAACGAGCGTTGTGGTATCCGAACGACGGACGGGGATGTGTCCGGCACGCCGGTATCCGCTGTGGCCGTGTCCGGGCCCGCGTCCGGCGCGTTCGTATCCGATATGCCCGCGTCCGTCGCGTTCGTATCCGCTGTGGCCGTGTCCGGGCCCGTGTCCGGCGCGTTCGTATCCGATACGCCCGTGTCCGGCGCGTTCGTATCCGATATGCCCGTGTCCGGCACGTTCGTATCCGATATGCCCGTGTCCGTCGCGTTCGTATCCGATATGCCCGTGTCCGGCACGTTCGTATCCGGCACGTTTGCGTAATCCACGGAGCCGGATTCCCCGTGGAAGGGCTTTGTGAGGAGCGTTTCCGCAGCCGGTGCGGCAATGTCGACCGGCATGACGGGATCGGGATACACAAGTTGTTTCAGAGTCGGAATCCTCTGCGAAACGAATTTGAAAATCGTCGTATGGCGTGTATCCAGGACCGGATAGCCGATCATGCGTCTGTTGCAACAGAGTGTCGGGAGTATAAGGATAAAGACGGCAAAGCCGGTGAGGATGCCGCGGAACGGGATGCGGAACCGGATGCAGTCCCAAATAAAGAGCGCCGTGAACAGAAGCGCGGCGAAGAGGAGCATGTCTCCGCGGCTCAGGAGAATGACTGTTTCTCCCAGGGCGAACCAGCCCCACGGGGCGAATTTGCGCGGATTCTTCGAAAGCAGTACGGCGGCATAAACGCAGAGAAGAAGCCCGAAGATCGTGCCGGATTCGCGGCTTCCGTAGTATCCGAAGCGGCTGATGTACGGGCAGGCGATGAAGAGGAGCGACGTGAGGACCGCCATCGGACGTCCGAAGAGACGGCGCGTCGCGGCGTAGAGGGGGAAAATGGAAAGCGAAAGGAAGAGCGTGGAGGCGAGTTTGCAGGCGAGGAAACCGTCGCATCGGAGAATGGACGCGATCATTCCTGCGGAAACGGGGAGGAGCGGTGTGATGCGCGGATGAAACGCGAAACGCCAGTCATGCCGTGCGAATGCTTCCGCCATGGGGGCGTAACGGGTCGCGATGTCCGGGAGCGGATAATCATCAAGGATGATGCATGGTGCGAGCAGAAACCAGAGCAGGATAAAAAGCAGCGCGGGCAGAACGAGGTCGCGGAACCGCGCGGAACAATAACCCATGGCTTTGATTGCGAGAGGGAGAATTACGCCCGCGGGGATGCTTTTCCGCGCGATCAAGGAAGAATCCCTGAATTTCCGCAGAAGGTCGGGATTGCGGCGATGAAAACTGCCGATCTGCCAGCCTCGCCGGAACAGTTCGAACGGTGCGTTGGAGTGTTCGTGGATGGCAATCGCCTCGGCGCAATAGCCGACAGCACCGCCGTTTTCAATAATGTGCGCGGCGAGGAGCGTGTCTTCCCCGAAATCCGTTTTCGGGAAATTCCCGAACCGGATCAGATCCCGGATCTTCCAGGCGGCGAAAGCATTGGAGAAAAACGCCGCCATCAGACCGTCGCGCGGGATGTCCGCGGCTGTCCTTATCCTTGAAGCGTTCGGATAACAGCGTTCCCTCTGCCATGCGTTGAGCGTTTTTTCATGGAGACTGATCTGCTTGCCGCAGCAGCCGGAGATTTCCGGATGCATCCAGAGGAAATCCGTGAGCTTTTTGAGCGTGCCCGGTTCCGACAGCACAACGTCCTGCGAGAGGAAAATGACCGTGTCGAACCCCTTTGATGCGAGGTAGCGGACGATGCGGGCGCGGGTTGTGCCGTGGTTGAAGTTCCGTCGGTCGTGCCGGAGACATTTCCAGCCGAGCGCGGCGGCGAGTTCTACCGTCTGATCGGAGGAATCGCTGTCGACGATCAGTTTCAGATCAATCTGAAGCTGCTGTTCCGCGATGGCGCGAAGCAGTTCGTACCAGCAGCCGCGTTTTACGGCGTTGAGCGTGGGGACGACGACCGCTGTTTTCATGCCGCCCACCAGAGACCGAGGGTGCGAAGCCAGTCATTCTTCCTGAAGCCGTGCCGCCAGACCGTACCGAGACGTTTGAAGTAGGAAGCCTCGGTCAGACAGCGGCTCCAGTCTTCCAGAATGCGGGTCTTGTCCGCGGAAAGATTCGCGCGGAAATGGTCCAGAAACGCCCCGGCCTGCCGTTGGGTCAATCGGACTCTCTCATGGAGATGCCGCCTTTGGAAGAAATGCCTGAGAAGGCCTTTTCGCGGGACTGTGCCATAAACGTTGTCCTCATGCTGGCGGTAGTCGACCGTGCTTTCCGGGAGAAAAACGATCGTGCCGAACGCCGCCGCGGTGAGCGCAAGATACCAGTCATGGCAGATGGCCTCCTCCGGAATCCGGGCAAGCGAGGCCAGCGCACGGTTGAAGATCGTCGTACAGCCTGTGACGTTGTTCTGGATCATGATGTCCGCGAGCGAGACCCGGGCCGGATTCAGACACTGGTAGCGAATCATGGACGGCGCGATCTGCTTCAGGTGTTCGTCCACGACACGAAGGTCGGTGTGAACCAAAACAGGAGTTTTCGCCGGGCGGCGGGATTCGGCATCCCTGATCTTCTGAACGCTCCGGGCTATCTTGTCCGGATGCCAGACGTCGTCCTGGTCCGCGAACATGAAATACGGCGTGTCCGTTTCTTTTGCGGCATCCAGGAGACGCTGGTACGAGGAGATGACGTTGTAGTGCGTCTGATCCGGGAGGACGACGGCGGACGGGAAACCGGAAACGAGCGACAGGATCGCGGGCGAGGGGACTCCGTCGAAACGGCACAGCAGTACAAAATCCCTGAAGGACTGATTCGCGAGCGAATCCAGAAAGTCCTTCAGGAATATGGAGTCTCCGTGAACGGAGAGGAGAACGCTGACCTGCGTCTTGCTCATGAGAGGGAGGTTTTATTCCTTGGAGCCGGATTTGTTTTCCGGGGGCCGGGTTTCATTTCCTTTTCCCGCGGTTACGGCGGGAGGCCGAATCCGCCGCGGCAGTCCCGGCAGAAGTTTCCCCGGCTTCAGCAGGTGCTTCCGCGGAGGCGGTCCCGGCAGGAGTTTTTTCTGTTTCGGCGGAAAGGTTCGCGCCGGAGGGCTGGCCGTCCTGTCCTTTTCCCTCGTCCGTGCCTGCGGCGGATGTCTGTACCGGGGACTCCGACTCCGGCGGCAGGGGCCGACGGCCTTCCTGTGCCCCGTTGTGGAGATAATGCCAGAGCGGATTCAGTCCGGCCTGACAGACGTCCGGGTTGGATTCCAGATAATACTTGGAGTCGAAACGTTCGGAGGGGTTGAATCCGTGGTAAGCGCCCCAGAAGTAATAGTGCTTGAGAGGGTTCAGGCCGCTGATGCGCACCGTGGGATATGTGGTGAGATACCAAAGAGGATCGAACCAGCCGGATTTCGTGATCTGGGACATCTGGAGCCTGAAATCGTAGATGTTCACGCTGGATTCGTCCTGCGGCGGCTGAACGGGAACTTTAGTGCCGAGGATATGGATCTTGTCCCAGTCGGTGCATTTCTCAAGGACGATGTCGAATTCATTGTCGAGATCGGGCTCGTAGTGGCAGTCGAGAACCGAGAACGGGAAATAGCGCATGCGGATCAGCGGACGTATGATCCGGCTCAGGAAGGTTTCATAGTTGAAAACGTGGTGATGATGGACAAAATTGTAGCGCTGGCTTTCGATGTCGCTCCAATAGATGTTAAGATTATCTCTTTCCTGATGGTAGATCAGAGCATCGAGGATGTGCTCCGCGGCGTCCACGCTGCCGTTGTTTTCATAATCGACGACGAGATGTCCGGCTGAGGTTTCGGACCGGTCGATGTCGAACGTGAAACGGCGGTCGGGAATGGCGAGGAAGAACTTTCCGTTTTCGTTGAGGCTTTCATAGACGGCCTTGAAGAAGCCGATGAAGTCCGGAATGTGCTCGATGACATGGTTCGCGATGAAATAATCGAACTTGACGTCGCCGAGCACTTCGGAAAGCGAACGCGTTCTGGCGACAAAGTCGACGTCCACGAACGTTCTGCCGGGGTAGAACTCCTGGAAATGTTCGATCAGGGTTTCCTTCGGGAAGATGTCGTAGTACTTGACATTGGATTCTTCCTTCGTGAGCAGAGGGGAGCAAAGCGCGCCGATTTCAAGACCTGAAAGTTTTGCGTAATCGGGAACATTCTTCATGAATACCCTTCTGCGTACGATGTCACGCTTTTTGTCTTTTGCGATTTCGCTCATGATTCACCTCGTTCTTGCGGTTATTTTGATATAATTGGTTGGATACTTGTACAAACGCGAGATCAGATGGACGGTCTCGTTGATTTCAGGCTGCCGCAGGTAGTAGCAGATGTTCTTCTTCAGGAACGGGAATCCGAGGATGAGGAAGTCCTGCGGCCTGCAGTAGATGGCGTTGTATTCCGGCGTGATCTTGTCGACGTCCTGAAGCCGGCCGGACGCGCGGAGGTAGATATCGGATTTGAATCCGGCTTTTTCCAGATAGTTGCTGAGGCGCGTTTCACAGTTCGCGACGACGGCCGGAAGCGTGGTTTCATTTTTGACGTTCTTCCAGAACTCCTTGAACGCTTCGGAGGTGAAGACCTGCTGGCGGAAAACAAGAAAGTAGCTCTGGATATGACGCGGGATAATCCCGTTCGGGAGCCACTTCGCCTCTTCGCGCCTCGGATTGTCGGTCTCTGGAAATTCGGTCATGCCCCAGAAGTCGGCGGGGTTCGAGCGCATGCGGGCGAAAATCTCCTGGAAGGAGTACATCGGTCCGTAGACGCTGTTGTTCAGGAGGACAAGCTCGTCGTATCCGGTGAGACGGGTTTCCTCCAGCGCGTCGCGCCATGCGCCGAAATCGTAGCCGACATTTTCGCGCGTGATGACCTTTGTCGCGATGCGGGAGACCTTTTTCATGCTGTCCCGGACCAGGCCGCTGTTGCTCACGAACACGATGTCGGCGCATTTCTTCAGTTCGGTAAGCAGATACATGTCGGCGTTGGAGACCTTCTGTTCCGCATCGTAATGGATGAAAACCGCAAGGCGTTTCACATATTCCCTCTCTTCGCCGGGTTCGGCCTTTTTCTTCGCCGGGACGGGCGGCGGCACGACGGCGGAAAGCGTGGTGTATCCGGCCCCCTGCGCGACGTATTTCCAAATGCGTTCGACGGCATGTGCCAGCGTGTCGGAAATCTGATAGTTTTCTTCTTCGAATTTGTTCGTATCAATGATGCCTTCGCGGAAAAGCGGCGCAATCGCTTTGGTACGTGCCCAGAACATCTGGCCGACCGGGAACTCCGGTTTCTGCGGAAGCGAGGCGGGCAGCCCCATGGCTTTGAGGAGTTCCACGCAGCGGTCGAGGTTTTTTTCCCAGTTCATGTAGTCGCGCATGGTCGGGATGGCGGAGGGGAAGTAGAGTCCGATGTGCGGATCGCGGTCGAAACGCCGGAAGATGGCGGCGACGGTCTCCGGGGAGCCGAGCATCTGGTCCAGGAGGTAGTGGCGCCATTCGTGGCCCCAGTTGACGGTCATGGATTTCTTGGTGTGGAAATGACCGATGAAATCGTACTTGTCGATCAGATCGGAGCAGGACGCGAAGAACGGCGCGACGTCGCGGCCGATGTTGCGCGTTACGGTGACCGTGTGTTTCTCGCAGTTCGAGACCGGGTTTTCATCCAGGCGCCCCATGATCACGGTGCGTTTGCGGCGGCTGTCCGTCGTGATGACGCAGTCGAATTTGAACGGTATCTGGTTCAGGTAGTGGATGATCTCGCCCATGAGATCGGGGTAGAAGACATGAATGTGGAGGAGGACTTTCCCCGGCTGGACGGCGGTGGATTCCGCGGGCGCGAGGACTTCGTATTCCGGGAGCGGCGGGAGATCGCAGAGGGCGCGGGTCGTCGTATTTATGCTGGAGTAGCCGAAGCATTCGTCCGGCTCCAGATAGGTGCCTTCCGCCCATTCGTTCCAGGCGTTGATGAAGATGAAGCGTTCCTTCTCGATGAAGTTCTTGCGGGTGTATTCCAGGATGTTTCTGAGCCAGTAGTGGTAGGAACTGAGGGAGAAATACTGCCAGACGGAATATCCGGTCTCGCGGCGGCAGGAGTTGTCCCAGCCGAGCATGGCGCAGCGGTAGAAGGGATACGGGGACTCGTCGGCGAACGTCTTCCTGTGGTAAAGATCGGAGATGATTTTTTGATAATTGTAATAGAAGCCATCGTCCTTGAACGCATGGAATCTGGACGGCGGGAACATCTCGAGGTCGGAAACCATGTGCGGCGGGAATTCGACTTCACGGTCGACCTCGTCGAGGATCTTGAATTCCTTGCTCTTGATGAACGTGCGGCAGGACCATATCTGGATTTCTCCGACGCCGTTCTTCCGGCACCAGGTTCGCCAGGTGGCAAACGTCTTGTTGGGATCCGGCAGGATCTTCGCATGATAAATCAGGATTACGGGTTTGCCCTGACAGCGCAGATAGCGCGGATCTGTGATATAGCGCTTGAGGTCCTTAATGAAGTTGACGTCGTTTTCTTCGGAGTAGTTCTGCTGGATCAGGACCGAATTCTGCTGGCCGTCCCATGTCCGGGTCCAGTTTTCGTTTGCCCAGCAGAGGCAGAAATTGAATTTGATCTCCGGGTGCGCCATGATGAGCTCGAGCGGCTTTTCCATGAGTTTCTTGCCGTCGAACCAGTAGTAGTAGAGGCAGAACGCCGAAATGCCGTGCGCTTTGGCGAGCGCGACCTGTTTTTTGATGGTCTCGACGTCGGACAGGTCGTAATAGCCGATATCCTTGTGCGGCGTGCGGGGCTGATAGTGGACGGGGAAGCGCGGTTTGGCCTTCTTCGTGTTGGTCCATTCCGTGAACCCCTTGCCCCACCATTCGTCATTTTCGGGGAACGTGTGGAACTGCGGGAGATAGAACGTGATGGCCTTGACGTCGCGCGGAATCTCCTGGAACGGTTCGTCGTCCTGATAGCAGGACTGGTAGGTGATCTGGTCCGGCGTGGAGTCCGGGCCGGACGAAATGACGGCTTCCGCGGCTTTGCTGAAACGCTTCGACGTTTTCGCCGCGCCGTTCAGCATGTAGTAAATGAACATGGAGAGTTTCGAGGCGGAATTCCCCTGTGCGACCGTAACGTCGTCGACGTATGCCTTGGATTCCTTGATGATCTCTTTGTTGAAGGTCAGGTATCCGTAGAGGAAATGGAAAAGGCGTGCGACGCCCCAGGCGCGCGACGTGCGGATGTCGTGCATCAGCTGTTTGTCGTATTCGACCTGCCAGCGGAGCGCTTCGATCTCGTTTGCCAGATTCGTGCGTTCGACCGTGTATTTCGCAGAGTCCGAACTGAGCGCATTGACCTGTCTGCGGAGTTCGGCGGTCTGAAGCCGCAGGCGGTTGATTTCCCTCTGAAGAAGGATCAAATTGTGTTCCAGGCCGGCGCAGTAGTGTTCCACCTCGTGCGCGGACGTGTGCGGGAACAGCGGGAACTGTTTCGGTGTGTTTGTCTGATCCACCGAATCCGGCAGGATGGCCGGGTTGTAAATACGCAGAATCTCGTCTTTTTTATGGCTCATGATTGTTTAACCTCGCGGCATTCGATCGCTGACATTGGCAGGCCGACCATGGCCCCCAGGAGCGGATAGCTTGAGTTGATTTGGAACGTCATGGCGTTGTGGTTCCAGACCTGAATATGATGATCTTCCAGTTTTCCGGTCGAGACCGCCACGCCGACGGAGTATGTGCCGTTTGCCAGGCGCGGCAGGACGAAGCGGAATACGACCTCCATTTCATCTCCTTTCTCCAGAACGGGAATCGCGCCCGGGATGCTGGTGTCGCCCCACAGGTTGATCCCCTCCGGAGAACGCACCCGGAATCCGACCGCGGGCATTTCGAGGCGTTTCCGCGCCAGAAGCCGGACCATGAACTTGACCGCTTCGCCGCCGCGTGCCCGCCCCATCGTTTCGCCGTTGTCGGAAGAGAGAAGGGTTTCCAGAATGTCCGCGCCGCCTTCGCCGAAGGAACGTTCGTCGGGGAGAAATCCGGTCGCCTCGACCGGGTCGCCCTTGCGGAAGTCCGGTTCCGCGGGATTCCATTCCTGTTTCCCCGAGACCTTGACGTCCTGTTTTTCTCCGTAGCAGAGCTCCAGGTACCGCTCGGTGATCTCTCGCGGCGCGCCGTCGGCAATCAGCCGGGAATGATTCAGCAGGATCGCACGGGAACAGAGCATGGAGATAATATTGCAGTCGTGGCTGACCAGCAGCACGGTCTTGTCCCTGATGTATTCGCGGAGGAACGCGATGCATTTCTGCGAGAAATGAAAATCGCCTACCGCGAAGATCTCGTCCAGCAGCAGGATGTCCGCCTGAAGATAAATGCAGGTGGCGAACGCCAGGCGCATCACCATGCCGGTGGAATACGTGGAGACCGGCTGGTCGATGAAGTCGCCGATCTCGGCGAATTCGATGATGCCGTCGATCTGGGCTTCGATCTCGGCTTTTTTGAGGCCGCGGGAATACCCCGCCGTGTAGATGTTCTGCCTGCCCGTGTCGGACGCGTCGATCCAGCTGCCGAGTTCCAGCAGGGAGGCCACGCGCCCTTCGATGAAGACTTTCCCGCTCGTCGGATACAGCGTCCCGGCGATCATCTGCAACAGAGTGCTTTTTCCGCTGCCGTTCACGCCCATGATGCCGACGCACTCCCCCTTGCGGATTTCCAGGGAGAGAGGCTCCAGCGCGGTGAACCGTTTGCTCTTGAACCGGAACGGGAACAGCAGATTCCAAAGCAATTCCTTCCGCGTCGAGAAACGCGGATATTCCTTGCCGACTCCTTCCAGACGGATCACGACTTCTTCAGACGACATCGGCAAAGCGCCTCCTCAGCCGCATGAAAACGCAGAACCCGAACTGAAAAACGACAAGGGCCGTCAGCCAGGACAGCCCGACCAGGTTCCAGTTCGGCGGACTTGGCTTGAAAATAATGGTCCGGGTGTTGATGATAATCGGTGTCAGGGGATTCAGATAGATTGCCCAGCGGTATTGCTCCGGGATTTGGGTCATGTCGTAGAAAACCGGCGTGGAAAAGAACAGGAACAGGATGATGATGCCGAGCAGATTTCCGAGGTCGCGGAAGAAGAGGCCCGCGGCCGAGATGATCCAGCCGCAGCCCGTCGTCAGCAGAAGCAAAGGCAGGGTCGTCAGCGGCAGATACAGCGGAGCCGTCCACGATCCGCCTCCGTTCGTGAACTGCGAGATCAGATAGATCAGCACAACAACCGCGTAGATGATCAGGAAATTCGCCAGTGCCAGGCTCGGTGAAAGCAGGTCCAGCGGGAACGGTACACGTTTGATGATGCTTGCCCGCGAGAGCAGAAGGTTCAGACTGCCCATCAGGGTCTCGCTGAATCCGGAGTACAGGATGATGCCCGTATAGATCACCAATCCGAAGCTCCAGCGGGACGTGATGTCGGCGTCCGGCCATTTCAGCTTGAAGATCACGCTGAACATGTACACATAGATCAACAGGACGCACATCGGCGGGATGAACAGCCAGAAAAAACCGAGGATGCTGTGCCGGAATTTCGCCAGAATATTGTTCCGCACCATCATGAAAAACAGGCTGTACTGGCGGATCGCCAGGTTCACCGGCATCCACGGATTCAGCGTTTTCCAAACAGGAATGTCCCGGAATATCTCTTCCACTGTATCGTCTGCTCCAAAAACAAACACGCGCCGCCTGAATAAGACGCATCAGATACGACGTGTTTTTGTTTCGTTTCGGTCCGAGGTTTCTTTTTTTCACGCGGTCGATGTCAGATTTGGACTTTTTTTCCGCGCAAAAAAAAACACTAGTATAAACTAATACAACATACTATAGCACATCGACCCGTTTTTTCAAGCATGAATCGGCCTTTTCCGGACGATTTGTCTGTTTTCTTCTTTTACGAAAAACGAAACGGCCGGTTCGCCGGAACTTTCTTCCGAAAAAAGGCAGGACGGAAAAGACGCGGAAATGCCGTCAGCCGAGGCGGCTGTTCTTCGCGAGGAGCAAAAGGTCGGCAAGGACGATGGCGGTCATGGCCTCGACGACCGGGACCATGCGCGGCACCAGGCACGGGTCGTGACGTCCGGGCGTGGAGATTTCGGCGGGCGCTCCGTCGCGGTCGACCGTCTTCTGCGGACGATTGATGGAGGCTGTCGGCTTGACCGCGCAGCGGAAGCTGAAGACATCGCCGTTGGAGATGCCGCCGAGCACGCCGCCTGCATTGTTGGATGCGAACTTGCCGTCCGGCAGGATCGGGTCGTTGTGCGCACTGCCGCGCATGGCGGCCGCGCCGAATCCCGCGCCGAACTCGATGCCCTTCACGCCGCCGATGGAGAGAATCGCATGTGCCGTGAGCGCGTCCAGCTTGTCGAACACGGGTTCGCCGAGTCCGGCGGGCAGTCCGAGCGCTTCGCAGAGAATGATGCCGCCGACGCTGTCGTTGTCCGAACGCGCGGCGTTGACCGCGTCGGCCATGCGGACCGCGGCTTCGGCGTCCGGGGCGCGGACGGGATTGCGTTCGACCTGGTCCCAGTCGAGGACTTGTGCTTTGATCCCGGCGATCTCAAGCGCACAGGCTCGGACGGTTGCGCCGTGACTGGCGAGGAACTGTTTTGCGATGGCTCCGGCGGCCACCCGCGCGACGGTCTCGCGTCCCGAGGTGCGTCCGCCTCCGCGCGCATCGCGGAAACCGAACTTCTTTTCCCACGCATAATCGGCGTGGCCGGGACGGAAAAGATTTGCGATGGAATCGTAGTCGGCGCTGTGCTGGTTCGTATTGCGGAAGAGGATGGCGATGGGTGCGCCGGTCGCGACGCCGTTCAGTACGCCGGAAAGGATCTCTGGCTCGTCGGCCTCCCGGCGCGGCGTGGTCATGCCGGACTGGCCTGGTCTGCGGCGCGCGAGTTCGGATTTAAGCGTATCGAAATTGAGCGGAAGCCCGGCGGGGACGCCGTCGACGACGCATCCGAGCGCGGGGCCGTGGGATTCGCCGAAGGTTGTGACGCGGAACAGTGTGCCGAAGGTGTTGGAGCTCATTTTGAATTCACTTTTGTTTCGAGGACGGTAAGCATGCGGTCGACCGCCTCCTCCACGGGGAGTACTTGCGGCAGTTCGAGCACGGCGTCGGCGGCCGCGCGGAAAACCGGACGGCGGGCGTCGCAGATGCGGTTGAACTCGCCGAACGGATCGGCTTTGTCCGCCAGGAACGGCGGGAAGCCTTCGCGCGCCATGCGCTCGAACGCCGTGGGAACGGGGACGTCCATCCAGACGATGAGGCCGAGCGCGTGCAGGTCGTCAGGTGTGAGAAACGGATTGGAGACTACGCCGCCGCCGAGCGCGACGACCGCGCGTTGAGACGCCGACGCGACGAACCCGCGGACGGTTTCCGCCTCAAGTTCGCGGAAACGCGTTTCGCCGACTTCCTTATAGAGCGCGCGGACAGGTTTACCCGCGTCGGCTTCGAGCAGTTCGTCGGTGTCGAAGAATGGAACGTTGAGCGCCTTCGCGAGCGCGATGCCGAGACACGACTTGCCGCAGTGCTTGATGCCGCAGAGCGCGACGCGTCGGTCAAGCTTCGTACTCAGGATGCGGATGCGCTGCCGCGAACAGCTGATCGCGATGATCGTGCGGAAGAAACGCACGGCGTCGTCGGCGAATTCAGTCGGCACCGAGGCGCGGATCTTGTCGAGGATGATGTGTTCGCGTCCGGGACGGCTCACGGGTACATTCGCGGCGAGCTTGAAATCGGCGATCTGCTCCGCGGTCCGCATGCGGCGGATGAACGCCGGAAGCAGTTCCGCGTCGATTGCGTCGATTTCGCCCCGGAGCGTGTCGAGCTGTGCCGGATTGTGCGGATCGTCAGGCATGAAAACGCCTCAGGCCTTAATCTGGCAGCGGAACGGCAGGATGTGGCGGATCTTCTCCATGAGGTCGTCGAAGACCGGCGGCGTGATGGACTGGGCGCCGTCGCACAGGGCGCAGGACGGGTTGTTGTGGACCTCCACGATGATGCCGTCCGCTCCGGCGGCCGCGGCCGCGAGGGAGAGCGGCGCGACGAACCGCGCGATGCCCGCCGCGTGGCTCGGGTCGACGATCACGGGCAGATGGGAGAGCGTCTTCAGAGCCGGGATGGCGGAGATGTCGAGCGTGTTGCGCGTGTAGGTCTCGAACGTGCGGATGCCGCGTTCGCAGAGGATCACGTTCTTGTTGCCGGACGCCATGATGTACTCGGCGCTCATGAGGAGTTCCT
>JAEEQN010000035.1 GCA_016285345.1 Victivallales bacterium | reverse complement strand
AGCGCTATGCCGCCCTCTCCTGGTCCGGCGACACCACCGCCAGCTGGAACCGCCTCAAGGAAGACATCGTCGGCGGCCTCTCCGCCTCGCTCTCCGGCCTGCCCTACTGGACGCAGGACACCGGCGGGTTCTTCTCCGGCGGATTCCGCGGCATCGACAACCCCGAATATCAGGAGCTGCTCGCCCGCTGGAACCAGTTCGCGATCTTCAATCCGGTCTACCGCTGGCACGGCACGGGCTTCAGCAAGGAGCCCTGGCGATTCAAGGACATCGCGCCCGAAGCATATAATTCCTATCTCTCCGGCGCGAAGCTCCGCTACCGCATGATGCCCTACGTCTACAGCCTCGCCTGGATGACCACGCAGGACCACTACACCATGACCCGTCCGATCGTCATGGACTTCCCGGATACCCCCGGCGCGACCACGAACGAAGCCCAGTTCATGTTCGGCCCGTCCATGCTCGTCCAGCCGGTCACGCGTTCCCTGCGCCAGGCCTCGCGTCCGCGTCCCCCGGTCATCGACGCCTCCGCGCTCACCACGCCCGACGGCGAGCCCGGCGTGAAGATCGAATACTTCAACGACGAACGCCTGCGCCGCAAGGTCAGCGAATCCGTCGAAAAGGTCGTCGACCTCTCCTGGCCCGGACCGCCCCTCGTCGAATGGCCCGAAGGACTCCGCAACGGCGACCACTTCTCCGCCCGCCTCACCGGCTTCATCACCGCGCCCGAGGACGGCAAGTACGAGATCGGCGTCTCCGGCGACGACGGATTCCGCCTGTGGCTCGACGGCAAGCTGGTCGTCGAGGACTGGAATTCGGCGGACGCCCGCTACAAATCCACCGATATCGAGCTGAAGAAGGGCCAGAAGGTCCAGTTCCGCCTCGACTATTACCAGAACCTCTATACGCGTGAGCTCAAGCTCTGCTGGAGGACCCCGGACGAACTGAAGAAGTATTCCGCGGACCACAACGACGCGGCGGTCGACGTCAATCTCCCCGTCGGTGCGAAGTGGTACGACTTCTTCACCAACGAGCTCATCGACGGCGGCAGGACCGTCAGCCGCGCCTGCCCGATGGACCAGTTCCCGTTCTTCATCAAGGCAGGCAGCATCATCCCGTTCAACGGCGAGGACACCGAGTACGCCACGCAGAAGACCGCCGCCCCGATGGAAATCCGCGTCTACCCCGGCAAGGACGCCTCGTTCACGCTGCATGAGGACGACAACGAGACCTACGCCTACGAAAAAGGCGAATACTCCGACATCACGTTCTCATGGGACGACGCCTCCTCCACGCTGAAGGTCGGCAAGCGCAAAGGCTCCTATCCGACCGGCGAGCGCACCAAAACGTTCCGCGCGACCGTTGTGCGCGACGGCAAGATCTCCGAAGGCAAGACCGTGAACTACAGCGGCGCCGAGATCTCCGTGAAACTCTAACGTCTATGTGCGAAAACGTGCGCGAGCGAAAGCCGCGCACAACGACAGTGGAGGACTTGTCCTCCGGTCCGGGTTGTCATTGATCCAATGATACCCGGACCGCTTTATGTAACGTCGGGCTGGTTTTCCCTCAAACGGAGTTTGAACAAATAGTATATATTTTTGAATAAATCCGGCATACCATTCCCGCGCACGCAGATTATATTATTCGTCAGCATTAGTTTCGTTTTTTCACAATTTCTAACCTTAACAAATCGGAAAGGTACACTATGAAACACACCTTCGCACTCCTGGCTCTCGCAGCCGCCGTCTGCTGCTCCGCGGCATGCGCCACGGCCAACGACGCCCCGGCAGCCGCCGACAACGGCAAGCAGGCTCCCCTCAACCCCATCATCTGGGCGGACGTCCCCGACGTCTCCGTCCTCCGCGTGGGCGACACCTACTACATGACCAGCACCACCATGCACATGAACCCGGGCGTGCCCGTGATGATGTCCAAGGACCTGGTGAACTGGGAGATCGTCAGCTACTGCTACGACGACCTGCTTGACGACGACCTGCCCCAGAACGTGAAGGACCGCCTCACGCTCTCCAACGGCCAGAACGAATACGGCAACGGCACCTGGGCGAGCTGCATCCGCTACAAGGACGGCACGTTCTACGTCTCCTCCTTCTCCCAGCCCACGAACAAGACCTACATCTGGACCAGCAAGGACCCGACGAAGGGCGACTGGAAACGCATCGCCACGCTCCCGCGCTTCCACGACCACTCCCTCGTGCTTGACAAAGACGGCCGCAACTACATCATCTGGGACGGCGGCGACCGCAAGATCGTCGAGCTGACCTCCGACCTCACCGCCGTCAAGAAGGGCGGCCTCGGCGTCGACGCCAACGGACGCATCCAGAACAAGGTCCTCGTCTCCCGCGCCGACACCAACCGCGACGCAGGAAACACCGGCAGCCTCCTCGAAGGCTCCCAGATGCACCTGATCAACGGCAAGTACTACCTCATCAACATCGGCTGGCCGAACGTCCGCAGCGTCTTCTGCGCCCGCGCCGACAAGATCGAAGGCCCCTACGAATCCAAAATGATCTACTCCTGCGAAGGCATCGCCCAGGGCGGCCTCGTCGATACCCCCGACGGGAAATGGTACGCCATGCTCTTCGGCGACCGCGGCGGCGTCGGACGCATCCCGTTCCTCGTCCCCGTGACCTGGAAAGACGGCTGGCCGATGATCGGCACCGACGGCGACGGCAAGACCCTGCCCGCGCTCCCGATCAACGTGAAGCACCCCGCCATCCCGAAATGCGTCGCCTCCGACGAGTTCAACCGCAAGTCCGGCGACCGCGATCTGCCGCTCGTCTGGCAGTGGAACCACATCCCGGTCAAATCCCTCTGGAGCCTCAAGGACCGCCCCGGCTGGATCCGCTTCAAGACCGGCGACGTCGTGAACTCCCTTGAAAAGGCGAAAAACACCCTCACGCAGCGCACGTTCGGCCCGACTTCCACCGCCGAGATCAAGATCGACACCAAGAACATGAAGGACGGCGATTATGCCGGCCTCTCCTCCTTCCAGGCGCAGTGGGGCTTCGTCGGCGTCAAGATGGCCGACGGCAAGAAGACCATCGTGATGTGCACCCCGGCTGGCGGCGGCGGTCGCGGCCGCGGCGGCCGTCCCGGCGGATTCGGCGGTCCCCAACAGGGACAGCAGCCCCAGCAGCCGCAGCAGGCCATGAACGAAATCGCCTCCGTCCCGCTCGCCGGCGACATCGCCTACCTCCGCGTCGAGGTCGACGTGGCTCCGGTCAACGCCCCCGCCGAGGATGAATACAAGCTCAACGCCCGCAGGAAAGACCAGTCGTTCTTCTACTACAGCAACGACGGCAAGACCTGGACGCGCATCGGCAACGCCATCAACATGCCCTACAGCATGCCGCACTTCATGGGCTACCGTTTCGGCATCTTCAACTTCGCCACGAAGACCGCCGGCGGCTATGTCGACGTCGACTACTTCCGCATCGGCACCGACCTCTCCCCCGAGAGCAAGTGATCCGAAGCTGAACGATTCCAACTTGTGATTTTGGCCGGGCTCCGTTTTCCGCGGGGTCCGGCCTTTATCGTTTATCTTGACATCCCGAAAAAAGCTGTTTGCATTTCGGAAAAGACGAAGTATAGTAGATGAAAAACCTCTTTTTCTGATTTGTCCTATAAAAAATGAATAAACCTCAACCCAATTCATCCTATGAGCCATAGACAAGACCTTCTCAAACGAATCGAGGCCCTAGAGATATCCAGAAAATTGATTGACGACGAAATCGCCAAGGCAAAGGCATCGCTTGAGCAAATTGAAGCCAAACAGCAAGCTATCTGGAAAGAAAACCCGTATGTCAATGACCGGACGACCGAGCGTCTTGCTGAGTATTTCCGGTCTCTTGGATATTCCATCGTCAGTCTGTTGACAAAGGCACCCGACAACTCCTGCTACGCCATTTCAAAACAAATATGGAACGGACGGAAGGTCATGGTTCCCTTTCTACAGCAGATGAACCTATACCGTTCGGGTGTGGATGAGTTTGAATATCCGATTTCCGAGCTCTCCGGCACGGACAAGGCCGACCTGCTCAACCTCTGCCGGACGATGCATGACAGTGGCTGGCTCAAGTACAGCAACGACAAGGATGTTCTCCATGTTCGGGCTACCTTTCCAAAAAACTTGAAGAATTTTCCGAACGGCGGATGGACCGAGGAGGCGAACCGCTATCTCATCTGGAAGGTTCTGACCGATTATTCCGCCAATCATAATATCAGGTACAAGGTGTTCTGGGACGTCAAACTGAAGCTTCTGGAGTCGGAAAAGGACAATCTCAATGACATACAGCTGGACATTGTGGCGCAAATCAAGGACCGGGCGCAAAACAAGGACCGCTACCGCTTCTACGTTTTCGAGACGAAATCGGGTGTTCTTGGAATTGACAAATGGGTGGAAAGAGCTAAAATCTTCAACCAGAACGGCAACCGGTTCATCACCTGCTGCATGGATCCCAAGGCGAACTACAAGTATTTCATGCCGTACCGCCTTATGGCGCTGGAAAAGATTGAGAAGCTCTTCCCGGAGCTTCTTGACCGCGATTTTCCGCAGACCGAAGCATGAACCTCGCCGAGAGCAAGTGATCCGAAGCTGAACGAATCCATCTTGTGATTTCGGCCGGGCTCCGTTTTCCGCGGGGCCCGGCATTTTTGTACCATAAAACAGATTGATTCTGTTTGTTTTTCGGAAAAAAAGATGTATAGTAGAGGTCAGGAGAACAATCAACCGAAGGAAACGAACTGAACATGAGCAAAGACGAGAAAAACGCGCGTCGTTTGGCATACCGGTCGTTCTGGCTTATGGCTGTGCCGCTGGTCCTTTCGATTGCGTTCATCTGTGTCCGGGCGTCCTCGAACGGACGCTGGCTCTGTTACTCCGTGTTTTTCCTGATCTTTCTCGCGCGCCGTTTTTTCATCATCCTGCTGAGGATTATGTCCCGCCTGGAGTCGGAGCTTCGCAACAATGCCGAGAACGATCTGGCGCGTCTGTCTTATTTTTGCGCGGTCATATACAACCTCGTGATCGAGCTTATGATCCTCGGTCTCCTCAATATGTGTTTGTTTTCTCTGAAGGTTCCGCTGTTAGGATGGGATTATTTTGTGCTTCTGTTCCTGATCGTCCTGCTTCAGGTCGGAATACGGTGTTTCCAGCAGGCGACGGAGTGTCTGTATCACGTCCGCCGTCTGCATCATGCAGCCTACGACCGCGACAACTGGATCGTTTACGAAACGTCTTTTGCGGGACATGTCAAGGCGTCGACCTACTGTATCCCGTACGGCAGGGATTATCAGGAAGTCGGAATCGTGCTGATCGAAAAACGGGAAAAAGAAGAATACAAAGAGCATTATTTATCCTCGGGGCCAAGCGACTTCCTGTTCTCGCCATTATTCCTCGTCAAATCTTCATGCGAGGTTTCGTTGCCAATGATCCAGTATGACCGGGAACAGAAAAGTCCGCTCACCCTGCAATTCCCGGACGGCGGCGCCGTGCTGGTGAAACACTATTCCGCCAACCGGAGCTTCAACCGTCTGGTGTACTTTTTCAAATTCCGCAAGGTCCTGCAACGTCTGTCCGGCTACCGGAAAAGCCTCCTGCCCCGCCTGGCTTTTTACGGGTTCCGTCCCGTCCTCGTGCCCACAAAATAGCTCTCTTCACGTCGCCGTTAAGGAAAGGCTCCTTATCGTTTGACGTATGCGGTCTGCTTGCCGCGTCCGACCTTCTCAAGGAATCCCTCCGACAACAGTTTGTTGAGGGTCTGCTCGATCGTGGAAATGCTGATGTCCGGGCATTCCTGCGCGATGTCGGCTTTCGTCACTTTTCCGAGACGCTGTTCGAAGACCATGCGTACACGGTCCGCCTTGGTCATTTTTCCGTTGACGAGGTGCGTCACACGGTTTTCGAACTCCCGATAGCCCCTGATGATCGTGCCGAGCATGTACCGCAGAAACGGAACAGGATCGTTTCGGCCTGCATTCCACCCGTCGGAACTCTCCCTCAAAACCTCGTAGTATGTCTGCTTGGATTGTTCGATCAGCCGTTCCAGACTGATGTATTTCCCCACGATATACCCCTGCCGGTACAGCAGAAGCAAAGTCAGAAGCCTGCTCATGCGCCCGTTGCCGTCGTTGAAGGGATGGATGCAGAGGAAATCGAAGACGAAAAGCATGGAAAGCAGAAGCGGATCGTAAACCTCCTGTTGAACCGCCTCGTTATAGGCATCGCAGAGGCGTTTCACGGTATCCGGCGTCTCGAAAGCCGGAATCGGTGTGAAGCGAACCCGTTTTTTCCCGGACTGGTCCGTTTCGGCGATCACGTTGTCGCTGTTCTTCCAGTGTCCGCCGATCCCGGACGCCTGAAACGAATACAGATCACGGTGAAGCTGAAGGATCGTGTTCGGCGTTACGGGAATGTATTCATAGTTTTCATGGATCGTAGCAAGGACGTCACGATATCCGGCGATTTCCTTTTCATTCCGGGTCGCCGGTTCCGCCTTCCGGACGACCAGTTCCTTCAGACGCTCATCCGTGGTGAAAATGCCTTCGATCCGGTTGGAAGCATCCGTACTCTGAACGACGGCGATCTCCAGCAGAGTTTTCAGGACGTCTTTCCGAGCTTTTGAAAACAGGGTTTGCCTGCCGCGAAATTCGTGGATCGTCGCGATCAGGTTGCAGATTTCCGATGTAAGCAGAGATGATGGAAAGGAAGAGTAGTCGAACTGTTTCATGGTCAGCCTCCGGGCAGGATATCCGTTCTGCCTATACTATAATCCGGTTCTGCCTATTTTTCAAGCAAAATTATGCAGAAAGAAGAAATAATTGTGCAGAAAGCGGGAGAAACATCAGAAACGATGAAGGAACGTTTCCGCGCACAGGCTGCGTGTTCGAGCGCAATCTGATCATGAATAAAATGTTTCCGGCGAAAGCAGACGGCAAGAAATGCGAAAACTCCTGCCTTTCACTGAAAAACAGAACCAGCAATGCTTATGGTAGCTTTTTGCAGTCGGCTTTCGCTGGAGTTCTTCGCACCATTTGATTTTTCCGGATTTGCATGCTATTGTATAACACAGGACCGGGATTCAGGATTCTTCCCGGACACGAAAGAACCACCCCCAAGCATGAAAGAACGATCCTCATGCCTATGTCCGATCCGAACAAACCTCAAACCGAGCTTGCCGGGGCTCCGGCAAAAGACGAAGCGCCACGCGAATCGCTCATCGACAGGATCAGGCCGTTTATCCTGATCTTCCTGCTGTTGTTTCTCCCCACTGCTCTGTTTCACGCGTTCACGGACTATATGTATGTATACCGGGTCCCGGCGGGGACAAAGGTCGTCGGGACGCCGACCAGATCGTCGCGCTCGCGTCTGGGGGAATACATTTACGGTTCGGTCCTGATCAAAAAAAGGCATTGGGACTGGCTTATCCCGTACCTGGGCTACCGGCACTGCATCATCCCCGAGGGGGCGGAGGAAATCGGCATAAATGCGTTTTGCAATAGCGGTATCCGAGACGACCTCCGCAGCGTCCGGATCCCCGGCAGCGTGAAGAAGATCGGCGACGGCGCGTTCGGGAGATGCGGCAAACTGACGGATATCAATATTCCCGGATCCGTGGAACAGATAGGCAACGGCTTAGCCAACGGCGTCGGCGTGTTCAGGGAATGTCGCAGTCTGCGCAGGATCGTGATCCCGGGGAGCGTGAAGTGGATCGGCGGCCTCACGTTCGAAAACTGCACCGGACTGAGCGAGGTCGTGATCCTGGACGGGGTGAAAGTAATCGGAAACAGCGCTTTCAGCGGCTGTACCGCGTTGCGGGCCGTGGACATTCCCGACTCCGTGGAGTGGATTGGTGATGGAGTCTTCAAGAATTGCGCCTTGCTTGAAGAAATCCGGCTCCCGGCGGGGATGGCGAAGCATCTGCCCGGGGAGGAAGAACAACGCCTGCTGTCCGCGGGTTCGACCGTTCCGTCGCCGAACGTCGGCGGGGATCTGTTTGCCGGCTGTACCAGCTTGAAAAAGGTCACGATCCCGGACGGAATCGAAACGATCGGCGAGGAGGCATTTCTGAATTGCGCCAACTTGTCCGAGCTCAACCTCCCGGACAGCTTGACACGCATAGGAAGTCGCGCGTTTCAAGGCTGCCGCAGTCTGCCGCTCACGTTCGGCAAACGCCTTCAAACCATCCACGGCAATGCGTTCAGCGGGACCCGATGCGCCCTCATCGTGCCGGACGATCATCCTTTCTTCCGCTTCGAGGACGGAATCCTTTACTCGAAGGACGGTTCCAAACTCATTTCCTGCGTATCGCCGCCGGATGGCCCGTACGTGGTCGCCCCGGATGTGAAGATTATCGTGCCACATGCCTTTGAGGGTTGCGACAGCATCACGGAGATCCGTCTGCCGGATGGTCTCGATGTGATCGATACGGAGGCGTTTTTTGAATGCTTCAACCTGAAGCACGTGGAATTGCCGGACTCTCTGCAGATAATCAAATATGGCGCCTTTTACGGCTGCAAGGGGCTGACAGGCACACTCACGATTCCGTCGAACGTCACGCTCATCAACGGAAGTGCATTTAAGGGCTGCTCCGGCTTGACAGGGCTCACGATCCCCCCGAGCGTCACGTCCATCGGCGACAGCGCGTTTGAGAACTGCTCCGGCTTGACGGGCACGCTCGCGATTCCCCCGAGCGTCACAGCCATCGGCAAAATGGCGTTTGAGAACTGCTCCGGCCTGACTGAGCTCACGATCCCCCCAAGCGTGGAAGTGATTCCTTTCGGCGCGTTCAGGAGATGCTCCAGCCTGACAGGGCTCACGATCCCCCCGAGCGTCACGCTCATCAACGGAAGTGCCTTTTACGGCTGCAAGGGGCTGACGGGCACGCTCGCGATTCCCCCGAGCGTCACAGGCATCGGCAACAATGCGTTTGCGAACTGCTCCGGCTTGACCGAGCTCACGATCCCCCCGGGCGTGAAAGTGATCCCTTCCGGCGCGTTCAACGGATGCTCCAGACTGAAACATGTCACGCTCCCGGACAGTCTGGAAACCATCGAAGACGGCGCCTTTTCCGGTTGCAAATCGCTGGATCAGGAAACAGTGGAACGCCTGAACGCCGTGAACCCCAATGCGTGCAGACAAAACAATATGTCCGCATTGAATGACCGACTCGCCCCGTCGGATCTATTGATGCCGCGGCATTAACACATCATTCAGAAGGTTTCGCTCCGAAAAAACGCGTGCGCGTTTGATTGTTGCGGATTCAGGATGTATATTAATCCGAACGCCAATCGAACAAACTTTTTTTCAGGAGGAAAATCATGCAGGAAGCACTCAGAAAACGCATCGAAGCCGCCGGACAGGCGCATCTGCTCGCGCACTACGACGCCGCCGACGCCGCGGCACAGTCCAAACTCGAAGCCCAGTTCAGCGTGATCGACTGGGAAGCCCTCCCCGGCCTCATCGCCGGATACGTCCTGAAACGCCCGGAAACCGCCATCCCCGCCGACCTCGCACCCGCCCCGTTCTTCCCGTTCCCGGCGAAGACCGCCGAACAGGAGAAGCTGTACGCAGAGGCGACCGCGAAGGGCGTGGAAGTCCTCCGCGCGGGCAAGGTGGCGGCGCTCACAGTCGCGGGCGGACAGGGCACGCGCCTCGGATTCGACGGTCCGAAGGGCACCTACCCGATCACGCCCGTCCTGCACAAGACGCTCTTCCAGTATTTCGCCGAATCCATCGGCCGCCTCTCCGAAAAATACGGCGCGCCGCTGACGTGGTACATCATGTGCAGCGAGCTGAACGCCGCCCCGACGAAGGAATTCTTCGAAAAGAACAAATTCTTCGGACTCGCCGACGGCCAGGTCCGTTTCTTCGTGCAGGGCACCATGCCCGCCATCGGGCTTGACGGCAAGCTCATCATCGGCGCGAAGGATTCCCTCGCGCTCTCCCCGAACGGACATGGCGGCACGCTGCTCGCGCTCCGCGCCTCTGGCTGCCTCGACCGCATGGCCGCCGACGGCGTGGAATACCTCTCGTATTTCCAGGTGGACAATCCGCTGGTGCCGATCGCCGATCCGCTGTTCATCGGCCTGCACATCCTCGAAGGCTCGCAGATCAGCAGCCGCATGCTCCCGAAGACCTGCCCGACCGAGAAACTCGGCAATTTCTGCCTCTCCGGCGGACGCCTGCACGTGATCGAATACAGCGACATGCCGCTGGAGCTCGCCGAACGCCTCAATCCGGACGGGACGCTGGCGTTCCTCTCCGGCAGCCCGGCCATCCACATCATCAGCCGCACGTTCATCGAATCGCTCACGCAGGACGGCACGCTGAAGCTCCCGTGGCACCGCGCGGACAAGAAGGTCCCGTACCTCGCCGCCGACGGCACGGTCGTGAAGCCGGATGCCACGAACGCGGTCAAGCTCGAATCGTTCATCTTCGACGCGCTCCCGATGGCGGAACGCGCCATCGTGGTGGAAGGCTCCCGCAAGGAGATGTTCGGCCCGACCAAGAACGCCACCGGCGTCGACTCCGCCGAATCCTGCCGCGCCATGCTCGTGGAACGCGACACGCGCCGCCTCGGCCTCGCCGGGATCCGGGTCCCGCGCAACGCCGACGGCACGCCCGCCGCGCTCGTCGAGATCTCGCCCCGCTGCGTCGTCGATGATGCCGACGCTGTGGAATACTTCCGCGCGAATCCCGTCGCGGAGCCCATTCAACCCGGCCAGGCCAGAGCGTTCGGAAAATGATCAAGATCGTACCACTCAGCGAAGACGACATCCTGTTCGACGAGGAAGCCGCGGGCGAAGCGCTCGAAAAGGCGGCGCACCGCCTGAAACCGGTGCGTTTCACCGGAGTCTGTCCCATCGGCCGCCAGATCCTTTTCGTGTTCAACGAATGCCCGGCTGACGAGGACGACTCGGCCGCGAAATTCGTGTTCTCCAAGCTCCCGTCGCGCAATTTCAACGAGGTCACGGCGGTCCTTCTCAGCCGGTTCACCGGCGGATTCGACACCCTCGGCACGTTCTTCATCGGCGACGACCTCTGGGGGCTCTTCAAGCGCCTCCCGGACAATGCCTGACGACGGAACAGGAGCATCCGCGCCCCGGCAGTCCGCCCGGAAACGCTCCTGGCGGAAACGTCTCGGCGCGGCCGGAGAACGCGACGCCGCGCGGCTGCTCGCACAGCTGGGATACACCGTCCTGTTGCGCGACTGCCGCACGCCGTACGGCGAACTCGACCTGGTCTGTCTCGACGGCGCGGCGTTCGTGTTCGTCGAGGTGAAGACGCGTTACTGCCATCTGCGCCAGTTCGGCAGACGGCCCGAACCATGGCGCGAACTCTCCGACGCCCAGAAACGCCGCAATTTCCGCGCCGCGATCTCGTTCCTGCACGACCTCGGCGACGCCGCCGCGAACCGCCGTTACCGGTTCGACCTGATCGAAGTCCTGCGCGGTCCGTTCGGCCCGCTCGCCATCCGGCATCACGTCAACTTCATGGGTCGCCCGACCTTCTCGAAACAGGGCATCCCCGGCCGCGTCTTCCGCCGCAGGACGAACGCCGCCACGCAGTCCATGTTCTTCCCCGTCGAATAATCATCCACGCTCATTTTTCGCGTTTCCGACCCGCTTTCGTTCGCTTTTTTGGAAAAGGCGTAAAAGAATCCGCGTCTTCCGGTTGAAAAAAGCAAAAAGAGTGTTAAAGTATATAGATACATACGCGACGCACGTACACTGCGCCAGCATTTCACTTTTTGGAGCTTTTTCGTTTTATGGCATCGGATCGTCTCGCTTTCATCATCGGCGCATCCCGGGGGATCGGGTATGCGACCGCATTGCGTCTGGCCCAGGACGGCTTCGACGTCGCGGCTACCTGCCGCGGCGACACGGCGCGTCTCGACTGCCTGCGCGCACAGGTCGAGGCGCTCGGACGATCCTTCCTGCCGGTCTCGCTCGATGTGACCGACCGCGCGGAAAGCATTCGCGTGATCACGGAGCTTTTCGCCGACAAACCGCCGTTCGCGGTCGTCTACAACGCCGGAATCTCCAAAGACGATCTTTTCGCCTGGATGACCTCGGCGGAATGGGACGACGTGATCCGGACCGGGCTTGACGGCTTCTACAACTGCGTCCAGCCGCTGATCCAGCCCATGATCTCCGCAAAGAAAGGCCGCATCATCGTGATCAGCAGCGCGTCCGGCCAGGTCGGACGCCCCGGCCAGGTCAATTACTCCGCCGCGAAAGCCGGCCTCATCGGCGCGGTGAAGGCGCTCGCCGGAGAACTCGGCCGCAGGAACATCCTCGTGAACGCGGTCGCGCCCGGCGTGATCGACACGGAAATGACGCGCGGCCTCGACATGACCAAGCTCCTGCCGCTCATCCCGCTCGGACGCAAAGGCGCGCCGGAGGAAGTCGCCTCGGTCGTATCCTTCCTCGCCGGGCCGTATTCGGACTACATCACCGGACAGGTCATCGGCGTGAACGGAGGTCTGGTATGCTGAACGTTTCCAACACCGACAGGAGGCGCGCATGAACGGACTGAAACGCGTCGTTATCACGGGCAGCGGCATCTACAGCGCGCTCGGATTCACGCCCGGCGAACTCTTCGACAACCTTGCTGCGGGCAAAAGCGCCGTCGTGCGCGCCGGAGAAGAGGAAAATTTCCTGCCGACCGCGCCTGCTCCGCGCGACCCCGAACGTTTCCGCGTCCTGCCGCGCACGCTTCGCCGTGCCATGGCTCCCTCGGCCAGTTTCACTGCGATGGCCGGGCTTGCCGCCTTGCAGGATTCCGGGCTCACGCAGGACGAACTGCTCGCCCTAAGCGCCGGATGCGCCGTCGGGTCCACGATGGGCTCCGTCAGCACCCTGCGCGAAGGCTATGCGCTGGTTCTTTCAGGTCAGAGCGACCGGCTCTCCCCGATGCACTTCTTCAAAGCCGCCTCCCACACCACTGCGTTCAATCTCGCACGTACGCTCGGGCTCAACGGCGCGATCTACTCGCCGTGTTCCGCCTGCGCCTCCGGGCTTCAGTCCATGGGGCTCGGCGCTGCGCTCATCGCGGCCGGACAGGAAACGGTGATGTTCTGCGGCGGCGCGGACGAAACGGGCTCGGAAGTCTCCGGCTCGTTCGCCCTGATGTACGCCCACGCGCCCGTCGAAGACGACCCGACGCAGAGCTCGCAGCCGTTCTCGGCGCACCGCAAGGGCCTGGTCTGCGGCGAAGGCGCGGCGGTCTTCTGTCTGGAGGAATACGAACACGCCGTGAAGCGCGGCGCGAAGATCTACGGCGAGATCGTCGGCTACTCCTCGAACAGCGGCGGAAACGGCCTCAGCCAGTCCGACGCGCCCGCCATCGCCCGCTGCATGACCGACACCTGCAAATCCGCGGGAATCAATCCGTCCGACATCGACTACATCAGCGCGCACGCCACGTCCACGCTCCAGGGCGACGCCGCCGAAGCCGCCGCCATCCGCGATGTCTTCGGCGCGAACGTCCCGGTCTCCAGCCTCAAGGGACACCTCGGGCACACGCTCGGCGCGTCCGGTCCGCTGGAAATGGCGGCGGTCTTCGAAATGGCGCGCCACGACGTCCTGATCCCGACCCGCAACCTCGTCGACGTCGACCCCGCGTGCGCCGGGATCGACCACCTGACCGCCCCGCGCGAAAAACGAATCCGCGTCTTCTTCAAAAACTCCTTTGCGTTCGGGGGCATCAACGCCTCCCTGATCTGCAAGCTCAACGTATAACCACCTTCCCCGGAGGATACCGATATGAATCTCACACGCGACGAAATCATCGAAGCCGTCAACGGCGCACTCGTCAACGAAATGGAACTCGACCCCGCCGATCTTGCCCCTGAAAAGACTTTCTTCGACGATCTCGGGCTCGACAGCCTCGACATGGTCGACCTGATGATCGGCCTTCAGCGCAAGTTCGGCATCTCGCTTCGCGACAACGAGGAGATCAAACAGGTCCGCACGCTCGGCGACGTCTACGATTTCTTCGAGAAGAACCAGGCGATGCTTACGGCGCAGGCCGAAGCCGCGAAGGCGGCCGCCGCACAGGCCGCCCAGCAGGAGTCCGGCAAATAAACTGAATCTTTTTTCCGCCCGCCGTCCACGCAAGAGGAACCACAGATGTTTTCCCTGATCGTCTACACGCACATGGTCTTATGCATACTGCTGTACTGCATACTGGCCTCGCCGTTTTTCCTGATCGCGGGGATATTCTGTCTCCTCACCGGCAGGCCGTTCAATGTCGCGGTCCTCAAGTTCATCCGCACGTTCGGACGCTGCATGATCCGCTGCTGGTACAGCGTTTACATTCCGGTCCGGCTCGACGATTTCTCCGGCGGCGCAAACCACGGCATCTTCGTCGTGAACCACCGTTCGTCCTCCGACCCGTTCCTGGTCTCGATCATCCCCGCCGCGGGTGCCGCCATGGCGGCCGCGAAGGGCTGGGCGCTCCACATGCCGTTCTTCGGCGTTTTTGCGCGCATGGGAGGCTTCATCGACGTGAACAACCTCACCTACGAGGAGATCGTGGAGCAGACCCGGCGCGCGCTGAGCAATTCCGGCACCATCTACGTCTTCCCGGAGGGCACGCGCTCCGGCTCCCGGACCATGGCCCCGTTCCACAGCGCGTTCTTCCGCGCCGCAAAGGAACTCGGCGCGCCGCTGATCCCGGTCGCCATCGCGGGCAACGAAGCCAGCCCGGACCGTTCGTTCCGCATGCGCCCGAGCCGCGTCATCATGCGCGTCCTGAAGCCGATTCCGCAGGAACGCATCGCGTCCGAGCCGCATTTCCGCATTCAGCGGGAAGTCCACCGTATCCTCGAAGAGGAGACCGCCTCGCTCGACCGCGAGATCGACGCATGGAAACAGGAACGGCGCTATCCGTTCTGTCTCACATCCGTAAAAACAACTTAATCTTAACATACTCTCATTCAGAAGGAATTCACATCATGACCGAATCCGACAATCCGACAGCCACCAGGCCGCTCCCGCCCGAACGGCACCAGGAACTCCGGGCAAAACTGCCCTTCCCCGCCGCCGGACTGCTTCCGCACGGCGAACCTTTCGCCCTGATAGACACGATCGTCGAAGAATGGGACCTGGGAGGCAAGACATCCTCCGTGGTGCATCCCGACCATCCGCTGGCGGCGGCCGACGGATCCACCGGCGCGGAAACGCTGGTCGAATATGCCGCGCAAGCCTGCGCCGCGCTCGATGCCTTCCAGCGCGGAGACAAATCCTTCGGCGGGTTCCTGGTCGAAGTCGTCAACTCCGAGTACACCGCCATCCCGCATGTCGGCGACACCGTGGATGTCGTGATCAATGTCGAATACGACCTCGGCAAATGGCGCGGCATCGCCTACGAGGCGTGCGTCAACGGGAAACCCGCCGGAAAAGGCTCGCTCAAGCTCTTCATTATCAACGAACAGTGATCCCGGCGAAAAACAGGTTCTTTCTTCTTGCGGCGGCTTCGCTCCTCGCCGTCTCTTTCTTCGCGTTTGCGGATGACACTTCCGCACAACCGGAAACGAAGGCGAATGAGGCAAAAGTCGCTGAAACAACGCCGGATACCGCGGAGCTGCTCGCAAACATCGCGAATTTCAGGACGCTCCGCACGAAATTCGTCCAGACGAAGCACCTGAAGGCGTTCAAAAAACCGATGGTCCTGAACGGCGAGCTTTGCCTGGACCGTCCGGGGAAACGCTTCGCCTGGCACGTCGAAAAACCGCTCCGATACTCCTGCATCATCGCGAACGGCAAGCTCACGCAGTGGGACGCGGATTCCGATAAGACCGTCTCCGTGCCGTTCTCCAAATACCCGATGCTCGAAATGCTTTCTGACGCCATGACGGCGTTCGCGTCCGGTGACGTAAAGGCGCTGGAAAAGGATTTCGAGGCGGCCGCCGGGCAGGACGGCACGGTCGTCCTGAAACCGCGTTCCGAACGCTTCGCCGCCTCGCTCATCACCGAAGTCGAGCTTACGCTCGACGATTCGAGAACAAAGATCGTGAAAGTCCGCGCGTCCGAGAAGAACGGCGACGTGACCGAGCTTGTCTACACCAATTCCGTCTTCGACTCCGACATCCCGGACACACTCTGGCAGGCAAAACAGAAAAAATGAAATCTCTTCTGCGGCGCGTCATCCTCTTCGGTCTGCGGCGCCCCGGTCTCGCGGCGTTTCTGTCGCTTCTCGCGCTCGCGCTCGCCGCACTCCCGATTCTCACTGCGTCGTTCAGCGCCGACATCACGCGCATGCTTCCCTCCGGCAGCAAGTCCGAACGTGCCTGCGCCGTCCTTTTGAATTCCGGACTGTTCAACCAGTCCGCCGTCCTGTTCACCGCTGACACGGAGGAACAGCTCGATGCCGCGTCGTCCGGGATCGACCGCGTCGCCGACGAGATCGCATCCCTCCCCGGCGTCACACGCGTCGACAACCGTTTTCTGCCGGACGACCTCCCCGCCACCCTCGCCTCCTTTCAGGAATGGATCCCGCAGTTCCAGCCGTTTTCCGGGCTTGATGCCGCCGGGGTCGTTTCCGCGGTCAAACGCAAAATATTGCTCGGCGGATTCGCCTCGCTCGTGCTGGCCGATCCGACCGGATTCGCCGCCGCGAAACTCGCCACGCTCGAACAATTCCGTTCCGCCTCGTCGTTCCGCCTGAAGGACGGCGAAACGGCAATCGTCTCCCCGGATGGCCTCCACCGTCTTCTTCTGCTCGAAACAAGTATTTCCGCAGCCGACACAAAAGACGGACGGCGGCTCATGGACGAGCTCGAAAGCGTCCTCGCAAAACACCCCCTGCCCGGCGTCCGCGCCGATCTTCTGCTCGCACACGCGCACTCCATCGAAAACGAACGCGTCATCAAGTCGGACGTGAAGCTCGCGTGCATCCTGTCGATCCTATTCTTCCTGCCCGCGATCCTGCTGCTCTTCCGCCGCGATCTGCGTGCACTGGCGATCCCGGTCTTTCCGGCGGTCGTCTCGCTCGCCGCCGTCGGACTCCTCGCGATCCCCGGCGAACCCGTCCTGCTCTTCGTAACGGCCACCGGCGGGCTCGTAATCGGGTTGGCCGTCGACTACGGCGTGCATGTCTACATGACCATGCGGACGCCCTGCCCCGTGCGGCGGCTGATCCGCATCGCGCCGTCCCTGATGACGGGCGCGGCAACCTCGGCGGCCGTGTTCCTGCTGCTCGCGCTGACGCCAATCCCGGGCGTGCGGCAGTTCGGCGTGTTCATCGGGATCAGTCTGCTCGCCAGTCTTCTGCTCACGCTCCTGCTGTTCCCGTCCATCCTCATTCGTACGAAAGCGCCCCTGCCGAAGCCGCGCCCGCTGAAGACGTTCTCTCCGAAGCTCGCATCCGGCATCTGCTTCGCCCTGATGGCGCTGTTCGCCGTCCTCGCCGCCCTTCGGCTCACCGTCCGCACCGATCTCCGCCAGTTCGATGCTGCACAGGAGAAGCTCAGCGAAACAGCGGATGCGGTGGAACGCCTCTTCCTCGACGGTCCGGCACAGGGTGTTCTGGCAATTCCCGGCAAGGATGCGAACACAGTGCTGATGTCCGCCAGCCTGATCTGCGACGGTTTTCTCAATTTGGATCCCGGACTTGAGGGCAGGATGTTCTCCCCGTCTTTTCTGATTCCGACGAAAGCCGAACGCGAACGGAACCTCGCTTCCTGGCGCGAATCGTTCGATTATGATGCTTTTGCGGAATTGCTCCGCGCCGCCGCGGAGGACGAAGGTTTCGAACCGGATGCCTTCGATCCCTTCCTCGCCTCGCTCGAACGCGGCCTCGAATCGCCCGACCTTGATTCCTATCCCGAAGTCTTTGCGCCCGTGCTGAACCGCATCCTGCGTCCCGCGGCGGACGGCAACGGCTGGTATGCGGCGGTCTTCCTGCCCCAGTCGGCCCTCGCCAACAAGCACCGCCCCGGAGCCGGGCCTGTCCCATACTGCATTTTAGGAGCCGTCGCGATCTCCCGCGCGGACATCCCCGCCCAGATTGTGTCCGACATGAAGTCCGCCACGACCTTGCCCGTGATCCTCGCCGTGCTCTCGGTCTTCGTGATCGCGTTCCTCTTCTTCCGCACCGTCCGCGACAGCCTCTGCGCGATGATCCCGGTGGCAATGGCGCTCCTGACCGTCTGCGCTGTCTACGCGGTCCTCGGCAAGCCGCTGAACCTCGCCGCCGAAATCTCGCTGGTCCTGCTCTCCGGCCTCGCCATCGACTATGGCGTCTTCGTGATCGGCAGCGAACGCTCCGCGAATCCATATGTCTTCCGCGCGGTCTCCGCATCCGCGCTCACGACCGCCGCCGGCGGCCTCACCATCGCGTTCGCGGGGCATCCGCTCCTGCACGAAGCCGGTTTCGCGCTGATCCCCGGCGTGCTCGCCGCCTGGGGCGCCGCAGCCCTGCTCCTGCCGTCCATCCGTAGAGGTTTTATTGTAAACAAAAAAGCCTCGCTCAAAACGCTCCTCCTCTCCCTCATCCCTGCGCTTCTCCCTCTCACGTCCGCCTGCCATTCCCTGCCCTACGAATATGACCCCATCCCGCCCCTGACTGAAACGGAATGGCCGCTCTACCGCGATGCCGTGCAGCCGCCAGCCGAACCGATGAAACCGTTTGCGTTTCAAGGCAAAGTCACCTTCGAATACAAGTTCTTCAAACAGGCTACACTGTGCGCCGTCTCCTACGACGAATCCGGCGAACTGCGCGTGGCGGCGTTCTCCCCGTCCGGCGGCAAGTTATTCGAACTGGCTGGTACGGCGGACACCCTCGTGGACTACTGGTTCATGCCGATCGACGTTCTGGAAGGACACGAGGAAGAGGCCGCCGGATTCATCCTGGAGGACTTCTTCCACATCTTCGGCGGTCTGGACCCGTGGCGCGGCGTGAAAAACGGCGCGGCAGAAAATGTAAAAGACGACAGCAAAATCATCCGCCGGGAGCTTTTCGGAGACGGCAAAGAGGAGCTTGTCAGCGAGTTTTGGGGAACGAATTTGCCGGTTATGGGGAAAAGTTACTTTAAAAACGAAACTATCGACTGGCAATCCTGGTATTTCAGGTATATTGTTAATGATACGACTATTTTTCCCGAAATCATCGTATACGACAATTATAAACACGGATACCGTCTTATTCTGACGGTATCGGATCTTTTTGAGGACAGCGAACCATGACAATCTGGGATGAAATCGACACGATCTACAATCAGGCCGGCGAAAACGGCGAAGGCGCCTGCACGTTCTCCGTCCCCGGCACGTTCTCCGGCTATCGCGGACACTTTCCCGGCAATCCGATTCTGCCCGGAATCGTCCAGCTTTCCTTCATCCGCCGTCTGGCCGAACGCCGCCTCGGACGTGCGCTCCGCCTCGCAGGCGTCCGACGCATCAAGTATCTCCGCACGATCACGCCGGACATGCCGGTCACGCTCACGCTGACGCTTGAACCGGGCGAAGCCGAAAACACATGGGCCGCGAACGCATCGTTCGCGAACGAAAACGGCAAAGGCGTCTCCGCGGCGAAACTGGTCTTCGCCCCCAAAGAAAGCGCGATATGAGACATCCCGAGTTCAAGCAATATTTTGAACGCATTCCCGGCGGTCCGCCGCCGCTCGAAGTCAGCGTCACGCGCCGCCTTCAGTTCAGCGAATCCGACCCGCTGAAGATCGCATGGCACGGCAACTATGCGAAATTCTTCGAGGCCGCCTACACCGAGCTTTCGCACAGCTTCGGATTCGACAACGACCGTCTGGAGGAGGAGCACGTCTCCGCGCTCTTCTACCACGACGAATACGACTACCGCATCCCGCTCCCCTGCGACGCTGTGTTCCACACTTCGGCCGCGCTCATCTGGACCGACGCCCCGCGCATCAACATCGAGTACGCCGTGCGCCTGGAGGACGGCCGCGTCGCCGCCACCGGATGCACCACGCAGGTCTTCATCGACGCCCGCGACTTCACGCCGCTCTGGCATATCCCGGCGTTCTGGGAAGAGTTTCTGAGCCGTTGGAAGGAAGGAGTGTACCATCATGGATGACCGCACCCCCGTGATCGTCGACTGCGACCTGTACACCGCGTTCGGACCCGGCGTGGAAGCCTGCTGGAACGGACTTCTGCAGAACCGCGCCGCGTTCTCCGACTGCTCCCGGTTCCACAACGACAAATTCTCCACCGCGTTGGCGGCCATGGCCCCCGGCGCGGACGTGAACGGCACGCAGGAGATCCCCGGATTCTTCCTCGACTACCTCGCTCCGACCGCGAAGAAGATGCCGCGCGATGCCGAACTCTTCCTCGCGAGCACCGTCGGCGAGATCGAATACATCGACAATCCCGAACGCCGCTGCACCTGCGACATGCTGCTGGAACGCGCCCTGAAGGTTTGCGACAAAGACCGCGGACGCATCGTTTCCGCCGCATGCGCGTCCTCGAACTCCGCGTTCGTCTCGCTGAACCGCCACATCCGCGGCGGTCGCCTCGATTGCGCGGTCGTGATCGGCACAGACTACGTCAGCGAGTTCATCTTCTCCGGCTTCGCCACGCTCCGCGCCCTCGCCCGGACCATCGCGCGTCCGTACGACCGCAACCGCGACGGGCTTCTGCTCGGCGACGCCGCGTCCATCGTGAACATCTGCTCCGCGAAGAAGGCCGCCGAACTCGGCCTGAAGCCGCGCGCGGTCCTCGCGTCCGGCGGAATGAGTTGCGACGCGGTCCATATCACCGCCCCCATGCCGCACGGCGAAGCGCTCTCCGAAGCCATCGTCCACGCTCTGAACGAGGCCGGGCTCACCCCGGACGATATCGGCGCGGTCATCGGACACGGCACGGGGACGCGCTACAACGACGACATGGAGCTTCAGGCGATCCGCCGCGTCTTCGGCGAACGCTCCGTGCCGATGCTCTCCGTGAAGGGCGCGTGCGGTCATACGCTCGCCGGCGCGGGCCTCGTGGAAGCAGTGGTCGGCGTCCGCATGCTGGAGACCGGGCTGATTCCGCCCCAGACGTCCCTCGTTACGCCGGAACCGGATGCCGCCCGCTACGTCTCCACTGAAATCCGCAAACTCGAAAAACCGCGCGTTCTGTGCATGAACTCCGGATTCGGAGGCCTGAACGCCGTCATCATCCTGGAGGCCGTTTCATGAGCACGTATCCCTGGCATATCATCGGCGGCGTTACGGCCGACGGCCTTTCTTTCCGCACCTGGCGGCGCGGCCTCGTCTGCACGGCGGAGGACACGCAGGACGCCAAGGCGAAAGTCTCCGGAGCGCAGGACGAGTTTCCGCACGTCTACGGGCTCGACAATTTCCGGCGCGGTGACGCGAAGGTCCGCACCTACATCCTCACCGCCGTCCTCGCGCACCGCGACGCCGAGGTCGACGCCGTCCGCGAAACCGCCATCCTTGATTTCGGGAGGCAGGGCTGCCACGAACAGAACCTGAACTATTTCAACGACTACCGCGAACACGGACGCCACCTCGGGCGCGGACACCTCTTCGTCGGCACGCTCCCGACCACGCCGCCGTGCGAGGCCGCGATCTCGCTCAAGCTCACGGGGCCGTGTTTCTACATGGATTCGCTCGGACGCTGGCCCGTCCTCTGGGACGAAGTCACGAACTTCTTCGAGATGCCCGGCATCCGGCGCGTGATGATCTGCCATTACGAATCGGACAAGCTGACCGTCCTGCTGGCGGAACCCGGCGGCACGCTTGAAATCCCGGACGATTCCGGTCCCGAAACCCTCGCCCGGCGCGTTTTCCACGCGGAGTAAAGACAAGGGGGACGACCTCATGCGCTGCTGCTGCGTGATCCCCGTTTACAACCATGCCTCCACGGCCCCCGCCGTGATCGAACGCACGCGCGCCGTCATGCCCGACGTCCTCGTGATCGACGACGGATCGGAGGACATCAATCTGGCGGAGTACTACGCAGGAACCGACATCGAGGTTATCCGGCATCCGCGCAACCTGGGCAAGGGCGCGGCGCTCCTCACCGCCGTCCGCACGCTCGCTCCGCGCGGCTACGACTACATGATCACGCTCGACGCCGACGCCCAGCACGACCCGGAGGACATCCCGCGGTTCCTGCCGATCCTCGAACAGAACGACTGGACGCTCGTCGCAGGTGTGCGCGATTTCTCCGTGCCGAACGTCCCCGGACGCAGCAAATTCGGGCGCATGTTCTCCAATTTCTGGTTTCTCGTCGAGACGGGCAAAAAGATATCGGACTCGCAGAGCGGATTCCGCGCGTACCCGCTCAAATACATCTCGCGGATCAAATGCTCCTCGTTGCACTACACATTCGAGACCGAACTCCTCACGCGCTGCATGTGGGCGGGGCTCGACCTCGCCGAAGTCCCGATCTCCACGCACTACGATCCGCCCGGCGAGCGCGTCTCGCATTTCCACCCGTTCCGTGACAACCTCCGCATGACCTGGCTGCATACGCGACTGGTGTTCCGCCGCCTCATCCCGTTCGGCATCAAAAAACTGCACGAAACGCCCCGCGAATACCCTCGCCTGTGGAACCTGAAGGAACTCTGGGCGTGGCTCGTCAAGGAAAATACGTCCTCTCTCGGACTCGCCTTTTCCGCGTTCGTCGGCGCACTTCTCGCCGTGTATCCGACATACGGGTTCTGCACGATCCTGATCCTCTACGTCGCGACCCGGCTCCACCTCAACAAAGCCATGGCGGTCATGGCGCAGAATCCGTTCATGCCGCCGTTCTGCCCGGTCATCTGCATCGAACTCGGCTATTACCTGCGGCACGGCAAATTCCTGCTTCCGGAGGACCTCAATTTCCACAGCACGGTCCGCGAAATCCATCTGCGCTGGTTCGAATGGCTCCTCGGAAGCGTCATCCTCGCCCCGGTCTTCGCCCTGATCTTCGCCGTCATCGTGTATTTTGCCGCCGAACTCTGCCGTTCCATCATCCGCGGAAGGAACGCACGCACATGAGCCGAGAACCAGCACAATCAGCCGCGAATTTGAGCGACTCGCGCAAAAACAGGCTCGGATCGGCGATCCTCCGTGGCATCCTGTCCGTCTTAGGCCCCGGCGCGGCTTGCTTCCTCGTCAAGTTTATCGCGCTCTCTTATGCGCTCACGGACAAACAGGCGGAACAACGCGCCCTGCCCTACCTGAAGCACCGTTTCCCCGACGCCGACGGGCTCCGCATGAAACGCCATGTGTGGCGGCTCTTCACGGCGCAGGGCGAGGCACTCATCATGGCGTTAGCGCTGGCAAACGGACAGGCGAAAGTCCGCGAACGCAATCCCGAAGTCTTCGAACCGGTCCGGAACGCCCCCGGCGGACTCGTTTTTCTTTGTTCGCATTTCGGCGCGTGGCAGGCAGCCATGCACTGTGTGAACGCCGGAGGGCGCAAGGTGGCGTTCGTCGCAAAGCCGGATCAGAACGCCGACGTCGACAAGAGCCGGGCATTCAACGGCGGCGAAGCGGCCCCGATGCACATCATCGACACAGCGGGCGCGTTCGGCGGCCTGCTGGAGGCGTTCGAGGTGCTGGACGCGGGCGGAGCCGTCGGGCTGATGGGCGACCGCTGTCTGGAGACCGATTCCGTGCCGGTTCAGTTCTTCGGCGAGACCGCGCGATTCCCCGCGGCGGCGTTCTTTCTGGCGGCAAAGGCGCAAGCCCCGGTCGTGCCTTTCTTCCTGACGCGCGGGAAATCCTATCGCGAACTCCAGCTCGAATTCGGGACGGTCATGCGTCCGAAACGCCCCGTGCGCGATGCATCCGGCGTCAAGTTTCAGGAGGATGTCCAGTCCTACGCCGCCGACCTCGAACGCATGGCAACGGAGCATCCTTACGACTGTTTCCTGTTTGAAAACGTATGGGAGGACCGCACATGATCCATCGAATGCCGTTTGATCCCGTCGTGACGGGTTTCGCACACCTCTCCTGCGCCGGGACAACCGACGCCGAGACGCTGGCGCTGTTCCATGGGGAACGCCCGCCCGAAACGCCGCGTCCCGCCTGTAATATGATCGACTCGGCCATCAGCGATCCGGTATTTTACCTCGATTCATTCAAAAACGAAGAGGATGAACCGCGTACGCTCGTCATGATCCGCGCGGTCGTGGCACGGGCGCTGGACGCCTCCGGACTCACGCCGGACATGTTGCGCGATTCCGCGACCGGATGCGTCGTCGGCACGACCATCGCCCACCAGTTCACTGACACGGCTTACTACGCACGCCTTCGGGAGAATCCGGACACGGACGAAAACGCTCCAGTGGAACGCTTCCTGAACTCCAATCCGGCTGAGGCGATCGCCCGCGAATACAGCCTGACCGGGCCGCTTCACACGGTCTCGAACGCGTGTTCCTCCGGCGCGGACGCCGTTTCCATCGCCGCGCTCTGCCTCCTCTCCGGCCAGTGCGAACGCATGATCGTGGCCGGCTCGGACGAACTCCACCGCACCCCGGTCGCCGGATTCCACGTGCTCGGCGTGACCTCGCCCTTCCCGTGCCGTCCGTTCGATTCCGCACGCGCCGGACTGAACCTCGGCGAAGGCGCGGGCGTCGTGATTCTCGAAACGCCCGAATGCGCGCGGAAACGCGGCCGCAAGCCGGAATTCGCCTTGCGCGGGTTCGGCATGAGCTGCGACGCCTCGCATATCACCGCGCCGGACGTGACCGGCGGCGGCATGAAACGCGCATTCCGCGACGCCCTGTCACGTGCCGGGCTTTCGCTCAATGACATCGCGTTCATCAACGCTCACGGCACAGGGACCGTCCTGAACGATCAGTGCGAGGCCGCGGCGTTCGCCGGACTGGTGAAAGAAGCCGGACTTGATGCCACGCCTCCGTTCCTCTCCACGAAACGTTTCACCGGGCACACCCTCGGCGCCGCCGGCACACTCGAATTCATCTTCACAATGCTCATGCTGCGCGACGGTTTTGTCCCGGCGAGTCCGGGCTGCAAAACGCCCGATCCCGCGCTCGCATGCGCGCCTCTGACCGAGCCATTGAATCTCCCCGCCGGAACGCGTTTCGCGGCTTCTTCATCTCTGGCATTCGGCGGCACGGATACTGTCCTCATCGCGGAAAGGCCGGGCTGAATCATGGCGCTTCATCTGACCGCATCCTCGTTCACCGTCCCCGGCACGGACCTGCGCTGGGACGACGATTTCCTACGCGCCGAACGCGCCCGCCTCGGGCTCGGACGGCGTTCCGACCGCATGACGGCGGCGGTCCTCTCCGCGCTCGACCGTCTCGAAGGACGCCCCGACGATGCTCCGATTCTGTTCGGCAGCATGCTCGGCGTGCAGAGCCGCATCACGGCGCTCCAGAACGACCTGATCGACTTCCCGGAGGACCAGATCGGCCCGGTGTCGTTCTCGTGCTCCGTCCACAACGCCGTCCCCGGCGCGGCCGCCATCCGCTTCGGCATGAAGGTCCCGGTCTTCTCGCTGGCCGGATTCGACCGCCTACCCGACCGCGTTCTTTCGCTCGCCGATGCGGTGTTGTCCGCCGGAGACGCCGAACATGCGCTCGTGATCCTGACAGAGGAACGTTCCGCGTTCGCCGACCGCGCGATGCGGCTGTACGGCCTCGAAGCGATGGAATTTGCCGCGATCTTCCTGCTGGAACGCGCAAAAGAAGGCGACGAACCATTCAGTCCGCCGTCCGAGCAGCTTGATTATTTCCAGTGGATCAGGAGCCTTTCAGCAGTTTGACGGCACGGGCCGCGCACGCTCTCAGACGCGCGGCAAGATAGTATCCGTCCGCGAAAACGCACCCGAATCCATGTTTCAGCAGGATCCGCCGCACCTCGGACGCGGTTTCCTGACGCCGGACCGTGCTCACGCCGCCCAGCGCGAAATCCGTGATCTCCCGGTCGACGAACCGGAACATTGCGCCGGACTCCTTCGCACGCAGGAAAAAATCGAGGTCAGCGCAAATCTTCCACTGGATATCGAATCCGTCCAGACGTTCCAGCAGGGAACGCCGGATCGCCGATGCCGGATGAAAGATCCGCGCGCTATGAAAAGACGCTATTCCCTGCGCCGGGCTGTATTTTCGACCGTTCACGCGAATGCACCCGTGCAGGATGTCCGCATCGGGATTTGCGCGCAGTTCGCGCATGATCTCCTCCAGCACGCCCGGCAGATACCGGTCGTCCGCGTTCAGGAACATCACATATTCCCCGTTCGCCCGCGCCCACCCCTGGTTCATGGCGTCATAGATGCCTCGGTCTGGCGACTGCACGACGAGCGCGTCCGGCTGGATTCCGCGGACGACCTCGCAGGTCCCGTCCGTCGATCCGGCGTCCTTCAGGATGTATTCGACGCCGTCGGGCAGCGGCCGGCCGAGGGATTCCGCCGCGTGCGCCACGGTCCCGGCTGCATTTTTGGTAACGGTCACGATGGAGAGAAGCATGTTCGCCTTTCGAGTGAAGATTTGACCAGATAATATCGCACATGTCCGCGTAAAAATCAAGCACGATTCCGGTTTTGCGTTTGAAATCGTCCGCGCGGGAGGTTATTTTATTAGTGTGTTTTCTTCTTCAACCCTCAACACCCGAACTGAACATGAGCATCCGCGAAAGCTACGTCCACACGCTCCACGCCTGCAACATCAGCTATGTCACGCAGGCCATCGTCAACGACTTCGCGCCGCTGCTCTTCCTCTGGTTCATGCACGCCTACGATCTTGAGCTCGGTCAGCTCACGTATCTCCTCATCGGGAACTTCTGGCTCCAGATGTGCGTGGCGTTCGCCTGCGCCGAGCTCGCGGACAGGATATCCTATCGGCTCACGCTCATCGTCGGACAATTCTGTTCCGCCGCCGGACTTGTGCTCATGACGATCCTGCCCGACCTCATGCCGAATCCCCTTCTCGGTCTGACCTGCGCGGTCGCGCTGTACGCGGTCGGCGGCGGCGTGGTGGAGGCGGTCACCAGCCCGGTCGTCGAGGCGTGCCCGTTCAAACGGAAGGCCGCCGCCATGAGCCTCGTGCATTCGTTCTACTGCTGGGGACAGATGATCGTCGTGCTCGGATCGACGCTGTTTTTCCATTACATCGGACTCGACAACTGGCGTTGGCTCGCGCTCGTCTGGGCGGCGGTCCCGCTTCTCGACGGATTCTACTTCATGTTCGTGCCGATGCGTCCTCTGATCGCCGAGGGGAAACAGGGGCTCGGCATCCTCGGCCTCTTCAAACTCCCGGTCTTCTGGCTCATGGCCGTGATGATGCTCTGCGCGGGCGCGTCCGAGCACTGCATGAACCAGTGGGCGTCGTCGTTCGCGGAGTCCGCCCTGGGCGTGAAGAAGGAGGTCGGCGACCTCGCCGGGCCGTGCCTCTTCGCGCTCCTCATGGGACTTTCGCGCACACTCTATGCGGCGTTCAGCACGCGCCTCAACCTCATCAACTGCCTCATCGCGAGCTGCGCGCTCAGCATCGCCGCCTACCTCACCGCCGTATTCGCGCCCTGGCCCGCCCTCGCGCTCGCCGGATGCGCCCTCTGCGGCTGGGCGGCGGGCATCCTCTGGGCAGGCGTCTTCAGCACGGCGTCCCTCGCCATCCCCCTCGGCGGCACCGCGATGTTCGCGTTGCTCGCCCTGCCCGGCGACTTCGGCTGCGGCCTCGGCCCCGTGTACGTCGGCAGGATCGCGTCGTTCTTCGGCGACGACCTCAAAGCCGGGCTCCTCGCTGCCGCGTTCTTCCCCGCGCTCATGCTCGGTTGCCTCCTGTACTACAAATTCGGCTACCTGCCCCGCCACAAGGACCTCGCCTCAAGCGGCATCCCTGAAGGCTGACGCACAACATCCCGAAAAAGGCGGCCGCGCCCTCCCCTTGGACGCAAACAGCTCTTTCCGATTTTTCAAGCCCGATTCCGCATTTTTTCCGAAAAAAGTCCCTTCGGATCAAGAAATCCGTTTATCCATCTGATTATCAGCATATTTACTGCTTCCGACGTTTCGATTTTTCAGCGTCATTCTGACATAATGAAAATTGTGCATTAATTTCGGTTTATTTTTTGAGAAAATTTTTCCGTTTTGGGATTGCATTTATCAAGGTGTTGATTATATTATACCGGAACACCACAAGATGTTGTGGTTTTCTTTATGTTTCATCACCACCATCCACATCCCTTTGCTTAAATGAACGCCGACTCCCGTTTTGGACTGCAGAAGCTCACGTTGCTGGATTACCCCGGCAAGGTCGCCTGCACCATTTTTCTGCACGGATGCAACTTCCGCTGCCCGTTCTGCCACAATGCCTCGCTCGTCGTGGTCCCGCAGGAGGATTCGGCCATGATCACGCTCGACGAGCTGAAAGACTACTTGTCCAAGCGGGGAAAGATTCTGGACGGCGCGTGCATCACGGGCGGCGAACCGGTGATGCGTCCCGACCTCGCCGAGCTGTTGGATCTGCTGCGTTCTTATCATCTGCTCATCAAGCTCGACACGAACGGATCGTTCCCCGAACGATTGCAGGACCTCGTGGAACGCCGCCTCGTGGACGCGGTGGCGATGGACGTGAAGAACACCTACGCCAAGTACGACGAGACGACCGGGGTGACCGGCATGGCGGAACGCGTCGCGGAGAGCGCCGCCTACCTCAAGACAGCCCCGCTCGATTATTACGAGCTCCGCACAACCGTCGTCCGCCAGTTCCACACGGTCGACGACCTGGCCGCGCTCGCACGGGAACACGCCGGAGTCGAGCATTACTTTCTTCAGAAATTCAAGGATTCCGGCGATCTGCTCGGCGCAGGGCTGAGCGCGATGCCGGACGACGAGATGGAGCGCGCGCTGGAAGCCGTCCGGGAGTTCATCCCGAACGCACAGCTGCGCGGCGTCGATACGTCCGAGGCGGAATCCTGAACACTTTTTCATTTTTCAACAAATAACATTTTCAACACAGGAGCAACAAAAATCATGTATCAGGTCCAGAAACGCAACGGCAAAGTCATCGACTTCGACATCACGAAGATCTCCGACGCGATCAAGATGGCGTTCGAGGCGCAGGAAAAGAACTACCATCCTTCGGTCATCGATTTCCTCGCGCTGAAGGTCACCGCCGAATTCGAGCCGAAGATCAAGGAAGGTCTGATCGCCGTTGAAGACATTCAGGACAGCGTGGAGTCCGTGCTCGTGCAGGCGGGTTACGCCGACGTCGCGAAAGCCTACATCCTCTACCGCCGCCAGCGCGAGAAACTCCGCAACACCGCCAACACGATCATCGACTTCAAGACCACCATCGACGACTACCTGAAGATCAACGACTGGCGCGTGAAGGAAAACTCGACCGTCACCTACTCCGTCGGCGGACTCATCCTCTCCAACTCCGGCGCGCTCACCGCCAACTACTGGCTCTCCGAGATCTACGACGACGAGATCGCGAACGCGCACCGCAACGCCGACCTGCATCTGCACGACCTTTCCATGCTCACCGGCTACTGCGCCGGCTGGTCCCTCAAGCAGCTCATCCAGGAAGGCCTCGGCGGCGTCCCCGGCAAGATCACCAGCGCACCCGCGTCCCACCTCGCCACACTCTGCAACCAGATGGTGAACTTCCTCGGCATCATGCAGAACGAATGGGCGGGCGCGCAGGCGTTCTCCTCCTTCGACACCTACCTCGCGCCGTTCGTGAAGGCCGACAACCTCAACTATGAGCAGGTCAAGAAGTGCATCGAGTCCTTCATCTTCGGCGTGAACACCCCGTCCCGCTGGGGCACGCAGGCGCCCTTCTCCAACATCACGCTCGACTGGACCGTGCCGAACGACCTCGCCGAGCTGCCCGCGATCGTCGGCGGCAAGGAAATGCCGTTCAAGTACAAGGACTGCAAGGCCGAGATGGACCTCATCAACAAGGCGTTCATCGAGACCATGATCGAGGGCGACGCCAACGGACGCGGCTTCCAGTACCCGATCCCGACCTACTCCATCACGCGCGACTTCGACTGGAGCGAGACCGAGAACAACCGCCTGCTCTTCGAAATGACCTCCAAGTACGGCACGCCGTATTTCTCCAACTACGTGAACAGTGACATGGAACCGAGCGACATCCGCAGCATGTGCTGCCGCCTCCGCCTCGACCTCCGCGAGCTCCGCAAGAAATCCGGCGGCTTCTTCGGCAGCGGCGAAAGCACCGGCAGCATCGGCGTCGTGACCATCAACATGCCGCGCATCGCCTACCTCGCCACGGACGAGGAGGACTTCTACAAGCGTCTTGATCACATGATGGACATCGCGGCGCGTTCGCTGAAGATCAAGCGCGAGGTCATCACGCGCCTCCTCGACGAAGGCCTCTATCCGTACACGAAACGCTACCTCGGCAAATTCGACAACCACTTCTCCACCATCGGGCTCGTCGGCATGAACGAGGCGTGCCTCAACGCGAAGTGGGTCCGCCGCGACCTCACCGATCCCGCCGCGCAGGATTTCACCGCCGCCGTCCTCAACCACATGCGCGAACGCCTCTCCGACTACCAGGAGAAATACGGCGACCTGTACAACCTCGAAGCCACGCCCGCCGAATCCACCGCGTACCGTCTCGCCAAGCACGACCGCAAGCGCTTCCCCGAGATCATCACGGCCTCCAAGGGCGACGACGACACCCCGTACTACACGAACAGCTCCCACCTGCCCGTCGGCTACACGGACGACATCTTCTCCGCGCTCGACATCCAGGACAAGCTCCAGACGCTCTACACCTCCGGCACCGTCTTCCACGCCTTCCTCGGCGAGAAGCTCCCGGACTGGAAGAGCGCCGCGACTCTCGTCCGCAAGATCGCAGAGAACTACCGTCTCCCGTACTACACGCTCTCCCCGACCTACTCCGTCTGCAAGAACCACGGCTACATCTCCGGCGAGAAGAACACCTGCTCCAAGTGCGGCGAGAAGACCGAGGTCTACAGCCGCATCACCGGCTATTACCGCCCCGTCCAGAACTGGAACGACGGCAAGTCGCAGGAGTACAAGGACCGCAAGACCTACGACATCGGCAAATCCATGAGCCACAAGCCCGTCCACCACGACGCCCCCGCCCATGAATCGACCGAGCATCCCGTCGAGAAGCCCGCGCCCGCCGCGGCAGGCGCTTCCGACCGCGTGATCCTCTTCGCCACCGGCACCTGCCCGAACTGCAAGATGGCGAAGCGCTTCCTCGATCAGGCGGGTATCCATTACGACGTGATCCTCGCCAACGAGGACATCGCCTCCGCCGACCTGTACGGCATCCGCCAGGCGCCCACGCTCGTCGTCATCCGCGGCGGCAAGATGGAGAAGTTCGAAAATGTCTCCAATATCCGCCGCTTCATCGAAGAATCCGCCGCCGTGGCAGTCTGACGGAAAGGAGCGGTTTCCGGTATGATCGACATCATCATCGTCGGAGCGGGGCCCGCCGGCCTCACCGCCGCCGTCTATGCGCGGCGCGCGGGCCGTTCGGTCCTGATCCTGGAACGCGAATCCTTCGGCGGCCAGATCGTGTATTCGCCCAAGGTCGAGAACTTCCCCGGTTATCTTGCGCTTTCCGGCAGCGAGATCGGAGAGAAGCTCGTCGACCAGGCGATCCACCACGGCGCCGAGCTGGAACTTGATGAAGTCACCGCCATCCACGACAACGGCAAGATCAAGTCCGTCGTCACCCCGCGCACGCAGTACCTCTGCAAGTCCGTCATCGTCGCAGCCGGGTCACGCCACAGGCCGCTCGGGCTCCCCCGCGAGGACGACCTCGTCGGACACGGCATCTCCTACTGCGCGCTCTGCGACGGCGATTTCTACAAGGACAAGGACATCGCGGTCATCGGCGGCGGCAACACAGCGCTCCAGGACGCCGTGCTGCTCTCCGAAACCGCGAAGACCGTCACGATCGTCCAGAACCTGCCCAAGCTCACGGGCGAGGTCAGCCTCGCCCAGATCCTCAAGTCGCGCCCGAATGTGAAGATCATCTGCAACACGGTCGTAACCGAGCTCCTCGGCGAACCGGAACTCACCGGGATTAAGATCAAAAACACCGCCGAGGACAAGGAATCCGTCCTCACGCTCGACGGCGTGTTCGTCGCCATCGGCCAGATGCCCGACAACAAGCCTTTCCAGGACGTCTGCGACCTCGACAAGGGCGGTTTCATCGCCTCCGACGAAGCCTGCCTCACGAAGACGCCCGGCGTGTTCGTCGCGGGCGACTGCCGTACGAAGGGTGTCCGCCAGGTCGCGACCGCGGTCGGCGACGGTGCCACGGCCGCCCTCGCCGCCTGCCGCTACCTGAACTCGCTCACTTTCTGATTTCACAGCGCCGCCGGACGACCTCCGGCGCCTTTTTCTTCCCTGCATCCGCGATAATCCGGCGTGGCGTGCAGGGATTATTGTGTCATTTCGGCTGAAAAAAAGGGAAAAAACTCGGTTTTTGCTTCGGTTTTAAACCAAATAAGATAAAAAATACATCTTTCAAACAAAAAACTACATATACAATCCTGCACTTTCCACGTTATATTAGTTGAAGAATGGATTCGTGTGCACGCATGCCGCACGATTCCGCGACAAAAACGATGTTCCTTTCACCATCATAACCAACTCAACACCCCAAACAACACAAACAGGAGAACAACAAAATGAAATGCTCCGTCAGAATGATCGCGATCGCGGTTTGCGCCATCGCGGCAAGCCAGGCCTATGCCCAGTTCCCGGGCGGCGGCGCTCCGCAGCAGGGCCAGCAGCAGAGCCAGACTGAAAAATGGCAGAAGATCCTCAAAGAAACCGAACTGGAACAGAAGCCCTTCACGAAAGGTGAAGACAAGCTGAACATCTGCCAGCACCTCTACAACAAGGATCAGGCCGGGAAGCCCGCGATCCTCGTCTTCCTGCACGGCATCGGCGAACGCGGCGACAACAACCTCGCCCAGAACGAACTCGGCGTGTCCGACATCGTGAAGAACATCCGCGACCAGAAGCAGAAGGTCGTGCTCATCACCTGCCAGTGCCCGTCCTCCGAGCTCTGGGCTCCGCTGCATCGCGGCGGCGCAGGCGCGGCTCTCCAGCCCCTGCCCTCCAAGTCCACGGGCATGATCCCGGACATGATCGAAGCGAAGATCAAAGAATTTGACGCCGATCCCGATCGCGTCTACATCACCGGCCTCTCCA